>JBBQGV010000027.1:0-58579 GCA_038323375.1 Chitinophagales bacterium
CCCCGCGTTGGGGAACCACCTCCCTTAGCTATGGCTAAGGTCGGGAACCCCCGCCTTGGTTAGAATCAAAATGCCTTGCCCGGAGAAAGCGACCCTTATTAATTCAGCGACCCTTAGCTATGGCTAAGGTCGGGAACCCCCCGCCTTGATTAGAATCAAAATGCCTTGCTCGGAGAAAGCGACCCTTATTAATTCAGCGACCCTTACTCGTGCTGTTTATCCTGTTGATGCTGCTCGATCCCAACAAAGTCGGCGGCGATGCGGCGACCAAAGGCTTGGAAAAAGTTGCGCCTTCTTCATGGAACAAGCCGAGGATAGCATCCGTCAATACAGTTCTCCGTAAACTCAGGCCGATTTTGCGCGCTTGCAGACCTTGGTGGGGAAGGGGCGGTGAGGGTTACAACCAAATGTCCCTCCGCCATCAGTCGTTACCGGTCAACTCAATCGCGGGCAAGCCTTAAATCCCCCCATCCAGAATTTCCAAAACCCCCTATCTTTACCCATTGAACACAAAAAACAAAGCCCAACATGAGCGCCATCAACGAACGCCTTGCCGCCTTGCGCAGCCAATTACGCCAGCACCGTTTAGCCGCCTGGATCGAACCATCCGGCGACCCGCACCAAAGCGAATACGTCGCCGACCACTGGAAATCCCGGGAATGGCTGAGCGGGTTTAGCGGCTCGGCGGGCACGCTGATCGTCACGCAAAGCCATGCGGGCTTGTGGACGGATTCGCGTTATTTTTTGCAGGCGGAAACGCAGTTGCGCGGCAGCGAGGTGGTGTTGCAAAAACAGGTCGTCCCGCACGCTCCGGAACACATCAACTGGCTCTGCGACAGCCTGAAACCGGGTAGCGTGGTGGGTTGCGACGGCAGCCTGTTTTCGGTATCCCAAATCCGGCAGTTGGCCAAAGCCTTCCACGTTGCGGGGCTGGAACTGAACACGCAGCACGACCCCGTCGGCACCATCTGGACGGATCGCCCTACCCTGCCGATGACCCCCGTTTACGAACACGAACTCCGCTACGCAGGGCAATCGCGGGCCGAAAAACTGAGCGCCATCCGCGAACAAATGACAAAACGCAAAGTTGGTTTCCACTTGGTCACCACCCTCGACGACATCGCCTGGACGCTCAATATCCGGGGTGCCGACGTGGCCTACAACCCGGTTTGCATCAGCTATTTAGTCATTGGCATGGAAACGGCGCACCTGTTCATTGCGCGCGAAAAAGTGTCGCTTGCCCTGCGCGACGCTTTGCTGAACGACGGCGTTTTGCTGCACGCCTACGAGGCGCTGGAGGATTTCATGAATCTTTCCGCCGCCGCCCACCCCGTGCTCACAGACCCGACCACCACCAACCTCCGCCTCTACAACGCCTTGCCGGAAGGCCGGGCGGTGCATGGCGATACGATTCCCCGAAATCTCAAAACCCTCAAAAACAAAACGGAGGTGGCCAATCTGAAGGAAACGATGCGCCGCGATGGTGTGGCGCTGCTGCGGTTGGTGCGCTGGCTGTATGCCACGCTCGCGGAACGCCTGGTTAGCGAAGTGGAGGTTGCGGAACATTTGGCGAGCTTGCGCGCCAAACAGGAAGGCTATGTCGGGGAAAGTTTTGCCGCCATCGTCGGCTACCAGGCCAACGGTGCCATCGTACACTACCACGCGGAGCCGGAAACCTGCGCCCAAATCAGCCCGGAAGGCATCCTGCTGCTGGATTCCGGCGGTCAATTCCTCGGCGGCACCACTGATATTACGCGGACGTTTGCCTTCAGCGCGCCGACTGCCGAGCAAAAACACCACTATACCCTCGTGTTGAAAGGCCATATCGCTTTAGCCGACGCGCACTTCCCTGCGGGCACCTGTGGCGTGCAATTAGATACGCTGGCCCGGCAATTCCTCTGGCAGGACGATTTGAATTTCGGGCACGGCACGGGGCATGGGGTCGGTTTTTTCCTCAACGTCCACGAGCCGCCACAAGGCTTTACGCCAACCCCCAACGGACCACGGGGAACCACGCCTTTCCAGCCTGGCATGCTCACGTCCAACGAACCCGGGTTTTACCGCACCGGCGAATATGGCATCCGCATCGAAAATTTAGTGCTTTGTGTACCTGCTTCAGAAAACGGGTTTGGGAAGTTTTACAAATTCGAATCGGTCAGCCTGTTCCCGATTGATACCACCCTGATTGATGTTTCCCTGCTGACGCCTGTGGAAAAGAACTGGTTAAATGCCTACCATAAAGCAGTGGAAGTGGCGCTGACCCCACTGCTGGAAGCAGAGGAAGTGGCGTGGCTGAAGGAGCAGTGTGGGGCTTTGTAAATCCAAGCCACGCTTACTGCTCCTTCAACCAGTCCAGCACGGTTTTGATGCATTGCTGCCGGATGAGGGTCTCTTGTTCGGAAGAGGCCACCCCCAGACTCGTTTTTTTCCGGATGTCTGCAATCCGAGCGCTTAGCAGGATGGCCGCATCTTCGTCAAAAGCTTCGATTTGCTGGAGTGCCTTTTCTAATTTGGCGTGTTCCAGCAGGTCTTTTATGCCTGCTTTGTCCAGAACCGGCTTTTTCCTTTTTCGCCCTGCGCCCTCTTCTTCCGGGAAAATGCCATCCAGGATTTGCTGAACGGGAATCAACTCATAACTTTTCATACAATAAACCGGTTTTCCGTCCTGCCCGGCCTGGTCGAGGTCTCGGCGTTTAAAGTACGTCGGCGTTTCGGCGCTTTTGCAAACCGCGCAGCAACAGGGAATTTCCTGCTCTACCCGCATGCGTTCGTTGAAGTGAAAACCGCTGTTGAGGTTGTTGAGGTCGCGTACAATGTTTTGAAGCAATTCCTTAGCGGCGCGGCTGTTGTTGTTCACCCGGATTTTTATGCGCTTTTCCCGGTAACTTTCCACCACTTCGGCGCGTGCGTTACCGGCATAAAATACCGCGCCGCGTTTCCAGACGACGGGGCGAGATTCCAGCAGGGCATGTTGCCACACAATGAGCCGCGACATAATGCCCTTGGGCATAAACGTGTATTGGTAGTGCGTTTGCAGCAGGCTTTGTTCGGCCCATTTATATCCAAGAGGTGGATCGCCGGGCAGCAACGAAGGCACGATGTACAGTTCTTTGGATTCCGGGGTTTGGTAGCAAAGTTTGAATTTTTGCATCAGCAACACAACAAAGCGTTGAAATAGTCGGCGTATTCGGCGCAATTCCAGATGTGTTCGAGGTCACGGTGGCTGAAATGGCCGTTGTCGCCTTTTTTTTGGGTGTGATCGAGTACGCGGTACACCGCCGAGGTTGCCCATTCCGGCTTTAGAATGACCAACTGATCCAAGCCCGCCACGTCGCTGAAGTGCAAAAAAGCGCCGAGGTTGTGCAAAAAATCAAGCAGGAAATTCTGCCTGTCGCGTTCCGGGATGCCTTTATTGGCACAAATTTCCCGGAATTCGGAAAGGGGAATGTGGTCGGTCTTCAGCCCTGCCAGGTGCTGCCGGATGGCTACCCACAACTTCGGCGCTTTTTCGCCCCGGGTAAAATGCGGCAGGTTGCGGATGGTGCGTTCCACCGCATTCCGGAAGGAAACAACGCCGTCGCGGTCGGTTTTCAGGTTCAGCAGGGTTGGCGTGGCTTCCTGCACGTTGGGGTAATCGCGGCGCAGGTCGCTCATAGGCAGGTTACTTTGCATCTCCCCTTTTTGGTTCACCACGAGCAGCAGCAAGCTGTCTTTTCCATACAATTCCTGGGCCTGGAGCCAGTAATCGAATTGCTCTTCTTTGCGCCCGTCACAGAGCAGCACGTAGAGGGAGCGCTTAGTGAGAAAAAACTGGTGGGTGGCGTGGTAGACCTCCTGCCCGCCAAAATCCCAGACGTGCACCGTAAACGGCGGGTCACCCGCAATCAGTTTTAGCTCGCGCACTTCGATGCCTGCCGTGCTGTCCTGCACCGGATCGGGCATTCCGGCATCCGGGTCGGCCAATTTCCAGGCCAGGGTGGTTTTACCGGCACCGGCATCGCCGAGGATGAGCAGTTTGGCTTCGTACACCACTTCATCGCCCTGGACGGCCAATTCCTCCAAAAACTTCCGCACTTCCCTGCGGCCCTGTTTCACAATTTCCGCCGGCGGCACCTCCAGCGGATTGCCGTCTTCGCGGATGTCTTCCGGCACCGCTTTGTTTGCCGGCCACTCGAAGCGCACCTGTGTAATCATCATGCCAATGATCCTCCACCCATTCCCATACGTTGCCATTCATGTCATAAAGCCCCAATTCATTGGGATAAAGCAGGCCCAACTTCACGAGGTTCCCCGCCGCTATTTTCTGTAAACCAGCCAACCTCTGTGAGCTTGTCGCTGCCGGCATACAAATAGCCTTCCGCGTACATGCCCCCACGCGCGGCGTATTCCCAATCCGCTTCCGTGGGCAGGCGGTAGGGCTTGCCGGTGATGCGCCGGAGGGCAGGCAAAAAGCGTTCGGCGATGTCGTCCCAGGAAACCCGCTCTACCGGATGCCCGTCGCCTTTGAAGTAGGAAGGGTCGTCGCCGTCGAGCACAGCTTTCCAGAGCGTCTGCGTTACCGGGAATTTTCCGAGGTAAAAATCGGGTACGGTAACGGTGTGTACCGGTTTTTCGTCAGGGTAAGCCTCCGGGTCGTCGCCGCCCATGTGGAAAAGGCCGCCTTTCACGAAGATCATGTCGAAAGGCGCGGCGGCGGGTTTGGGTTCGGTAAAAAAGGGTTCCGGCATAAGAACGGGGATTTTTATGCAGTAACAATACGCATAAGTTGGGGGAATATGCAAATTTTGAGTTTCGCAATTGATCCCTGTACAACGGCGAGCGCCACCCCGGAATCCCCGGCGTGGCGCTCGCTAATCAACATCAAGAGTTATAAACCCAGTTACGGCCTTGCGATCGTCAGTTTTTGCGTGCCAACGGTTTTGCCATTTTCAACCCGAACTACATAGAGGCCGGAAGGCAAGGTGCTCACATCCATGGTAACGCGGTTCTGATCCTTGGCTAAGTTGTAGGCATTGAGGGAAACCGCGCGGCCGGTGATGTCCAAAATGCTCACTTTCACCTCACGCTCGGCGTCCATGTTCACGTCTAAGGTCAACTCGTCGGTGGCCGGGTTGGGGAACATCGCGAAGCCGGATTCGATCACCCTGACCGGGATTTCAAACTCCGTTGTTTCGCCGTCGGTGGTACCGCCTTCTCGGAAATTAGAACTACTCAGCGTAATGCGCAGGGTATAACACTGCGCATTGCTGTTGGCCCCGTTGTAGCCATAAACATAGGCGTACCAGTTAGAGGCTACTTTATTGGTGTTGTAAATCAAAAATTCAGAGGTCGTGCCGCTGTTTTCCGAAGTTCCGCGGAGGGTACTGTTTTGATACAATTGCAGGTCGTAATCGGCAGGTAAAGTCGTCAGATCCACTCGAATTCTGCGTTGTGCAGAAGTATTGGCAAAGCGATACCAGTCGTTATCGCCCGAAGCGGCAATCTGAGCGACGCGATCTACCCCAATCGGCGTCAGTGGCAAAGAGGAGCTGCGGCTGTTGTTCGGTTCGTAGTTCTCCGTGCAACCACCGCCTGAACCCGTTGTCGTAAAATTAGTAGAGCCGGAGAAGCTGCCCAACGTGCCGCCGCAATCGGCTTGTACCTGGAATTCGTAAGTGGTGCTTGCGGTCAGGCCTGATGCCCCCGCCGAAGTGCCCGTCACCGTTCCTGAGGTCCAGGGGGTAGTTCCCACCTGCCGGAATTGAACGTTATAAGCCGTAGCGCCGCTCACGGCACCCCAGCCCAAGGTAGCCGTTGTGCTGGTAACAGCCGATGCTGCAAGTGCTGAAGGCGTGCCGCAACCGCCGCCGCCACTTGGAGGCACGCAGCCTTGGGAGGTCGCCAAACTAATCCTCGAACCGCCGCTGTTCAGCACGGCCTGCATCCGGGTTTTCTGACCGGCAGTGAACATGTACATACAGGCATCATACGTATAATCCATGTAGTTCATCGTCATTTCCACAGGCGTGCCGGAGCAAGTGCTCAAGTGTGGGTATGTCGGGCAACCGCCATTGGAAGTATTGTGAACCGGCGTGTCAGCGACCTGGTCGTTGCCGCAGTTGGCATCGCCCCAGATGTGGCGCAGGTTCAGCCAGTGTCCAACTTCGTGTGTAGCCGTGCGGCCTCTCGCATAAACACCACCGGCAGGGTTGGGCGAAGCGACGGAGCCGATCGAAGACCATAAACAGACTACGCCGTCTGTGCTGGCTGATCCGCCCGGGAATTGCGCATAACCCAGCAGCCCTGCATCGCCGCCGCCAAAGACCACGCTCCAGATGTTCAGGTACTGGTTGCGATCCCAGACCGTAGACGCTTTAAGGCTCCCGTCAATTTGATTGACTGTCCAGGATGCCTGGCCGCCATTGACGCGGTTGATGCCGTTGGTGGCAGCGCCGGCGGGCGTGCGCTGGGCAAGGCAAAATTGGATTTCTGTGTTGGCCGCCACCGGCTGGAACAATGCAGGAATCAGGTTGGCGTCGGAATTGGTCAACGCAAAATCCTGGTTCAACTGATTCAACTGGGCCTGAACGAGCGCATCGGAAATATTTTCGCCCGAACCCAGCGCATCGCCATTGTGTACGATATGGAAAACGACCGGGATGGTAATGACCACGCGGTCGCTGCCATCGTGAGCGTGTTCATGCTGGAATTGTTGGGTGTGCCGCTCAATGGCTTCCATGCGGGCGGCCATACCAGGATCTTGCTGAAGTTGCTGCTCCAGAATTTCCATGGAGCCGCAACTGCGTTCTTGTGCAAAAACGGCTACGGAGAGCGCAAAAAATAGAATAGTTGCAATTAGTCTCATGCGTACAAAGTTTTTTTTATAAATAAATTGGATTACTGCGTGGCAAAAGTAGGATATATTTTGATTCATCAATGTAATGGAAGAAAATTTCTTATAATCTTAGAAAATAGGCTTGAAATCAACGATCGAAATGAATTTTCAAAATATCCTGCTGTTGCGTTTTTTACAGATAGTCAATAACGAAAAGAGCCACCCCGGAAACCCGGAATGGCTCTTTTTATTCAAAAGACAGACCCCCGGTTACGGCCTTGTGATCGTCAGCTTTTGCGAGCCAACAGTTTTATCATTTTCAACCTGAACCACATACAAGCCCGAAGGCAAAGCGCTCACATCCATCGTGATGCGGTTTTGATCCTTGTGCAGGTCGTAATCGTTCAGGGAAATGGTTCTGCCGGTGATCTCTATAATACGCACCTTCACCTGGCGCTCCACATCCATATTCACATCCAGCGTCAGTTCGTCGGTCGCCGGATTAGGGAACATTGCAAAGCCGGATTCCACAACATGAACCGGGATTTCCACTTCTGACGTTTCGCCATCGGTGCTGCCATCTGTACGGAAAGCTGAGCTACTCAACGTGATGCGCAGCGTATAACACTGCGTATTATGATTGGCGCCGTTGTTGCCATAAACATAGGCGTACCAGTTGGAAGCAACCGTACTGGAGTTGTAGGTAATGGTTTCCGAAACGGTACCACTGTTTTGAGACGTTTTGCGGAGGGAGGCATTTTCGTACAATTTAAGATCGAAGTTGGCCGGCAAATTCGTCAAATCCACGCGGATATTGCGCTGAGCCGAAGTATTTGCAAAGCGATACCAGTCGTTATCGCCGGAAGTGGCAATTCGGGCGGTGCGATCCTGCCCCATCGGCGTCAGCGGCAGGCTGATGCCGCGGGTGTTGTTGGGTTCGTAGTTCTCTGTGCAACTAACAGGAACGGAAGAGGTTGTAAAATTAGCTAAAGCGGAGAAGCTGCTCAAGGTGTTGTTGCAGGTAGCCTGCACCTGGAATTCGTAGTTTGTATTTGCCGTAAGGCCGGTCGCTCCGCCGGAGGCACCAGTGACTACAATCGTTGTCCAGGCAGCAGCCCCCGCCTGGCGGAATCGCATATCGTAGGCCGTGGCACCACTGATGACTGCCCAGCCAAGCGTTATGGCGTTTGTGTTGATGGAAATCGCGGTTAATCCGGAAGGTGTACCGCAGCTACCGGCGATAATGCCGCTACCGGAAGTACCGCACCCTTGTGAAGTGGTCAGGCCAGCCCTGGCACCACCGCTGTTGAGTACCGACTGCATCCGGCTTTTTTGTCCGGCAGAGAACATATACATACAGACATCGTAGGTATAATCCATGTAATTCATCGTCATTTCCACTGGTGTTCCGGAGCAGGTGCTCAGGTGTGGGTAGGCCGGACATCCGCCGTTGGAGGTGTTGTGTATGGGCGTGTCGGAAACCTGGTCGTTGCCGCAGGTCGCGTCGCCCCAGATATGGCGCAGGTTCAGCCAGTGGCCGATTTCATGCGTTGCCGTTCGGCCTCTGGCGTAGTTGCCGCCGGTGGGGTTAGGCGAGGCGACGGAACCTATCGAGGAATATTTGACCACCACGCCATCTGTGACTGGCAAGCCGCCGGGAAATTGTGCAAATCCCAGCACACTGCCGTCCGTGCCCCCGAAAACTACGCTCCAAATATTCAGGTACTGATTGCGATCCCAGATGGTAGAAGGCTTCAGGGTGGAATTAATTTGATTAATCGTCCAGGAAGCCTGGCCGCCATTGACGCGGTTGATGCCGTTGGTCGCGGTACCGTCCGGTTTGCGTTTCGCTAAGCAAAACTGAATTTCCGTATTGGCGGCTACTGGCTGAAAAAGGGTCGGAATTTGTCCGACTTCGGGATTTGTCAATGAAAAATCCAGATTCAGTTGGTTCAATTGCACCTGAATCAACGCATCGGATAGGTTTTCGTTCGTGCCCAACGCATCGCCATTGTGGATGATGTGGAAAACTACCGGAATGGTTATGACCACGCGGTTGTTGCCCTCCTGGTCGTGATCATACTGAAATTGTTGAGTTTGCCGTTCAATGGCTTCCATGCGGGCGGCCATGTCCGGGTCTTGTTGAAGTTGCTGTGCCAAAACTTCCATCGAAGCGCAACCTCGATCCTGAGCAAATGCCCACGCGGATACCGCGAGCAGTAACATGGTTATAACTGTTCTCATAATAAGATGCGTGTTCTCTTGTGTTTGAATAACTGTGCGGTAAAAGTAGGATAGTTCTTGAGTTACCCAACACAGGAAGATTTTTTCTCCTAACTTTGCACTTGAAATAAAATCTAACCGGGCATCATGCTGCCGGACATTTTTAAAATCAGGGTGGAATTCGGTTACGTTTACTAAACTTTGAAAGTTTAGTAACCGTGTCAGGCCACTAACCAATAATTAATAACCTGTAACTACTTAGTTTATATGGCTCTCGTCGAGATCGTAATGCCCAAGATGGGCGAAAGTATTATGGAAGCCACCATCCTCAAATGGGTAAAAAAGGTAGGCGACCGCATCGAGATGGATGAACCCATCCTGGAAATCGCTACGGACAAAGTGGATTCGGAAGTGCCTTCGCCCGTTAGTGGCACGCTTTCCGAAATTCGCTTCCAGGAAAACGACGTGGTTGGCATCGGCACGGTCATTGCGGTGATTGCTACGGAAGGCGAGGTTGCCAACCCGAAACCTTCGCCTGCGGTAGCTGAAGCGCCGGCCTCCGGAGCAGCCTCCAACGGCAAAGCTGCCCGGGTCGAAGAAACCATACCGGCAGCGGTCGTCGCGGAACTCCCGGTTGCAGAAAGCGTCGGGCGGGTCGCAGCCGGGTCGAACCGGTTCTATTCCCCACTCGTGCGCACCATCGCGCAAAAAGAACAGATCAGCGCAGTCGAACTGGAAAATATTTCAGGATCGGGCATGCAAGGCCGCGTTACGAAAAAAGATATTCTCGCGTATGTGGAAAATCGCCAAGTGCCGGTAGCCCGAACCCTTGAACCCGCTGCCGTTGCAAGCCCTCAACCGGCTACGGCAACCCCAACGCCGGCTGCGGTTAGTCTGAGCGGCAATGTGGAAATCATCGAAATGGATCGCATGCGGAAGCTCATCGCCGAACACATGGTGATGTCGAAGCACACTTCTCCACACGTGACTTCTTTCGTGGAAGTGGATGTGACCAATATGGTGAACTGGCGCAATCGCATTAAAGTCGAATTTGAAAAAAAATACAACGAAAAAATCACCTTCACGCCCATCTTTGTGGAGGCTGTGGCCCGCGCCATCCGCGACTTCCCGATGGTCAACATTTCAGTGGATGGCACGAAGCTCATCGTAAAAAAAGACATCAATATTGGTATGGCTGCGGCTTTGCCTTCCGGCAACCTCATCGTTCCGGTGATCAGAAATGCCGACCAATTCAACTTAGTGGGTCTGACCAAATCGGTGAACGATTTAGCCGCCCGCGCCCGTAAGGGCCAGCTCAAACCAGAGGAAGTTCAGGGTGGTACCTTCACCCTGACGAACGTGGGCACTTTCGGCAATGTGATGGGCACCCCCATTATCAACCAGCCACAAGTAGCTATTCTGGCGACCGGAGCGATCAAGAAAAAACCGGCTGTCGTGGAAACGGAATACGGCGATCTGATTGCCGTACGCCAAATGATGTTTCTTTCGTTATCCTACGACCATCGCGTCGTAGACGGCTCACTGGGAGGGTCTTTCCTGCGGCGCGTAGGGGATTATCTGGAGGCATTTGATGCCCGGCGTGAGGTATGACCATAGCTTGTATTTGATACCTAATGTCTTGAACTATATGACGACCCGCTACTTTTACATCGTAGTTTTTTGTCTTGCGGGAACAAGCGCTTTTGCGCAACCTTTCAGCGACAGCGAAAAAAAAGCAGAAGCTCAAACCCTGTTCGCCCGCGAACGCTTTGCCGACGCAGCCACCCTGCTGGCAAATGCCAAATCCCTCATCCGCGACGACAAGGAGGCTCGGCTGATGCTGGCAGTCAGTTATTATCAGCTCAACCAGTTGGACAAGGCGCTGGAGCATTTGAACGCGATGACGGAGGGTGCCAAGTCGCCTTATCAGGAGTGCTGGCTCTATTTGGGGAAAGTCTACCACGCCCGGCATCAGTTTGAGGAAGCTACCAAATATTTCAAACTCTATCTCAAAACCATTAAAACCGACCACCCACACCGCCAGATGGTGCGCGAAGAAATCCGCCGCTGCGCCAATGGCATCGAACTCCAGTTCAAAACTTCGGCAGCTTTGGTGGAAAATCTCGGTCCCCAGGCCAATTCCGATGGCGATGAATTTGCGCCGATACCCAGCCCCACCAACTACAATAAAATCTATTTTTCAGCAGCCCGAAAAGAAAGCACCGGTGGGTTGCGCAATGCCCGGGGGGTTAAGGACGAGCGCTATGGGCAGTATTTTTCCGACATCTACGCCAGCCGCTCGGAGAGCGGGATTTGGCTCGAACCGGAGCCTATGCATTACCTGCTCAACAGCCCCAAACATGAAGTGTTGCTCGATTTCAATCGCACCGGGCTGGCACTTTTGTATTACCAGGGTTGGAATTTTGAAAATGGCGCGATCCTGATAGATACCTTCCGGCAATTGGAAGCGCGCACGCTGAGCGCCGATCCTTTTTTGGGGCCTGCCGAAGTGCGCACCAAGTACGTGGCGCCTTTTTTCTACAACGATACCCTGATCATTTTTGCAGCGCGGCTGCCCGGCGGTTTTGGGGGATTAGACCTCTACCGCGTTTCGCTCCGAAAAGGCGCCTGGACAGCGCCGCAAAACCTGGGGCAGCCCATCAATACGCCCTACGACGAAACCACACCTTTTTTGGCGATGGATGGCAGAACCCTCTATTTCAGCTCTAACGACAGCTATAAAGGGGTGGGTGGCTTCGATGTATTCAGAAGCGTATACAACGAAGGCCCGAATACCTGGACGGTGCCTATGAATGTGGGCATCCCGATCAATTCGGCCAGCGACGACACGCATTTCCGCCTTTCCCGTGACGGTTTCACCGCTTTCTTTTCCTCTTCCCGAAAAGACGGCTTTGGAATGCGCGATATTTACATCAGCTATTTTCAGGAATTTTTGACCGAAATGGAACCGCCGCAATTTGCTTACGAGCCAGCGCCCATTGAACCGGATCCTGTGCCCACAAAGCCATCTAAACCTACCAATCCGCCCCCGACCAAACCGCAAAGTTATACCTTTGACGCCGTAACACTGGCCAATACAGAATCGGCGCTTTCTGCGAAAGACAAAGGCACACTCGATCGCTTAGCAGGCTTGCTGTTGCAATACCCGCAACTCCGGGTGGTCGTAACAGCCTACGCACCGGAATCTAAGCCAACGATCAAAGGAATTTTCCAGGCGATCCGGCAGGCAGAAAAAGCGGTGGATTACCTCATAAATAAAGGCGTTTCTTCCGAGGCAGTATTCATGCGCAGTTTGAGTCGCCCCCGGTCGGCTGGCGGCTACCAGGTAGAATTTGCTTTTCGCAATACCCGCGATTTACCCATACAGGGGCAGGTGCCCGTCATCGGCAACAATTACAAGTCGGTGGCTCCGGGACTGACCACCAACAAAGATTTGGTGTATAAAGTGCAGGTCGCTTCCTCCAAAGGCGAATACGGCAACAGCGCTTTTGCTGCCCAGCCCTACCCCATGGCTGAAAAAATGCCCAATTTCGAGTTTTACCGCTACACCTTAGGCGCTTTTGAATCCTATTCCGAAGCGGAGGCTTTCCGCCAATCTATCCTTGGCAAAGGGTTTTCAGGTGCCTATATCGTCGTTTACCTCAACGGCGAACGCGTGGACAAAGACATCGCCAAGCAACAAACCGGCGTTTTTCCGGATCTGGAGAATTTTTTGAATCCAAGAGGGAATTGATTTAAAGGTTGAGTATTTGGTAATTTGAGGATTTGACGGGAAGTGTCGAATCCTCAAATCCTCAGTTCCTCAAATCCTCAAATCACTACACGGCTACCGGCGCTTTAATATGTGGATGCGGGTCGTAGTTCAGCAATTCAAAATCTTCGAATTGGAACGCAAAAATATCCTTTACGTCCGGGTTGATCCGGACGGTGGGCAGCGGGCGCGGATCGCGGGAAAGCTGTAAATTTACTTGCTCTAAATGATTGACGTATAGATGCGTGTCGCCGCCGGTCCAGATGAATTCACCGGGGCGCAGGTCGCAAACCTGAGCCATCATCATGGTGAACAGGGCATAAGAAGCAATGTTGAAGGGCACGCCGAGGAAAACGTCGGCACTGCGCTGGTACAACTGGCAGGAAAGCCTTCCATTTGCGACGTAGAACTGAAACAGGGCATGGCAGGGCGAAAGAGCCATTTTCCCCAAGTCGCCCACATTCCAGGCGCTCACGATGATGCGGCGCGAGTCGGGGTTGGTGCGAAGGTCATGCACCGCCCGTTCAATC
Organism: Chitinophagales bacterium; assembly: GCA_038323375.1. Classification (GTDB taxonomy): domain Bacteria; phylum Bacteroidota; class Bacteroidia; order Chitinophagales; family Saprospiraceae; genus JABWAJ01. The sequence goes on from JBBQGV010000027.1 coordinate 13,340, forward strand.
TGGTTGATTTGTTTGCCATCTGCCGTTTCCCAAGCCACCCATTGTTTGCCATAGATGGGGCCTAAATCGCCGTTTTCGTCGGCCCACTCGTCCCAGATGGAGACTTTGTTGTCGTTCAGGTAGCCGACATTGGTATCGCCTTTCAAAAACCACAGCAACTCGTACACAATGGAGCGCAGGTGCAGTTTTTTGGTCGTGAGCATGGGAAACCCCGCCTCCAGGTCGAAGCGCATCTGGTAGCCGAAGACGCTGAGGGTGCCGGTGCCGGTTCGGTCGTCTTTGCGAGCGCCATGAGCGAGGATGTGGTGGAGGAGGTCGTGGTAAGCTTGCATATTTTAGGATGATTCTTGTTCTGTGAATTGAAACACTTGTTTGGATCAGGCGAGGAAGGCTTGGGCGTTGGGTTGTTGGAGATCGAATAAATCTGAATTCCCTTTCATGGTTAGTCCCATTGAAGCGCCTGGGGTTTCCTGCCAGGAAAGCCAGGTGTGGACGAATGCTTTTTGGCGGCGTATTTCGGCATGGTCATAATCAAATCCTATCCAAAAGTCATTTATAAAAATATTCTCATCAAGGCCATGTTTCAAATCTGAGGCTGAATAAGTAATCATACGATCAGTAAACAAAGCGGCATAAGTCCCCTCCTCATCCCCATCCTTCCAATCTCCTCTTTTGTCAAGTATGCTATTCACCACACTGCTGTTGCCTCTACTCGCCCAAATCCGGATCACCTCCAGCAGTGTACTCTTCCCCGCATTGTTTTTGCCGGTAACGAGGTTGACCTGACCCAACTTGGGAATGTTCAGGTCTTTGAAAAGCCGGTAGTTTTTTACGATCAGGTGATCCAGCATGCTTGTTGATTTTTTATTTGCCCAACATGAGTGTCCGAACGTTTACTAAACTTTGGAAGTTTAGTAAACGTAGTACATAGTAAACGTTTGTGCCTTCAAAATTAAGACAATCCTTTGAACAACAAAATCCTCTTCGATGCGCTTCTTCACAATACCTTTGCCAGAAGCGGAAATATCCTATTTTCACACCGAAAAAAGCAGCTACTAATGGGGCAGTCCGGGTTGAAATGGCGAATGATGCGACGCGTTAAAGTGAGCCTTCGGAGGTTGATTTCGAGGGTATATAGGCTATTAGGGATTCATTTCACCACGCAGCCGGCCATCATGGCCTACCGGGCGTATGGTCGGCCTGACCGGGTTTTTCTGAACGGGCGGGTGCTGCAAACGCGCAGTATTTTCCGGTCGAACGACAAGGACACGGCCTGGCAAAATTTTGTGAAAACCCTGCGCCGCTTCAACAGCCACGAAGTGAACGATGCCGCATTGGAAGTGCGCATCGGCAATAATGTATTCGAGGTAACGAGCGACCTGGAAGGCTATTTTCATTTGGAGGCGGATCTCCCCAAAAAGCTGCGGGGGCTGAAAACTTCGTGGACGGAGGCGCAGGTCACCCTGAAATCCCCTTCTTACAGTTCCGGAGAACTGATCTGCCCCGTTGACCTGTTACTCCCGCGAAATGCCGGTTTTGGCGTCATCAGCGATATTGACGACACCATTTTAAAAACAGACGTCACCTCGCTGCTAAAGCTCAAAATGCTGTACCTTACTTTTATGAAAAATGCCAACTCCCGCAAAGCTTTTAGCGAAGTGAGCGCATTTTTTCAGGCGCTTGGACTCGGTCCAAAAGAAAAGTCCTCCAATCCTTTTTTCTACGTTTCCAACAGCCCTTGGAATTTGTACGACCTACTGGAGGACTTCCTGATTATCAACGATTTACCAAAAGGCCCAATCCTGCTGCGCGACTTCGGCATCCCATACCAGGCCAGTCCGGTCGGCTACAAAGGGCATAAGTATGAGCATGCGGCGCGTATCCTGCGTACTTACCCGCACCTTCCGTTTGTTTTCATTGGCGACAGCGGCGAAAACGACGCCGATATCTACCTCGAATTGTCGAGGGCTTTCCCCGGACAGGTGCGCGCCATCTATATCCGCGACGTCCGCCACATCAAGCGCTCCCAGCGCGTGGCATACCTGATCCGGGAAGTCGCCGATGTAGACATCCGCCTTATTCGGAACTACCGCGAAGCTGCTTTGCACGCCGCTGATATTGGATTGATTAGTAAGTCATGCTTCGACCGTTTGCGCATATCTGTTTTTATAGTCCGATAGCTGCGTTGTGCTGGACCCCAAAATCGGTCATTTACGCGAGTAAAATCCCGTTTTTGGGGTCTTCGCACGCCTTGCTCCCGAACGCTAAAAACAGACACCGGCTAAATGGACAGACAAGCGGCAAAGTCCGATAGCTGCGTTTCAGGAACAGGCATTTAAGCAACTTTTTAGTTGGCGAGAATGGGCTGCACACAAAGAAAATTTGAAAAAAAATCAAAAAAACCATTAGCTTTCAAAAGAATTTTCAACTTTGGCGCGTTCTTATAAGAGCTTGGATGAGTTTCCATGGCGGAGCGAAAGCGAGGAAAGTTTGCTTTAGACAAAGCCTGTCCCGAAATTGTTCGGGGGCGGATTTTGCCCCAACTGCGGTCGGGGTAGCCAGCAGCTACGGCGAAAAGATCCAACACAGTATAAAACAAACTTTGCTGCTCGTAGCCTGTTGGTGAACTCCCGAACAAGCTCTAAAGAAGAGTGAGTTTAGAAATACACGCTTTCACACCTTTCAGGACAGGATCATTGACGGAAACGTACTTTTTGTTACCGTACCGTAGTAACGCGACTACCTTTTGTGCGTATAAAGAATAAAACCTACTGGCTTTAGTGCCGGTATGTGGTTTCCTATTATCCCTATGAATTAAAACGTACCCATGAAAATGCTCTTCATTGCTCTTGCATTCTCCCTGCTTCCTAATGCTTCTATGCCGCAAACCCGCACAATTGGCGGCGAGTGGGAAGCATATTTTGACTGGTTTCACCGCCAGTCGCAGGTTGAACAACTCTATTCCAGCGGCACCACCCTCTACACGTTCGGAGATAAAGTCGCAGTACATTCCGGCGCCAGCCGCCACTCAAAAACAATCGCCACCCTCGGCAACGGCCATACCCTGAAGAACATCGGCTACGCAACTGACGCTGCATTGCCAACTGAAGAAATCAACGGCTACGGCGATTTCTGGTACCGCGTGAAAGGCCAGGACGCCGCGGGGAAAGCCTTTCAGGGCTATGTCTGGGGCGGGCACATCGCCAAAGGTTGGCGCAAGGCTGATCTAACAGGCGATGGCAAAGCCGAATTTGTGCTACTGGGCGTTTCTTCCAAGCCCCGCAAAAAATTGACCGATATCCATGGCGAACTCCGCATTTTGCAAAAAGGTCGCGTACTGCACCGCAGCGATGTGCCGGGTCTGTGCCTGTTTGAAGACTGCGGTTCCAGTGCGTTGCTGCGCATCCTGAATGTTCCGGCGGCCAATAATGCGGTGGTGATTGAGGCGAGCACCATGACCATCGGTTGCTGGGCGGGCATCGAAAAAACCTATTTCTATTGGAATGGTGCGGGGCTGGAACTCATCTGCCATGCCGAGCTGATTTCCGGCAAGGTACTGTCGAACCACCCATTTTCGATAAAAGACAAAACCGGTGCCGAGGTGATGACCTGCCGCTATGTCCGCGAAGGCGACGACTACAACGCGTTGTGGGATTGCCGGGGGATGAAGGCGAAAGCTGCAGGGGGGCAAGCTGTGGTGGTGCGGGCGAAATAAGATATGTCATTGTAGTCAGATAGCTGTGTTATGCTATAAACCATCCCGAATTTCATAAGCTGTAAGCAGGTTCAATTGGAACCTAAATATCGGTCGCTCAAATCATGTTCAATGGTCTGACGTGCCGTAGGTATGCAATAGATTTGTTGCGATGGGGTACTGTTTGCGCGCCCTATTCTTTTTTCCTATATTTGTCAGGTGATTGCATGTTTCTCAGGCAAAAGAAAACTAAGATGAATATTCCTGTATTGATCAACGAAATTGAATCCCTTCCAGTTGCTTTACAGCAGCAGGTTGCAGATTATGTTCTGTTTTTAAAATTGAAATACAGAAGAGAAAAAGCCGACGAGGCCGAGGAAGCATTTGACTTCACCGAAGAGGAATTGGGCGAATTAGACAGAAGATGGGATGAATATGAAGCAGCCCCTGATGCTGCCGCCAATACGGATCAGTTTAAATCATGGGTAAAGGCGACGTATGGCTCATAAAATAGTTATTGGCAAAAGTGCTCTTCGGGACATTGAAAATGTGCTGGATTGGTACGAGCGCGAATCATATAAGGCGCTTGAAAAATTTCTGCATAATTATACATACGTTTTGATGAAATTTCTGCTGTACCAGAGGTCTTTGGCATAGTAAGGAATCGGCCAAAGTTCTGAAAAGCTAAAATAAAAAGTTTCCCTATTTTATTATTTTCAGGGTTGATGATGAACGAAACAGCGTTTTTATTGCTGCTTTGATTCATGAAAAACGGAATCCTGAAGCTTGGATAAGTCGGTTAAAATAGCCTCTGCCCCCCCTACAACATGTGAATTATACAACTTTTCCTCAAAATCGTGTAACTCCTAATGCTTCTACAAAGGTACCTTTGTAGAACTTCACTGCTGTGAAGTTATGATATGCAATCAAACAAAGAGACAAAAAATAAAAGAACGCTAACCGCAAAAATCGGCAGAGGTTTCGCGATCCTGTTTTTGTCCATTCTGTTTCTGATCCTCATCGTTCTCCTGTTGATCCAAACCGCGCCCGTGCAAAATTTTGCCCGGAAAAAGGTCGTCTCCTTTTTGGAACAAAAATTGGATACCAAAGTAGAAATAGGTGGGTTAGACATCACGTTCCCAAAAATGCTGGTGTTAGAAGGGGTGTACATTGAAGATCAAACTAAAGATACATTGTTGGCCGGACGCCAGTTGAAAGTAGATATTGACTTATTTAAATTATTGAGCAACGAAATCCAAATCAACGAAATTAATTTAAACGGGATTACCGTCAAAATAAAGCGGCAACTGCCGGACACCCTTTTCAATTTCCAATTTATTATTGACGCTTTTGCAAGCGAACAAGCCAAACCTGCCAACGATACGACTGGCATGAAAATGGCGATTGAAAAAGTCATTATTGACGATACCAGAGTGGTGTATTTTGACGTCGTCACCGGCAACGACGCCGATATTTACCTCGGGCATTTTGATACCGATATAGATACGTTCGATCCTGCTAACTTAGCATACGATGTGCCGCGGATTTTTCTAAGTGGCGTAAGAGGCCGCATAAAACAGACCACCCCGTTAACGATTCCGGTTGTCAATACCAATCCCGACCCCGGTGTTACATACGAAGCGACCAAGTATTTAAAATTGACCAATCAGGAAATCCACCTGCACGATATAAACTTCGCTTATAGCAATGAGGTATCTGCCGTCAACACGAAGTTCCAATTTAAAGACCTCAAAATTTTCCCGGCAAGCATTGACCTCGAAAAAAGCCTGATCGCCATCCGAAAGGTGGAATTGAATGAATTGGACGGAATGGTAACCCTGAACTCCAAAGGCGATTCGGAAGTCATCAAACTGACCACCCAAACCGACCAGAAAATTGAAACAACGTACCTGCCCTGGAAAATCACCGTCGGAGACATCCGGCTGAACAACAACCACTTCGTTTTTGATGACAACACCAAACCTCGTCAAAATCGTGGCATGGATTACGCGCATTTGGGTATCCGCAACCTGACTTTACACGCCAATAAATTCCTTTTTAACCGGGACACCATAGCCGCCAATATTTTTAAAGGCGCGATGCGGGAACGCGGTGGTTTTGTACTCAATGCCTTGAACGCAGACCTGCAATATACCAACAGGGGCGCACGGCTGAACAATCTGTACATACGAACCCCCGGCTCCGAAATAAAACGCAGTGCGACCGTTCGCTATCCTTCGCTGAACGCTTTACAAAAAAATCCGGCGGTGGCGGAGTTTAGCTTAGACCTCGACAACAGCCGCATTCTGGTGAAAGATATTTTGACTTTTGTCCCCGATTTGGCTAAACAGCCTGCATTCAAAGATCCCGAAGCTGTTTTTTATATCAATAGCCGGATCAATGGCAGCCTTGCCCAAATGAATATTTACGAACTTCAATTCAGCGGTTTTCAAAACACCCGTGCAGACCTTTCCGGAACGCTGACGAATGCTTCCGACCCCAAAAACATTGCTGCCGATTTGAACATCATCAACCTCAGCACGACCCGCAGCGACATCCTGCTGTTTGCGCCGCCCAAAAGTATTCCCGATAATATTACCCTGCCGGAAGCCCTGTCGCTGAAAGGTATCCTGAAAGGCGGCCTTGCCAATCTGTATGCAAATATTAGCCTGAATACCTCCTTTGGCGACGCTGGCGTGAACGGAACCATTGCGAATGCGACCAATCCAAACACCGCCACGTACAGCGCAGAGGTCTCCACCCATGCTTTAGACATTGGCCGCATCGTTCAGCAGTCGGAAACCGTTGGAACGGTCACCGCAGATTTTATCGTGGAAGGCAAGGGGTTTGACCCCAAAAAAGCAGTTGCCGAAATAAATGGGCTGGTCTACCGCGCGGAATACAACAAGTACACTTACCGCAACATCCGTTTAGACGGCACCATTGCCAACCAGCAATTTATCGCAAAGGGCGGGATGAAAGATCCCAATCTTCACTTTGCCTTCAAGGCCAAAGGCAACCTGGAGGGAACCCATCCCGGCATTCAGATAACTGCTTCGATTGACAGCATCAAAACCCGCCCGCTGCGTCTGACCGAAGATGCAATGATCTACCGGGGAGAGATTTCCGCCAATTTCCCGGAACTGAATATGGATTCGTTGAACGGGCAGATTTTCATCACCAATTCTTTGCTGGTCGCCAACAACCAACGGGTAAATTTAGACTCCGTTCAAGTGATTGCCTTGCATGAAAACAACCGGCAAAGCCTTGTTTTAAAAACTGATTTTGCAAATGTGGCCATCACCGGAGAATACAAACTGGCACAATTGGGGGCTATTTTCATGAATGCCATCCAGCCGTATTATGCCATCAATACGGATACGACAAAAACCGTAACCGATCCATACAATTTCACCATTGCCGCAAAGATTATAGATCATCCGGCCATCCATGCTTTTTTATCTGATTTGACGCGCATGGATGACATCGTCCTCGCTGCCGCTTTTTCCAGCACCGACGGATGGAATGCAAACCTGACAGTTCCTTATATTTCCCTGGGGACAAATACCCTTATAGACCTGAATATGACGGCAAACACCGAAGGCGACCGACTTCGGGTGATCACCCACGCAGGCCGCATCAGCAGTGGCGAAAGCCTCGCGCTGGTTGGCACGCGGTTGCGTACAGACCTTGCCAACGATCAAATTGATTTAGACTTGCGGATAGGCGACGAAGCCGACCGCGATAAATACAAACTACAGGGTCTTTTAGCAAAGGAACCGGGAAATCTGTTTGCACTATCCCTTCGCCCGGATAGTTTATTGCTGAATTACGACCGCTGGAACATCAGCGGCGACAATCGGATTCGTTTCGGTCCAACCCTGGTAAATGCCCGCAACTTCGACCTCAGCAGAGGTGGCCAACATCTGATCATCAATAGTCCGGACACGACGGCAAACAGTCCGATGGAAATCCGGTTTGCTGACTTCAAACTGGCTACGTTGACCGGTTTTGTACAACCCGATTCCTTGCTGGCAGACGGCATGTTGAACGGGAACATTTTATTAAACGACCTCACCACCCAGCCAAACTTCACCACCGATCTCACCATCAACAACCTCGCGATCAAAAGCGACACCATCGGCGATGTGAACGCAAAAATTGACAATACCAAAGCCAATATTTTTGCCACTAATGTTACGATCACCGGCCGCGGAAACGACGTGGCGCTCACCGGCAACTACTACCTCAAGCCGCAGGATAAAAGCAATATGGATTTGAACCTCGCCATCCGGAGTTTGCAATTGAATACTTTGGAAGGCGCGAGCATGGGCAGCTTCCGAGAAGGAAAGGGGTTTCTGAGCGGCAATGTAAAAGTGGGCGGCACCGTAAAAACTCCGGATATTGATGGACGCCTCAGCTTCAACGAAACCAGCCTGATCATTTCAATGCTGAATAACGAAATCAAAATTGATAACGAACAAATCATAGCAGTAGACAACACCGGATTGCGGTTTAATTCCTTTACCGTAAGGGATTCCGCCGAAAACCGGCTCACCATTGATGGCGTGGCGCTGACCACAAATTATTTGGCTTACAAGTTTGACCTGAATGTGCGGGCAAGGAATTTCAGGGCATTGAATAGCACCAAAAAAGACAACGAGCTCTATTACGGCCAACTGTATTTTGATACCAATTTAAAAATCACTGGCACAGAAACGGCGCCGGTGGTGGACGGCAACCTCCGGATCAACGAGGACACAAAGCTGACTGTGGTGCTGCCGCAATCGAAGCCTGGCATGGTGGAACGAGAGGGCATTGTCGTATTCGTAGATAAAGACGCACCGGTCAACGATTCTCTGTTTTTAGCCGCGATGGACACGTTGAACAAAACCTCAATATTGGGAATGGAATTGTCCGCTAATATTGAAATTGATAGAAAAGCGGAATTGAATTTAGTGATTGATGAAGGCAATGGTGACTTTTTGTCCCTAAAAGGAGAAGCAATATTGAATGGCGGGGTAGATAAAAGCGGAAAAATAACGCTCACCGGGTCGTATGAATTAGACGCAGGCGCTTATGAAATGTCGTTCAACTTTCTTCGTCGTCGCTTTGACATTCAAAAAGGCAGCAAAATTACCTGGATTGGGGAACCCACGAATGCCACCGTGGATATTACGGCGGTTTACATTGCCAATACGTCTGCCACGGAATTGGTGCAAGACCAGATCACAGCGGCCCGGACAGACCTTCGCTATCGGCAACAGCTTCCGTTTGAAGTGCTCCTGAACATGGATGGTGCCCTGATGCAACCGATTCTTACGTTCGATATCCGTTTGCCGGAAGAAAGCACCGTTCGCATAGACAATGAAATCGCTGGGCAGGTAGAATTGCGGTTGAACCAACTAAAAGCTGAACCTTCCGAGCTAAACAAGCAGGTATTTGCCCTGCTGCTCCTGAACCGGTTTGTGTCGGAAAATCCTTTTGAAAGCGCGGGCGGTGTCATCAATGCGGGTTCCCTGGCGCGCCAAAGTGTGAGTAAATTGTTGACCGAACAACTGAACAACTTAGCGGGCGACCTGATCGCCGGGGTAGACCTCAATTTTGATGTCGTTTCATCGGAAGATTATACCTCGGGCAGCCTGCAAAACAAAACCGACCTGAATGTTGGCGTGTCCAAACGATTGCTGAACGACCGGCTGAACGTTTCCATAGGTACTAATTTTGAGTTGGAAGGTGGTCGCCAAACCAACCAAACCGGAACCGGCGGCAGCAGCACCTCCCCCAACCTGAATGTCGAATACGCACTGACCCAAGATGGCCGCTACCTGATCCGGGCTTACCGCCGAAACGAATACGAAGGGGTTGTGGAAGGATATGTGGTGGAAACGGGGGTTAGTTTTATCATGTCGGTTGATTACAATCAGTTTAAAGAAATATTTGAAAATAGGAAAAAGAGACAGGAAGCAAACAGGGAAATAAGAAGAATAGAAAGAGGCAATATTCCTCCTGAAAAACCCGCCAATGCTCCCCTTGATCGTAAGTTGGATCCCATAGACAATACGCGAAAAGAGGATGATGAAAATTAATGGTCATATTATTATTCAATATTTATGCATGCTGCTGCCCGCATTTTGGCTTATTGGTTGCAGCACCACTAAAACTGTCCCGGAAAACGACTTTTTATATACGGGCGCAACGATAAAAATTACCCAGACCGATGTGCCTGCCAAACAGAAAAAAGCCATCCGCAGTACCCTGAAAGATTTACCAAGACCCAGGCCCAATACAAAAGTATTGGGCCTGCCGGTAAAACTTTGGATTTATAATATTGGCAGCAATAAAGGATTGGGCAAATGGCTGCGCAACAAATATGGGGAAGCCCCGGTCTTGCTCAGCGATGTAAACCTTGGCCTGAATGTGGAAATATTAGACAATTACATGGAAAACCGGGGCTTTTTTCACGTAAAAGTGCACAGCGATACGACAGTCACGCATAAGAAAGCAAGCGCCGAATACGAAATATTCACAGGGCCGGAATACAAAATCCGGAACATCAGGTTCCCAACAGATTCCAGTTCGCTGGGTCTTGCCATTCGCGCGACCAAGTCAAAAACACTGTTAAGACCCGGGGCACCGTTCAACCTCGACCTGATTAAAGGTGAAAGAACCCGCATAGATCTTGAGCTGAAAGAACAAGGCTTTTACTACTTCAGCGACGATTACCTGCTCCTAGAAACCGACAGCACCATCGGCAACAATGAAGTGAACCTGTACATGCAGATTAAGCGGGAAACCCCGACCGAAGCTAAACAAACGTACCGCATCAACGACGTGTTCATTTATTCCAATTACAACCTCTCCTCCGCAGCAGAAGATACCGTGCGGGCGCACGCTGAATTCCAAAACGGGTATTATGTAATTGACACCGCTAAATTATTCAAACCGATTGTTTTTGAACAAAGTATGCAGTTTCAGCCGGGCGATCTTTACAGCAGAAAAGACCACAATACCACGCTGAGCTGGCTGATTAATCTGGGTAATTTTAAATTTGTAAAAAACAGGTTTCAGACCGTCGTGGACAGCGGCGAACTAAAGCTAAATGCGTACTATTACCTTACCCCGTTGCCCAAAAAATCGCTGCGGGCAGAGCTTACCGGAACCTCCAAAACAAACAATCTGACCGGCTCGCAACTCACCTTAGGGTGGCGGAACCGCAACACCTTCCGCGGCGCAGAACAACTGTCCATCAACATCTTTGGCGGTACGGAAGTGCAGATCAGCGGCAATTTTGGGCGATCAAATACATACAGGGTCGGGGCCGAGGGTACGCTGAGCGTGCCGCGCTTTGTGATTCCTTTCTGGAAAATCAGGCGCCGGGGTGCATTTGTGCCGAGAACCAATATGCAGCTTGGCTATGAACTCCTCAACCGGCAAAAATTGTACACCCTCAACAGCTTCCGCGGAAATTATGGTTACGCCTGGAAGGAGAGCTTACAGAAAGAACACCAGTTTAATCCGGTCGCCATCAACTACGTAAAAGCGTTGAACGTTTCGAAGCAATATGCCGACAGCTTGGCCACCAATCCTTCGTTGGCCAAAATCATTGAACAGCAATTTATTGTCGGATCCACTTATAACTACAACTACAACCAATTAGCCGGGAATGCCAATCGCAGCGGTATTTATTTCAATGGTTTGGTGGATTGGGCAGGCAACATTGCAGGCATTGCCAATGGTGCCAACTGGAAAACAAACGACGTCTCAACCCTGTTCGGGGTTCAGTTTGCGCAATTTATAAAAACAGAATTTGACCTGCGTTATTACCGGCAAATCAGCAGGCGCAGTCAATGGGCCAACCGCCTCATCATTGGCGTTGGCTACCCGTACGGCAACAGCCAACAACTTCCGTTTGTCAAGCAATTTTTTGCAGGCGGCAACAACAGCCTGCGAGGGTTCAGAAGCCGCACCGTTGGCCCGGGCCGTTACATCCAGCCAAATAATGACAATCCAGACGCTTTATTCCTGCCCGATCAGTCGGGCGACATCAAGCTGGAATTCAACACTGAATACCGCCCCAAACTGTTCAGTATCTTTGAAGGCGCTTTGTTTATAGACGCCGGAAACGTCTGGCTCCTGAACGCAGACCCGCTGAAGCCCGGCGCTCAATTCAGCCGCAATTTTTTGAAAGAATTGGCGGTAGACGCCGGCTTTGGCATCCGCCTCGACCTCACCATCCTGCTGCTGCGCCTCGATTTCGCATTCCCCTTAAAAGTGCCTTATGCCCCCACGCCCCCGGATAAAGGCATGGTGATTAATCTGGCGATCGGGTATCCCTTTTGACCGCTCGCGCCGAGGCTCCGGCCTCGCGTGTCCTATTCATGAGGGCTTCTGCCCTGCTGCCCGACCGCCTAAATCTCCCCCCAATACCCCTCCCGTTCATACTGAAAAATCGCCGCAAACTCTGTGCGTTGCGGCAAATCTAAATACGGATACACAATCTTAGACAGGTAAAGCCCCTGCGGATTCGCCGGGGTGATGAACTGCGGCGGTTGTTTTGTGCGCAGGTGGTGTTCAAATGCTTCCACGCTTAGTTTTCCGGTTCCGATTTCCAGCAAACGCCCCACGATGATGCGGATCATCCCCGTGAGAAAGCGATTCGAGGTGATTTGAAACCGAAGCCGTTCCCCACCGTTGGCAACCCACAAATGCGCAGAAGTAACCTCACAAATGGTGTGTTCAAAACTGGCGGGCGATTTACACAAAGCGTAGTAATCGTTGTATTGGGGCAACAAATCCACCGCCGCTTTCATGCTTGGCAAATCGAGTTGTCGGTCGTAATACAGGGCGCTGCTCCCCTCCAAAAAAGGGTCTTTGTTGATATGAATGAAATAATCGTACGTGCGTTGGGTGGCATCAAACCGGGCGTGGGCTTTGTCGTGGACAGGCAGTATCGCAAAAATGGCAATGTCGTTTGGAAGGGTTCGGTTGAGACGATACAATAACTCAGCGCCTAAGCCTTCTTCTATATCGGCGTGAAAAATATACTGGCTTGCGTGTACCTGCGCGTCCGTTCGCCCGCAGCCGTTTATCGTAACCGGCGCTTTGAGCACCTTTGACAGCACGCCTTCGATCACCTCCTGTACGCTTACAGCAGAAGGTTGTCGCTGCCAGCCGTGGTAGTTGAGTCCTTTAAAAGCGATATGGAAAAAGAAGCGTTTGATGGGGCAAAGCTACGGGTTATCGGTAAACATTTTACTTTTGCTGGCGCGAGGCTCAAGCCTCGTGCTCCTGGGCGACCGCAAGGGTCGCCCCTACTCATCCATCAAAATCCACAACCACCATTTCGCTTTGCGGGTGCGCCTGACAGGTTAGAATATACCCCTGCTCCAATTCATCGGCTTCGAGGGCGTAATTGACTTCCATCATCACTTCCCCTTCCAAAAGTTTAGCGCGGCAGGTGCTGCAAACGCCGCCTTTGCAGGAAAAAGGCAGATCGGCACCCGCTTTCATGGCAGCGTCTAAGATCGAATCGCCGTGCGCCGGCAGGGAAAATTCAAAATTGTTGCCGTCTAAAACCACCCGAACGGTGGAAACAATATCGGGCAGGGCTTCCACGCGTTCCTGGGCACGGGCCGCCTGCTTTCCGCCAGCCGCCAGGAACAATTCCACATGAATTTTAGCGCGCTCCACACCCAATCCGGACAAGGTATCGCGCACGGCTTCCACCATCTCTTCCGGGCCGCAGAGAAAAAATTCATCGGTTGCTTCCCAGGCGAGCAGGGTTTTACAAAAAACACTACATTTTTCCGCCGTGATTCGCCCATAGAACAAATCACTGCCGGGGTATTCGCGACTGAGCAGGTAGTGCACGCTCACGCGATCCATGTAACGGTTTTTGAGCGCCTCAATGGCTTCCTTAAAAATCACAGCTTCTACTGTGCGGTTGCCATAAAACAGGGTGAAAGTACTTTTGGTCTCCATTTCCAGCACCGCTTTCATAATGGAAAGGATCGGCGTGATGCCACTGCCTGCTGCAAAAGCGGCGTAGTTTTTGGCTTGGGTCGCAACGATGGGCGTATGAAAATTCCCCATCGGTGTCATCACCTCTAAGGTATCGCCGGCTTTTAGTTTTTCGTTGGCAAACGTGGAAAACAGACCGCCAGACACTTTTTTGATGGCCACGCGCAGTTCGCCGTCGTTGGGACTTGCGCAGATCGAATAGGAACGCCGAGCTTCTTCACCGTTCAAGGTTGTTTTCAGAGTCAGGTATTGCCCTGGAATGAAGTAGTAGTCGGCTTTCAGCGATTCCGGCGTTTCAAAAGCCACCGACACGCAATCGGCAGTTTCGCGGCGCACTTCTTTGATGGGTAACGAATGAAAAGTTGGCGACATGGACGGTTAGGACGTAGATGTTAGACGTTAGAAATAAGACTTAAGATGCGGGCGCAAAGGTAAGGAGAATTGCGGAGAGTGAAGGAAGGAGGAAAATGCTTTATATTTCATTTGAACTGCAAAGCACTTACTTCCCCACGTAGGTTCCTTAAAAGTCCTCGATAACCCTCCTACTTAATCTTAAACACCCGTGCCGCTATTTCCTTCAACTCATTCCCTCTAACAAGCAAAGCACTTCGATCCCACTGCGGCATATTCCGGATCTACTCTTATCGTGAAAACATTCAGGGGCGCTGAATGAATAAGTGTCGCTTTCGACGGGTAAGTAATTTTGCTGCTAACCGAGGCGGAGGTTCCCGACCTTAGCCTGAGCTAAGGGAGGCGGTTCTCCAACGAAGGGTAGGAGGAAAATGACTCCTGGAAAAGTGACAGTTATTCATTCAGCGACCCTAAGGCAAATTTCAGAAATAATTCGTAGTTTTTAACATTAAAAGCGAGGATATTCTGAAGTGCGTTCCTCTCCCCTATATCTCAATCAACTTCCACTTCCCCCTTTTAAAAACCCAAATACAAAAAACCGCCGCCAATGCTTCACTAATCGCAATGGCCCAACACACCCCGGCGAGTTCCCAGCCCAGCGTGATGGCTAAAAAATAACCCAGCGGAATTTCCATCGCCCAAAAACAGATCAGGTTGATGATGGTAGGTGTGCGCGTGTCGCCGGCACCGTTCAGCGACTGGCTGATGACCATACCGTAAGCGAAAAAGATGTAGCCCGCGCAGATAATCCGCAGACTAAGCACGCCGGCCTCCACCACGGCGGGCGTATCGTCGAAAATACGGATGAGGTATTCCGCACTAAAAAAGTAAATAACCGATACCGTTGCTAAAAAAAGCATGTTGTAAAAAGCGGCGCGCCACACAGATATTTCAGCACGGTCGGGTTGTTTGGCGCCAAGATTTTGTCCCACCAACGTCGCTGCCGCATTGGCAATACCCCAGGAAGGCAGGATGGTAAAGACCAGCAAGCGGATGGAAATCGTGTACCCGGCCACCGCGTCGTCACCAAAACGTGCAATAATGCGCATAAGAAAAATCCAACTGGCCGATGCAATCAGGAATTGCAAAGCGCCGGTGTAGGCGATTTTCAGCAGTTTCACCGTCGTTTTCCAGTGGAAATGTAAATGCTCCTTAGTCAGATGGATAATACTGGTACCATTCCAGAGGATGTTCAACTGATAAACCACGCCGGTGCCGCGCCCGATGGCCGTCGCAATGGCCGCGCCTTCGAT
The DNA here is from genome assembly GCA_038323375.1 of Chitinophagales bacterium. Taxonomy (GTDB): domain Bacteria; phylum Bacteroidota; class Bacteroidia; order Chitinophagales; family Saprospiraceae; genus JABWAJ01. The sequence goes on from JBBQGV010000027.1 coordinate 28,721, forward strand.
GCCAAAAGCCGGAATGGGACCGAACCCAAAAATGAGGATCGGATCCAGCACGATGTTGATGCCGTTGGCCAACCACAACGAACGCATGGCGATGGCTGCATCGCCGGCACCGCGAAAAACGCCATTCAGCAAAAACAGGAGCATGATGGCGATGTTGCTTCCAAAAGCAATGCGGGTGTAGCCGACGCAATTGCGCACCATGTCGTCGTCGCCGCCCAGCCAGCGCAACACGTTTTCGGCATACACCAGGCCAACGATCCCGACTATGATCGAAATGGCCGTTGCGATGTAAATGGACTGCATGGCGGCCACCGCTGCTTTTCCGGGTTTGCCTTCCCCAATGCGCCGCGCCACCATAGCCGACGCCGCTGTGCTGAGTCCGATGGCCAAAGAATAAATGAGCGTGATGACGGACTCGGTCATCCCCACTGCCGCCACAGCCTGTACGCTGATTTTGGCGACAAAAAAAGCGTCCACCACCGCAAACAGTGATTCCATCGCCATTTCTAAGATCATGGGAATGGACAACAAAACGATGGCGCGGTTAATACTGCCGGAGACTAAGTCTTTTTCTTTGCCGTCTAAGGCTTCTACAAAAATGTTGTATATTTTTTGCATGTTCAGGTTCGGGTGAAAGCTTTGCGGCAAAAGCGCAAAGATTCTATTTAAAATGGCAGCTTAATCCTTGAGGATGTGCGCAGGATTTTGTTTTTTTACAGGAGCTTTCAGGGTAGTATTCAGGGCGGAAAGTTCGCAATAAACCCCGATGCCACGAAAAATAGTTTCCCATGAAGTAATTTTTTCGCATCTGGCTCTGACCTCCGGGCTGGCTGGTTCCGTCTATCTTTGTTAAACCCGATTTCGTATGAATAAACTTTTTCAACTCTCCTCCCTCGCACTTTTTTTGAGCGTTGCTGCAAAAGCCCAAACGCCTACGGCACAAGACTGCCTCGGCGCCATCCCGGTTTGCCAACCGGTTTATATGGAAAACACCTCGCCTTCCGGAGACGGGAACTACGATAACGAGATCAATATGAACATCAGTTGCACGTCAGAGCTGAATTCCATCTGGTACGTTTTTACGGTCAATCAAAATGGCAGCCTCGGGTTTCTGATTACCCCCAACAACATCACTGACGATTATGACTGGGCAGTTTTTGACATCACCAATGCTACTTGTGCCGATATTCGAACCAATCCATCCCTTCAGGTGAGCTGCAACGCCGCCGGTGGTCAAACTTGCGATGGCCTGACCGGCGCAACGGGCGCCAGTGTGTGGTCCGAACAAGGCGCTGGTTGTGGTTCTAACCCTCCTAACCAGAATTCCGGCAACACTGCTTTCAACGCTTTCATCCCAATGCAGGCCGGACGAACCTATGTTTTGATGGTTTCAAACTGGACTGGATCCAATTTTGGCTATAAAATTGATTTCGGATCCTCCACCGGCCTCGGAATTTTCGATCAAACCGAACCGGGAATTGAAGAAATCACCCCGCCTCAGGTTTGCGGTGACAATATCCTTCAGGTGGAATTCAACGAATACATCCGGTGCAATTCTCTCCTGCCGGGTAGTGTGCGCCTGAATGGCCCCGGAGGACCTTACACCCTTACCCCCTTTTCACTCAACTGCAACGCCGGCGGGACTTACGATCGCAATTACACCTTCACCGTCACGCCGCCCATTGCCGCTGCCGGCGATTTTTCCTTTGAAATCATAGACAACAACATCGCCGATGTACTGGATTTATGCGGCAACCCTGCTGATCCGGTCATCCTACCTTTTACGGTGCAACCCACAACACAAAACTTGGATGTCATCAGCGACACCAGCTTACTTTGCGCTGGAAACAGCATTGTATTGGATGCCACCTTCCCTGGAGCAACCGCTTTTGAGTGGCAGGACGGCAGCACAGCACCCTCGCTCCCGGTAAATGCAGAAGGCATCTATCGGGTCAATTACAGCAACGCCTGCGGCAGTGGCGCCGATTCGGTCGAAGTGGTGGCGCTGAACGACGTGCCCGAAGTGAATTTGGGCACCGACACGATCCTTTGCGCCGGAGAAACCTTGCTGCTGAATGCCGCAAGCCCGTTTTCCTCCTACCGCTGGCAGGATAATTCTACTTCAGAGACCTTTTTAGTCGGCGCTGCGCAGCCGGGTACTTATCGGGCAGAGGTAACCAATATTTGTGGCACTGCGACGGATGAAGTGGTGGTGGATTACGTCCCGCCGGTTCAATTGGACTGGCCCGATCAAACGGTACTTTGTGCCGGCGACACCCTTTTTCTTGATGTGACCCACCCTGCCGCCACTTACCTTTGGCAGGACGGATTCAATGGGCCGCAACGCGCCGTTTTGAGCGATGGCAACTTCGCCGTAACCGTGACTACTTTTTGCGAAAGCCAAAACGATGAAATGAACGTGCTGTTCATCGTAGAGTCGCTTGCCGATCTGGGGCCTGATACGACCCTGTGCCCGGGAGAAACCCTCGATTTTGACCTCACGATCCCCGGGGCAACCTATCGGTGGCAGGACAATACCGATAAACCCATCTATACCGTCGCACAAAGCGGCACTTATGCTGTGACGGTGACCACCGCGTGCAATACCTTCAATGACGAAATCTCGATAGAAATACTGCCCAACCTGATGGTAGAATTGGGCAATGACACGGTAATCTGCCCCGGCAAACGCATCGCCCTGAACGCAGAAGCCGGAACGCCAGCCACTTATTTTTGGCAGGATGGCACCCAAACGGTCAGTTATATTGTAGACACGCCAGGTGTGTACAGCGTATCCGTTTTCAACCAATGCGAACAGGTGCTCGACCGCATTGAAATTGTGGAATGCGAAATCTGCACGGTATACGTACCCAATGCGTTTTCGCCCAACGACGACGGGTTCAACGACAAATTTTTGCCGCTCTCCGACTGCATCTTAGAACAATTCACCATGCGGATCTTTAACCGCTGGGGCGGTATCGTCTATGAAGCAAACAACCCCGCTGCCGGTTGGGATGGCCGTTATAAAAACAAAAATATGGCGCCTGGCATTTATGTCTGGCAAATGGAATACGTGGTGGTGGAAGACGGAAAACCGCGCACTGAAAAAGTATCGGGGGATGTGGCTATTTTGAGGTGATTGGGCGGGAGTTAGGGGTTTTTGAAGATTTTCTGCTTCTGCGTTGTAACCAATTGGCTATTTATGCATTACTGTGCAGACAACAGTTATCTTTGTAAATGAAGTGCTATCTTTTAATTGGTTTCGGACTGCTCGGATGCATCCTGATTGGAACAGCTTGCAAAAACAAAACGGCAGGAGCGCCTGCTGCCGCCTCTTCTGATTTTATTACTTTTTATGAGCGCTTTCTCAGCGACAGCCTTTTCCAGATCGAGCACATCCAGTTTCCGCTGGAAGGCATTCCCGATAACGCCGACAGCGCAGATGTCGCAGATGGCAATTTCCGCTGGCAACGTGAAAACTGGAAAATGCACCGTAAATTTGATCCGAAACAGACCGGCTTCAAGGTGAACTTGGAAACTTTCGGTAGCGATATCATCACGGAGCGCATTTTGCATAAAAGTGGCGGTTACGCGATGTTGCGGCGGTACGCCAAAATGGATGGCGATTGGCACCTAATCTATTATGCAGGGCTGAATCCGCTGGCTGAAGCCGAAGAATAGCCTGTATTCATCGCAAAGACCTGCCGTACTTCGATTTTTTGGCAGGAAAATTGTCATATAACTGCCCAAACAACCGAATCCACTCCCTCCTGATTAGTGCGAACAACCGGATCGCTCTACTTTCGCATGCAGTCATTCAAGTTATTTTTAACGTCACTATACATCAGCAATGAAGAAACAGTTATTTACAAACCTACTGGCCACCTTGCTTTTGGCCATATTTGCTACCGTTGGCTTTTCCCAGGAACGCGGTTGCGCAACGATGGAAGTCCTGGAACAACAACTACTCCAGAACCCCGACCAGGCCGACCAGATGGAAGCCATCGAACGCCATACAGAAGATTTTATCCACCAACATGCAGAAGACGGTAGCGGCCGTATGGTCATCACCATACCAGTTGTTTTCCACATTGTCCATAATGGCGATGCGCTGGGCACGAATGAAAATATATCGGATGCGTTGATACAGGCGCAGTTGAATCAATTAAATCAGGATTTTGCCCTGACCAACGCTGATGCCAATCTAATTCCCGGACTTTTTCTACCGGTTGCAGCCAATACGGAAATTCAGTTTTGCTTTGCGCAAAGAAACCCCGACGGCACTGCAACCAATGGCATCAACCGAATCAACGGCGGCCAGGCTTCCTGGACGAGCGCACAGATCAACAGCACCCTGAAACCTTCTACCATCTGGAACCGAAACCAGTACCTGAATGTCTGGAGCGTGGTTTTTGGGGGCAGCAGTTCCGGCCTGCTTGGCTACGCACAGTTTCCCGGCGGTAATGCCACTACGGACGGCATCGTGTGTTTGTGGTCTTCCATCGGTTCTGTGGCTTTACCCAACCCCTCCGGCGGCAACTTTGCCAAAGGGCGCACGGCCACCCACGAAGTCGGCCACTGGCTGAATCTCCGCCATATCTGGGGGGATGCTACTTGCGGAAACGACTTAGTTGACGACACGCCTGTACACAATACCTCCAACACAGGCTGTCCGAACTTCCCGCACCTGAGCACCTGCACCGGTACGCCCGTGGAAATGACGATGAATTATATGGACTACACCTTCGATGCCTGTATGTATATGTTTACGGCAGGCCAGAAGACACGGATGCAGGCGGTAATGGCCATCGGCGGCTCCCGTTTCAGCCTGACAACTTCGCCAGGCTGCCTGCCACCTTCGGGCGCCTGCGCTACGCCTTCGGGGCTGAGCGCCAGTGCGATTACCGGATCAACAGCTACGTTGAGTTGGATCGCCGTCAGCGGTGCAATTTCCTACAACATCCAGTGGCGACCAGTGGGAACGACCACCTGGAATTCGACCACTTCGAGCAGCACCTCTGTTGGCATTACCGTTCTGCTTGCCACTACACCATACGAATTTCAGGTGCAGGCGGTTTGCAGCAGTGGCACCGGCAGTTTTTCTGCTTCCGCGAATTTCACAACGACGACCCAAAGTTGCGGCACGCCCACTAACTTAGTTGCAACGGCCATAACTTCAAGTAGCACTATTTTGAACTGGACCGGCGTCAGTGGCGCAACTTCCTACAATGTGCGCTGGCGGATTTTTGGCACAACGACCTGGAGCACCGGTTCGACCACCAATGCGTCGCTCTTCATTTCGGGTCTGGTGACCAGCACGCAATACGAATTTCAGGTGCAGGCCGTTTGCGGTGCCTCCACCGGAAGTTTTGCGGTTGAATTCAAATTCACGACTTTAGGCTCGGAAGGATGCGGGGTACCGCAAGGGCTGAATGCAACAAATATCGGCGCAACGGTTGCTACCCTGAACTGGAGCACAATCAGCAGCGCGACTTCCTATAATGTCCGCTGGCGTCAGTTTGGAACGACCACCTGGAACACTGGCTCGACCAGCAACACAAGCCTGAATATTTCCGGGCTGAATTCGAGAACGAGCTACGAATTCCAGGTGCAGGCCGTCTGTGGAAGCACAACAAGCAATTACTCCAATTCGAATCCTTTTTCCACCGGCTCCTCGGATGATATTTGCGGTACGCCTGCCGGATTAAATGCAACGGCAGTCACGGCCACCACGGCAACGCTCAACTGGTTTTTTGTGAACGGTGCCGCCTCCTACAATGTGCAATGGAGGCCAACAGGAACCACCACCTGGAGCACCGGCACCACTAGCAATACCTTCCTCATTATCAGCGGACTGAATGCTGGAACCACCTACGAATTCCAGGTTCGGGCAGTTTGCAGCAGCCTTACCGGAGCGTTTTCTGCTTCTGCAAATTTCACAACCACGGCTGCGCAAAGCTGCGGTACGCCTGCGGGATTAAATGCGACGGCCGTCACCACAACGACTGCTACGCTGAATTGGTCATCCGTCAGCGGAGCAACCTCCTACAACGTGCAGTGGAGACAGGTAGGTACAACGACCTGGAATACAGGCTCGACCGGCGGTCTCTCCTTTAACATCAGCAGTTTGAGCAGTGGCACCACTTACGAATTCCAGGTGCAGGCGGTTTGCAGCAGCGGCCCGGGCAGTTTTTCCGCTTCCGCGAATTTCACAACTTCATCCGCGCAAACCTGCGGCACGCCCGCAGGGCTGAATGCAACGGCCATAACAGCGTCTTCGGCCACCCTCAACTGGGCGGCAGCGAGTGGCGCAACTTCTTATAACGTGCAATGGAGACCCGTAGGCACAACTACTTGGATGAGCGGAACTTCCGGAGGTGCCTCCTTGGGGATCAGTGGCCTGAGCGCCGCTACAACTTACGAATTCCAGGTACAGGCGGTTTGCAGCAGCGGCGCAGGCAGCTTTTCTGCTTCCGCGAATTTTACCACAAATAGTGCAAGCGGATGTTTCGATGATTTTGAACCCAACGATATCCGCAGTTCCTTGCTGCCTTCGACGCCAGTCAATCAAGATTTATCCGCCCAGGTTTCATCTACGGGCGATGTAGATTGGTATCGGTTCTCAAATGAAGGAGGCCAGGGCAACATCCGCATGGATCTGACCAACCTGCCGGCGAACTACGACCTTCGCTTTTTCCGGGGCGGTTTCCAGTTGGCCATTTCTCAAAACAGCGGCACGACGTCTGAGTTGATCATCTACAACAATGGCGTCGTTTCTTCTGATTTGTATGCCTATGTTTCTGGCAACAACGGTGCCTTCAGCAATACCCAATGCTATACCCTGCGCATAAGCCTAAGCAGTTCCAACTGGCGCACCGACGGCACAACCGACGGGGAAGTGACAACCTTCGAATTTCCCGTTACTGTCAACGGTTCTGGCTTCGCCATGTTCCCGAACCCGGCGCAAACGGAACTGACCCTTGATGTTTATCAAGATGTTGAACAACCGGTGAAGGTGATCGTTTCGGATATGACCGGCAAGGTCGTTTCGCTCAATACTTATGCGTTGAATGCCCCCCAGGCTCGCATCACGATGGACGTGAGCGCCTTGCCTGCCGGGGTTTACACCGTGCGCATGGAAAACGGTAAAATGACCGGAACGCAGAAGTTGATGATTGTGAGGCCGTAAGGCAAGTGGCAAAAGGCAAAGGGCAAGAAGCAAAGTGCCCCACATCATAATATTTGGAATAAGCAATTCATACAACATGATCCGTCTCAAAATCTGGGACGGATCATGTTCTTTTACAGTGCACTGCAATGTTTAATGTTTGTAGGTGCAACGCACCGTAATAATTTGTAGGTGCAACGCGCCATAATAATTTGTAGGTGCAACGCGCCATAATAATTTGTAGGTGCAACGCACCGTAATAATTTGTAGGTGCAACGCACCGTAATAATTTGTAGGTGCAACGCACCATAATAATTTGTAGGTGCAACGCACCGTAATAATTTGCAGGTGCAACGCACCGTAATAATTTGTAGGTGCAACGCACCGTAATAATTTGTAGGTGCAACGCACCATAACAAAAAACCCCCGGTTATGCCATTGCAACCGGAGGTCTATTCAAAAAACAGCAGGATATATACTCCACCACGAGCAAGTCGCAGTAGATGCAGCGTCTACATGACGGAGTATACAGGGCACTTCCGTACCCAATCAGCCTTGATTTTGGTCTGTGTTTTTTCTACTTCGCACCATGCGGTACGAAGCCCCTGCTGTCGTAAGGAGCGCTGAGCGCTTATCAAGAATAAAACCTCGCAGTAGCTTAAGCTTAGCCTGGCTGCGCGAAGTAGCTACAAATCACTCACCCGGCGCACAACCTGGTAAAGGCGCGTGTATTCATTGACCTCTTCCACAAAGGGATCGTATTCTAAGTGGTTGGCAGATACCATCTTTAAGTGCGTCACGCGGCCTTTTGGATTGGCGATGCGCTGCACGTATTTGACCCAGATGGATCCGTTACTTTTCACGGCGTAGATCCTGTTGTCTTTGATTTCGTTGATGCTGTTCAATTCTTTACAGATCACGATATCGCCGTCCTGGATCACCGGTTCCATGCTGACCCCGCTGATGGGAAAAGCCACGAGGCCGCCGCCGCCCAATCCCGGGATGCTGAAGTATTCGTTTTCTTCACGGGCAGCAAAACCGCCTGGGTCTACTGCTGAACCTGCAAAGGCTTCCACGGTAGTGAAAAGGATGTTGCCGTAGGATTTTTTGCCCCCGCCGGCTTCAGCGCGTTTGTCTTTGGGCAGGTCGAAGCCAAAGGGCGTACCCGTTCCTTCGATCAGGTAAGCTTCATTTACGCCGAATTCCTGGCAAAGTTTGCGGGCATGGTGGTAATCAATACAACGCTTGTCTTTTAAGTTTAGAAAAGCGCGAACGATATGCCCGTAGGCGCGGTTACCGAGGATTTTTTCGGCAAAGTCACCCATGCCTCTTCCATCCCGGTCATTTTTCACAACGTCGCCCCGCTCTTCCAGTAAGCTAAAAACCTTGAGGAAGCGGTCGTTAAGTAGTCTTCGATCTTCGCTGATCATATCTTTTGTCGTTAAGTTTAAACAATCACGTTGAATGACGACGCAAGATAAAACAAAACCTTGTTTCAAACAAATATTTTGAATAAAGTTTTTTCAATTCAATGTTTAAAGTGCCGGATCGTTGTCATTGCCATAGAAATGCCGTGTGCATCGCAATACGCAACGCTCTCCTGATCTTTGATGGAGCCACCCGGCTGGATGACCGCCGTAATGCCAGCTTCATGAGCAATGGCGACGCAATCGGGAAACGGGAAAAAAGCGTCTGAAGCCATCACCGCGCCGTTCAGGTCGAAACCAAAACTTTGCGCTTTCGAAATGGCCTGGCGCAGGGCATCCACCCGCGAAGGCTGGCCACAGCCCATGCCCATGAGCTGGCGGTTTTTCACCAAAGCAATGGCATTGGATTTCAGGTGTTTGACACATTTATTGGCAAAAAGCAGGTCGTCAATTTCCGTCAGCGTGGGGGTCGCCTTGGTGGCATTTTTGAGATCGGAAGCGGTCTCCGTTTTCAGGTCGGTATCCTGTTCGACAACCCCGTTGAGCAGGCTGCGGAAACTGCGCGAGCGCACAAAAAAGTCTTTAATAATCAACAGAATGCGGTTGCTTTTTTTGCGCAGCAGCGCCAGGGCATCTTCGTCGAAAGCAGGGGCGATGAGCACTTCGTAAAACAATTCGTCTATTGCTGCTGCGGTGGCGACATCCATACTGCGGTTGCATACAAAAATGCCGCCGAAGGCCGAGGTGTTGTCGCAGGCCAAAGCCGCATGCCAGGCTTCGTTGAGCGTAGCGCGGGTAGCAACGCCGCAGGTATTGGTGTGTTTCAGAATAGCGAAAGTGGGCGCATCGTCTTTAAATTCGCGCATCACCTGCACCGCCGCGTCTATGTCCACGAGGTTGTTATAGGAAATGGCTTTGCCGCCGAGTTTGTCAAACAATTTTTCAAAATCCCCGAAAAATACGCCGTTCTGGTGCGGGTTTTCCCCGTAGCGCAGGATATCGGAGCGGTGTATACTATATTTAAAGGTGATGTCGGCAGTGCCTTCGTTGAAGTAATTAAAAATGGCAACGTCGTAATTGGACGACACCTTGAACGCCCGGCGAGCCAATTCGCGGCGGTCTTCCAGGCTCGTCGCGCCGTCTTTTTCCTGGAGCCATTGCAGCAACAGTGCGTATTCGTCTTTCGAAGCGACTACTGCCACATCGTGGTAATTTTTGGCTGCAGCCCGGATCAGCGAAACGCCACCGATGTCTATTTTTTCGATGATTTCCGCTTCGTCGTCGGTGTTGGCCACTGTCTGCTCGAAGGGGTACAGATCCACCACCACGAGGTCAATCTCCGGGATTTCGTATTGTGCCAATTGAGCCAAATGCCCTTCTTCCCGGCGGGCCAGAATCCCACCAAATACCTTTGGATGCAGCGTTTTCACTCGCCCGTCGAGGATGGAAGGGTAAGAAGTAATGCTTTCCACGGAAGTGACTTCCACACCCAATCCCTGGATATAGCTGTGCGTACCGCCAGTGGAATAAAGCCGAACGCCCAGTGCGCTGAGTTGGCGAATGAGCGGCTCAAGGCCTTCTTTGGAATAAACAGAAAGCAGTGCGGATTGAATTTTTTTTGTCATAACGGTAGTCTGCGAGGAAGGTTTCTGAATAAGGGCGCAAAGGTAATGAATGAAGAGGGAGAATCAAGCCTAAAGATTAAAGGAATGTTGGACGGTAGGGGCGACCCTCGCGGTCGCCCTGGATGTTACGTCACCCTGTATGTTACGACCCTCGCGGTCGCCCTGTATCTTATCCCGACCACCTGCATTGTATGTATCTAAAAAAAAGGGCAAATGTGGTTCGAAATTACCTGATTCAGCAACACGGCATTCCTGCTTTTTGCCTGATTCCTTTGTACGCTGGTAATGCTTATCCCGCTGCCTCCAACGACACCGAAGCTGGCCGAAAACAAAACCGGCGCGTAGTGATTCAGCGCATTGAAATGCCAAAATCTGCCGCACTTTATCGAAAAGCGATCGAATACATTGCTGAAAGCAAAACAGATTCTGCTTTAATGATGCTGAGAGGCTGGGTCATGCACGAAAAGAATGGTGAAAAAATATTGGCACTTTTTGACCCGCGTTTAGAAAGCATTCGAAAAGATGCCCGCTGGAAACCGATTGACACCCGAATCAAAGCAGCTTATGCCCGGTATCCCAAAAGCACCTGGCTTTTGCCTTGGATTCTTTGTATTGCGAAGACCAGCAATACCGCACCCTGGCGCCTTATATTCAGGATCTTGGCGGTTATCTCAAAATTTTGGACACTGTTGATCTTCGGTTTCCCGAAATTTCCGATGCAGCCTGGCAGGAAAAAGACCATATCATCTGCCGGCAACTTCTCCGGCTTTTGGAGCATACCGGCTTGCCTGCTGAATCTGACGTTGGGGTTCGCGCCGCAAAAGCCGCCGCCGTCATCCTGATCCATTCTCCGGACACCGCCCTCCTCAAAAAATACCTCCCTGCGCTCGAATCCCGCTGCCGCGAAGGCGGAGGCGACTGGAATTACTACGCCACCCTTTACGACCGCCTGAAAACGCATCAGGGGCTGCCGCAACGCTACGGCACGCAGTTTGTTGGCAGCAAGGAAATTCCCGGCGCGCTGGTACTATATCCTTTGGAAAATAGGGCGATGCTGAAGGTTTGGCGAGCGGAGCTTGGCTTGCCGCCGTTGTCGGAGGAAGTGATAGAAAGAGGAATTAGGGAGTGAAAAAAATCCCCAACTAAAACTTTACCTCTCCCCTTGCATATCTCAAAACTTCTACCTTACTTTGCCGTTAAAAGTACTTTCAAATGAATATATCCTTCAAACCCGAAGACGACCTGGCGCAAATCCGCAACATCATGGAGCGCTCAACCAAGTTTTTGTCGTTGAGCGCGTTGTCGGCAATTCTGGCGGGCATATACGCGTTGATCGGCGCAGGATTGGCCTATAAAATCACCTATGATTCGGAAGTGGTTTTGTATTTTGAGTTGAAGAATCAGTTTATCACGCCGGAAACGCTGCCCCTGATCCTCATTGCAGGAGCGGTATTTGTGCTTGCGGTTGGAACGGCGCTTTTCCTCAGCTACCGCAAAGCACGTGCAGCGGGACAAGCACTCTGGAATGCGCCAGCACAACGCTTGTTTTACAATTTTCTCATTCCGTTCAGCGCCGGGTCGGTTTTTGTGGTCATCCTATATTTCAGGGGATATTACAGCTTGCTGGCAGCTTCTACCCTATTGTTTTACGGCATAGCGATGCTCAATGCAGGCAATTTCACCTTCAGCGATATCCGGAAATTAGGCATGGCCGAAATTGCGCTGGGTATTCTGGCAGCCATCTTCCCCGGCAAGGGACTGCTATTTTGGGCGCTTGGTTTTGGGGTGTTGCACATTGTTTACGGCGTGATCATGTACCTGAAATACGAGCGCCGATGAAAAACGCTTTTCAGGAACTGAACAAAGCCTTTGAAAGCCGCATCCGCCTCGGCATTATGTCGGCCCTGATGGTGAATGACTTTGTGGATTTCAACGCGCTGAAGGATTTGCTGGAACTGACCGACGGTAATTTAGCCAGCCACATGCGGGCGCTGGAGCAGTTGGCCTACGTTCGGGTGGAAAAAAGCTTTCAGGGCCGCAAACCCAATACGCGTTATGCCGTGACGCCGGAAGGTCGGCTGGCATTTGAGCAGCACATCGCGCTGCTGGAACAGATCATTAAAGGCATGTAAATTTTTTTGTTCAGCAACTTTGAAATTCAAAGTACTTTTAAAATAATAAATACAATGGAAAATCAGGAATTCACAGCTGTTAACCGCATCGGCCACTGGCTGAAAACTTCGCTTTTGGTAAAATTGGCCTCCGTGGGCTTCATTACCCTGTTGCTGCTAATCCCCAATGCGATGATCCAAAACATGATCCATGAACGGCAAGGGCGACAAAACGAGGCCATTCATGAAATCAGCCGCTCTTGGGGCGGCGCGCAATCGGTGGCCGGGCCGGTGCTGACCATCCCTTATGAGGAAATCACGATTGTCGAGGGCAAAAAATCAGTGATGGTCTGGACGGCTCATTTTTTGCCGGATGAACTGAACATAGAAGGGGACTTAGCTCCCGAAATCCGGCGGCGAAGCATTTACGATGCTGTGCTCTTTCAAAGCAACCTGACCCTCATTGGCAGCTTCAAACAGCCCGATTTCCGGCTGCTGAACATTGATCCGAAGCGCGTGCTGTGGGATCAGGCCAAGCTATCCGTAGGCATTTCCGGGATGGCGGGCATTAAGAGCACCCTCAACTTAGACTGGAACGGTAGCAGCCGGCGCATGGAGCCGGGCACTGCCTGTCCTCAACTGATCAACTCCGGCGTCAGCGCTCCGGTAACCCTGGAGGACGAGACGTATCGCTTTTCCATTCCGGTAAAACTCAATGGCAGCGGCACCCTGCAATTCCAGCCGGTTGGCAAAGAAACGCGGTTGAACCTGAAGTCCACTTGGGCTTCGCCGGGCTTTTCCGGTGGATTTTTGCCCGATTCCCGCACCATCAGCGCTTCCGGTTTCGAGGCCTCCTGGCAAATTCTGGATTTAAACCGCAACTACCCGCAACAATGGAAAAGCAGCGATTTCAAATTTGACGAAGGCACGGCCTTTGGCGTTTCCCTCGTGAAGCCGGTGGACGAGTACGCGAAAAACAGCCGCTCGGCCAAATACGCCATCTTAGTCATCGGGTTGACATTCCTGACGTACTTCTTTTTTGAGGTGCTGCGCCATTTTCACATCCACCCATTTCAGTACTTGCTGGTGGGTTTGGCCATCAGCGTTTTTTACCTGCTGCTGATCTCCCTTTCGGAGCATATCGGGTTTAATATGGCCTATTTTGCAGCGGCAGTGGCGACGGTTGGGCTGATCACAGTTTACAATGCATCCGTGCTGCAAATCCGCCGTTTAGCCATCCAACTGGCATTGATCCTTTCCGGCATCTACGGCTTCATTTTTGTGGTGCTGCAATTGGAGGATTTCGCCCTGTTGGTGGGTAGTCTGGGCATTTTCATCGCGCTGGCCTTAGTGATGTACCATTCGCGGAAGGTGAATTGGTATGAGTTGAATGAATTGAAGACGAATGAGTCTTAGTGTCTGTGTTTAGAGACCGGTAGCTGCGTTATGCTCGGCTCCAAAACATAAATTTTGTCCGCCCGATCCTGTCCTTCGACTTGGCTCAGGAACCGTATGGGCCACATGTCTGTAACACGGAGTCTCGCGGAGGGCTGGGTGCAACTCCGTGGAACTCCATGTTATTTTTTTGTTTCGCGGAGTCTCGCGGAAGTAACACGGAGTCCCGCGGTGGGCTGGGTGCAACTCCGTGGAACTCCGTGCAACTCCGTGTTATTTTTTTGTTTCGCGGAGTCTCGCGGAGGTAACACGGAGTCTTGCGGAAATGGTTTTCGCGCTGCCACCTAATCCGCTAGAATCAGGAAAACCTAAACAAGCCCTTTGCTACCTCGCCACCATGACTTTGTTCACGCTACTCCCGCCATCCCGGTGCCGCACGTGCAGAAAATACAAGCCTGGAGGCAGTGCGCCTGCATCGAATGTCGGGGTCAGCGGGCCACTGAGGATCAATTGGCCGACGCTGTTGTAGAGCGCCATGACGTGCTCGTGGTAAGCGCCGCCGGTCAATTGAACATTCAGGACGTCCTTAGCCGGGTTGGGGAATACCTTCACCGAAATACCCGTCTGTGCGGGAATTTCGTCGGTTGCAGTCGCGGAAGGTGTTTCGTCGCCGACTACAGGCCGGATCATCAACGCGCCGCCGATCGTAGTCGCGGGCAGTTCAACCCAGCCGTTTCCGCTGTTTCTTGAAATGTAGTCTTTAGCCTGCGGCCGGTTTTTATCGTACCCTATGGCGACACAATTCGTAAAAGTACAGGGTGTGATTTGTTGCCAGCCGACAAAAAAATCACCGACAGGCAGGTAAAGGGGTGCCAGTTCTCCATTCGAGTTCTTTAGCTGGTAAGTTGTAAATCCCTGGAGGGTATCGAAATACGCATCTGCATAAGCCGGTTGCAGCAACGCCTGGTATTCGGGCGTGCCGTCTAACGCGCCGATCCAGACGCGGAGCCGGAAGGTCTGATCTGAAGTATTGGCGCTGGTATGTGGGAAATGAATGCGTATAGCGCGGAGGGTATCTTCTACATTGGCGGTATAGCGAACCGCGATTTGACCACCCTCTGCCGTAACCAAACCCGCTTCCGCGCTGCCGTCGTCGTAGGCAAAATATTCGTCGAACACCGTAGTGTGCGCTACCTGGTCGTTGACCTGCACCGCACCAAAGCCGGCCTGGTTGATTTGCGAAGTATTGGAAAGGGTATATTCCATGTTGAATTCCAGTCGCTCCGGCCCGTCGAATGCATTGTTTTGCATTCCGATCAGGTAGCCACTCAGAATATCGGGGAAGCCGCTCGCATCGCCCGAAAGGAAATACGTGCGGTTGAGGTATTGTCCGTTGGGAATATTGGCTTCCTGTCCGTTAAACAGGGTGACAGGTGCAAAAGGCTGGATGCCGGTGTTGGTTTCCACCAAAGTCACGCTGGAAGGGCTGGCATTCAGCGTCTGGTTGGCGTGGTTGTAAATGCCTACTTCCAGCTTAGAACTGAGTTGTTCGGTTTCGTGATCCCTGAAGTGGCGCCAGGGCATACTGGTGTAGCGGTTCAGGATCGGTTCCGGAAGTTCCGTAAATGCCACATCGTTGATGAAAGTATCCGTCTGAATATTGTCTAAGCGGATGTAATCCAGATTCCAGTTGTCCAATACACCCTGGCGATCAGCATAGTTTTTAAACCGGAATTGAAACGCTTTGTGGCGGAAGTCAGCCGTCACGGGCACTGCGTAAAACTTGAAAAGTTCCTCAGCCGTATTGGGCTGGCTGGACGGAGCCCCAGGGTAATTCCGCATGTCGTGCCATACTCCGTTTGGGGCGCGGAACTCAAGGACTAATGAATCCTGAATTTCAGGGCGGTCGCCAAGGCCGCGGCGTTGCAACCAGTAAGTCAGTACGATATTACCGCTAACGCCGTTCAGGTTGATGTAAGTGGAAGTCAGGCGGTCAGCTTCTCCCGGGTCGCCCCCGTAAGGCTTTCCGCGTGCGTTCACCCCGTCGAACGTGGCAACCCCGATGGAGGGTGGATGATATCCGAAGGTGCGATTGACAAAAACATCTGAATCTAACCATAGCCGGTTGTTGGTCACCGAGCCTTCATAAGAAAAGTCGTCCATGAAAGGCAGGGCAATGGTATCGTGTCGGACACGGATGGCAAAATGGAAGATGTCGCAAATGCCAAACGTGTCGCACAAGACGTAGCAGACGGAATCCACGCCCGAGAAGCGACTGGTTTCGTACACAAAACTGCTGGTGGGTGCCGGATATTCCGAGAAATAAACGCGTTGATCGCGGCCATCATAATTATAAGCGCAATCAATGAAAAAATTGCAGGCTAAAGGCCCGGGCAACAGGGTTTCATTGGCAGTAATCGTAGCAGAAGCCTCTGCGTTCAGCGTGGTTACTGGCGGAAAATAATCCCGCGGCGCTCTGCGCACAATAAAGTAGAGGTAAGTGGAATCGGAACAAACCGTGCCAGCGGCGTTGCAGTACTTGATGAGTACGCTGTCTTTGCCCGCACTCACGCCGGCATTTCCGGTATAGGTGAGGGTATCGGTCATCAGTACGACGCTTCCGAAATTGAGAGAAGTGCAGTTTGCACAAATAAAAGCGCCGCCTTCTACCCCCGCAGTGTCAAGGTCTACAATCAATTGCACCGGATCGCCTGCGAGCAGGTAGTTGATGCCTGCGCGTTCGAGGTTGCAGTTCTGGATACCTTTGGCCTGGCCGTTTGCGAGCCGCTCATCAAGCTGGATTCGCCGGGCATCCGAACCTTTTTTTTCCTGTTCAATGTAGTAATGGCGGAGGGTGCTGTTTTCTGTGATGGGCACTTCTATCTGCGCCTGTGCTGCCGATCCAAGCGCAAACAGGATCAACAAAGTGTGCAATAGTCTCATTCGAATCATTCCAGTTAAAATAGATAGTTAGATGTTAGCACAGTACAATAGACCCGCGTTACCGGAATCAGGTCAGGCCGTTGCCCGGAATTTTATGTCGGGCAAAGGACACGCGGATGTTTTTGCGGCTGCAAAGTAAGGCAGCATCTGTCTAAACAACAAACTCTGAAAACGAGGGATTGCTCTTTTTGTTGCTTTTTTAACGGGCGGGCACGGGGCTTATTTGCATTTCATCAGCCTCGATTTCAATTCCACGATCTCCTGGTCTTTGCTTTCTAATTTGCTTTCCAACTCGCCGTTTTTCAGCTCCAGTTCGGTGATGCGCTCGTTGAGTTGGGTGATGCGTTCCTCCAATTTGGCGATGCCTTTGGGGTTGGCGGCGGTTTCGCGCGAAGACGCGGGCGTTTCGCTTTTGTCCAGCCCGATGAGCTTTTTAAAATTCGCTAAGCCATCCTGACCATTGTAATAAGAAGCGCCGATGTAGGCGATCGGAACCAAAAAAACCATCACGATCAGAAAACGTGTGAACCCGGTTAGCCTCATTCTCCTTGCCATAAGTATTGGTATTTTAAATTTTCAGATTATCCGTTTCCCGGAATATCCGGTAAAGACGGGAATAAGTTGCTGTAAAGTTACAAAGTTGAGGGTAGGGATGGGATAGAAAAAGGACGGGGGTGGGCGATATATCTGCCGAAAGGCTATCGGCTACGATATACAACCAAAGCCCCATTACAATCACTATCTTTGCCAAATCAAAGCCCGACATCGAACTTTTCATGCGTTTAAGCTTTTATATGCTTTGAATAATGGATGCAGATCCAATGCACATGACAGAAAGTACTTTTCAGTTACGACTCAGGCGAAAATTGGCCGTTCAGGCTGAAGCCGTCATTCCTACGCCCTGGGGCAATTTCAACATGATTGCTTTTTCGGAAAGCGCCGACGACTGGATGCCGCACCTCGCACTCGTACATAAAAACACCGACCGCTCCCAACCGGTACTGACGCGGCTCCATTCGGAGTGCATCACCGGCGACCTCTTTGGCTCTACCCGCTGCGATTGCGGCGAACAATTGCTGCGCTCGTTAGACATGATTTCCCGGCAAGGGGGCATTATCCTGTACCTGCGACAGGAAGGCCGTGGCATTGGCATCATCAACAAACTAAAAGCTTATAACCTGCAAGACAAAGGCTTGAATACGGTTTCCGCAAATGTTCACTTAGGGTTGGAAATTGATGCCCGCCACTACGACATTGCCCTCGAAATGCTGGAAGCCTTAGACATTCACCGCATCCGGTTGCTCACCAACAATCCGGATAAAATTGAAGCGTTTGAACGCTCTTCTATTTTGGTCACTGACCGCGTACCGCTTATCGTGGAGCCGCAGGAAAACAACGCGGAATACCTGCGAACCAAGCAGCGCGAAATGGGGCACCTTTTTAATATCTAAGGCTTATCCAATCGCCAGCACAGATGGCTGCCGTTTACGCCCGTCTGCCGGAATCCGTTTTTTTCGAGAATGCGCTGGGAAGCGATGTTTTCAGGGTCTGTTTCGGCCACAACAACCAATACATCCGGCTGTTGGAACGCCCAGGCGACTAATACGCCAACAGCTTCCGTCATGATGCCTTTCCCTTGAAATAATTCATGGGAGCCATAGCCAATTTCTATTACTCCCTGCTCATTGGGGGCACCCTGGAAACAAAGATCGCCAGCCATCATTTGCCGGTCTTTCAGGACGACGGTCCAAAGCGTAGAAAAAACGTAATTTTCACCGGCGCGTTCCATGGCAGGCAAAATGGTTTCATCAAACGCTTCTTTCAGTGCAGGAGACACCTCACGGGGATGGAACTGAAGGGCTAACTCCATTTCCAGACTTTGATCGTTTTCCAGATAACTGATCAATTGGGCATAGGAAAGCGGAAAAATACGGAGCCTTTCGGTTTCCAGCAAAACGGGTATTCTTTTTTTCATGTCAAATGTAAATTTCCTTGTAAATCCTCACCTGCATGGGGTTGAATGTCTTCAATCTGGGTAGGGGAATTTTTTTGAATTTAAAGGGAGTTTTGGTAAGCTGATCCGATTTTCCTTTTTCACCTGCTGCAACCTTGCTGGTCGTGCGTTCGGCGGTGCCGGTCAGGAGGTTAAAATCGTGCACAGTGTAGTTTTCATGATGCGTAGAAGATTCCGTATAGGTAGCGCCGATCAAAAACCAGTCTTTGTTTTGGTAGCGCCAGCGATAAGCATAGCTCCAGCGGTCAGAACTGCCGCCATAAAAACGCACCACAATACTGCCCCGGTTGATCTCCAGCGCATCGAACGGGTCGCCGAAAACCCCGCCTTCGTTGGACAACAGGATGGATTCATTCGATTGCACCGATAAGCGGTATTGGTTATCCGGTTGCCGGAAAGCGGCAAACAGGATGCGTGGCTGCTGTTGGTTGTCCCATTCTTTCAGGCTTTTTACGACCGAATCTGCTTCGATGAGGACAGCAATATCTGCCAGGCCGTCTTTGTTTAGATCGCCGGTGGCCTGGGTCAGCACATGCCATCCTTCGGGCAAAAACGATTCTGCCAGGACGCCGGTTTGTTTAAGCACAGGGTACTGGTAGTTTTGTGCCCCGAGCATGTTGGCGGAAACAGCCAATAAGATCAGGAGCAAGGAGTAGGGGAATGATTTGAAAAAAGGATGGAAAGACATGGTTTTTGAAAATTAATGGTATTGGTATAAAAAAACGGATAAACCAGAAACGCCCAAAGTTGATATATTGCGGCCATACTGGTTCAAAAAAAAACACATAAATGCACCTCAGCGAAATTCTCAACCACTTAGGCGAAGACCGCGAACTCTATTTCAATGCTGTGTCGCCCCCGGTGATTCAAAGCAGCAACTTCGCCTTTCCAACTTTAGACAGCTTTCGGCAGGCTTTTGTGAATGAATTGGAGCACACCGTTTATACGCGCGGCAACAACCCAACCGTGGCCATTTTGCGCAAAAAATTAGCGGCACTGGAACGGACGGAGGATTGCCTCGTATTTTCGAGCGGAAGCGCTGCCGTGACCACGGCTGTTTTGTCGCAGGTAAGCGCCGGCGATCACATCGTTTGTGTGGAAGCGCCGTATTCCTGGACAAAAACCCTGCTCACCAAATTCCTTCCGCGTTTTGGCGTCAGCCACACTTTTGTAGATGGCCGCGATGTTGCCAATATCGAGCGGGCTTTACAACCCAATACCAAATTGCTATATTTAGAAAGCCCGAATTCGCTGACGTACGAGCTTCAGGATCTCGCCGCTTGTGCAGCACTGGCACGTAGCCGGGGCATTGTTACCTGCATTGACAACAGCTATTGTTCGCCCATTTTTCAGCGGCCCATCGAGTTGGGAATAGATATGGTGGTGCATTCCGGAACCAAATATTTCAATGGCCACAGCGATGTGGTCGTCGGGGTGTTGTGCAGCAGCAGCAACATCATCCAAAAGGTATTTGATCTGGAGTATATGACGCTTGGCGGCATTTTATCACCGCACGATGCAGCGCTGGTGATTCGCGGTCTGCGCACCTTAGACTTGCGCGTGCGCCGGAGCGCCGAAAGCGCCCTGAAAATAGCCCAATACTTAGAACAACATCCGAAAGTGTCGCGCGTGCTGTATCCCGGATTGCCGTCTTTCCCACAATACGAACTGGCGCAACGGCAGATGGATAGTGGCGGCGGATTGCTGTCGGTCTATCTGAACATGGAAACGATCGAAGAAGTGGAAGTCTGGTTTCATCGCCTGAAACGCTTTTTGCTGGCGGTTTCCTGGGGTGGACACGAATCGCTGGTGTTGCTTACTGCCGGCTTTTACAAAATTCCGGGTCGCCCCGATTCGCCGCACCCATGGAATCTGGTGCGGTTTTACATTGGGTTGGAGGATGCAGATTGGCTGATTGAGGATTTGGAGCAGGCGTGGTCGCCAGTTTCAGCTGGCTGACCTTAAGTATAGAAAAGAAAAATTATAGCACGGCAAGTATGTTTTTTTAAAGCTTGCTGTTCTTTCTTTTGGTCTACCAGCTAAAGCTGGTGACCACGACCACAGCCAAATACATAAGTTGCTGTTCTTTCTTTTGGTCTACCAGCTAAAGCTGGTGACCACTCAAATACGTAAACGGAAAAGCGTCCCAGGTTTCTACTAATCCGGCTTTGACCGGATTCTCCAAAATATAAAAGATAATGCGCTCAAATTCTATCGGATTACGAACAAAATGATCATAGCTTTCGCGCTGCCAAAACTTTCCACTGCGCCCCAATTGCTCATTACAATATCGGGCAGAAGCGCCTTTAATGCGCATCATAATCTTATCCAATGGCTCAAAATCTAAGCCTTCCCAGGAAGAAAAGTTAAACATTTCCGGAATCTGAAGACTGGTATCAATCAGGATGTGTACGTGGTTGGACATGATGCAATAAGCAATCAAATCGTATAATTGGCCATCGAAACGGTGTAGTTCGCTGGCGACTATTTGGGCAATTTTGGGTTGTTGCAAAAAAATCGAGCCTGATTGTGGATGATCCAGGAGGGCGTCGTATTTCGCAAATTGGCGCTTGCGTTCGTCATAAATAAGTTGGTTCGTCAACGATTGAGGGTTGCGATAAAGTGCGGCAATAGCCTGTTCGTATTCATTTTTCAGGTGTAATAATTTTATATTTGGGATGGAGCCGTGAAGCCGGAATGTGACGAAAAAGGCAGAACCTACGGGTTGAATATGGGGTAAGGCACGCCGATAATGGGTTTTTATTTGGTTGATTTTCATAAAACTTTGTTTTTTTGTTTGTTGGCATAGTGGTCACCAGCTTTAGCTGGTAGACCAAAAGAAAGAACAGCAAAACGTTTACGTATTTTGCTAGTGGTCACCAGCTTTAGCTGGTAGACCAAAAGAAAGAACAGCAAAACGTTTACGTATTTTGCTAGTGGTCACCAGCTTTAGCTGGTAGACCAACTGAGACCAACTGCACTATTGTTCTTTTATCCTTTTGGGTCTACCAGCTAAAGCTGATGACCACTATTGTTTGGGGCTACCAGCTGAAGCTGGTGACCACTATTGTTTGGGGCTACCAGCTAAAGCTGGTGACCACTATTGTTTGGGTCTACCAGCTAAAGCTGATGACCACTATTGTTTGGGGCTACCAGCTAAAGCTGATGATCACTATTGTTTGGGGCTACCAGCTAAAGCTGATGACCACTATTGTTTGGGGCTACCAGCTAAAGCTGATGACCACTATTGTTTGGGGCTACCAGCTAAAGCTGGTGACCACGCAAGCAAATTCAGCAACAACAATACCGTTGTAAACACCGCAATGCGAGCAATGAGGTCACCCCAAACCACGTAGCGGGTAATGGCATCGTTGAGCAAAATGGTGTCGCGAATGACGGCCTCTTCACCGTAGCGGGTGGGTTGCAGGATATCCCCGCGTTGGTTGATGAATGCCGAAATGCCGGTATTGGCTGAGCGGGCGATGCTGCGGCGCGTTTCGATGGCGCGCAGGGAGGCAAATTGCAGGTGTTGGCGATGGCCGGGCGTGTCATCCCACCAGCCGTCGTTGGTCATGATGAAAATGGCCTGGGCACCTTTGCGGATATAACCGGTGTAGTATTCTCCAAAAACCGATTCGTAGCATATCGCCGGGCCGATGCGACCGGAATTGCTGGAAAAAACGTCGCGCTCGGGCTGGGTACCCAAACCCGCCGTCGTGCCACCCAGGTGATCCACGGCAGCTTCCATGAAAAACAGGATCTTTTTCAGCGGGAATTTTTCGGGGCCGGGCACTAATTTCGATTTTTTGTACACCGGCACTTCCTGCGTGTCGTTCGACAATTGCACGGCGGCGTTCAGGGTTTCAAAATAAACCGTTGAGGCACCGCGGTTGCGCACGCGCACGGCGTCGGAATGCGGTTCGCCGGGTTGAAAATCGTGATAAGCTTCCAGCCCGGTGATGATTTTCAGGTTCGGAAACTGGCGCATGAATTGGCGCATGCGCTCAATTGGGCCGTATTCATTAATGCGGGAAGTTTCTACAAAACCAAAACTGGTTTCCGGATACACGATATAGTCCGTCAGCGAGTCGGTCAGGCGGGCGCTGAGTTCCAGAAAATGGTCAACCTGGATGCCTTCCGGGATGTTGAATTTTTCGTAATGTGGCTCGTAGTTGGGCTGCACCACGACCACATTGGCCGGTTTTCCCTGGTCTTCGTAGGTAGCATAGCGCCACAATGACCACAGCGACGGCAAAACCAATAAAGTAGTTACAATGACCCATTGCCGGCGGTTGGTCGCTTCCCCGTTGCGGTAGCGCTGCCATTGGCGGAACAGCAGCACGTTCATCACCAGAATCAGCAACCCGCCGCCAAAAACGCCTGTATATTCATACCACTGCACCCAGGCTGGAAATTGTGCAAAGCCATTGCCCAGCGTGAGCCACGGCCACGTGAGATCCCAATTGAGGTGCAGGTATTCAAAAGCTAACCAGTAGGCGATCAGTGGCAGGTAACCTAATTTGGGTTTGGCTTTCCGTGTGCGGTGGAACAACCAAAAAACAACCGCCATGAACAGGGAATTGGCTGCAATAGCGAAAATACCGGCAGCCATGGCCGAATTGGCGACCCACCAGGTGGTGAGGATATTCCAGGTAACGAAAGTCAGATAAGCGGAAGTGAAAATTTTTCTACCCGCTTTAGCTTGCCCGCTGAGTTCATGTTCTAAAACCAGCAGGGGGACAAACCCGATGAACAGCAAAACCGGAAACGGCAAAATTCCGGGAAACCCCAAGCCCAGCAGTACCCCACTCATTGTGGCTAAGCCCAAACGCCTCCAGTCAGGTTCGCGGCGGTATATTTTTGCGCGAAGCAAAGTGCCCCCCAACACCAAAAACACCCACGCAGAAACGAACAGCACTAAAGGCCGGTAGCCCCAGAGTTGCTGGCGCGCCGCTAATTGCCAGACATCGTAACTCAACCAAATGGTTAAAGCTAAGAGGGAAAATAAAACGAGCGGGAGCAATTTTTTGACGTTCATTTGTATCAGTTAGCAGTTTGCAGGAAATAAGGCGGGCTTTAGTCCGCCCTTATCCTTCTCCGTCCCTTAAATAATGCCCGATATCGTGTTAATTTTAAAGTTTCCAGGTTTACAGTTGTATTGTCACGTCTCATTATTGGTTGTCACTCCCGCAGGGAGTCTGCAAAACTATAAACAACTGTTCTTGTGTTGCAGACTCCCTGTACCTCCGAGCTTAGGCGGTGCATAACACATCATCGGTTGGCACTCCCGTCAGAGTGTCTGCAACAGAAGCAAGCCTGTGCGCGCTTTTGCAGACTCCTTGACGGGAGTGACAAAGCCAGGTAGGTCGCGAAAATAGGGATAACAGTCAGTAACGCAAATGCGCAGACAAAATAAGCAGAGGAGACGCTCTGCGGTAGCGGGAGTGACAAGCCGTGTTGGGGTGAAGAGTCGGGTGAACGAAAGCCTGGCTCCTGCCAACTCAAAAACTGCCCACTGAATCACACCCCCAAAACCTTCATCCACTCTACGCAAGTCCGAACCTGTGCTTCTGCAAAAAGATCCTGGATTTCATCGGTCATGAGCAAAGAAGCGTCTTCAAAGTTGTCAAAAAACAAATGCTCGATCAGGATGGCCGGCATCTTCGTGTTTTTGATGACGTAGAAATTGGCTTCGCGGTCGGGGTCGCCATCTGTGGTATCTTGCCGGTAGGAAATTTTAGTTCCCAACAACGCTTTTGCATTGTTCCACAACAACGTAGCTACGTCGTCCGACTTGGTTTTGCCGGGCGTGGTATACACTTCAAAGCCACGAGCCGCCCCTGAGCCGGAAGCGTTGGCGTGGGTTGAAATATAGAGTGTGTTTTTGTATTGTGTGAAGTACCAATTGGCGGCTTTTACCCGGTCTTCCAGCGAGGTATCTAAGTATTCGTGTGCGACGATAACATGGGGAATGCTGAGATTCTCAAGTTTATCAGACACGCGGCTCGTGATGGCGCGGTTAAAAACGCCCTCAAAAAACCAGCCGCCTTTGTGAAAAGTGCCTTTGGAATGTTGAAATTGCTTGCTGGGCGCGGTGGTGTATTTTCCGGAAGGATCAACGGCGCCATGGCCGGGATCTAACAATACGCAAAAGTCAGTCATCATGGAATGGAATTTTTAATTGTGACAGATGCAAAGATAGACGGCAAACCATCTTTTTGCCAAAAAAAAATTGTCCTGTTTGAAAATGCTTGTTATATTTGTTAGGGTATTCCCCCTCATGTTTAATTTACACCGGCAAAGCCATTTCTTTACAGGACAACTATGACGACTTGATTATGGTAAGGAGGCATTGTGGGCTTTCTGGGCTTTGAAGCTTGTTTTGTGTGGCTATCAACTCACTGTTAAGGGCATCTTAATTTTTTTTCAAAAAAAAACAGTTTTAGGAAACTAAAGCTAACTATGCCCGTAACAGTTTTAGTTGCATGCTTCCCTAAGGGTCGCTGAATGAATAACTGTCACTTTTCCAGGAGTCATTTTCCTCCTACCCTTCGTTGGAGAACCGCCTCCCTTAGCTAAGGTAAGGTCGGGAACCTCCGCCTCGGTTAGCAGCAAAATTACTTACCTGTCGAAAGCGACACTTATTCATTCTGCGCCCCTAAGCCGATCTAAAGAAGTTTAAACCCGTTCCTCCCATTTTTAAGGCATACTACACACCAATATTTGATTGACATCACGGTTTGATGTCTGAGCATCGCGTTTTCACGACCAGTCTGTTTTTAAAGCCACCTGGTACCGAAAAATCCAATGCCCGGCATCTTTTCACAACAGCGACTTTATCCGAATACATTGGATGTATGGGAATTGTATATTTTCTATCATTTAAATTTTTGAACATGAAGGCACTTTTTCGATTCACATTAATAGCCTGGTTAGGGCTGTTTTTCGCAGCTGACCTGGCTGCACAGTGTACCTCTCCCACCTCCTTTGGTGGAGTCGCAGCCAACAATAGTGGTGTTATTCAAACGCTTACCACTTGTGCTTTTGGCGGGGAGTTTTCACCTTACTCTGCTGTCGTAATGGGTAACACATACTCCTTTACTGCTACGGGTGGGGCTGGCAACTTCATCACGGTTAGACAAACTAATGGTACAGGAATACTTGTCGCTTCCGGCTTGTCTCCATTGACGGGTGTGGTTTCTCCTATTTCGGGTACTTTAGCGGTGATTGTTCATGTCAATGCTACCTGCACTACAGATAGTGACTGCCACACTATTACGGCTAACTGCACCAGCTGCACGCCACCGCCGCCACCAGCTAACGACAACTGCTCAGGCGCTATTGCTTTCCCCACCATTCCAGTCAATGGAACTTGTGCTACGCTGGCAGGAAATACGAACGGGGCTACACAATCTCAGGTAGCTTGTACAGGCACAGGCGCTGATGACGATGTGTGGTTCTCTTTTGTTGCATCTGCTACTTCAATTATTGCAGAATTGACCGCCATCAGTGGTACTACTGACCGCGTACACCAGATTTTTTCAGGTACCTGCGGCTCCTTGGTCAGTGTAAAATGTAGCGACCCTGAAACAAGTACAACAACGGGGCTTACCATTGGAGCAACCTATTACGTCCGTGTGCACACTTTTGGCACTGGTACTAACACTTTATTCAACTTGTGTCTGAAGGTACCGCCGCCACCACCAGCCAACGACGAATGTGCCAATGCTATCACACTTACGGTAAACCCTAACTTGAACTGTGGAACAGTAACTCCGGGTACTATTGCCAGCGCTACCGGTACTGCCGATGCTACTTGTACAGGCACAGAAGATGATGATGTGTGGTTTAAGTTTACGGCTACTGCTACAAGCCACAAGATAGATCTGCTCAATGTGGCAGGCTCTACAACCGACTTGGTACACCAAGTGCTTAGCGCTTGTGGAGGCACCAATCTGCTTTGTAGCGACCCCAATACCAGTACAGTTTCCGGACTGACTATTGGGAGTCAATACATACTTAGGGTATATAGCTGGACTGGCACGACGGGTCAGACGACTA
This sequence comes from Chitinophagales bacterium, assembly GCA_038323375.1. Taxonomy (GTDB): domain Bacteria; phylum Bacteroidota; class Bacteroidia; order Chitinophagales; family Saprospiraceae; genus JABWAJ01. The sequence goes on from JBBQGV010000027.1 coordinate 55,465, forward strand.
CCTTCAACGTTTGTATAGGTACCGTGCCGCCACCACCGGCCAACGACGAATGTGCCAGTGCCATTCCGCTTACAGTAGGCATATTTTGCAGCTTTTCGCCATATACCACCGCCGGAGCAACTGGCTCTGTAGGGCCTCCTGCACCAGGCTGCGCCAGCTACTCAGGCGGCGATGTCTGGTTCTCAGCCATTGTACCTGCTACAGGACGCCTCGTTATTGACTCCAACACAGGCTCTATCACCGATGGTGGCATGGCCATTTACTCCGGTAATTGTGGTGTACTCATGCTCATCGAATGCGATGATGATGACAGTGTCAACGGCTTAATGCCCTTTATTGACCGCAGCGGCCTGACGCCTGGCTCCACTATTTACATCCGCTTCTGGGAATTTTTTAACGATAACCCGGGCTCGTTCAGTATTTGCGTGTGGGCACCTGCCCCACCTTGTAATGCTCCCGGCACACCATCGGCTTCCAGCATTGGAACGACCGGCGCTTTGCTGAGCTGGGCTGCTGCTGCTGGCGCGCTGAGCTACGACTACTCTTTCGGCACTGCCGGTCATGTTTGCGGCACCGGTTCAGTGAATACGGCTTCAACCAGCGCCAGCTTAACCAGCCTGATCCCCAATACAACCTACACGTTCTGCGTGCGCACCAGTACTTGCGGCGGCGGAAGTGCCAGCAGCTATGTATCTACGACCTTCACTACGGCACCTCTGCCTAATGACAACTGCGCAGGCGCTCAAACCGTCACTTGTGGTACCACAACCAATGGCAGCACCGTAGGCGCTGCTTCTGATGCGGCGGTTGGTTCTTGTAGTGGTGCCGGCACGCCAGGCAACGGTGTCTGGTACAAACTGGTAGGCAACGGTGCCCAAGTGACGCTTAGCCTTTGCGGTTCGGCTTATGACACTAAAGTACACGTTTATACAGGTACCTGTGGTACTTTGTCTTGCCTGGTCAGCAACGATGATAATGCAGTAGCTTGCCCGAGCGCAACGACCCGCTCACAAGTGGTCTTCAACGCAAACGTAGGAACTGATTACTACATTCTTGTGAGTGGCTTCGGCTCCAGTACCGGTGCCTTCAGCATGAGCCTCACCTGCCTCTGCGGCCCGGCACTCGGCGCTCCGTGGACGGTGACGAACATCGGCGCCAGCAACGGCGGTGCCATTGAAAACGTGTGCGACGGTACTACTGACATCAAAGCGACCAACTACGGCTCGCCAACGAACGATGTTCAGACGTATGCCTGGCAGCAAATGTGCGGCAACGGCTTCATCAAAGCGAAATTGGAAAATGTGACCAATGGCGGCTGGGGTGGTTTGATGTTCCGCGAAAACAGTGCGGGCGGTTCCAAAAAGATCGCGATTCGCAGCCAGTTGACCACAACGGTTGTTCGCGACCTTCGGGCAACGACCAATGGCGTGATGCAGCAGCAGAATTTCCCCAGACCCAACACGCCACAGTGGCTGCGTTTGACGCGCAATGGCAACGTTTTCTTGGGCGAAACTTCTGTTGACGGCGTGAACTGGAATTTCACCTTCGCAGTGACCTTAGTTTTGCCAAACTGCATTCAAGTAGGTTTGTTCTCGCAAAGCATCAACGTCAACACGACCTCAACTGCCATCTTTAGCAACATCATGGGCGTACCGACCTCCACGCCGGTTAATTCTTTGGTGGATGGCAGCAACGGCAACGTGGAAACACAGGAAGTGCTGAGCATCTTCCCGAACCCGGCTACCGACGAGATCAACGTGAAAATGGAAGCCTTCTACGGCAAAAATGTCACGATCTCTATGCAAAACCAATTGGGCCAAGTGATGCTCCAGCGCGATATTGACGACGTACAGGACGCAACCGAACGCATTGAACTGACGAATCTGCCTTCAGGTATCTATATCCTTACACTGCGCACTGCCGGACAAGCGCCGGTGAGCAAGCAGTTTATGGTGGGAAGCCAGAGGCCGTAAGGTTGTTGGTTGTTGGTTGTCCGTTGTTTGTTCGGTAAGCGACAATCATTGTGGGAAGCTGAATTTAACAACTTCAACCAATTCAACAACTTCAACCAATAAACAAAAAAGGGGTGGTCGCCGATGCGGCTGCCCTTTTTTTTTGTCAAAAGCAGCCGGGTGACTCCGAGTCACCCGGCCACTATCATGATGCGAATCTTATAAAATCCAATTACCTTTGCAGGCGTTTATCTAAAAATTTAAACCTGACAAAACATGACACGTTTTTTCTTTTGCTGCCTGATGGCAGGTTCTTTGCTGATGGCTGCCGGCTGCAAAGACGAAGACCAGGGTGAAATAGACCGGGCCATCATTCTGAACTACATTGCCGACAACAACCTGACGGCAGTCGAACACGAATCGGGTATTTTCCACGTCATTACCGTGCCCGGTTCCGGCGGAAGCCCAACGTTATCCTCAAACGTTAAGGTCAAATACAAAGGGTATTTAACGGACAATGTCACCTTCGACGAAACAACCGGTAACAACACGATCGAATTCCCGCTCCAAAACCTGATTCAAGGCTGGCAAATTGCCATTCCGCTCCTTCAAAAAGGGGGTAAAGGTAAATTCCTGATTCCTTCTGCGCTGGGCTACGGCAGCAATCCGCCACCGGGCATTCCACGCAATGCTGTGCTGGTTTTTGATATTGAGCTGGTTGATTTTAATTAGTGTCTGTCTTTAGAGTCCGATAACTGCGTTGTATTTTGCCCCAAAACTGGTCATTTACGCGAGTAAACTCCCATTTTTGGGGCAAAACACGCCTTGTTCTCGAACGCTAAAGAACAGACACCGACTAAATGGACGGACACTATTTAGTGTCTGTCTTTAGAGTCCGATAGCTGCGTTATGTGAAGGCACAAAAAGCGTCATTTACGCGAGTAAACTCCCATTTTTGGGGCAAAACACGCCTTGTTCTCGAACGCTAAAGAACAGACACCGACTAAATGGACGGACACGAGACTAAGGAACGCCGAAATAATAACTTCCCGATTTGGGCGGTGGCTTTTGGCTACGCCGAACTTGCGTTTCCCACCGGACTTCCCGCAATTGCTTTCAGTCGGCGCAATTGCCTTCGTCGGTCACGTAGCTTTGGCTACGCT
>JBBQGV010000028.1:0-58015 GCA_038323375.1 Chitinophagales bacterium
TGCGCGCATTGAGTTTGTGTATTCTGTCACTTCGCCCGCCTGTTTTGGCGAAGCGAGCGGTGCGTTGCGGGTGGATACGGCTTACGGCGGGCAATCGCCTTACCAATACTCCCTGAACGACGGCGTTTTACAAACGCAGCCTGTTTTTGGGAATTTGAGCGCGGGCAACTACCGGCTTCGGGTGGAAGACGCCAATGGTTGCGGTGCGGAAGCGCTGGTGGATATTCCGTCCCCGCCGGCCCTGTTTTTAGACGCAGGCGAAGACCAGGTCATTCGCCCGGGGGATACGATTCAGTTACAAGCTGTTGCAAACCTGTTGCCCGGCCAAAGTCTGCAATGGCGGCCGCCGTTGGGGTTGGCTTGCGATACCTGCGCGGTTACCGCCGCATTTCCAAGCGAAACGACTTTGTACGAAGTCGCGCTGAGCGACGCCAACGGCTGCACGGTGGGAGACGACGTCTGGATTCGGATAGACCGCCGGGGTGGCCTCTACCTCCCCAATGCGTTTTCGCCCAACGGCGACGGCATCAACGACGTGTTTTTTGCCAATACCGACGCCTCCGTGCGCCGGATCATCAGCCTGCGTGTTTTTGACCGCTGGGGTGCCTTGGTCTTCGAAGGCAAAGACAGCCCGCCGAACGACCCGGCAGCGGGTTGGGGCGGTGCTATTGGCGGCAAGTCGGCCATGCAGGGCGTGTATGTTTACGTCATAGAAGTGGAACGCGCCGACGGGGTAGGGGAGCAGTATTCGGGGGAGGTGACGTTGGTGCGGTGAGGGTTAAGTTGGCAAAAGGCAAATTGGCAAGTAAGCAAATTGGCAAGTAAGCATACAAAATTGCCGGAATGCTAAAAGAAAAGCGGCAAAAGCCTACCTTTGTCGTGAGGACAGGTAATCAAAAGCAAAACCAGACCGGGTGACTTTAATACTAAGTGGCCCGGTTTTGTTGTTTCTCTATCATAAAATCATCCAAACACATGATTAAAACGTTGCTTTATGGCAGCCTGTCCGTTCTGCTGTTCGCTTTGGTTTCCTGCAGCCAGTTCGACAATTTGGAAGACCTCGACGGTGCCGATTACAATGCGGAATTTGCCGTTCCCTTTGTGGATACTGAATTTTCTCTGCGCGATTTGCTTAAAAACTTTGAAGAAAATTCTTCGCTCACCATTGACCCGGATGGGGTCATTCGTTTCAAATACAGCGGCGACGTACTCACCAAAACCAGTGAAGAAGTCTTTGAAGAAATCAACCGCGTGCTGGCGTTGGTGCCCATTTTTTTGAGCAGCGACCGCATTGCACTGCCTTTTGCTTCGCCCGATGGTCTGGACATAGACCGGATGGAACTGAAAAGCGGTAAGTTTACCTATGCGTTGCAAAACGTTCACAGCCAACCGGTTTTCGTTACACTTCGCATCCCGGAAGTTGTCATAAACGGTACGCCACTGACGATAACGACCTCCATTCCGGCTTACAGCGGAAGCGGGACGCCGCCTTCGGTAGGAAACCTGTTTTCCCCGTTACAATTGGGTGGCTACATCATTTTTCCGGCTGCGAACGACTCCATTTACATCGAGTACACCGCCACAGACCCGATGGGCAACAATGTTTTGCTGGGCACTTCTTCTGCGATACTGATTCAGGATTTGAAATTTTCTTATGCAGAAGGTTATCTTGGCAATCAGTTGTATGAAGGCGGCCGGGACACCATAGACATTGATTTCTTCGACAACTGGATTCGCGGAGATGTCTATTTTGAAGATCCAAAAATTACCCTCAATTTTGAAAATTCCTTCGGCATTCCGACCCGCTCGGTGGTCAATTTATTCAATGTCATCACGGTGCGGCAGGAAGTACTGCCCTTAGAAAGCGAATTCATCACCAATGGCGTAGATTTTCCCTATCCGGGGCTGAACGAAATCGGGCAGGTGAAACAAAGTGCGTTCACGTTTACAAAAGACAATTCAAATATTGCCACGATACTTGGTGCAGGCCCGGTACGGTTGGATTACGATGTAGATGCCTTTACGAATCCGGATATGGACACCAGCATCCGCGGGTTCATCACGGACAGTAGCTATTATAAGGTGAGGGTGGATGTGGAACTTCCTTTATTCGGTCGCGCCTTCGATTTTGTGGTAAGTGACAGTTTTTCGGTAGATTTTTCCAACTACAACGAAGTCAGCGCGGTCGAATTTAAGATGGTGGCGGACAACTACCTGCCACTTTCGGTGGATGTGCAGGCGTATTTCCGGGATGAAAACGGCGTGGTGCTCGATTCCATGCTTGATAGCCGCCAAAGGGTCATTGCCGCCGCGCCAACCAATGCAGACGGCATTGCCACGAGCTTTGAACAAAAGATCACATTCGCGGGCTTTGATGCGCTGCGTTTCGACCGGATCCGTTTTGCGAAAGACATTTATCTCGTTACTTCTTTTTCGACGTACAACGACGGCGACCGCTCCATTAAGGTTCTTGCAGACCAGGCGGTTAAAGTGCGGATGGGTGTTAAAGTTAAAACAGGCAACGAATAGTGTCTGTCTTTATAGTCCGATAGCTACGTTGTATTTTGTCCCAAAACTGGTCATTTACGCAAGTAAACTCCCATTTTTGGGGCAAAACACGCCTTGTTCTCGAACTCTAAAGAACAGACACGGGACTAAATGGACGGATACTAAATAGACAGACACATAACCATGCATAAATTAATTTATATCCCTTGTTTGATAGTTGGTTCTATCATTACGCCCACTTTAGCCGGGGCACAGCAAGACCTCAGCGCGCACCTGATGCGCCAAACCTGGCAAAGCAACCGCAGCAATCCTGCGCTGTTGCCAGATGCGCGGTTCATCGTGAGTTTACCGGGGCTGCACAATGACTTTTTTATCGAAAACGTCACTTACGGCGACCTGATCCGGCAAAACTCCGAAGGAAAAGACGTGTTGGATGTAGATCATGTAATCTCGCTACTCGAAACAAACAACCTCATTCGCGAAAATCTGGATATTGAAACGCTGGGGCTTGGCATCCGCTTCGGGAAAATAGCCTTGATGGGCGGACATGCGCTTCGGTTTCAGGGCCATTTGGATTATCCGAAAACGCTGCCGCAATTGGTATGGCAGGGCAATGCCCAGTTTATAGGCCAAACCGTGAGCTTTGGCCCGGACATTCAGCTGCGTGGCTACCATGAATGGAGCCTCGGTGCTGCTGCGGAATTGTTGCCCGGACTCACTGTGGCCGGACGCGCCAAGTGGCTGAGCGGCGTGGCGGATGTCTCAACCAGCAAACGCAAACTCGAACTCACCACCAGCGACGATGTCTACCAATTGGAATTAGATGCCGATTTTCAGGTGAATTCTGCGGGTAGCCTGCGTTACAACAGCTTTGAAGACATCAGCCTCGATTTTAATTTTGGTGAATTTGATACCGAACGCCTTTTTTCAAAAAACAGCGGGTTTGCTTTCGATCTGGGTCTTCGTTTTCAAAAAGGCAACTGGGATTTTGCAGCCAGTGTGACCGATATCGGCCAGATTGACTGGAAAGACGAAGTAAAAAACTACGCTTTTCAGGGCATTTACGAATACAAAGGATTGGATGTGGCGCAAGCCATCCTGGAGGATTCCAGCGATTTTGGTTCGGTGCTCGATACCCTGGAAGCGCTCTATCAACCTACGGAAACTTCGATTGCGTACAGCACGACTTTGCCTATGCGGTCTTACCTGAGTGCCGTGTGGCAGTATAATCCAAACTGGAAGTTTAGCGGGTTGGTGCACCTGGAACGTTTTGAAGACCGCACGTTTACTGCTTTTGCGGTTGGGGCAAGCGCTCAGTTGCTTAAAATGCTGGAAGTGGGCGGCGTTTATTCGGTGCGCAAAGACAGCTACGCCAATATTGGCCTGAATGCAACGCTGAATCTGGGACCGCTACAGGTGATGGCAGCTACGGACAACGTCCTCACCCTCGTGCGCCCGAAAGCAAGTCATGGCGCCCATATACGGGTAGGGGTGAATTTGTTGTTTGGGAAATATGAGCAGGAAGAATAACTTTGTCCGCAAATGAATGCAGACATGAAATATTTGATTTTTGTTGTTTTTTCAATGACGGTGTTGGCTGCCTGCCAATCGAATGACGGATCTAAAAATAGTCCGGAAGAAACGGCTGCTGCTGCCAATCCCGCCCCGGAGCAGCCCGCAACCACGACGGTTACCACAACAACCCCCGAAGGCCGGGAACAACCGATAGACAACCGCATCCTCGACCAGCCCCAGGTTCGGGAAGCCATGAAAAAACTAAAACCAGGCGCAAAAAATAACGTTACGGGCGGCGAACCCATCCTCATTCGTAAAGTAAACCTGACCAGTCCAATCAATGCAATGATGGCTCAAAAAGGCCAGAAAGTACACGAAGAAAAATGCGTCGGATGCCACACGCTGGATACGCAAAAAACGCAGCTCAAAAGCTTGGCTGGCATTACCCGCCGCCGCAACCCGGAGTGGATTATGAACATGATCACCGGGGTGGCAACCACATTGGAACCGAATGCTGCTGCCATGCAAAAGCTTGAAGCGTGCCCGACCCGGCAAGCTGCCACCCGCCTCAATATTGAGCAGGCGCGGGATTACCTTGAAATGCTTCGATCGGTGGATGGTAAGTAGTTGATTTTCTGAGGATTTGAATATTTGAGGGCTTACATTTCCCTCGAATCCCCAACTCCTCGAATCATTTGAGTGTTTGGGCGACCGCAAGGGTCGCACCCTGCCGGCTCTGCCCCGCGCTCACTCCTCAATTCTTCAAACTCTTCAAACTCCCTCTCATGCACCGCACCCTCATCGCTTCCGATACCTTATCTGCCCACTTGTCTGATCCGGACTGGGTAATTGTGGATTGTCGCTCGTCGCTGGCGGATCTGGATTATGGCCGCCGCGTTTACGCAGAAAGTCACCTGCCCGGCGCGGTCTATGCCAATTTGGAAGAAGACCTGTCTAGCCCGGTGATTCCAGGGCAGACCGGAAGGCACCCTTTGCCGGACATTGCCGTGCTGGCTGCAAAATTTGCTGCCTGGGGCATTGGCGAAGGCGTGCAGGTTGTTGTCTACGACGATCGTTCTGGTGGCATTGCAGCGCGGCTCTGGTGGCTGTTGCGCTGGCTGGGGCACGAAGCGGTGGCTGTACTCGACGGCGGGTGGCAGGGTTGGATCGGGCAGGGATTGCCTGTTAGCGCTGCGATACCGGTTCCGACGCCATGCAATTTTCAACCAAAACCCCATCCCGAAATGCTGGCAGATGTGGAACAGGTTGAAGCCATTCGTGGGGATGACCATTACAAGTTGGTGGATTCCCGGGAACAAATTCGCTACGAAGGCAAACACGAGCCCATTGACCCGGTTGCAGGGCATATTCCCGGCGCCGTCAATTTACCGTTTGCCAACCATGTTGGGTCAGACGGCCGCTTAGCCTCCCCCGAATCTATCCGCAATCAATGGCTAAGCGTGCTGGGCAAAACCCCGCCTGAACAAACCGTTGTGTATTGCGGCTCCGGCGTAACCGCCTGTTTCAACCTGCTGACCATGGAACATGCAGGATTGGAAGGTGCAAGACTGTATCCGGGATCCTGGAGCGAGTGGATTGCCGACCCTGCGCGACCGGTCGGGAAAGCAGGGTAGGGGAGTCGTCCGGATAAAAAAAATCCGCTCCCCGATTGCTCCGGAAACGGATGGTGTTATGTTCAAGGGATTGGATACAAGCTTGTTGAATCCCTGTCAACTTTTTGCCTCTACAAAAAAGATTATCCCTTTTTTGTCGTCTTAGGCGCTGCCTTGGCTGTCGTTTTTTTTGCCGGTGCAGTTGTTTTTTCGGCAGCCGGAGCTTTTGCAGCTACAGCTTTTGTTTCAGTTGCTTTTGGAGCCGGAGTTTTCGCAGCTACAGTTTTGGTCTCAGTTGCTTTCGGAGCAGCCGTTTTTGCAACCGGCGCTTTAGCGGCGGGTGTTGCAGAGGTCGTCGCTACTTCATCAATTTTCACTACAGAGTTGTAAACGCCATACGGAGTTGCGTGGTAGTCGTCGGCAGCCGGATCGTTTGCCCAGATGTTGCCATCCAGCAAATAGCGGAATTCGTAGTAACGGCCTGCGGCCAATTCCAGCGTAGTTTCAAAACCCGCTTTAACGGATTTCATTTTCACGCCTTGTTCGTGGTTCCAGTTGTTGAAATCACCCAGTACCTGAACTTCAGATACACCGTTAATGGCTTCAGCAGGCAAAGTGAATGTTACTTTGCAGGTTGGTTTGTTTTTAAGATACTCCTTCTTGAGCATGAGTTATCAAATTAAGTTAGGAAAGCAACTTAGTGTTAAAAATCCACTAAGTCATAAACACACACAAAGTTATTTTATACTTATCTGATAATCAAATGAAATGAATAATTATTGTGTGAGCCTACTTCGGATACTGGAATGGAGCGTTTCGGGTTTTTGTAAAAGAGGCAGAATAAAAGAAGCAGCATTTGAATAGAACCAAACAGGATTTTTGAGCCATAGAAGACCACAGAATTATGCTTTAAAATCCGGGAGGCAATTTTTTTTTAAAAACGGTGTTAAATTTTTGTTAAGATCCAGAGAAAGAGGTTTTTACCCCTCCCTCTCTCCCTCTCTCCCCCTCTCCCCCTCCCTCTCACTCCCCCTTCGCATCCAACTTATCCATCCGCTTCACTTTATTCCGGCTTTTAAACGGAATATAGCGGTAAGGGCGATCCTGAATATCGGTGAAAAGTGAGTCGGCGCGGATGCCCAACTCGTTGAGGTTGTTGTAGAGTTCTTCGTCTTTCAGGAGTTTTCCAAGCGAACCCTGCCCGGTGTTGATGTCGTCTACCAGGCCGGAAACGCCCGTCAGTGCTTTGTCGGCTGAGGCAATGGTGGTCTTGAGGTTTGTAATCGCTGCATTTAACTCCCCGATGGTTTTGGCGATGTCTGCTTCAGACAATTGCTTCATGGTGGAGGCAGCATCGTCAATGGTGCTTCCAATCTGATCTTTTTTACCGGCTAAAGTAGCAGACAATTTATTGAAATCGCTCAGGGTTCCGGTGATTGCGCCTGAAGATTTGGACAGTAAAACATCTACCTTGCCGGACGCAGAATTGAGGTTTGCCATTGTGCCCTGAAGGTCGCGCAGGCTTTCGGCAATGGGAGAATTGCTCGAATCGCTCAGCAATTTTGCATTCAGTGAATCTATAATGTCCTGGATGCCTGTTTTCAAAATATCCATATAGGCGCGGGCATCTTCCTGGCCAAGCATAGACCCCAGTAAGCCGCGGGTTTCTCCTTTGAGAAAAGCCCCGCTTGGGGCACAATCTTCTCCTGAGCAGGGGCGATTATACAGGAGATCAATGGCCTTATCTCCCATGAAGGAGGTGACTATGATCACGGCCCGGGTATCTTTGGGAATCCGGATATCGCGATCCAGGTCGAGTAGCACCAAGACTTTTTTATCCAGGTCTTCCGGCATGATTTCGATGCTGCCTACGCTGCCGACTGATACGCCGTTGATGCGCACGGATGTACCTACGCGAAGCCCGTCAACAGTAGGGTAAATGACCTGGTACATGTTGGATTTTACGAGCAGGTTTTTTCCCATTATAAATTTATAGCCCCAAATACTCAGGGCAACTGCCACGAGCGCGAGCAGACCGATTTTAATTTCTTTGGATATGGTCATTTTGCAGACTTTAGAGATGTAAGGTTTTTAGATTTGGCAGGCAAAGGTATAAAATTATTTTACGCCGGCTTCGCGCATTGCCTGTTCTAATGGAACGCGCTGACCGTATTTGTAGGCAACGATGAAAGCATCCGGAAATCCTTTCGATTGCAACACCATACGCCCCTCATAGGTTTGGGTATAGTTTGAAAAACCACAGGCAATGCATTTATAGATGCCGTTTTCCTCTACAACTTCGAGTAGGTAGCCGGTATTTCGCCACTTTGACTGCGAGGTGTCGAACGCTTGGCGCGCTGCAGCCAATTGTACGCAAAACTGGATGCCGTTCACGGGCGTTCCGGCAGCGGGATTGTTTTCATAAACGACTTTTTCCCGGAAATAGGAATTGTTCGTTTCATAGTTTGCGGGGGTAGCCGCACCGAAAATATAAGGCTCCGCTTCCACCTGAACCGGGGCAGCCCGCCTGGCAGGGGATTCATTGAAGACAGGTTGCACCTGTTCTTTTTTCGGTGCCTGCGGGACACTTTGGGGTGGTTGCGCTGCGCTTTTTGGACGTTCTGTAGCGGCGTATATCCCTCCGGGCTTAGATGGCTTGGTTTTGCTTTCTGCCGACAAGTGAAAATCAGGGACTTCCACCGCTTCTTTGTATTCTGAAAAAGCGGTGAGAATGGCGTTGGCCACCGTGAGTTGTCCTTCGGGGGAAGAAAGGTAAGCCTCTTCCTGGGTATTGCTCAGGTAGCCCGTTTCAATCAAAACGCTGGGCATAGCTGCATTGCGCAGCACCATAAAACCTGCCTGCCGAACGCTGCGGCTTGGGCGCCCCGTTTGTGCCGCAAAAGCAGTCTCAATCCGTTCGGCCAGCAGGATGCTTTGTTCTAAGTAAGCGCTTTGAGCCATACTGAACAGGATATGGCTCTCCGGAGCATTTGGATCGAAGTCGTAATTTTTTTCGTAATCCGCTTCCAGGAGGACGGCAGCGTTCTCCCGTTTGGCTACTTCTAAATTATGTTCTGCCCGATGCAGCCCAAGTACATAGGTTTCTGATCCTTTAACTTGCGGTTTCCCGGGGATAAAATTGCAGTGGATGGAAATAAAAAGATCCGCATTGTTGCGGTTGGCGATGGCGGCCCGTTCGTGCAGGGCGACAAAAATATCGGCGTCTCGGGTCATAACGATCCGAATATCAGGGTATTGCCTGTGAATTCCGTCTGCGAGGTTGAGCGCGATGGCTAATGCCAGGTTTTTTTCCTGGGTGTTGCCGCCCAGACATCCGGGGTCGTAACCGCCGTGGCCCGGATCAATAACAATTGTTTTTATACGATAACCCGCCTTTCCAATTAGGGTTTCTTTGATAACTTTGCCCGGCTCAAACGAAGCGCTCCCGATTTTATGGATTTCCGGGAAGATGCGGCGCGCTTCGCCAAAGCGCCTGATTCTTTTGCCTTCAGGCAAATCAGGTACTGCCGCGTCTGCTAAAGAAACGTTAAACAGGGAAAACAGAAGCGGCAGGATGAGCAGGAAGATCGTTTGCTGATGAGCCAGTCGTATCGTCATAGTATGTAAGGTACTGTTTCTGGGTTAGTTGACATACTTTCAGGTCTGATGGACGCAAAAGTCAAATTAAATGGCAAAATTAACGCAAATCGCTACTTGAACGCTAAACTGATTCATATAATTTTATTCCTTCTGCTCCCGGTTGCCAGCCTGCTGGCTCAAACGACGGTGTCGGATACTTTGCCATTGCCCCGCTCTTCTCAACCCGATAGCGCCAGGACTGCCTTAAATGATAGCCTTCCGGCTCCTTCGGATTCCCTTTTGGTTGACGTTCGGCAGTTTTCCCTCTCCAAAGATTCGCTTGACGCGCCGGTTGAATATGATGCCCGCGATTCCATGATTTACGATATTGCCGGACAAAAAGTCCACCTTTTCGGCAATGCCAGCGTCAAGTACCAGACCATTATACTGGAGGCTGCGCACATCATTTTCGACTGGAGCACGAATATCGTGACCGCCGGAGGGTTGCCCGACAGCACGGGCAATATGGCCGGTTTCCCTAAATTTACGGAAGCGGAAAACGAGTTCAATGCCAAGCGCATGGAGTACAACTTCCGAACCCGGAAAGGTTTTATTTACGAAGTAACCTCTCAGCAGGACGATATTGTGGTGCATGCGGCGCGTTCCAAATTCGTCGGCACAGCGGCTACCAACGACACCACGCAGCAACGCAGAGATATTATTTACAGCGAAGACGCCATTTTTACCACCTGTACCCACCCGGAGCCGCATTTTGGGATCCGAAGCTCCCGGCAAAAAGTGATCCCCAACAAATTGGTAGTTGTAGGCCCCTCCAACTTAGAAATCATGAACGTGCCCACGCCGCTGTGGCTGCCTTTCGGCTTTTTTCCGATCAACAAAGGCCGTCGGACAGGGCTACTTTTTCCGCGCGATTACGAATTTTCGCCAGCACTTGGGTTTGGCATCAAAGACATCGGCTGGTTTTTTCCTTTGGGGGATAATTTCAACCTTTCCATCACGAGCAATATCTACCTCAAAGGCACCTGGGGGATCAATGCCCGATCCCAATACCGCAAGCGCTATAAATATTCAGGCAGTTTCGATTTAGGATTCGATTCCCGGCGCACCGAAAACATCGGAGATGGCAGTTACAGCAACATACAAGCCGTGCGCATCAATATTTCGCACAACCAAGACCGGTCGGCACACCCCAGCATTACTTTTGGCGGCAACATCAATTTTGAAACCAGCGGCTTTGGCCGGAGGGTTTTTAACGATGCCTATAATGTACAGAACAATACCCTGAACTCCAATTTCAGCTTTATCAAAAACTGGCAGGACAAGCCGTTGTCGCTCAATATCTCCCTGACCCACGACCAAAACCGCCAGACTGGTTTGGTCAACGTGTCATTTCCGGTGGTTCAATTTCAAACCCAAACGTTGTATCCTTTCCGGAGTGAAAAACGCAGTGGGCCAAAACGCTGGTACGAAGACCTCACCCTTCGCTACACCTCGGAAGCGCGCAACCGGGTAAGCGGGGTAGATACTGCATTTTTTACCAATGAAACCTTAAAAAATGCCCAGTATGGCATGCAGCAGAACATTACAACAGGTACTTCATTCAAAATCCTCAAATATTTTAACCTTAACCCCAGCGCCTCTTACCGCGAGGTCTGGTATTTCCGCTCGCTGCGCAAAAACTTTCTTCCCGGGCTCGATATTGACACCATTTTCCCGGCTCAGGGGCCTGCTTTTTTTGATACCCTGTCTTTCGGCCAGGTGATGGACACCTTCGTTACCGGTTTTGAAGCTTTTCGTACTTTTTCGGCGGGCGTAACCCTGAACACGCAAATCTTTGGAACCCTTAAATTTGGAAAAGGCTGGCTGCGCGGGTTGCGGCACGTCATGAAGCCGTCCATTTCGTTCAACTTTTCGCCCAATTACCTCAATCCTTCGCTGGGGTATTTCCGGGAAGTAGCGGATCCCTTAGACCCGACTGAATTTGACCAATATTCTATTTTCCAGCAAGGGATATTCGGCGGGCCATCGGCCAGCGGCCGTCAGATGGGCATCAGTTATTCAATCAACAACATTTTTGAAGCGAAATATTATTCCAAAAAAGATTCTTCGGAACAAAAACTCAAGTTGTTCGACAACATCATCCTCGGCGGAAACTATAATTTTGCTGCCGATTCGCTCAAATGGAGCCAGGTGAACATCGGAGGAACCACCCGTTTTTTCAAAGGCGTCACCACTGTTAGCGTCCGGGCAGTGCTCGATCCCTACATCAGCGTGGTGGACTCCCGGGGTGCCCTGCGGCGTGTCAATCGCTTAGCCTGGAATGAAAAAGGCCGACCGCTGGAATTTGTAACCGCGGGTGCCAGTTTTACCAGTGGGCTGACGGTTGGTAAAATCCGTACCCTTTTTCAGGGAAAAGAAGAGGAAGTTGTGGAGGACTTTCGGTCAGAACCTCAACAACCGGGCAGGATCGAAGAGACAGACTTCCTGAGTTTGTTTGAAAATTTTAGCATCAACCACAACCTTCAACTCGATTGGCGGCGCATGCCAAGCGGCCGCGATTCGTTCACGGTGTCCTTCCATTCCGTTAATGTGCAGGGGAGCATTCAACTTACCCGAAACTGGAACATCAACATTGGCGGCATCGGCTACGACTTCAAAAGCAAAACAACGACCTATCCATACTTAGGCTTCAGCCGTGATTTGCACTGCTGGGAAATGGGCATGACCTGGGCACCCGACCGGGGTACTTATTCCTTCTACATTCAGGTGAAACCAGGCACGCTGGATTTCATCAAACTCCCTTATCAGCGCAACAACTTCGACGCCAACCGCGCATTTCAATGATATTGTTGGTTCTTTGCAGATTTTTAAACAAAAAAGTGAATTTTGGTATAAAAATGTCGGAGTTTTCCATTTCTCCTCCTATCTTTGTCTTACAATTCAACTATTTGTGTGACGTTTTGCACACCTCGCGTCTATTACGCAGTCATTCAAAATCGCTCTGCGGTAAAATTCAATGCCATGAAACACGCTTATATCTTCTTGTTGTTGTTATCGCTCACAAGTTTTGCTACTGCACAAACCTTTCAGGCTTATGAAAATGGCCGTCGGCCTCCGATGAAACAAGCGGAAACCGGCGAAACTGGATTCGCCATTTATTATGCAGATTACCTGCACGGCGAACCGACTTCATTAGGAGAAACTTACGATATGAACCGCCTTTCGTGTGCCCACAACACGCACGCTCTGGGCACCATGCTCAAAGTAACCCGCATTGACAATGGCGCTTCCGTGACGGTAAGGGTCAACGACCGCGGCCCGCGCGCAGAAGGCTGCATTGTGCTGTTGTCCAAAGCTGCTGCCATTCAGATGGATCTTTTGAAAGTGGGAAAAACCCGGGTTCGGGTTGAAGTAGTGGGGTATTCTGACCAAACGCCGGGTGCGCCAGTAGCTGCTTCGAGCTATGAAAGTGTGCAACCCCGCAGCTATGGTTCAGGATTGACCGCTAAAGGCGTTGACCGCAGTGCCACTGCCGTTAACAGCAACAATTATGCAACCCGCCAGCCTGTGGAGGAGTATGATAGTCCCCGTCCGGCACAGCGGCAAGTACCTGCTGCGACTCAAAAAAACACCACAACGCCACGCGGCCTTGCAGGCGCACAATACATTGTTCAATACGGTTCTTACCGCGACTACGACAATGCTTCCCGCCATGCGAGTTCGCTTCAGACACAGGGGGAATCGAACGCCGTTGTCCGGGAGATGAATACGCCGAACGGTTTGCTTTACAAAGTTACTTCGGCTGTTTTTGCAGATAAAGCCAGCGCCCAGCAACAGTTGGAAAACCTGCGCAATAGCAATATTACGGACGGCATCGTGGTTACCCTCAAATGAAAATCAATAACAACTCAATCTATCTTCCCGGCGACAACAGGCTTCATTGCTTTTGCCTATTTTTGTGGGGAGATTTATAATTATGGCGCATCCCGGCTTCATTTCGGGTTGTTGCGTGTTCGATAAAATTTTGACATACCTTGAAGTTACCGGTTATAGACATTATCATTCCTGCCTACAACGAAGAATCATCTATTGGCTTGGTTTTGGCTGATATACCCATAGGCTGGGCTCGTGAAGTGTTGGTTTGCAACAATGCCAGTACCGACAGGACGGCAGAAGTTTCAAGGGATGCGGGCGCTACGGTTTTGAATGAAAATCGAAAAGGGTACGGGAGCGCCTGCCTCAGGGGTCTCGAATACATCCAAAACCGTCCGGAATCGGAATGGCCGGATATTGTCGTTTTTTTGGATGGGGATTATTCAGATCACCCCGAAGAATTGCCGCTTTTGGTGAAACCTATTCTGGAAGACGGCATGGACATGGTCATTGGTTCCCGCGCCTTGGGCAACATGGAACGCGGCGCTATGCTTCCGCAGCAGATTTTCGGAAATTGGCTCGCTACCAACCTCATACGGCTATTTTACAGCTACCACTTCACCGACCTTGGGCCATTCAGAGCCATAAAATTCCACAAACTGATGGAACTAAAAATGGAAGATCCTGATTTTGGATGGACAGTAGAAATGCAAGTAAAAGCCGCCCAGAAAAAATACCGGTGCATGGAAATTCCAGTCAGCTACCGGCAGCGCATCGGCGTATCGAAGGTCTCGGGCACGTTTTCCGGTACGCTGATGGCGGGGCACAAAATTCTTTGGACGATATTTAGGTATCTTTGACTTTACCAAAGGTGCAGCGTTTCGGAAATCGGGTAAAGATTTCGGAATTCTGAAAGGAATGGGGAACGACAGTACGTTTGGATTTTTAATCCTAACTTGATACGAAATTTGCTCTTGCGGTCATTTAGTAGCTGAAAAGGTGATTTTAAGATTCGGGATTGAAATTGAAAGGCGTGAGTGCCTGAAAATAAAGCGGATAGGAAAATGTAGTTGTTTGAAAAGCTTTTTATTTGTATTGTGTTTTTTAACTAATTTTGCGTGTCCTTAGCGACGTTTTTACGTCAACAGTTCTTTCAAATAATTGAATTGGTAGGAACCGGGTGAATAAAGTTCTCCGTTTACTATTCGATCGAGTGGTTTTTATTTTTTCAAAATCAATTTTAAACAGTACCACATTATGGCTGCAGTTGCCTATACGGTTTTAGCCATTTACACGGTTGCACTCCTTTACATTACGGTGTATTGTGTGATGCAATTCAACCTCCTTTACCACTACAAAAAAGGTAAGCGCCTGATGGCTGCGGAGGATTCTTCTCTAGCTCCCCTTCAGGAACAGATGCTGGAATCGGCTTTAGCCGGATTCGGCGTTCGTAACCCGGAAACAAATGAATTAGAGGAATTGGGAACGTACCCTTTCGTGACCGTACAGTTGCCCATTTACAACGAAATGTACGTTATTGAGCGCCTGATTGATGCAGTTGCTGAATTTGACTACCCACGCGACCGGTTTGAAATTCACATCTTAGACGACTCTACGGACGAAACGCTCGAAATCGTTCGTAAAAAAGTAGAAGAATACAAAGCGAAAGGGTTCAACATCGAGCAGGTGTTGCGCAAAGAGCGAAAAGGCTACAAAGCAGGCGCTCTGAAAGATGGCATGGCGAACGCAAAGGGCGATTTTATGGCCATTTTTGATGCCGATTTCCTGCCTCGCCGCGATTTTCTGAAAAAGACGATTCCGCACTTCCGCGATGAAAAAATAGGCGTGGTGCAAACCCGCTGGGAACACATCAACGAAAATTATTCCCTCATCACCAAGCTGCAGGCACTTCAGCTCAACGTACACTTTACCGTGGAGCAAAGTGGCCGGATGCAGGGCAATCACATGTTGCAATTCAACGGCACAGCCGGTGTTTGGCGCCGCAAGACGATTGAAGAGGCTGGTGGTTGGGAAGCAGATACGCTGACGGAAGATTTCGACCTTAGCATCCGCGCACAGCTCAAGGGCTGGAAAATCAAGTTTTTGGAAGGCATTGGCTCTCCCGCAGAGCTGCCCGCTGAAATGAACAGCTTGAAGTCGCAACAGTTCCGCTGGATGAAAGGCGGCGCTGAAACGGCCAAGAAGATGCTGCCCACGGTGTGGAAATCAGACCTGAGCTTCTACCAGAAAATTCACACGACGATGCACTTGCTGTCGAGCACGGTATTTGTTTTCGTGTTTGTTACCGGCGTGTTCAGCGTGCCACTGTTGTTTTTCCTGGGAGACCTGATCGAACAGGGCTTCAGCAAAAACTTCTTCGCGTACTTCCTCGTCGGTTTGTTGTCCATCATCGCGGTCTATTACGTTGCCAACGTACAGGCTGCCCACAACAAAGACGAGAGTTTTCTGCGCTCAGTATTCAAGTTCATTTTGCTGTTCCCGCTGTTCTTAGCGTTGTCTATGGGCTTGTCACTTCACAACACGATTGCCGTTGTTGAAGGCTACCGGGGCAAAAAATCGCCATTTGTACGTACGCCGAAATTCAATATTCAGACCATCAAGGACAGTTTCTCCAAAGGCAATTACCTGAACGGTAAACTTTCCTGGCTGACGATCCTTGAAGGCGTCATGGCAGTCTATTTCTTCGGCGCATTGATCAGTGGTATTTTTATCCTGCAAAACACGACGTTCGTTGTATTCCACCTGATGCTGTTCATCGGGTTTGCAGCGATCTTCTATTTTACGATCCGGCACTTGAGCGTGAAGTAAATTGTTGATTACCTGCTATTAGTGCCAGAAACAATGGAAAAGGCGCGAAGACTTGGTTTTCGCGCCTTTGCTTATGGCTACATTACTATTATTATTTTGAGGGATTAGGGCGATAAATTTTTATCAATTGCTTTTCAAGATTATCGCCTATTCCTTCCAACACTTGTTTGATTCTGATAACTAAAGCTTCAAAATTAGCATCCTCAGTACAAACAATAATTTCAAAGTGTTCAGGATGGAGGCGATGGAGCCGCATAAAATGCCTGCGGTTTAGGGTTAGCATCACTCTTTCTTCTGCAACAGCGAAACGCAGAACTTCTTCATCAGGAATTCTTTGGTTGGCTTTTCCTGCTTCAAGTGTAGTCAGTACATCATGGCCGAAATCACGTAGTTTGGCCACAACAGGGCGATAAAATTCTGGCCATTTCAAAAATCCTCGTTTTCTGCAATAAGCTCGTCTATTTCGGCTTGATACACGGAATAATAACTCGGGGTGTTTTTCAAGTCTTCTCTTGAAAGGCTTGGATAGGCATCAAGTAACTGCCCATCTGTCAGACCAAGGTTCCGGGAATTGATTAATGACCAAACCGGTATCCGGGTTCCGGCAATACAAGCATCGCCACCACACACACCAGGTGTTTTTTCAATGCCCGGGAAAATATTGGTCAGATCGCTGACCACCAATTGCAGCAACTGAGCTTTTTCCCCGGGGGACATCTCCGGAAGCATGGCAGCAACTTTTTGAAGTGCTGCCATCCTATTTTTTTTAAGTTACTATGCAAAAATAATGCTTTTTAGCGATAAAAGCCTGCCTTTAAGATGAAAACGTCCCCCGATCGCATCCCACCACCAATAACCAGTAACCACCTACTCCAGCACCACCTTCGTCTCCGCCTTGGCCCCGTTCAGCTCAATAAGCACTTTATAAGACCCCTTCGCCAGATAGGTCTTTCCGTCTTTTGCTGGTTTAACCTTGATTTGCCGATCTCCGGCTTTCGTTTTTTCATTCAACCACATGTTATAGGCTTCCAGGTCTTTATCGCTAATGGTGAGGTCATAAGGGATGTAATTCAGGCCTTTGCGGCAATCGGCTTCCCACTCGTGCAGGGTTAGTCCTTTTTCTGTTTGCAGGGTCATTTTGGCTTTGCCGGCGGCACTGGCGTAAACGGAGATATCCAATTTTTGGGGATCGCTTTTAAACCAGGAGGTATTGTTGCCCCAGTTGCGACCGGCCTTCATTTTATCCGTTTCAAACGCGAAAAGTGGTTTGGCGAGCACGGTATCGCGCAGTTGCTGCAGTTCTTTCACCCGCGCGATGTAGAGCGAACGGCCATGCGTGCCGATGAGCGCCTCGTGTTCGCGGGGGTGAATAACGAGGTCGTGGACAGCAACCGCCGGCATGTCGTTGTGCATGCGCATGAACGTACTGCCCCGGTTCAGGGAAATGTACAGCCCGTGATCGGTGCCAACGTATAGTAAATCCGGGTTTTCCGGGTCTTCGCGCACCACGTTGATCGGCTCTAAAGGCAGGTCCAAACCGATGCGGCGCCAGGTTTCGCCATAGTTTTCAGAGACGTAGAGCAATGGCTCGAAATTATCCCAGCGGTAGCCATTGAGAGACACATAAACGCGCCCTTCTTCAAATTTGGAAGCCTGCACCCGGCTCACCCACATGAGTTCCGGCAGGCCGGCAGAAATGTTTTTCCAGCTAAAGCCACCGTCGCGGGTAACGTACACCAAGCCATCGTCGGAACCAGTGTAAATCAGCCCAAAACGCATTGGCGACTCGTGGATGCTGGTCAAAGTCGAATACGCCACATCGCCTTTGCGGCCGCCGGTGGTGAGGTCGCCGGAGATATCCGTAAAGTCGTCGCCTTTGTTGAACGAGCGGTGGAGTTTGTTAGAGCCCATGTAGAGGATGTCCTGGTTGTGCTCCGATAGGTGGATGGGCGTTTGCCAGTTCCACCGCAAGGGGCGCTCTCCAAGATCCGGTTTTGGAGAAATGCGCTTGAATTCGCCCGACTTTTTATGGATCCGGAAATAGTTTCCAAACTGAAAACCGGTGTAAATCGTTTCGTTGTCGCGGGTATCCACGGCCACCTGCATGCCGTCGCCGCCGAGAAGTTCCTCAAAAGGGTAATGCCCTGTGCCATGCCATTCGGTGTTGGCTTTATAAGTATTGGAACCTTTCCAAACGCCGTTGTCCTGCAAACCGCCGTATATGTTGTAGGGTTTGGCCATGTCCACCGCAACGGCGTAAAACTGGCCCACGGGCGGCGTGTTGCACTTAATCCAGGTTTCGCCGTCGTCGTAGGTAATGTTGAGGCCGCCGTCGTTGCCGAGGATGAGGTGTCCTGGGCGTTTGGGGTTGATCCAGAGGTCATGGTGATCCACGTGTACGTTGTCGCCGTTGATGTTTTTGAAGGTTTTGCCGCCGTCTTCGGAACGCAGCACCGGAACGCCGTAGACGTACACTTTTTGCGGATTATTTGGCGCTACGCGCACCTGGCCGAAGTAATAGCCGTAGGAGTAGTATACGTCTTCGAGATACGCTTTGTGCGTTTTTTGCCAGGTGGCACCTTCGTTGTCCGAGCGGTAAAGTTCCAGTCCTGTGACCGGCGTATCGAACAACAGCGAGTTGGCGTCCTCTACGTATTCAACCAGGGCAACGGGTTTGATTTCTTCGTTTTTTACCATTTCAAGCACCTTCTCCACGGTATATTTTTGCGGAAAGCCATTGCCTTGGAGGAACTCTTTAATCAGGTATTTCTCTAATTTTAGAAAATCTTCTTTGCTCATGGGGCGCAGCATGTCTTTTGTCAGCACCAGTTCTTCTTCCGCTTCTTTCGGGCGGCGGAAATTGTTGTCAATCGCAGCAAACAGCACCGTTTTGCCTTTATCTTTTGTAATGGCTAAGCCAATTCTGCCTGCGCCTTCGCCGTGCGGAAATCCACTTTTGTCTGTCGCGGTCAGCAGCGTCCAGGTACTGCCGCCATCCATACTTTTGTGGATACCGGAACCTTTTCCGGATTCTATAAAATCCCAGGCGCGGCGCGAGCGCTCCCACATGGCCGCGTAAAGGATATTCGGATTGGCTGGGTCCACGACGAGATCCACAGCGCCGGTATTGTCGTTCACGAACAAGGTGCGCTTCCAGGTTTTTCCGCCATCGGTGGTTTTGTAAACCCCACGCTCTTGGTTAGGCGAGTAGAGGTGCCCCAGCACGGCAACCCAGAGCGTATTCGGGTCGGTGGGGTGCAGGATGATGCGGCCAATATGGTGGCTTTCACCCAAGCCTAAGTGCTTCCAGGATTTGCCACCGTCGTCGCTTCTGAAAATTCCGGTTCCGGAGTAGGAAGAACGACTGGAATTGACTTCGCCCGTACCGATCCAAATTACTTTTCGCTTCCAGTCTACGGCGATGTCTCCGATCGTCACGACCATCTCTTGATCAAAGAGCGGTTTAAAAGATGTGCCATTGTTTTCGGTTTTCCACAAACCGCCCGACGCGTAAGCCACATAAAAATGGCTGGGGTCATTGGGTGAAACATCCAGGTCTACCACGCGGCCACTTTGCACGCTGGGCCCCGCTGAGCGGAAAGGCACGGTATTGACAATCGAGTTGGTTGATAATGCTTTGCGCTGGTCAAGGCTTTTGATGCGCTCGACAGCGGGGGTGAAAGGTGGGTGGGTCAATTGTGCAAAAGTGGTCAGGGACAGCAGGCACAATCCTGCAATAGAAATCCATTTCAGCATGAGTGTTTTTGTTTTGTTTCGGTAAACATAGGAAATTCAATCATCGCTTCGTAAAAAACTCCCCAAAATACAGCAACTGATACAAAACAGCATTTTTCCAGTAAACTAAATTGTGTTCGCCAGGCCGGACAATAAAGTCGTGCGGGATGCGCCAGGCCAGCATTTTTTCGTGCAAGGCGCGGTTGACGTCGAAGAAAAAATCGTCCGTGCCGCAGTCAATGATGAATTTTACGGACATTTTTTCATTCCAGCGATACAGGTTATTGATGGCAGATGCGGCTTCCCAACGCTCGGGGAATTCCTGCCGGCTGCCAATGCGCTGCGCAATTTCCCAACCGCCCGGGAAAGGTCGCAGGTCTACGCCGCCACTCATGCTGCCCGCTGCGCCAAATACCTCGGGATGCCGTAGCGCAAGGTACAAAGCGCCGTGACCGCCCATGCTTAGGCCGGAAATGGCGCGCCCTTCGCGGGAAGCAATAGTTCTGAATTCGCGGTCAATGTAGTTGACGACTTCTTTGGCCACATGCGTTTCATAGCGGAAAGCCGAATCCACGGGGCTGTCGAAGTACCAGCTCCCGTATCCGCCTTCGGGTGTGGCAATAATGACGCCCAGCAGGTTGCCCCATTTGCGGATCTCCGGCACGTGCTCCGTCCAGTTAGAATATTTGCCGCTGTAACCGTGTAATAGGTAAACCACAGGGAAACGCGCGTTTGGGTTTTGGAAATAAGCATTCGGTAGTAGTACTCGTGCGCCCATTTCTTTGCGCATGCCAGCGCTGGGAATCCGCAATTCGCGCAAACGAGCCGTATCGCCTTCTGCGGCAAGCGACTGCCCGGGCAGATGGCTGAGGTTCAGGAGGAACAGAAAAAAAGCCAAATAAAGGGGAAAGATTTTCATTGTATTGAATTATGGTAAAAAAGTATATTTTTGTTACAAATTTACGGGTTTACGTTTACGTGTCGGACACCTTGGAGGTGTCCGACACGTAAACGTAAACCCGTAAGATCAATCCTACAAAAATAACAAAATCAATTGACCATGCTTGCCTTCGTAGAAGACCCCCGCATTCAGCAAATTCTCACTTTACCGGAAGACAGTGATCCTCAGTGGCACCGCGATCTGGAGCGTTTTAAGCAGGGAGATGTAGCCTTAGATCGGAAAACAGCCGGTGAAAACACAATCAAAGCCATCCAGCGCCTGCTGATTTTTTTGGGCTATTCCACCTCCTCGACCGGTTCTTTTTCCATTGACGGCGATTTCGGGCGCGGAACAAACCGGGCTGTGGCACAGTTCCAGTTTGAACAGAGCCTGAATCCTAATATCAAAAGAAGCTTTTTGGGCTATCCCTGTAGTTTTCAGACTGCCCGGAAAGAAATTACGATTATTCCGGATGTAAAACTGGACCAACCAACAGCGGAAAAAATGCTGGAAGCTGCGATTCAGGCAATTGAAAACAAACATGTGAATTGCGGTAGTTTTGAGGAAGCAATTTTTCACCTGAACAGCCTTCAACGCAATGCTTTCCTGACTTGCCGAAAAATCTGGGATCGGTATGGCCCGGCCGTTCAGGAAGCCGTAAAGCGCATCAAAGCGGAAAAAAATGTGACCATCCACCCGGAATGGATTTTGAGCGTCATTCGTCAGGAGACAGCCGGGGTGGTACGCCCGCGCTTCGAACAACATATTTTTTCTAAACTCAACCGCGACCTGCCTGATGCGGACTTATCGGAACTGCGCTACCGTTCGATGAGTTTCGGCCTGGGGCAAATAATGGGTGCCAATTTCAAAGCCATTGGCGCGCCATCGGCAAAAGCCATGTTTACCAGCCCGATTGAGGAACAATTGCTGTACGTTGGGAAATTCCTCTGCCAAAATTCAGCCCTGCGCGGCGTTGTGGCTAAAAAATCGCCGGCACCGCAAGATTTCAGAACCCTGGCCCGGATTTACAACGGTCCGGCTTTCGCCAAACACCACTACCACGAAAGCATTGCCCGTTGGTTTGGAGAGTTTCGCAGCATCATCGGGTAGTGTCTGTTTTTAGAGTCCGATAGCTGCGTTCATTTCAACTGCGCTCAATGACCGGACGGACACTACTTATTGCGGGGTTTCTTTTTTAGGAATTTCACCGACTTTCTTATAGGACAACGTTTTTCCCGTTCCCGACAACGAGGTGTACTGTAAGCGTTTTTTGGAAACGCTGATCAGCTTGTAGCAAATGGCTTTAAGTTCGGCGTCTTCCAGCGTGAAGCACAGTACGTCGCTCAAATCCTGACCCGCGCTGCAATCCCCTGGACATTGGGGGTACCACAACAAACGATCTTTAGAAATTTCATTCCCGTCGTAAATTGAAAAAAACTGGTCTCCCTGGATGCGCAATTTAGACTTCGGGTCATCTTCCGATTGCCAAATGCCCTGCAATGTGGAACTCAGATCATTCAGGATCATCATTTTTTCCGTATCGCTTTTTGCAGCATCCAATAATTGCTTGGTATCACTGTTGCTTTCGGAAGACTCGCAAGTCCAAAAAATGCCTGCTATTGCCAGTAAGGCGATTACAAATTTCAGTTGCATCATTTTATTTTTGTTTTTTTGCAAAGATAGACAATGCGACTTTTTTGCATAGCCAAATATTAGACTTGTGGGAATTCTGGTTCAAATCATTTTAGAATCACCTAAATTTTATTGTAATCAATTCATCGTCAAATCAATAAAAAATGAATCGTCGAACAGAACAGTATCTGATTGCTTTAGATGAAGCCCTTCAAAAGTTAGAAAATAGCTTGAGCGCTTATACTGCTGAACAACTCAACCGCAAACCTGCTCCGGAGCAGTGGTCCGCTATGCAGATCGTCAACCATGTTATGATTGCTGAAGCGGGGTCATTAAACTACCTGAAAAAGAAATTGAGCGACCCGGCAGCGATCAAAAAAGCCGGGATTGGATCGGCGATCAGAACCTGGTTGCTGAACCTAAGCCAGATAATTCCTGGTTTGAAATTCAAAGCGCCAGCATTTATCAACGAGGATAAACTGCCCCCGGTTTCTGATCGGGAGGCCGTTTTTCAACAATGGCGGGCTGGTCGTGCTGCTTTGCGCGCTTTCCTTGAATCCCAGCCCAATGAAATTTTTACGAAGGAAGCCTTCCGACACCCTCGGGCAGGTCGTATGACCATTACACAGATGCTGTCCTTTTTTAAATCACACCATAACCGGCATGCAAGGCAAATCAAGCGGGCTTTGGGATAAACGCCTTACTTTTTCTAAAGCATCCTGCCTGAAGCCATCCGGTCAATAGGAAGCAAACATCATATCCTTCCTTGTCCGAAAAATTTACATACATTTGATTTTTCAATAACAAAACGCCAGCATGCCATGAATGTAAAGTTTCGACTCATTGTGCTTAGCTTTTTACAGTTTTTTGTGTGGGGAGCCTGGCTCATTTCGCTTGGCGGCTACATGATTGTTACGCTCAAGTTTACCGGCATACAAGTGGGTCTTATTTACGGTACCATGGGAATTTCATCTTTGTTCATGCCGGCTTTGCTGGGCATCGTAGCAGACCGCTGGATCAATGCAGAAAGGTTGCTGGGCGCTTGTCACATCATAGGAGCGGGACTCTTGGTGTGGGCTTCTACTATAAAAGATTACGATACCCTTTACTTGGTCATGTTGCTCAACACGATGGTATATATGCCGACCATTGCGCTGGCCAATACGGTTTCTTATACCATTTTGGAGCAGAAAGGACTGGATATTGTCAAAACGTTTCCGCCCATTCGGGTTTGGGGCACAATCGGATTTATCGCAGCCATGTGGATGGTGGATATGTTTGGCTGGACGCTAAATGCTTTCCAGCTTTACATCGGTGCAGCAGCGGCGTTGGTATTGGGCTTATATGCATTTACGATGCCCGCCTGTGCGCCGGCTAAAGTGAATGAAAAAAAAGGCCTCGTCTCTATGCTTGGGCTGGATGCTTTCATTCTGTTCAAGCAAAAGAAAATGGCTATATTTTTTCTTTTTGCTCTGTTTTTGGGGGCAGCCCTTCAAATCACGAATTTATTTGGCGGGACTTTCCTCGATGATTTCAAAAATACCTACCCCGACTCATTCGGCGTTCAACACCCCAACTTGCTGTTGTCCATCTCTCAGATATCCGAAACGGTGTTCATTCTGACCATTCCTTTTTTTCTCAATAAATTTGGCATCAAAAAGGTCATGATGATCAGCATTTTTGCCTGGTTTTTGCGGTTTGCACTTTTTGGGATCGGCAACCCAGGCGATGGGCTAATCCTTTTGGTTTTGTCTATGGTGGTTTATGGAATGGCTTTTGATTTTTTCAATATCTCCGGTTCGCTATTCGTCGAACAGGAAGCGGACATTAAAATCAGGGCCAGCGCGCAAGGGCTGTTTATGTTGATGACAAATGGGCTTGGCGCTTTTTTTGGGGGATTCATCAGTGGTTGGGTGGTAGACAGTTTCACCTCCATTGACGGGGTAAGGAACTGGCAATACATTTGGTTCACCTTTGCTGGGTATGCGCTGGTGTTGGGAATTATTTTTCCGCTTGTGTTTAAATATAAACACGATCCCACAGCCATACCAGCAGCTGTCAAACATTAAATTTGTCATCCGCACAATAGTTTGTAATGAAGCCTTTTATTTTGGGGATTACCGGGGGTAGTGGCTCGGGCAAAACGACTTTTGTCAAAGAATTGAAACGACGCTTCGGGGATGATTCGGTTTGCCTGATTTCGCAGGACGACTATTACCGCCCGCGGGAAGAGCAATTCATTGATAACCTCGGCGTCCAAAATTTCGACCTGCCCCGCTCAATTGACAAAAAAGCTTTTGCCAAAGACGTGGAGCGACTCTTAGCCGGGGAAACGGTTGAGCGCCTCGAATACATTTTCAATAACAAATTGGTAACCCCAAAAATGCTGACTTTTCGGTCTGCCCCGGTCATCATCGTAGAAGGGATTTTTGTTTTCCACTTCAAGCGGATCCGGAAACTGCTCGACCTGAAAATTTTTTTGCACGCCAAAGAAAACCTCAAAGTTATCCGGCGCATCAAACGCGACCAGGTGGAGCGCAATTACCCGCTCGACGATGTGCTCTATCGCTACGAAAAGCACGTATTGCCCACTTTTGAGCGCTATATCCTGCCTTATATGGATGAAGCCGACATTGTCATCAACAATAACCAACACTTCAATACCGCGCTGGAAGTGATTGCTGGATTCATCGAATCTTACCTGAAAAAATGCAAGGAGCAGGTAGACCAACCTGCTAAGACAGATTAAAATAAACCTCCAGGACATCATTCGCGATGGATTGCGAATAAGCAGGTGCTACCGGCAGTAGAGGCGCAGGAATGCCCTTGAACAGGTATTTCCCACCGGTTAAGACCCGTGCTTCGTCCCATAGCCCGGCATCGAGGAAGGTTTGCAGCATTTCTGCGCCACCTTCCACAATCAGGGACGTGCATTTTTTTTCAGCTAAATGCGCCAGGATTTGCTGCGGCAGATTTTGGCCGAATGCAAGGTATGCGTACTCCAGGTTATTGCGCTCAACGACATCTGTAAGTTCTGTGAAAACTAAAGTAGGGCTGGTACCGTCAAAAAGCGCCAGCGTATCGGGCAGCCTCCCGGTTCGGTCCGCTACTACCCGCAACGGCGATTTTCCAAAATATAGCCGGTTGTTCAACTGTGGATTATCGCTTAATGCCGTATTGGTTCCCACTAAAATTGCATCGGCTTCGCTGCGCCAGCGGTGTACCAAACGTTTGGTGTAAGCATTGGAAATCCAGTGCTGACTGCCGTCTTCGGGGCCAATGAAGTGGTCTTTTGTTTGTGCAAACTTGAGGATGACGTAAGGCCGTTGCTGCGATACGAAGGTGTTGCGGATGGCACTCAGGCGTTGTCCTTCTGCTTCCAGCACGCCGGTAAGCACCTCGACATTCGCGGCGCGTAGGATTTCCACGCCCTTTCCCGCCACGCCTGGCGTTTGATCTAAGCAGGAAATAATCACTCTGGGGATGCGATGCTCCAGAATCAGGTTGGTACAAGGCGGCGTTTTGCCAAAAATGCAACAGGGCTCCAGCGACACGTAGAGGGTCGCTTCTTTTAGTAAATGCCGATCTTCAGGACGGACACTGTTCACGGCGTGTACCTCTGCGTGGGCTTGTCCGTATTGCTGGTGGAACCCATCCCCGATGATGCGAGCCTGATGCACCAGCACGGCGCCCACCATCGGGTTGGGTGAAACGTTGCCCGCGCCCAGCCGGGCCAGGTCGAAACAGCGGCGCATGTACGCTTCGTGCGTCCTCACTTCACTTCAAAGGTTTTTTTATCTTTTCCGATGCCGGTCATTTTCAGAGAGCGCCATTTTTTCGGCAGTTTGGCTTTCAGTTGTACAATGCCCGCATCCGTGAATTCTAAGCCACCCAAACCGAATAATACGGCCTGCAGGGTTCCCCCGGCACCAGTCGCGAAATAAGGGTTGGTACCGCCCGCTGTTTCTGCCAATACGCCAAAAGGCGGCACTTCGTTGGGTTTGTAGCTGCGCACGAACAACTCGTGGGCTTTTTCGACGTCGCCGAGGCGCGCGTAAAGGGTTGCCAGCACGGAATGTCCCATTGCAGGGCCTTCGGGCGACATACGCGGTTCGTAGTATTCCAGATCTTTGCGGATGGCTTTTTCCTCGGTCACGATCTTCAGTGGGTAGGCCAGCAGGTTGGCGTCGCCCTGTTTGATTATAACGCCGTCGTACGTGGCGTTTTCACGGGTTGTGCCGTCGGGGAATTTCAGGATAGGGATGTTTGCCGCCACGTGTTCCCAATCTGGGTTTGGCTCCATACCCAACACACGAGCCGCCTGTGCAGCATAGCGCAGCGCGGTGATGGCCATGCCGTTGGTGAAGGCGTTGTTGTCAATGTTTTCCTCCCATTCGTTGGCACCGATGACGTTGTTGATGTCGTATTTGCCCGGGCCGTTGCGCTCCACGCGGCTCGACCAAAAATCTGCCACCTCCTTCAGCACGGGGTAGCCACGCGTGCGCAGCCATTCTTTGTCCTGGGTCGTTTGATAGTATTTCCAAAATGCCCAGCCCACGCAACCGGTGATGTGATGCTGGAAAGGCCCGGTGAGTGCCCAAACCGGTGTGTCTTCTGAACCTTCCTCTGAAGACTCCCAGGGAAACATCGCCCCTTTGTAGCCGTGCGAAAACGCGTTTTGCCGCGCCGCTTCTAAACGGTTAAAACGATATTCCAAAAAAGAGCGGGCGATTTCGGGTTGCAGGGCCAGTACGGCGGGGTACATCCACAATTCGGTGTCCCAGAACACGTGGCCGTTGTAGCCCAATCCCGATAACCCCATCGGCGACAAGCTGTACGCAATGCCCTCGCGCGAAAAAGAATAGAGGTGGTAAATGGCCGAGTGGATGGCGCGCTGTGCTTCGAGGTCGCCTTCCACTATGATGTCGCTTTTCCAGAGGTCTTCCCAGGCCGCTTCGTGGCGTTTCAGCAGGCGATTTACCCCTTCGAGTTTGGCAAAAATGGTCAGGCGTTCCGCTTCGTTGTGCGGGTCACCGTAATCTACACTGGAAACCGCCGAGCCGACAACGGCAAAGCGATAGGTTTGACCGGCTTTGAGCTGTTTGTAAAATTTGGCTAAGTGCATGTTGTAATCCCAGTCTTCATGGATGACCTTCGGCTCGCTGCCGTGCGGTTCGTCGAAGATGAAGCTGGTAGACGCGGCCACTTTGAGCTTGCCGGAAGGGCTGTTCGCCACCGAGGTCAGCAACTGGATCAGCACATGGGGGCGGTCAATTTCGCTGTAATAATTGCGTACATCAGCCAAATGGTCGGGCGCTTCGATGACGGACATCGGGGTAATTTCCACGTCTTTTTTGGCGGTGATTTCCACGATGCTCATGGCGGTGTACGGCAAATGACGCAGGGACATCAGCGTATGGCGCACGCTGACTTTATCGCCTACATCAAACGTGGTGGTCAGCGCCGCTTTTTTCATGTCGAGGGTTTGGGCGTAGTTGGAAATATCGCGGCGGCTAATGCGGCGGCGATCCACGTCTAAGTTCATGTTCACGTGGTTGAAGGTCTTGAGGATGTTCGATACCCGCCCGCGTTGGTAGTAATCGTACGCGCCGTTCAGCACCACGTCTTTTACGCGCATCGGTTCGGGCGACGACACGAGGCCGACCATGCCGTTGGCGACGGTGATGCCGTAATAATTGGCGGGGTCAATATTTTTTGCCTGAATATGCCAAGGGGATTGGGAGAAGTCCTGGGCCGTCAAAGACATGAAAAAGGCAAAAAGCAGTAAGCAAGTGCAAAGTATTCGCATGGTGGTGGTTGTTTTTGATTTGATGGGGGTAAAAGTAAGGATTTGCAGAATAGGCTTCAAAAAAACATGAGCCACCCCACATTTGCGCAGGATGGCTCATTGTTTCAATAGCTAAAAATCACAAAATCGCTACACGATTGAAAATCCGACGTACTTGTCTACGTGATGGAAATTCGAGGTCGCGCTGTCAAAAATGGTGCGCTTGTAGGCACGTACCCGAGCCGTGTACCCGCAAGGGTCAATATTGGAGGTGTCGAGAGTCCAGGCAGCATTCGTGTCGCCGTTGTCTAAAGCGCTGATGACGTTTCGGACACCGCCGGCAGGGGTATAGACCACCGGACCGGTGATGTGGGACGTGGGTTGCACATCCAGCTCCCATCGGCCAAAGTACTGGTCAATGGCGCGCAAGTGGCCTTGGATGATTTCCTTTTTGGCATAGGTATGGCAGTCGCCGCCGTCAATGACCATGTCTACTGTAAAGGCCGGGTTGACTGCTGCGCCATAGCCTGGGTTTACATTAAAATACACATTGTTCAACTGGATCACGTATTCTTCCGAGTACGAGATATTCGCGGTATTGTGGCTGTGATCTGTCGTGTAGGCTAATCGAACGCGGTAGGCACCACTGCGCCCGGCAGTATTCCAAACAGCCAGCACATCGTTGACAATATCTTCGTAAGCGCCCGGATTGGCCACATAAGGGAACCAGCCGCCATATACTGAACTGTCAATGAAAATATTGGTGAAAACCGTGCCGGCACCCAATGGTCTTACGGTGGTGAAGGTATGTTGATTATTGACAGGTAACCAATTAGATACCAAGGGTTCATAGTATTGCACCTGGAAATGCGCATTGTATGGCGCCCCGGTGTTGAACAGCTTGGCGCGGAGATTCACCTGACCGCCCCATGGCCTGTTGTTACTCAGGTTTGCTAATGGATTGGGGAACGCCAAATGGGTTGCCGGGTCAATTTCAGTCACCGGCACGTTGCCTATGAAGTCGAAGCGATGGACGAGGTCTGTGCCAATCGTTTCGCCCGGGCGGATTTGTGCTAAGCGATCCAGGCGATTACCGAAAGTAGTCAGGTCAAGCGAGTCGGTAGTTGACGGCGGCGTATTCCAGGAAAGTACTGCGCGCACCTTAACAACGTTTGGGTTTTTGCAAGAACGCAGGTACTTCGTCACGTCAATGGGAAGGGTCACGCTGTAATACAGACCATCGTCTGGGATTGGGGCAATATTGTGCACTTCCACGCCCGCAGTGCCCATATATTGGTAACCTGCGGCGCCGGCATTGTCCCAATCTACCCAAAAAGCAACGTATTGAATCGTGCCCCGTCGGCAAAGGTCTCCGCCATAACCGGCTTCTTTTTTGATGTGGATCACAGCGCCCAATTTATCATTTGCGGTTTGCAAACCAGCGCATACCAATTCTTCAAAAGTAGTATCAGCTTTGGTTTTGACAAAAGCCTCCAGGATGGCCGATACATCAATTTGAGCCAAGTCTATCAGTGACTTGTCAATCTTGAAATCCATACCGGAAACGGAAGGATTGGAGGCCATCAAAGGTGCAATAATGGGTGCAAGAGTCCGGTGATCCGGTATTTTTAATGCACGATTTTGCTTGAGTATTTCAGGAGTGACGGGTGAAACCTGTGGCTCAAATTGCGGAACCAAGGCTTTGAGATCGAATAAATCGAGTAATTCCGACTTTGGTTTCACCTGCATCAGGTCAAACAGTTCGCCAAAGTAAAGGAAACGTGGGTTGATTTGAATATCAACGTCTTCAACGTCGCCATAAGTGGGAATATGACCCGGGGTGGCGGGTGGCGGGATGGCGTTCCAGGAAAGGATTGCTCTTACGGTAGGAAGCACCGGTGTGCCGCAAAATCTTTGCTTTCCTTGAACCTCCAGCGGCAGGCTGACCATGTATTGCAGCGGGTGTTGCCGGCCTGGAGGCGCATCGGAAATATCATGGGATCTGAAGCTGGTAAAACCAACATCCTGAAAACCCAATCCATCTTTCCAATCCACGTAAAAACGGACGTATTCGCCTGATCCGCGGGTGCATAAACCTCCGCTATAGCCTGTAGCTCGTTTGATGCTTACAATCGCGTTCAATTCAGAGTTTTTGGGATTGTAGCCCACGCAGGAAAGGTCTTCCCAGTAGCTGATTCCCGTAAATTCCGGAAGGGCGTCAATTGCAGTAAGGAAAAGCAATTGCTCCCTGCCAACGGTAAAAGCCGCAATTTGGGTTTCCGAAAAATTGACTTCTGTTTTCTTTTTCATTTTTTTTTGGAAATTGATTTAATCAAGAAATGTGTAGAAACAGACTTTAATCTGCTTTGGAAGGGAAACGTTACTTGGAAACATCTAAATCATTTTTATCATCCAGGAAAAATGAATCACAGTATTGGTCAAGTCAAATTTTTTTACGATATTTATAAATAGAATTGACTACAATGTATCTAAAAGAGGTAGAAACAGGTAAACTACTTGAAGTAAGGATAAGTCAGCTCAAACCAAAAGAATACAACATATGGTGGGGGAGAGTGGTCAATTTGTATTTGATTGGAGTTTGGAAGGAGAGCAGAAGAACGATCTTTATAAGCTATATCCCACTGATACGGAAGATCAAATTCTGGGCTTATTGTCATTAAAAGACATTTGGGAAGAGCTTAGAATTCATGTAAATCTCATTGAGGTGTCGAAAAAAAATATAGGAAAAGTAAAAAAGTATGATCGGATAGCAGGTTGTTTGTTTGCATACGCTTGTCAGTTAGCCTTTGAAAGGTCATACGATGGATTCGTGTCATTAACACCCAAAACAAGCTTAATAGAGCATTATTGCACAGTATATGGCTTTCAATAGTTTGGCAGGCAACCGGGATTGGGTTATGAAGCTTCCATTGCATTAATTAAAAAATACCTTTAATTATGAACAACTACGAGGAAATATATCAAAAACTCCGGGAAACCTATTCAGATGAAGAAATTGCGGAAGGATTTATGATTCCTGAAACGCTGACGGATGAGGAAGCACAGCTTGAAGCAGAGGCATTTCGCAAAATGAGGTTTGAAATGCTGAGTAAGCGGACAGATGAACAACGCGTGTTGTCTGAAGTTACCCGATTAAGGATTAAAATAAATGAGTACTTAAAAGAAGGCGTATTTCTCGAAAACCAAAGCTTTGGAAAGATATTAGATGAATACATCCGGATTTTGAACAGAAGCAGGAAAGTATTTGCCGAGGAAATTGACCTGCATTACACCAAACTAAGCCGGATTATTAACGGGAAAGAAACACCCAGTATTAGCCTGATTTACCGGTTAGAACAGCATACTGCTGAATTAATTCCGGCAATATACTGGTGGAAATTATTGATTAGACAATAGGAGCAGGCCATTCAGGCAGATAAAGAACAACGGAAAATTGAGCAGAAACGAGTAAAGAACAAGTTGAGGCTGCCTATGTAAAAGTATCCTTACTTTTTCTTATAAAAAATCCTTCTCGCTCGCGCGCTCGGCTCTGCCCCGCGTGTTCAATTTTCCGGGTTCCACCCGGAATTACATCCCCACTTACTTTTTCTTATAAAAATCCTCAATATCCCACGCCAATTCTTCAAAAACGCCCTGGTTGTTGTACATCATGTGCCCAGCTTCGTAGTAATTGAAAATGAGTTGCGCAGGTTTGAACCCGTGCCGCGAAAAGGTGTATTCCGCATCAAAAAACGGCGTGATCAGGTCGTAATAGCCGCTGGCGATCATCACTTTCATCTGGGGATTCCGGCGCATGGTTTGTGCAAGGCTCGGGGCGGTATTCACGTAGGAAGGCTCCCAGCCTTCGTCTTTGCCCACCGGTTTCCAGTTCCATTTTTTATAAATCTGCTCGTTGCCGGTCAGGTAAGGCCGATCCATTTTTACGCCCAGCGTATTGGCTAAGTAGTCGTTCATTGCAGCGGTGAAAGCGCTTTCGATTTGATAATCAGCCGGGTCGCCGAGGGTTGGTGTTTCTGAAACGCGGTCAATTTCTTCCGCAAAGTAGCGCCCGTCCAATTGCCCGATCACCAGGTTGCTGTCGCGGAGCAATTCGCTGCGAAAGCGGGGAATCAGGATTTTTAGATCCGATTTTTCAACGTAAGCCTGTGGCAAACCGATGAAATAAGCCAAGCGTTCTGCAAGGACTTTTTTATCCGTTGCCAGCAGGAGGTTTCCTTTGTACAACGCAGGCAGGTAGATATTGTAGGCAAAATCCCGCGCTTCCTGCACAAAATCCTCCAGTTGTTTCCCTGCACCGGCTTTTTTATGGTACCAGGCGGTAGCAGCCATAGCGGGCAGGTAGGTGAAATAGGACGTAATGTTGTCGTGTACCGAGGTAGAGCCGGCATAGTCCAGCGCCTGTGAAATCAGGATCAGGCCGTTGAGCGCCAGGTTTTGTCCGCCGCCTTCCAACGCGTTGGCTACTGCTGCTGCGCGGGTAGTGCCAAAACTTTCCCCTGCGATGAACTTGGGCGATTGCCAGCGTTTGTTTTCCGTCACCCAAGTTCGAATGAGTTTGGCAATTGAAGCTGCGTCTTCATCCAGCCCCCAGAAATCTTCATTTTTTCCCACGCCGATCGCTTTGCTGAAACCCGTCCCAATCGGGTCAATGA
This sequence comes from Chitinophagales bacterium, assembly GCA_038323375.1. GTDB lineage: Bacteria > Bacteroidota > Bacteroidia > Chitinophagales > Saprospiraceae > JABWAJ01. Next base: position 32,707 of record JBBQGV010000028.1, read on the forward strand.
ACACCAGGTCGGAATGTTCGATCATAAAATGCGGGTTGTCGCGGAGTTTATAGGGTGCCGAACCGTCGTCGGTGCGGGCGTCGCTGTCTACCTGCACGATTTTCGGACCAAAAAAGCCCAGGTGCAGCCACACAGAAGCAGAGCCGGGGCCGCCATTAAAAATAAATGTGACCGGGCGGGTGGCGTCAACCGGGGCTTTCAAATCTCCCCGCAGGTAGGCCACGCACCAAAAATTGGCTACATAAGCGCCGGTATCGTTTGCGATGTAGATTTCCTGGGCAACTGAGCGGTAAACGACCGCTTTATTGTTGAGCACCAGGGTATGTTGTTGCTCAAATTTTTTGGGCGGATCAACAGGCTTGGGAGCTTTAGTTTGTGCAGATGACGGCGTGGCCATCAGGGTGATGGAAAAAGCAAATGCCGCGATGTTTTGGAAAAGGGCTTTGTTGAGCTGGTGCATGAGAAACAGGTTTTTATTGGCAGCAAAGATATTTTATCTTTATGGAAAATTGGCGCATGGGTCGTGCCCGTCGTGTACCCCGGGCCTAAAGTGCAGGAAGCGTACGATGAACAAGGAACCCCTGCAGATCAGGAAGCCACAGAAATAAAGAGCAAAGCAATTTTTAGATGAATTGCTGTGGTGTGTGGAGGCGAATAAAAAGATGTCCTAATGAATTCACGTGTACCAGTATGGAGTTATCCGCAGCTATAGAGCTGATTCAGAATGTACATTTACCGCAGCCTAATGCTGCCATTTGGTGCGACCTGGGTTGTGGATCGGGGCTGTTTACCTTTGCGTTGGCGCATTTGCTCAAGGCGGGCAGCACGGTCTATGCAGTGGATAAAACACCTATTAGACTCAGCAATTTCTCCCAACCCGATGACATGGCCATCCATGCTTTTCAATTGGATTTTGAAACCACACCTTTGCCCCTGCGCGACCTGGATGGCATTCTGATGGCAAATTCGATGCACTACGTCCAGGATAAAGGAACATTGATTCGGAACTTGTCGGCGTGTCTGAAACCTGGCGGTAATTTTCTTATTGTGGAATACGATACGGATACGCCGGTGTCGCATTGGGTGCCTTATCCGGTTGGTTTTCGCACACTGAAGCAGTTGTTTGCAAGTGTGGGATATGCTGTTACAGAGAAGGTGGGCGAGCGGGATTCTGTGTATGGAAGGGCAAATTTGTATGCCGCGTGGGTTGCGTAAAATATGTTGCGCGACCGCGAGGGTCGCCCCTACTGGCATGCTTCCCGCAGCAATTTCATCTGCGCCAACCCTTTTTGGCGGGCAAAGGCAATGTTGCGTTCCGGAATGCCCTCCGGGTCGGGGTAATTTTCCAGCACCCGATCGAGGCTTGCTTCCCGGAGCAGGTGGAGCATGGGATACAAAGAGCGGTTGGTATAATTGGCGGGGTCGTCGGCGGGCGTATCGGCGAAGCGATAATCTTGATGAAAACTGGCGATCTGATAAACGCCTTCGTAGTCGTGTTCCAGCAAAAGGTCTTCGCCCAACTCCAGCAAATCGAGGAAATCTTCAAATTGCGCAAAAGCGCCGGGGAAAATAAGCAGGGTCGTTTCAATAGCGGCATCTTCGTCTAAGCGTTTGCACTCCAGGAGCACCGCTTCCAGGCAAGTCTCCATCGTCTCAGACCGGATTACCTCATAGTGGATGCTGTCCCGTTGCACTTCCCGGCTGGCAAACGGGCAAAAATTGCACCCAACGACTACATTTTTTACCCAGGATTGGGTTTGTGCAATCACGATTTGGTCGCTGGGTAAGTGTTTTCCCGGATGAGATGAGTCAGGCATGCAATGCGATTATAATGATCAATCGGTGAATGTCGGCATTTTTGAAGAAAAAAGCAGAAAATTGGGTTCACCTTACCGGTCAAAAATTCCCTTCAGATATGACCTTTGTCATTGTACAGGCGTTCGTTCAGCGCTACTTTGCTGTGGATTAACGGATTAATATTTAGCCTGATGATGATGCAAAATGATTCGATTAGCGGAGCAGATGTTGCTTTTGACTTCCTGCAACAACGGTTCGCGGCGCATTACGAGGAGATTTTTTTGAACGACCTGGCGGAAAAAACCGTGGTCGTCATACCCAGCCTGACTTTAGATCCTGAAATCCTGAGGTCTATTAAAGGGATTGCTCATTACGAAGAAAGGATGCTGTGCCTGCTAATGCTGCTAAGGATGCCTCGCACCCGGGTGATTTTCGTCTCCAGCCTGCCGATGGACGACAGCATCGTTGATTATTACCTCCACCTTTTGCCGGGGATCACGGGTTACCATGCCCGGAAAAGGCTCACGTTGCTGAGCTGTTACGATGCCTCCCGAATTTCATTGACCGAAAAAATTCTGAAAAGACCCAGGCTGATACAAAGGATCAAAGAGCAAATCAAATACCCTGAACTGGCGCACATAGTTTGTTTTAATGAAACGGTCGCTGAAAAACAATTGGCGTTGGAATTGTGTATCCCGGTATATGGTTGCGATCCTTCTTTGTATTACTTAGGCACCAAATCGGGTAGCCGACGCATTTTCAAAAAACTGAACCTGAATATGCCGGCAGGGGTAGAAGACCTCAATTCGGAAGCGGAGATTGCGATAACATTGGCTCAATTAAAAAGCGAAAACCCGGATTTGCGAAAAGCCGTCATCAAGTTGAATGATGGTTTTTCGGGCGACGGGAACGCGATTTACCGGTACAGCGATTTCATACAATATACTCCTGACCTTCCGCAAGCAATTCTATCCACCTTAGCACAGCAAGTGAACATCGTCGCGGAAGGCGTTTCTTATGTGGTTTTTCTCGAAAAGTTCAAAAACATGGGCGGCATCGTGGAGGCGTTCATTGATGGCGATGTCAAGGAGTCTCCCTCGGTGCAATGCCGGATCAACCCTTTGGGCGTAAGCGACATTATTTCTACCCACGACCAACTTTTGGGGGGAGAAAGCGGGCAGGTGTTTTTGGGCGCGACCTTCCCCGCCAATGCGGAATACACCCGGGAAATTGCCGAAATGGGCAAAATGGTAGCTGAAGAATTGCAGCGCCACGGGGTGCTGGGCCGTTTTGGCATTGATTTTATTTCGGTGAAAGAAGCGAAGGGCTGGAAACACTACGCCATCGAGATCAACCTGCGCAAAGGCGGCACCACCCATCCTTTTTTAATGCTGCAATTTTTGACCGGCGGGGAGTTTAACTGGAAAGACGGAACCTTCACCATGTGCAACGGAGAGCAACGGGTTTATTTTGCTTCCGACAATGTGATGAATGAAAAATACAAAGGACTGACCCCCCATGATTTGATAGACATCGCGCATTGCAACCGCATCCAGTTCGATGGTGCTACGCAATGCGGCGTGATGTTTCACATGATCGGTGCCTTGTCGCAATACGGCAAAATTGGCATGGTGTGTATTGGCAAAACGATCGCCGAGGCACGCGCTTATTTTGAAAAAACGATCCAGGTACTGGATGCGAATACAGGCGTTTAACTTCTTTCCCACCGCCATTCTATTGGCCGCAAAAACATTTTGTCACACTTTCCCATCTTCATGTTTTTAGGGGTAAGTTACATCAAACACTCCGGATTTTTCACTTGTATACTTCTTGATAAATATCAGGGTCGGGCTTAGAGTTTGTTCGGATTTCCGTCAATCGGCTATCCCGACATTGCGATGTCGAGAGCAAATTTTATTTTATACTGCGTTGATTTTTTTCGCCGTAGCTGCCGGCTACGTCTGCAAAAATCGCCTTGTCTAAAATAAAATTTCCTCGCCCTCGCTCGATCACGAAAACCCGAACAAGCTCTTATTTACTCAATTTTTTAATTTCAAAAAATGTCAATTGTAACATTACTTGGAAATAGAAATGCCAGCCTTTCTTCAGGGCTAAAAGTAATAATCTATTTTGCGATACTTGGCACGATGTTTTTATTATTCGACGGCCTTTTGCACAGTTTGTTGAATAGAATCGGCTTGTCGCTTGATTTGATTAACGAAGCAAAGTACACCGCTAAAGCTTATATTTCCTTTTTTCTGCACCAGTCAATTTTGCCGGGAATCGTAATTTTTGGAAGCTGGATAAGCTGGAAACTACTCTATCCTGCTCAGAGTTGGAACGCTTTCGGATTGACGTTGTCCGGGAGAAGTGCTCGGGAGTTTTTGGCAGGCTTTGCTTTATCTTTTCTGATGGCCTTGGTTGTTTTTGTGGTTGAATGGGCTTTAGGCTGGATTAAAGTCGGACGTTTTGCATGGGAAGCCCGCTCAGCGCATCAAATTTTATATTCTTTATACATTGTGGTCTTCAATTGGATGGCGATGGCAATTTTGGAAGAAGTAGTAGTTAGAGGAGGCCTTTTGAGTATCATCAGAGAATGGGTAAATACCACAGTTGCAATTTTGATTACTTTCATTTTTTCTGCCAGTATCTATTTATTGAGCGCCGGATATGAAAGTATAAATCCGCTTGCATTAGTTTCCATTTTTTTTGCAAGTAGTCTGTTTTTATTCGCATATTTATATACCGGCAAGCTTTGGATGTCTATCGGGTTGCATTTTTCCTGGTACTTTTGGGTATTTAATATTTTTGGTTTATCAGGAATGACCTGCTCACAAGCAATCTTGTTTGAGACAGAAATTCAGGGGCCAATTCTTTTTGCAGGTCTTCGCGGGTCAGAGTCCGGGCCTATGGGTGGTTTGCTATGCGCAGGCATACTGGCTGCGGGCGCTTTTCTGATGCGTTATAAATACCTCCGTAGTTTCACCAAAAATAATTCACAGGCTCATGTTTAATGCTTCATTCAATAACCGACAGCTATTATATATAGCAGGCATTACCACTTTTTTGTTTGTGCTTATGATGTCCGCTTGTCAATATGATATTGTATTTTCTCCACCCTGGAAAGATAAAAAAGCAGGGTTAAATAAAAAAATTACTTTTTTAAACGAAGGTTTTTTTAACCGGTTAGGAGAGGCAAGTCAGTCAAAAAAACCTGTATTTATTGATTTTTATACAAATTGGTGTGCCCCATGCAAACGAATGGATCGGGATGTATTTACAGATGCCACCGTTGTTGAATATTTTGACGAGAATTTTATTTGTTTGAAAATCAACGCAGAAATAGGAGAGGGCTTGAAGTTGGCCCAAAGATTCAACATCAATGCCTATCCTACGTTAGTTTTTTTAGATTCTGAAGGCACTGAAGAAAATCGCCTTATTGGTTTTGCATCTGCACAAAAATTACTAAAAAGCGCAAAAAAGGTAAATTGATGAAAACTTGGTGGGTTATCGTATGGAGTTTTTTTACGGGAGTTGTTTGTGGGCAGACCTGGGAGGCAAAGATCACAGATTCAGCTACAGGAGATCCCATTCCATTTGCCAATATTGGTATTGTTGGAAAGGATGCTGGCGCGGTAAGTGATGAATTGGGTTTTTTTAAAATGGGTATTACGCTTTCAAAATATGTGGGGGATACGCTCAGATGCTCCGTGATCGGGTATTGCAGTAAAGATTTTATTCTTTCCAGCGATTTTAGTTTGCCCACGCACCTTACTTTGGAGGCTTGCCCTTTATCGTTGCCTGAGATCAGCGTGTTGGCAAAAGATTTTAAAAAACAAAAAACGCTGGGTCATACCTCATCGTCAAAGAAGATTGTATTTTATTTCATGTCTAACAAATTAGGCACGGAGCTTGCAACAAGAATCGAAGTAAAAAAAGCCCCTGCCTATGTACTGGATGCCAACTTCAATATTGCTGAAAATAAATTTGGAACCATATTATTCAGGGTAAACTTATACGATTTAGATCCTGTGACTAACCTGCCGGGAAAAAACCTGATGCCCGAGGAATTAATTATTGAAGCATCAAAAAATCATGAAAAAATAACCGTAGATCTAAGGCCATACAATATTGTTACAGAGCGCGATTTTATTCTTTCTCTTGAATGGATTAAGGCGCTTGACGGGGGTAAAATTACTGAAGACCTGAAGTTTTGCGCTGCTTTGACTTCCCAAAGCGATGTGTACATCAAAAAAACAAGCCAGTCAAACTGGAAACGATTTGAAGAAAAAAGAATGGGGTTTAAAGCAGGTGTAGCCTTTTATGTAAATGTGAAATATTAGAGACCTAATAGCTTGTTCGGGATTTTTATTCCTTAAAAAGAAATAGCAGAGAATACATTGGGGATTTATTGTCCTGTAGAGCAGTGGCAGCTTTAGAGGCGTGTCGTAAATAACTTACCGGTGTGTGGGTGGCTTTTTCCATGATGCAGCGTTGATCGTCGGTCGCGTAGCTTAGGCTATGCTCCCTTCTCTCGCCTTGCCTGATGAAAAAATCTGACATGCTGAGCCTGTCGAAGTACCTCACCCAATCCCCATAACTTATTTACAACACACTCCTTACGGAAACGGATTCAATTTTTTTCACCAAAACTTTTATATCATGAAAATTATGAATGAAAATCAATTACTGGAGGCTTTTCAGGTTGAAGAGCTTGAAAGCCGGTTTGAAATGAGGGCCTGGATTACCATCTATGAGCCTTGTGATTGCGATGGCGACGGTTGCGACGACAACATGCCTGATCCGGATTGCGGAGAATCTACGGATGCATCTACCGCTGGCGAAGGGTAGTATTATTTTTTTTACCAACAAAATTGACTGGTCATGAGTAAATTAAGCGAAAATCAAATGCTGGATGCTTTTGAAGTTGAAGAACTTGAAAGCCGGTTTGAAATGGCAAAATGGATTGAATTTGTGCCTTGTGATTGCGATGATGCACCGCCATCCGACCCACCCCCTTCTGACGGAGAAGGCTGATTTTTAAATTAAGAACTACGAGATAGAAGGAGCATTTTGCCAGATAAATTATCAGGCAAACGCTCCTTCTTCTTCTGTTTTTTGAAATAAAAAGTAAAACAAGGGCATGAAAAACAGAGACTTTGACTTGATATCTTCTTACGTGGACACGCTTTCTATTCCATCGGAATTGAAGAAAACCATTGCTTTTGAAACGTTTTCGAAAAAAATCCTGACTATTACATGCGCTACCCCCGATTGTTTCGGGACGTTTTTGAGAAGCAGGATGATGAGCAAATTGATTTCCTTTGCATCGCCGGGTTTTTATACTACAGGTCTATGATTTTTATGGATGGCCTACTTGATGGTAAGATAAAACAAGGTGACGACCACGCCGCTTTGATCCCTATTGCAATCAGCATTTGCCAGGAAGAATCCATCAAGCTATTGACCCATATTTTCGGGTTACGCTCTAACTTTTGGAACTATTGGAACCTAAGGCGGAAGGAATATCTTCAGGCTTTTCAAATGGAAAAAATGCTAAGTAAGGATTCCCGGCATTTTTCGATTGATTTTTATGAAAATATTGCTGAAAAAAAGGCAGCAATGGGTAAAGTTGCCATTGATGCTTTGCATGTGCTCGACCGGGAAAAAAATGTCGAAACTTATCAGGCTTTGCTTGCCGGACATGAGATGTTCTCAATTGGCCTTCAGCTCAGCGATGATTTTCAAAGAGCCATTCTCCTGGATATACTTTGCGATTTACAAGAAAAGACGCCACAAGGCAACTTGCTACTGCCAATGATCAACGCAGAAGTAGCATACTTGTATGCCTCCAAATTAAGCAGAGGGGTAGGAGGTTGGTCTTATTTTCCAACTGTAAAAGAAATTGCTCCTGACGCCGACGATCTTGGACAGGTTTTGCAGTGTTTTGCGCGCGCAAACCGGAAAGACATTATTGAAGAACACTGCATTTCCCTGCTGGAAACCTTATTTACAGACAATTATCTGGAAAACTGCGGAGCGTTTGAAACGTGGATCATACCGCGTGGAAACAGGAGCGAACTTGAAGAACTTCAAAATTACTTTAACACAACGAAGTGGGGAAAAGGGCCAGACCCGGAGGTAGTTGCCAACCTGCTTTTTGGGACGGTTACTGCCGGGCTGAATCAATACGCCGAACTAGTTTCTAATGGGATCAAATACCTGTTGGAAGAACAAGCGCCGCAAGGTTTTTGGAAAAGCAGGTGGTACTACGGATCTTACTATGGCACCTATATTTGTTTGCGTTTATTTCAGGCCACAAAAACAGCTTCTTCAGCTGCGGGAAAAGCGCTGGATTGGCTACTTAACACCCAAAACGAGGATGGTGGCTGGGGAAATACGCCGGGCATCAGTACGCCCCTCTGCACAGCTTTTGCATTGCTTTGTTTCTCAACACATCCTGAAACCATGCACGCGCCAATTGTTGCAAAAGGAACGGAATATTTGATTCGATCCGGTTTAGAATACGGGGGCATTTACCCCGCAGAGCCGTTTATCATTCCCAAAGAAGGGCAACCTTACAAAAGCAAAACAATAACGACCGCATACGTGCTTAAAGCATTGATCAGCACCATGAAAATAACGAATTGATATGTCTGACGTCTCGATTGCAACAGATAAAATACCTATACTGGTCAATGGCCTAAGGCTCAGCACCATTGGGGATGGCCAGGAAACGGTCTTGTATCATGAGGATACAGGACGGTATTTTCGCCTGTCTTCTCATATCCACGAACTGGTTTCCTTGATTGATGGGAAAAATACGCTGAAAAATATCACAACTTTGTATAACTCCCGGCAGGGTACAAATTTTCAGGTTGCCGATATTGTTCAGGTTTTGGAACAAAAGCTCCATAAATTAATTGCTTATTCGGGGGAAGACTTGCCCCAATCCCTTGAACGAAAGCCGCCTGCCTATCTGAAATTCAGCATCATCGTTTTTCAAGCCAGCTTAGTGGAGCGATTTGCACGGATTTTTGAAAGTTTATTTCGGAAACAGGTCGTTATTTTGGTTTTGACGCTGTTCGCCGGCTTATTTCCCATTGCTATATGGGCGTATTGGAACAATTTAAAGCAAAATTTTGAATTCATTCCTACCAGTAATTTAAGCTGGTATGTCTTGCTTACTGTACTAAGCAGCTTGTTTCATGAGCTGGGGCATGCCTCTGCTTGCCGATACTATCAGGTTAAACATGGAGGTATTGGCGTAGGGTTTTATTTGTTTACCCCTGTTATGTTTGCGGATGTGACGGCAGCATGGTTATTGCCCGGAAAACAAAGAATTGTAATCAACGTAGGAGGAATTTATTTTGAAATAATTTTCTCCTTGCTAATTTTATGTGGTGTATTTCTTACCGGGAATTTTTTATTCCTTTCCTTCGGGTTGTTGATCTTGTTTAAAATGCTCTATAACCTCAATCCTTTTTTCAGAACAGACGGTTATTGGATACTTTCTGATGCATTGTCAATACCAAACCTGCGACAAAAATCAAATAAAAAGCTGAAGGATTTATGGAACGGTTTACTTCGCGGAAAAGGACAGAAGTTGAGTTTAAAGGACTGGTTTTTAGTTTTTTACAGCGTGATTAGCATGGCTTTTATTGGTGCATTTCTGTATTATGTGCTTTTTGTTTTCGAAGGCAGCCTGATTTATTTTCCATATTACCTGTATGATTTTTTTCGTGATGCAGTAAACAACGAAATCCATACAATGGCCTCTTTCTTTGAAAGCTTAAAAGCGTTCATCATTCCTGTATTCTTTTACTACCTCGTTGTCAGAATCCTGATTGTTCAAATAAGGCGGTATGGCTTTTTTAAGCGCTCTTCAACTCCGTAATCAATTTCTCCAGCGACGCTTTCGCATCGCCGAACAGCATTCGGGTTTTTTTATCGTAGAACAATTCGTTTTCAATGCCGGCATAACCCTTGCCCATACTTCGTTTCATGACGATGATGTTTTTGGCCGTATTGGCTTTGATGATGGGCATACCATAAATCGGGGAACTTGGGTCGGTTTCAGCAGCAGGGTTGACTACATCATTGGCGCCAATAACGATCACCACATCCGTATTGGGCAACTGCGGATTGACCTCGTCCATTTCTTTCAATTTGGGATAAGGAACATCCGCTTCCGCCAACAGCACGTTCATGTGTCCGGGCATACGACCGGCAACCGGGTGAACAGCATACGTGACTTCTACGCCTTTTTGTTCGAGTACTTTTTCAAATTCGTGGCAGGTGTGCTGCGCCTGCGCTACAGCAAGGCCATACCCGGGAACAATCGTAACGCGCTGGGAATAAGCGCACAAGATTGCGGCATCGGTAACGTTAATTTCGCTGATGGACAAGCCTTCCGTTGACTTCCCGCTGCTGCTGTTTGCACTGAAAGCGCCACTGATTACATTCCACAAGCTCCGGTTCATGGCTTTGCACATCAGGATGGTCAGGATGGTGCCCGCGCTGCCTACGAGGATGCCCCCCGTTAGCATGACCTGGTTATCGTACATAAAACCGCCCAATGCTGCGGCGATGCCAGTGAACGAGTTCAGCAAAGAAATTACAACCGGCATGTCTGCGCCGCCGATGGGCATGACGAACAAGATACCATAAACCGCTGAGGCAGCAAACACCACCCAAATCAGGCTGTCGGTTGTCGAATCCCCCTGAGCAATGTAGACGATCAGGCCGAGAATGGCAAAAACCAGCGTGTTGTTAATGACTTGTTGGATTTTGCTTCCGTAATCCTTGATTTTTTCCTCCAGCTTGCCAAAAGCGATCATACTTCCGGTGAACGAGACCGTGCCGATCATCAATCCCAGGAAAATAATGAATCGAATCCCGAACTCTTGCGGATGGTGGGTATTCATTTCCACCAGACTGATCAGTGCTGCACAAGCACCGCCCATCCCGTTAAAAAGGGACACCATCTGGGGCATGGCGGTCATTTTTACCTTCATTGCAGACAGGTAGCCGGTCACTGTTCCAATCGCGATCGCGCCAAAAATGAAAAGCAGGTTGCCAATCCGGGAGACTTCGCCCGTTACGGAATTGACATTTTCGTGGAACAAAATCGTGCCGGCAATTGCAACAGTCATGCCAAGGGCTGCAAAGAGATTGCCCCGTTTTGCACTATCCGGACGGGATAACATTTTCAAGCCTACTATAAAAGACAAACTGCCCAGCAGGTAACAAATTTTCAGAATATCGCTATTGGCCATAAGATGGATGATTGGAAAACATTGGTGGTTAGCGTTCTTTCAGCATGTAGTTGAAGGAACTCATTATTTCTTCTTTTTGAACATCTGGAGCATGCGGTTGGTCACCACAAATCCCCCGACTACGTTTAGTGTTCCAAGCACAACGGCAAGAAAACCAAGCGTTAATGCGAAATAGTTGTCAGGCGCAGTATGCCCCATCACAATGATGCTGCCGATGATGACAACTCCGTGAATGGCGTTTGCTCCACTCATCAAAGGCGTGTGGAGAATGGCAGGAACGTTGCTGATGACTTCTATTCCAAGGAAAATAGCCAAAAGAAGGATGAAACAAATGTCCCAAATATCGAGGGAGGTAAGAAAACCTTGAAACTCACTTAACATGATCATGGATAAAAGATTAAGTCGTATCTTGATACTGGGCGATAAAAGTAGAAAAATTCCGCAAACCTATTTATCCTTTCGGGGTACTTAATTTTTATTTCTGTTTTGAGTACTGATTTTTAGTTAGTTACTGCGATAACCAAAGGACGATAAAATTGTTCTCCTGGCAAAGAAACCTGAGATAGAAATGGCTGAGCACATCATCAAACAAAAAAAATCTGCAAGCACCTTTTTGGATGCAGAATGGCGGAAGCTCCTAATGTTCAATTATGCAGTGGACGAAAAACTCCTTCTGCCTTATTTACCTTACAAAACGGAACTGGATCACTGGAATGGCGTTTGTTACGTAAGTCTCGTCGGGTTTATGTTTTTAAATACCAAAATGATGGGACTGAAAATTCCTTTTCACATCAATTTCGAAGAAGTGAACCTTCGATTTTATGTGCGCTACCGGGACGGCGACGCCTGGAAACGGGGCGTGGTATTCCTCAAAGAAATTGTGCCTAAACCCGCGCTGACCCTGGTCGCGAATACCCTTTACGGGGAACACTACGAAACTCTGCTTATGCGCCACCAATGGACTATGGCGGACGATGCATTGACCGTGGAGTACAATTGGAAAAAAGGCGGGTGGCATTCCATGAAAGCCACTGCCGAGAACGTCCTGACCAAAATAGAGGACGGCAGTGAAGCGGAGTTCATTACGGAGCATTACTGGGGGTATACCAAATTAGGAGCAGCCAAAACGTCAGAATACGGGGTGGAACATCCGCGGTGGGACGTTTACCCGGTTCGGGAATACGCGCTTGACGTTGACTTTGAAAAAAATTATGGAAAACCGTTTGGTTTTTTGAGGGAATCCAGCCCGCTGTCCGTGTTTTTGGCGGAAGGGTCGCGCATTAAAGTGAATAGTAAAAGCATCATTAGCGGATAGCATATCGGAAGAAGCGCTTACCTTTGCGCTTCCAAAATCACTAAAACTTGAGTAAAGCAATCCGCATCGGCACGCGAGGTAGTAAATTAGCACTTTGGCAGGCAGGACATACCCAGGCTCGGCTTCGGGAAAAAGGCGTTGAATCCGAATTGGTCATCATCCAAACCAAAGGGGATAAGATACAGGATCTGAGCTTCGACAAAATCGAAGGCAAAGGCTTTTTTACCAAAGAGATAGAAGACGCACTCCTTCAGGGGGAAATTGACATGGCTGCGCATTCGATGAAGGACATGCCCACCACTTCCCCGGAAGGCTTGGTCATTACAGCCGTTTCTTATCGAGAAAACCCCGCCGATTGGCTCATCATCCGCAAAGAAGCGATTCAGGAAGGCCAGCTTTTTGGACTGAAAAACGAAGCGCTGGTTGGCACCTCTTCTGCCCGCCGCAAAGCGCAAATGCTCGATTTCAGGAGCGATATTCAATTAAAAGATTTGCGGGGCAATGTTCCGACGCGCGTTGAAAAACTCCGCCGTGGCGAATACGATGCCATTCTTTTGGCGGCTGCCGGGCTGCAACGGCTGGAAATGGACTTGTCGGAATTTGAACTGGTGCGCTTCAATCCCCGCGAATTTGTGCCCGCTCCGGCACAGGGTGTGGTGGCTTGGCAAACCTGTACCGATGACTTGCCCACCCGTCGCCTGCTCCATCAAATTCACCACCCGGAAGTAGTTGCCGTCACCAACATTGAACGCAGCATTCTGAACCTTATGGAAGGGGGCTGCCACATGCCACTCGGCGCTTATTGCGAGCGCGATGTGCAGGGAAATTACCACGTCTGGGCTGCCAAAGCGGACACATGGGACGCACCGTTGCGCCGGGTGCGCATATCGTCCAGCACCCATTTTGAACTGGCAGAGCGGGTTGTTAGCGCATTGAATAATCCTGCGTAACACCTGAGTTATGTACAACAGCATTACTGCCCAAAAAATCTTCATTTCCCGTCCGGCACCGCCCGAAAGTGTGTTTCGGCGTTTGCTGGAGCCGCAAGGTTTTGAAGTGGAAGGGCGCTCCTTAGTGGCGTTTAGCGCCTTACCATTTGTGTTGCCGGCGTCTTTTGACTGGGTATTTTTTTACAGCAGTCATGGGGTTCGGTTTTTTTTTGAACAGTTGGCCAAAACCGGGATAACCTTGCCGCAGACCACCCATTTTGGTGCCATTGGGCCCGCAACAGCCCGCTTGCTTGAAACCGTCCACTTTGTTGGCGATGGCACACCGGAAAAAACAACTGAAGTGTTTCGGACGGTCGCAGCCGGAAAACGGGTACTTTTCCCCAGGGCAGCACATTCAAGGCAGTCGGTGCAACTGTTGCTGGGGAATACCGTTGAAGCTTTGGACTTAGTCGTTTATCAGAATGAACCCCTCCGTGAAGTTGTGCTTTCTGATGCAGCGGCGCTTATTTTTACGAGTCCGCTGAATGCGCAGGCGTATTTTTCAAAGCACCGCCTGCTGCCCGGTCAAAAGGTGTTTGCCATAGGCCAAACAACCGCGCAGGCACTTTCGGATCTGCGCATTGTGCCGGAGGCTGTAGCGCCGCAGCCGTCAGAAGAAGCGCTTGCAGGTTTGGTTTTAACGCTTTTAAAGGGCACGGAATAGAATTTGTATAAACCCCCGGACTATTTGCGCTTTCCAGTCACGCTTTCAAAAACATAAACAAAATGAAAATTGAAGATGCGATCCAGCAAAAGCAATTCATTAGTGAGTTCCAAAAGGCGCATATCAATGTGCTGTACACCGCTTCGTTTCTCAATCAGAAGACACTCAAAGCCCTCAAGCCTTTCCAGATTTCCCCACAGCAATTCAATATTTTGCGCATCCTTCGAGGCCAGCATCCCCAGCCAGCTTCCGTCAAGTTGCTGACCGAAAAGATGATTGATAAAACCTCCAATGCTTCCCGTTTAGTGGAAAAACTGCGCAGCAAAGGGCTCGTTGCACGGGAGGCTTCCGATGACGACCGCCGCAAAGTTGATGTGGAGATTACTAACACAGGCCTGGAATTGCTGGAGCAAGCCAGTGTGGTCATCGAACAAATGATACAAAATTATGGAGCGTCCATTACCCCCGAAGAAGCGGGTGTTTTGAACGGATTGCTCGACAAAGTTCGCAGAAAATAAAGTGTCGCAGCGACACTAAGGGTCGCTGAATTAATAAGGGTCGCTTTCTCCGGGCAAGGCATTTTGATTCTAATCAAGGCGGGGGTTCCCGACCTTAGCCATAGCTAAGGGAGGTGGTTCCCCAACGCGGGGTAGGAGCAAAAGGCCTCCTGGAAAAGTGGACAGTTATTATTTCAGCGACACTAAGGCGCATTTCTTTCTGAATACCCACCGGATATAGTATTTTAGCGCCCAAAGAAACGGATGCACATGGCTAACTCAATTGCGGCTTGTATTTTTGATCTGGACGGCGTTATCGTGGACACGGCCAAATTTCACTTTTTGGCCTGGCGCAGGTTAGCCAATGAGCTGGGTTTTGACTTCACCGAAGCTCAAAATGAAAAACTAAAAGGCGTGAGCCGAATCCAGTCGCTGGAACTGATCCTGCAATGGGGAGGCATCTCGCTCGATGAACCTGCCAAAGTGGCGTTGGCCGAACAAAAAAATGATTGGTACCGCGATTACATCCTGCAAATGGAACCAGGAGATATTCTGGAAGGGGTAGAAGATTTTTTAGCTGAAATCAGAAGCCAGGGTGTTAAAATCGGACTCGGTTCAGCCAGCAAAAATGCAGAAACCATCCTTCAGCGGGTTGGGATCACGAATGTTTTTGAAGTTGTGATAGACGGAAACCGGCATACGAAGAGCAAACCCGACCCGGAAGTTTTTCTGACGGCTGCGGCTGCACTGGGGGTAGTGCCGGAACACGCCATCGTGTTCGAGGATGCCGAAAAAGGCGTGGAAGCAGCGCTGAACGGGGGCTTCTACGCGGTGGGCGTCGGGAGCCCGGAGGTATTGGGACACGCGCATTATGTCATTCCCGGCTTTGCCGGCTTGCATTTTGAGACCCTACTGGATCGCATTGGCGCACATGCCGTCATGATGAATACCTGAAAAACGAGCCTTGCCGGCAACAATATTTCCAATGATACTTCCTTATTTGATCAAAAGCGAATAACTGACTTATGAAACAATACCTTACCCAGGATGAGTGGTGCATCATTGAAGACGGTTTTCACCGAGAGCACAACTGCATTTCAGAAAGCGTTTTCAGCATCGGAAATGGAAAAATGGGGCAACGCGCCAACTTTGAAGAAAATTTCACCGGTGAAACGCTTCAGGGAAGCTACGTCGCGGGCGTGTACTACCCTGACAAGACCAGGGTGGGCTGGTGGAAAAACGGCTATCCGGAGTATTTCGCCAAGGTGCTCAACGCCGCCAATTGGATCGGCATCAAAATCGAATTCGACGGGGAAGCGCTGGATTTGGCCCATTGTGAAGTTCTCAGCTTTCGGCGGGTTCTGAACATGAAGGAAGGCTATTTGGAGCGGAATTTCACTGCGCGTATGGTCAGTGGAAAAGAAGTACAGGTGGCGGCAAAACGTTTTTGCAGCATTGTGGACAATGAAACAGGCGCCATCCGCTATGCCGTGACGCCACTCAATTTTTCCGGCACCCTCACTGTGACGCCTTATGTGGATGCGGATATTGTGAACCGGGATTCCAACTACGACGAAAAATTCTGGGTCGAAATAGAAACAAGCGTCAAACGCCGGAAAGGATTCGTGGTGACAGAGACAAAAAAAACAGCGTTTCAGGTTTGCACCGGCATGAAATTTGCCATTTTTCAGGATGGCGCAGAAACCGAATTCAATTCTTATCGCATCCAGCGGGAGAAATACATCGGCTGCAGTGTGGATCTGCATTGCAAAGAGGGCATCGAGACGATCATCTACAAATACGGTGCCAACGTAGCTTCGCTGAATTATCCGAAAGAGGATTTGAAAATCCGCTGCGATGAACGCATGGAAGCTGCCTTTGCAAAAGGGTTTGACCAAATGTTGAAAGAACAGGCGGAGGCCTGGGGTCGCAAATGGGAAGAGGCAGATATTGTCATTGAAGGCGATGTCTCCGCCCAGCAGGGCATCCGTTTCAATATTTTCCAGTTGTACCAAACGTATACCGGCGAAGACGAGCGCCTGAACATCGGCCCCAAGGGCTTCACGGGCGAAAAATACGGCGGCAGTACCTATTGGGATACCGAAGCGTACTGCTTCCCGTTTTATATGGCTACGGCAGACTCCCGGGTGGCGCGCCAATTGTTGGTTTATCGCTATAAACACTTAGCGAAAGCCATTGAAAACGGCGAAAAATTAGGCTTTACCGACGGCGCCGCGCTGTATCCAATGGTGACCATGAACGGCGAAGAATGCCACAATGAATGGGAAATCACTTTTGAGGAAATTCACCGCAACGGCGCGATTGCCTACGCCATTTACGATTATATCCGCTATACCGGCGACCAAAAATATTTGGCTGAATACGGCCTGGAAGTCCTGATCGCCATTGCCCGTTTTTGGGCACAGCGGGTTCATTTTTCAGAAAGAAGGGGCCAGTACGTTATGCATGGCGTTACCGGACCGAATGAGTATGAAAACAACGTGAACAACAACTGGTACACCAACCTCATGGCGGTTTGGTGTCTGAATTATGCCCTGGAGTCGCTGGAATACGTGAAAACTTCGGCACCGGAGCGCTACAAGGAAATTGAGGAAAAAATCAAGTTTTACGAATTTACCGAAACGAAGCTGTGGAAGGACATCGCGGGGAATATGTACCTCCCGTTTGATGAAAAGCTGAACATTTTTGTTCAGCACGACGGCTTTTTGGACAAAAATCTGCTCACGGTGGACGATTTGCGCCCCGAAGACCGGCCGATTAACCAAAAATGGTCATGGGATCGCATCCTTCGCTCCGTGTTCATCAAGCAGGCCGATGTACTCCAGGGCATCTATTTCTTTGAAGACCAATACGATGACGACACCATTCGCCGCAATTTTGACTTCTACGAGCCACGAACGGTGCATGAATCTTCTTTATCCCCGTGCGTTCATGCCATTCTGGCTGCCCGTCTGGGCAAAGAGGACAAAGCGTACGAAATGTACGTTCGGACAGCCCGCCTCGACCTCGACGACTATAACAACGATACGGAAGACGGCTGCCACATCACCAGCATGGCCGGTGCATGGCTCGCCGTAATAAAGGGCTTCGGCGGGATGCGCGTTAACGACAATATGCTGCATTTTAGCCCGTTTGTGCCTGCAAAATGGAAAAGCTATTCGTTCCACCTGCGGTTCAGGGGAGCGCTTTTGGAGGTAGAAGCGCGGAAAGGCGCTGTCCAGATCACCAACCATTCCGATCAGGCGCTGACCATTAAATTGTATGGCAAACCGTGTTTGGTGGCAGCGCATGCGAGTTTGGAAATCAGCTAATTAAAATTGAGGATTTGAGTATGTGAGCAGACCAGACGCCTCAACTCCTCAACTCCTCAACTCCTCAACTCCTCAACTTATGACCCGCATCCTTATCACTGGCGCCAGCAAAGGCATTGGCTTTGAAACGGCGCTGGCGCTGTGCCGGCAGGAATACAACGTATTGGCGCTTTCGCGCGATGAGGAAGGTTTATCGCAACTGCAAACGGCTGCGGAAGGCGCGTCGGGCAGCCTGGATACCTTGCGTTATGACCTGATGCAACCCGATACGGCATCGCTGCTGGAATGGATTAACCGGCAAGGTGGGCTCGATGTGCTGATCAACAACGCCGGGCTTTTGCTGAATAAACCGTTTGCGGAACTGACGATGGCGGATTGGCAGGAGAGCTTTTCGGTGAATCTTTTTGGAGCAGTCTCTTTGATTCAAACGGTGATGCCATTTCTACAGGTAAGCGCAACGGCGCACATTGTCAACATTGGGAGCATGGGCGGTTTCCAGGGAAGCTCCAAATTCCCCGGCTTGTCGGCTTACAGCGCTTCCAAAGCGGCTTTGGCCAACCTGACCGAATGCTTGGCAGAAGAGTTGAAGGATAGCGGGATTTCAGTAAATTGTCTGGCATTGGGCGCAGTGCAAACTGAAATGCTGGCAATGGCTTTCCCTGGTTATCAGGCACCGGTGAACAAAGAGGATATGGGGTCGTTTGTGGCCTGGTTTGCGACGCAGGGCGGGCGATTTTTTAATGGAAAAATTTTGCCGGTTTCGGTTTCTACGCCTTAGCAATTTTCCCGCTAAGGTCGCCAAGGTTCCGCCGAGGCCGCAAAGTAACTAACCTTATCACTACACACGCGTTTATTCAAAAGATATGACAGCAGGACGATTAGATGTATGGTTGGTTCAAAACAACTATTACGAATCGCGTGAAAAAGCGCGTTATGCCATCCTCTCCCGAGTGGTACATGTGAATGGCCAGCCGGCGACCAAGCCAGCTCAGACCATTTTGGAAAGCGATGTCATCGCCATTGTCGGGGAATCTCTGCGCTACGTTAGCAAAGGCGGCCTGAAGCTTGAAAAGGCAATTACCGCATTCAGTTTGGACTTTAGCGGGAAGGTGGTGCTCGATATTGGCGCTTCTACCGGCGGGTTTACAGATTGTGCGCTCCAGCACGGCGCTAAATTGGTATATGCAGTAGATGTGGGTTCTGAACAGTTGCATTCTTCCCTTCAAAACAGATCGGAAATCATTTCGCTGGAAGGACTCCATATCCGCGACCTGAACGCCGAACACCTCCAGGGCCAACTGGCGGATATCATTGTGATTGACGTTTCCTTCATCAGTTTAGCAAAGGTTTTTCCATACATCGCAAGCTTTTTAGCGCCTGCCGGTTATGTGGTTGGACTCATCAAACCCCAATTTGAACTGGGTTTTAAACGCCGCCTGAAAAAGGGGATCATCAAAGACGAACAGATGCGCAGCGAAGTGCTGGAACGCGTGCGCGAATACGCCGCCGAAAATGGATTTGAGCTAAAAGATCATACCTCCACGGAGGCCGATGGGGTGGAGAAAAATGTGGAATTTATGGCGCTTTTTTATAGAGTAGGTAGTTAAGCAGTTGGCAGTTGGCAGTTTTTCAGTTGGCAGGGGGATTTTGGAATGTTTGATGTTTCCCGAACCCCTCTGCCAACTGCCAACTAAAGCTCTGCCAACTATTTCTTCTCCCCCGGTTGTTCAATCTCAAAATCCTCTTTTTGCTTTGATTGCTGCACCATCTTGCGCACATCGGCCAACAACTGTTTGGCGTCGTATACAATGCCGTCTTTGATGGTGTATTTCACACCGCCTGCGCGAACGACCTCGTTGGTTTCCGTCAGTTGAATGGCACCGGTGCCGTAGAGCAATTGCAGGTTCTGTAACGGATTTTCTTCCAGGATGACCATATCCGCCAATTTGCCGACCTGGATGGTGCCGATCTGATCCTCCATGCCGATAGCTTGCGCGCCGTTGAGGGTGGCCGAACGGATGACTTCAAGCGGGTGAAAACCGGCTTCGCGCAGCAATTCCAATTCCCGGATATAGGCAAAACCGTAGAGTTGATAAATGAAACCGGAGTCAGAACCGGCAGTCACCCGTCCTCCTCGGTTTTTATACTCATTGATGAAGGTCATCCACAAGCGGTAATTTTCCTTCCAGGCCACTTCCTCTTCTGTTCCCCAGGAATGCCAGTAGGAGCCGTGCGAAATGCGGCTGGGCATGTAAAAACGCCATAAGGAAGGCAAGGTATATTCCTCATGCCATTCTGCCCGCCGGGTACGCATCAGGTCGCGGCTGGCTTCGTAAATATTGAACGTCGGGTCAATCGTAAAATCCAAAGCCAAAAGCTCGTCCATCACTTTGTTCCAATGCGCGGAGTAGGGTTCGGCGGCTTGTTTCCACAATTTTCCGGCTTCTTTAAAACGATGCTGCTCGTTTTGATAATTGTAATCCAGCGGGTAGTCCTGGACGGTGCGATCGGTAAACAGCGCTTCTGGCAGGCCATACCAGTGCTCCATAGAGGTAAGTCCGGCACGCGCAGAACTAAGGACATTCCAGCGGGCAACGTCCATTTGGGCGTGGTGACACGCCGAACGCAACCCCAGCTTCTTGTTCTCCTCCAGCGCTGCCGCCATAATTTCCGGGGCTGCCCCAAAAAACTTGATGCCATCGGCGCCTTTTTTTGCGTTTTCGCGCACCCATGCCCGCGCTTGTTCCGCTGTGATGATGGGTTGATCGGCGCTTTGTCCGAAAACGGTATAAGCTTTGATGCGCGGCGCCGTAATTTCATTGCGCTCACTCCGGCGTTTTTGGTCCAATACCCAATCGAGTCCGTTGCCGCAGGAAGGGTCGCGGATGGTGGTAATGCCGTGTCCCAGCCAGAGTTTAAAAACATATTCCGCGTCGGCACCCTGCGCGCTGCCGCCAATGTGGCCGTGCATGTCCACAAAGCCCGGCAACAGGTACATGCCATTGCAATCCAATTCTTTACCACCCGCTTTCAGTTTTGGCCGGTCGGTCGAATCTATGGCCACGCCCGGATAGCCCACCGAGCGTACGGCGGTGATGCGGTTTTGTTCCACCACAATATCCATCGGCCCAATCGGCGGCGCGCCATTGCCATTGATGACCGTGACGCCCCGGATGATCAATTGTGAAAACGGGCCGTCGCCTTCCTTTCGGTCGGGCGCTTTTTGCACCTGTGCGATGGTTGTTGTTGCAATCAGGAAGAATAGGAGGATGAGGTGGTTTTTCATGAACTAAGTGAGTATTTGAGGAACTGAGGATTTGAGTATTTGAGGTGCTACGTATGCTCAAATACTCAAATCTTCAAATCTTCAAGTTAATGTTTACGTCCTTTTGTGGGTTTACCCGTAGGCTCCGGCTTTGCTGGTTTTATCGGTTCAGGTGCCATTTCCGACAAACGTTGGTAATAGTTTTTACCAAAATACCCGATACAACCCAACAATGCGAGCATGATGCTGCTGGAAGCAATCAGCGACACTGTTTTTCCGGCGCGGTAAGCGGGTGGATCAAAGCGGAATTCAATTTTGTGTTGGCCGGCCGGAATCCGCATGGCGCGCAACAGGTAATTGGCGCGAATGTGTTCGGCGGCTTGTCCGTCAACATAAGCTTGCCAGCCTTTGTTGGGGCCGTACCAGATTTCCGAAAAGACGGCCAACTGTTCGTTGGGTGCGTCGCTTTCGTAAGTGAGGTGATTGGGTTTGTAATCCGTGAGGCGGATGGCACCGCCTTTCTGGAGGTTTAACCCCGTCAAATAATTGCTGTATTCCTGATGAATGATGGCTTCATCGGTAGCGACGAAACTATCCAACGCTGCAATTTCTTCATTGGGCGTCTTGACCAATTGGAAGCTGTTCACAAACCAGACATTCCCTGCTGCTGCCGGATTGGGTTGAGCTTTTGCAGTTTCCTGGCTTTCTCCGCCAATAATGTATCGGGTGTTCAGCATGTTCAGCACTTGCGGATTGCCCTTGCTTAGGTGGCGGTCAATGACATCCTGATAGCGCTGTAATTTGGCGGCATGGTAGCCTCCGAGGGATTTGTGGAAGTAGGAAGCGCGTGAGGACTGAAATGGATTTTGTCCCACTAAGTCCAGCACGCGGAAATTCGGGTCTTGATCCTGTAAAATTTGCTGGTCTGCAGCATTTGGCTGAAAATTCGCCTGATAGTTCGTTTTGGTGGTAAAGCTGTCCTCGTTTAAATAGCGGCGTCCAACCGTCCACATGTCAAAGAAAACCAAAATTCCGAGACCCACAATTAGCCAGGAAGTCTGGATTTTGTTTTTCAGAAAAGCCCAAATCAACCCCCCGCTCAACAAAATAAGCACTAAGGTTCGGTAAGCATCACTGCTCAGGTATGCTTTCCTTTCTTCAGCAAATACAGCAGGATCTATATTGCCGAATTGAGCGGCAAATTGCCCATCCTTCGGGTTCGTGAAAGCGAACATACCCGGTCCGAGAATTGCCAAAAACAAGGCAAGTCCTCCTGTTATGCCCCCTGCAACATACAGGCTTCTCAAAGCTTCCTCCTTGCTCGATTTGCCGCTGATGAGTTGGTGGACGGCCAAAAACCCGAGTGCCGGCACTAAAAAAGAAGCTACGCTGAGCACGGAATTTGGCGTCCTGAATTTGTTGAACAAGGGCACGTAATCGAAGAAAAATCGGTTGACGGCTTCCATATTTTTTCCCATCGAAAGCATCAGGGTGAGCAGCGTGCCCAATGCAAGCCACCATTTAGCTGGCCCTTTTACCAAAAACAAGCCCATAAAAAAGAACAGACAAACGACGGCACCGAAATAAATCGGACCGCTGGTGAAAGGCAACTCTCCCCAATAGAGCGGCGCTCTGAATTCAATAGGCAAGCGATAACCCTTGGCTTTGATCGCCGAACCAATCGGCCCTTCTTTGTCCACGCCCTCTTGCGAACCGCCACCCGCCGCTCCGGGAATAAAAGTAGAAACCAGGTCTATACCCCCGTTGCTCCATTGCATGGCGTAGTCCCAAGACAACCCCGAGGTTTCGCTGCTGCTCTGCATGCCATCGTCCGGTAAACCTTCCGGCTTGGCTTCCGCTTGCAGAATAGGGTCGCCACGCATCGTATCTTTGGAGTACTCGTAGGAGATCCACAGGTTGGAAGCACAGGCGCCAACGGCAAGGATGCCAGCGATGGCCAATGCGCCAACCGCTTTGAAAAATTCAGCGAGCTCGTTTTTCTGAGCAGCATAAATGAGCTGTGCAATGCCTAAGAAAGCAACCGTCAGGAAAAAATAGTAGGTCATTTGCACGTGGTTGGAGAAGATATTCAAACCCAATCCAACGGCAAAGAGCACCCCGCCCCACAGGTATTTTTTATTAAACGCCAGCAACATGCCCGCCGCTACCAGCGGGAAATAGGCAATGGCTTTGACTTTAGTTTCGTGGCCGGCTTCGTAAAGAATTAAACTATTGGTCGTCAATCCGAAAGCAATGGCGCCAACGATGCTCAACCAGGGATTTACCCCCAACACGACCATCAAAATATAAAAGCCGAGCATGGCCACAAAGAAACGCCCGATTGGCGCCTTGATGCCCAGTGACGCCAATTTGTCGGCCACCTTCAGGGTATTTCCGTCACTGACCGTATTGATCTGGTAAGTAGGCATTCCCCCGAACATCGCATTCGTCCAAAGCGTGTTTTCGCCGGTTTCTTTTTTGAATTCTCGTGCTTCCTGCGACATGCCCATGTACTGCACAATATCGCCCTGGGTGACCACTTTGCCCTCCACCTGCGGCAAAAAGTAAGCGACCAGAATCAGCAGAAAGCCAAGTATTGCACAACAGTGCGGCAACAGTTTTTTTAACATTCGATTCATTATAAAGACTTTAGATGTTAGACTTTAGATATTAGATAGTGTTCGTCCATTCCGTTGATTGTCTGTTCTTTAGAGTTCGAGAGCAAGGCACGCGAAGACCTCAAAAACGGGAGTTTACTCGCGTAATTGACCGTTTTTGGGGTCGAGTGTAACGCAGCTATCGGACAATAAAGACAGATACTACACGAAATCAACGTCAATATCGTAAGGATACGTCATCAAAAACTCCAGCGCCTTTTCAATTTCCAATTCGTCAAAAACCACGCTGTACAACATTTCCATGATCGGCACGCGCAGTTTCATGTTTTTAGCTAAATAGCGGACGATGCGCAGCGTGCGCACGCCTTCTGCCAATTCCGGCATGTCGTCGCGGATGTCCTGAAACTTTTCGCCCTGCCCGAGGCGATACCCAAAGGTAAAGTTTCGGCTGTTTTTGCTGGTTGCCGTTGCCACCAGATCGCCGATGCCCGCCGTGCCGAGGAAGGCTTTGTTGCCGGCACCCAGCCGTTGCCCGTAGTGTACCATTTCGGTGAGCCCACGCGTGATGAGCATGGCTTGGATGTTTTTGCCTAAGCCTTTGCCTTTCAGGATGCCGGAACCGAGGGCGATGACGTTTTTCAGCGCGCCGGCCAACTCTGCGCCAAGGATTTCGTAGGTGCCAAAAACGTGAAAATAACGGCTGCTCAAAACGGCCTGCCCGGCGTCTATCACTTCGTCGAAACGGCTGGCAATAACGGTCGCCGTGGGTTGCCCCTCCATGATCTCGCTGGCGAGGTTGGGCCCGGACAGGCAGCCCACCCGAATCACCGAACTTTCCTGCATAATGACCTCGCTCATGGTATTGACATCCTTCCGGCTGATGCCTTTTTGGGAGATCAATTCTTCTTCTATTTCGTTGGTATCGAATCCTTTAGTGCCGTGAATGAGGAGGTGGTCAGGGCGCAGGTAAGGTCCGAAACTGCGCATCATGCGCCGGAAACTCACAGACGGCACCACCGGAAAAATCAGGGTGCAGCGGGCCGCAATCTCTTCCGGGTCGCTGGTGGCATGTATCCGGGTGGATATGTCAACCCCCAGATGGTGGCGCTTCCGGTTGATGGTCTCCACCAGCTCCGCCTTTCGGCTGAAAAAGAGCACATCCGTATTGTAAGCCAGCAAATTGGCAATCGCCGTACCGAAACTTCCGGCGCCGATGACGCCCACGGGTTGGCTCTTGTCTGATTCCGGCATTCGTTTCTTTTTTTAGTACGCCGTAAAAGTACATTTTTTGTGAAGAATTTGGAAAAAGATGGTGGGGCGGGGTTACGGGGTGATGGTGTAATGGTGGGGAGAGACGATAGACAAGGCTAATGACAGGTTTGAGTTTTTCTATATCTATACTTTGCAGTGTAACAATGGTTCGTGACAAACTCACGCCGCCCAGGCGGCGTAATAATTAGAGAATAAGCGCTTTTTGATACCGGGATTATTTTTTACATGGGTTGAGTCCAAGCCCAACACGGCAGAAAATTGCTCAACCAGCGCCAAATTATG
>JBBQGV010000029.1:0-55836 GCA_038323375.1 Chitinophagales bacterium
AAGGTTTGCAGAAAATAGCGTTGAAACAAACGTTCGACCTCTCCGAGGTCGGGAATTAAGGTCAACCCGATGCATTTCTACAAACCTTTGACCTCTCCGAGGTCGGAAATCATAAGTATTTAGGGGCGGCTGGATAGTTACGAAAACAAAAAGGCCAATAAATTTCAGGCCGTGTTAAAATATTTACTGATTCAAATACATCATTTTCACCTCATAAGCGCCATTCACCACCACTTTTTCACCTTCCCCGATGCCCTTTAAAATCAAAGTCCGCGTGCCGTCGTCTTCGCCGATCTGCACATAGGCTAATTCATATTCCTCTGGGCCGTGTTTTAAAAATACGGCTGTTTTGCCATTGATTTCGGTCAGCGCGGAGTTGGGCACCGTGATTTGACGCGAGGAACTGTTGTCTAAGGCTTTTACCGTGACAAACTCCCCGATTTTGAATTCCCCGCGCGGGTTGTCCATCTCAAACAGTACCCGCTGGCTTTGGTTGCCTGGGTTCATGTTCTGCGCCTGCGAAATCAGCCGCACTTCGGCGCTTTTGTGGTCGTCGGTGGAGCAGGTGACCAAAAATTTGTTGCCGGCATGAACCACCGGCGCATCCCGGTCGTATACCTGCGCCTCCACGTATACCTTGCTGAGGTTGGTGATGGTGAACAAGGTTTGCCCGGCCACAACCTCCGCACCGGGAGTGAGGGTAAAGGTGCCGAGGATTCCATCAATTGGAGCAGTTAAGGTTATGGTTCGTCCATTGGCTGCTGTATTCGCGCCAAGCGCTTTACTTTTCAGCGTTTGCAACTCAGCCAAAGCCGCATTGTAATTCGCTTCGGCAGCCTGAACATCACGTCCCGCAGCAATGTCTTCGATCTTTTTCAACCGCTCGTATTCCCGTTTTGTAGCCGTAACCCGCGTTTTTGCCGTTTCGATCTGCACCGCTAAGCCGCTGTTGTTGGCAGCGATGTCAACCTGATCGGGCGTGCTCACAGTTTGTTGCAGCACCGCCAGGGTCTGTCCGGCGCGCACCGTTTGGCCTACGCGCGCACTGACTTTTGAGAGGCGTCCACTTTGCGGGGCAACGACCACGCCCAGGCCACCGGAAGCCGGAACAATGGTGCCGAACATTGTGGTTGCCGACTGGTAATCGCCGATCGCGATGGGTTGGGTCAGGATTTCAAACAGAAATTGTGTTTCTTTTGGCGCATAAACGGATTTACCATAACCACCGCCGCCCTCTTTAGGCCCATGTTCTTCTCCATCATGTGCAAAAACCGGACTCCAGTTTGGCGCTGAAAACCAGGCGCTTAC
Organism: Chitinophagales bacterium; assembly: GCA_038323375.1. Classification (GTDB taxonomy): domain Bacteria; phylum Bacteroidota; class Bacteroidia; order Chitinophagales; family Saprospiraceae; genus JABWAJ01. Next base: position 1,309 of record JBBQGV010000029.1, read on the forward strand.
CAAAAGTAATGCCACCGTCAAAACCCGACTGCGACGGCGACTGACAAACCACACCACCAAGCCACCCAGCAATAGGCCGCCGACAAACCATAGCCAGGAACCAATCGGTTCTTCGTTTTCGTGCGCGTCAGCTTTCACAGCCGTTGTGAGTTTTTTGCCTACTTCAACCCCCGGCACGCCAATAAGGTCGGCGCCGTTCGGGTGATTGACCTGCACATTGAGGGTATACGCTTTGTTTTCAGGAAAAGTGGCATGCAACTCATATACGCCCGGTGCATACGGCTCTACTTCAAACACCAATTGAGGGTTTTCCAAAGTACTGATTTTAAGTTCCGCTTTATCAATTGGTCGGTTGCTTTTGTAATCTGCTACATACAACATAAAATGCGCCTCTGCCCCCGCAATGAGTTCTGGGTAATAAAGCGTCAATTCGTAGCGGTCAGACTGGCCATACTGGGTGAAGTGGTCGTTTGCCACGCCGGGGTCTGATGGAATTTCGTCGCCGTGTGCAACAACAATTCCAGGTAACAAGGCAAGGAATAGGGCAAGACCGAATATCCGGGAGCAAAAAATGAGCGACTTCATAATCTTTGGTTTTATCAAATTGATAATCATCGTTTTAAATTATTGTCCTGCAAGGTACAGGCGTTGAATACGAGCTGTTTCAAAAGCCTGTATCTGAACCGCGTATTCGCGCTGAATGGCAAAAGCTTCGTCGAGCGTCTTCAGAAAAGTGACATAATCGGTTTGCCCGGCGTCGCGCATCCGCAGCACGGCAGAAATCAAGGCTCGGCTGCGCGGTAAAGCTTCCTGCTCGTAATAACGTACAAATCCGAGCGCCGTAAGCGCATCGGTATCGGTTCGCTGAAGCTGGAGTGCTACCGTCTGGCTTTGCGCTGCTGCGCGGGCAGCGGCAGCCTGGCTTTCGGCTTTGGCCACATTAACCCCGGCGCGGTATTGCCCCACCCACAAAGGCAGGCCAATGCTGGCGCGGAAACGGTAATCCATCGGAGTTTCCCGTTCTCCCTGATTCATATAACCAATCGAAAAATTGGGCAAAGCTTTGCTTTTAGCCAAAGCTACTTGCCGTTCCGCAACTTGCACGGCTTGTTGTTCATACAAAAGCGCCGGATTTGCGCCCGAGCCTGAGATGCCTCCCAAACCGGTCGTATCGGGGCGAAGCGGCAACAGCGCATCCCAATCAGCTAAACCGGTCAGGGTCTTCAATTGCCCGGTTGCTGTCAAAGCCAACAGTTCGGCAGCGCGCCATTGCTGAGCAACCTTACCCGCTTCGTTCTCAACTAATGTTTTTTGTAAAAAATCAATCTCCCCGGCATCAAATTGGCGGTGCGCTGCAACGGCAATGGCCTGATACAAGCTATCCCGCGTCCTCCATTGGCGACTTTGGTAGTCCGCAACCTGTGCATCCAAATATATGGTGCGCACGGTATAGCGCAGGTCATTTTCGTTGATGCGTTGTCCGGCCAGGGCAAGGGCAGTTTCTGCTTTTGCAACCTGCTTCTGCCGGGCGTATACGGTCGGAAATTCAAAAGACTGCAAAACGCCAACCACATAAAATTGGCCAGTTGGGCTTTCTGCGTTCACTTCCGGGTTGGGCAGGTTGACCGCCGCTTTTTCTGCATATTTCTTAGCCTGCACTTCAAAAGCAGCCGCTTTTACGAGTGGATGGTTTTGCAGCGCGGCGCGGATGGCGGCATCCGGGGCAATCGTATTTTGTGCTCCTGCCACCCCTGGCAAAGCAATGGTTATCAATATTTTAAGCAATATTCGCATCTTCAAAAAGGAGTTTGAATGTTTATAATTTCGGGTTTGTTTTCGTTGTGCCGATGTGTTCGTCGTGTGAAACCTTATTCCTCTTTGTCGTGCGAAACCAATACTTCCCGCCGTTGCGCAAAATACCCTTCCACCGCCTGCTTCCCCCACACCCAAAACACAGTTGGTGTCACCACCATGTCCAGCAAGGTAGAAGACAGGAGGCCACCCAGAATTACCGTTGCTACCGGGTATAAAATCTCCTTCCCGGCTGCCTGTGCGTCCAAAGTCAGCGGGATCAGGGCTAAGGCTGCCACCAAAGCCGTCATCAACACGGGCACAAGCCGTTCGAGGGATCCGCGTATAATCATCTGTTTATCAAATTGCTCTCCTTCATGTTCCATCAGGTGCAAGTAGTGGGAAATCATCATAATTCCATTGCGGGAAGCAATACCCGTCAGGGTAATAAAGCCTACCAGTGTTGCGACAGAAAAGGTGCCTCCGGTAATCCAAACGGCTGCCACGCTGCCAATCAGCGCCAGCGGGATATTGAACATTACCTGCACCACAATGCGCCAGGAACGAAAATGGGAAAACAACACCAAAAATATGCCCAGCAATACAAAAATGCCCAGGATGCCGATGAGTCGGGATGCGTCTTTTTGCGCCTCAAACTGGCCGCCATACTGGAGGAAATATCCCTGTGGCATGGTGATGTTTTCGCGCACCGCTGTTTGAATTTCGGCCACCGTGCTGCCGAGGTCGCGCCCCTGCACGTTGCAGGAGACGACAATGCGCCGTTGGCTGTTTTCGTGGCTCACCGAGTTGATGCCTTTTTCATACTCAATGTGTGCAACGCTTCCGAGTGGGATGAGCAGACCCTCCGGTGTATGGATTTGGGTGTTTCGGATATTTTCAAGGTTTTCGCGGTCTTCCGCCACAGCGCGCAGCAGCAGGTCGAACGTTTTTTGGCCGTCCAGGATTTGTGAAATAACTTTGCCTCCGTACAACACCTCCAAGTCGCGGGCTACTTCGCCGGTTTGCATGCCGTAGCGTTGCAGTGCTGCGCGATCCAACCGGATGGTCAGTTGGGGAACCAGCACCTGCCGTTCCACCTGCACGTCTACCGCGCCGGGCACGGTTTCTATGGTTTCTTTTATTTGTCCGGCTAATGCCCGGATTTCGGCCAGGTCTTCGCCAAAAACTTTGATCGCCACCTGTGCCCGCACCCCGGAAAGCAGGTGGTCGAGGCGGTGAGAAATCGGCTGCCCAATGCTCACCGACACCCCGGCAAGGTTGGAAAGTTGCTTGCGGATGTCAGCGACGACTTCCGTGCGGGATCTGGCGTCTTCGCGCAATTCCACTTCCACTTCTGAGTTACTGACCGGCTCCACGTGCTCATCCAATTCGGCGCGGCCTGTGCGTCGGGCGGTATACAACACATCCGGCACCCGCAAAATCAGTTTTTCAGCCACCGTACCAATTTTGTTGCTTTCCTCCAGCGAGGTTCCGGCCGGGGCGTAGAGGTTGACCGTAAAACTGCCCTCGTTGAACGGGGGCAAAAACTCTGTGCCAAAGCGCGTGATCATAAAAACCGCGCCAATAACTAAGGCAAGGGCTGAGCCAATGACCACCCGCGAGTTTGCAAGACCAAAATTCAGGAGTTTCAAGTCCTGTCGTTTTAGCCAGCGCACGAGGGCGGATTCGCCCACTTCCTTTCGGAGAACGGAGGGAGCCAACAAATAACTGCACAGCGCTGGCGTAACCGTCAGCGACACCAACAGCGATGCCAAAATCGAGGTAATGTAAGCGATGCCAAGCGGAGCAAAAATGCGCCCTTCGATGCCCTGCAACTGAAATAAAGGCAGGAACACCAGCACCACAATGATGGTGGCATAGACAATGGAATTTCGTATTTCCCTTGATGCGTCATAAACAACCTGTAGGGCAGGTTTGGGACTCCCGTTTTCTTTGTTTTCCCGCAATCGCCGGAACACGTTTTCCACATCCACAATGGCGTCATCCACCAATTCGCCGATGGCAATGGCAAGGCCGCCAAGGGTCAGGGTATTGATGGAAATATCAAACCATTTGAATACCAAAGCCGTGATGACCAATGATAATGGGATTGCGGTCAGGGTAATCAGCGTGGTCCGAAAATTAAGGAGGAACAAAAACAGTACAATAACCACGAGAATGAAGCCATCGCGCAAGGCGTGTTCCACATTGGTCAGCGCGTTTTGGATGAAGTTTTTTTGCTGAAAAACCTTTGCATTCAGGCGCACATCGGGCGGGAGCGAAGGTTGCAGTTCCGTTAAAGCTTTTTCGATCTCGTCGGTCAGGGTTACCGTATTGGCACCAGGTTGTTTTTCGACGGTTAAAATAACAGCTGGCTTCGCGTTGACGCTGGCATCTCCGCGTTTGATCGCCGCACCAAACTGCACATCGGCTACCTGACTCAATAAAACAGGCGATCCTTCGCGGTTGACCACAACGGTTCGTTGCAGGTCTTCCAGGTTTTTGGCGCGCCCCAACACGGAAATGAGGACTTCCGAACCATAGCGGTTGAAAAAACTGCCGCTGGTATTTAGGTTGGCATTTTCCAAAGCACGGTCTAAGTCTTCGAGCGTCAGGCTGTACTGCTTCAGTTTCGCGCTGCTGACCAACACCTGATATTGCAGCCGATCGCCGCCAATGGGAATCACCTGCGCCACCCCTTTAATCGCCAGCAGCCTGCGTCGGATGGTAAAATCAGCTAAGGTGCGCAAATCCGACGCCGAGCTGAGGGTTTGTCCGGATGCGCTGTCTGCTTCGGCGGTCACCCCAACGAGCATAATCTGACCCATCACCGATGAAATCGGCCCCATCACCGGGGTAATACCCGCTGGCATTGGCACCGTTGTTAATTTTTCGGCTACCAATTGGCGGGCACGGAACACATCTACCTCCCAGCCAAATTCGACAAACACCAGCCCAATGCCCCGCGAAGAGGAGCTGCGCACGACCTCCACGCCGGGCGACCCGTTCAGGGCCGTTTCAATAGGCAGCACAGCTTGTACCTCAATTTCTTCGGGCGACATTCCGCCAGCTTCCAAAAAAACCGTCACGCGGGGTCGGTTGAGGTCGGGCAGTACGTCAACCGGCAGGTTTATGACCGTCCAGGTTCCCCAAACCATCAGGAGCGCAGCGGCAGCCACCACAAAAAGGCGGTTTTGGAGCGAAAATTTTATCAGGGCATTGAGCATAGAATTGTGGTATTTATTCTGAGTGCTGAGGTTTTGTGGTAAGGGTATGAGGCAAAAGGCAAATTGGCAAATTGGCAAAAGGCAAGTGGGCGAATTGCGTGTTTGCCAATTTGCCCTTCGCCCACTTGCCCCTTGCCTTTTGCCGCTTCACTTCGTGCTACTCCGTATCTGTGCAGGATTTAGTACCTCCTGCAGTGCCAGTACGGTCATACTTGCAGCACCCGTGCAGTTTGTTGTACGCCTCGTCGTCTGCTTTGTAGCCGGCATTGTCGTATCCAGCCTGCGCAATAGCCTTTTGAATGGCGTCTGTCGAAGTTTTTTTCGCGTTGAAGCTCACCTTGAGTATATCGGCTTTTACATCCCATTCGGCAGTGGCTGCACCGGCACCAAGCGCAGCTTTTTCAATTATTTTTTCGCACATGCCGCAATTGCCCAGTACTGCAAACTCGGCTGTTTCTAACTTTTCACTCACTGTTGCTGCTTTTTTGTTCACGGCAGACGCAGCGGGTGGCACAGGTGATTCTTGTGCCATAAGAACGGGGCTTATGAAAGCCATCAGACAAAAAATTATGAGATTTTTCATGTTTCTAAAATTGAAAGTGAATAAAAAATGGTGTTTTTTTACCTAAACTTACTGGACATTTTTGACACGTTGACACGTCTACTAAACTTTCAAAGTTTAGTAGACGTAGTAGCAACCTGGTTTTAATTAGTGCCCGGAATGGTCGTCCCCTTCACCGTGTTCGTGGTCGTGCCCTTGGTGTTCATCCTTACCCACTGTGACCGTCAATACGAAATCGGCTGTATGCACTTTCCCGGCGGTTTGAAATTGCAGCCAGCCACGATAGGTACCAGACTCGGAAAAGGTGGTGTGGATGTCTAATTTGCCATCTTCAACAGAAGGATGCGTATGGACAAAAGCTTTTGAGTTGACCTCTACCAGAACTAAGTGCGCTTTTTCACCCAGGTAGTTTTCAAAAGTAGCGGGGTCAACCGCTTTACCTCCTTGTGTGATCGTTACCGGAATGTGCTGTTGGCTGCCGGTTTTAAAACCTGAGCTGCCATGTCCTGCTTCCATAGTCAGCTTATATCCATCCACCGTTGTAGTCATCTTCGGCTGGGCGTAAGCTACAGTTTTGGCAGGCGTACCGGCTACGTTAAGCTCCATTTTGTTGACCTGATTCAGCGCGCTGATGGGTTTGTAATCGGCAAAAGCCCAGTATTTTCCACCCGCATCGAAGCGCGTTTCGTTGTGTCCTCGGCCATTGGTGAAGCTTTCGCCTTTGCTCAGCACTTTGATCTCATAGGCACCACTCGCCTGGTATTCCGGGTGGATGTGATCAAACCAGGAGAGGTCGTCGCTCACTAAGATCAGGTGCATTTTTTTCTCATGCACAAGATCCAGCGGAACAGGCGCGCTTTCATTGCCTTTGATTTTGGGAGTAAAGGATAGCATCCCCGGTTTTCCGGCTTCCAATTGTGCCGGATTGGCCACAAATGCCGTAAAATATTCGGCGGAATTGCCTGCAACCTCCGCTTTCATTACTTCCAGGTTCATGTTACAAACCGGGCAAGTGCCGGGCTGGTCGTAGGTTTTGCCCTTTTCGCAGTTCATCGGGCAGATGTATTTCGTGCCAGACGCAGCGATTGCGGTAGTTTGTTCGGATGGCTTGTTGTTGCAGGCCGAAAATACGGTGAGCAACAGTGCGAACACAAAGCTCGCAGCAAGGATATTCTTCATAATACTTGAATTTACGTTTCGACTCTGCCCATTTCAACGCTGCTCGTTCCGACGCTGCTCAACGAACGGATTCAAAGCCCCGTTCAGCGAACGGAACAGCTTACGCAATAGCAAAGCATAGCAACGTGCAAAGGCGATACAGATAATGAAAAAATGAAATTAGCAGTGAAAAAGACATACGTCAGGCTGACGTTGGATTACGCGTTCAGTCGAGGCGGTTGCCAAATGGGTAAGTAAACTTCTTCCGGCATGTGCTGCGCAAAGTAGAAGGCCTGCCGCAGGGTAGCGTCGCTGGTAACGGAAAGGGGAAACGGAATTTCTGCAAGCACGACGACGGTGTGGCCGCCCGGTAAAGCGCCGCAAGGACAGGTACACCCTTTGCCACAGCAACCTCCCTCTTGGTCGGGACATTTTTGGCCGGGATGATTTTCTTCACAAGCGTGGGTTTCTTCCTCGCAATGAGCCGGTTCTTCAGCGGGTTTTCCTTTGCAGCACATTTTTTCGGGCACCCCTGCTTCAACTTCAGCGGATTCCGCGGCAGTGTTTTGGCCGCACGCCAGAAGCCTGTCTACCGGCATAGCCGTAAACAACGTGATGAAGCAGAATAATATGCCAGGAAAATTTCGCATGAATTTAGACGCAAAGATAGTAAATGCCAAGAAAAGACCGCCATTTTCAGGCCATTTTTGTTTTCCCCTAACCTACTAAACACCTGAGTTGGGATTCAGGTCAAATCTTTTTTCAACAACTGCGCATTTATTGCCACTACAATGGTACTCAGGCTCATCAGCACTGCACCCAAAGCCGGACTTAGTACAGTGTAAATTAAATTTATTTGGACTTGCAAGAGTTTATAATTTTGATTTTCAGATAGTTACCAAAATTGTGATTTCAAGAAACTTAATTTACGGTGTACTAAGGATGAGCGACACCCAAAACCGCTTTAGGAAATCGGCTATCATAGCCTTGTGATCGTGGCCTGCATGGCCGCCGCCGTGCATGGCCGTTCCGTCGGGCATGGTGTGCGTAGCAGGACTGTTGCCTTTGTGCTGTGAATGGTCTTGTGGTTTTCCACCGTGATCTTCGTGATGATTTGTGTGCTGCTTTTCCATAATCCTATAAAAATGTGTTCTTAATTTTGCAATCATCGCATCCGTTGCGTCATCGGCAGGTTAAGGAGCGTGTCATGATTCACAGTGTTTTTGTTGAAAATTAACACTGCAAAGATCAGGGCTTGGAGGGCCCGGGGCAGTACACAATTAGGGGAGAGGTGTACAAGATTTTGGCTCACACTTCATCCAGCGGTTTTCGGCCGTGCTTCCGGTGTTCGGCTTTGAACTGAGTCGGCGTCAGACCTGTCACCTGCCGAAACTGGTTGCTCAGGTGCTGCGAACTGCTGTAGCCTGTCTTCCAGGCAATTTCGCTTAAAGTCAGTTCGTCATACACCAGCAATTCTTTTACCCGTTCGACTTTTTGGGCGATGATGTACTTCTCAATGGTTATGCTTTCTACCGAGGAAAACAACTTGCTCAGATGGGAATATTCGTGTCCCGTTTCGCGGGCGAAGAAATCGGAGAAGTTCATGGTTGCTGGTTTTTTGCCTGAATTATGGTGTATTTCGTTGATGATTAGATTTTTAACCTCCATAACCAAGCGCTTATTCCGGTCGTCTAATAGCTCAAATCCTTCGTTTTCAAGCGCCTTCCGAAAATCTACCAATTGCGCAGTGGCAGGCTCAGCGGCCAGGATTACTTCGCCTAATTGAATTTGCTGTACCTCCAAACCCGCTTCAGCAGCCAATCGGCCAACGCTTCGGGCACAGCGCATACAAACCATATTTTTGATGAATAGCGTCATACTGTAAGCTGTAAGAACAATATTAATAAATATTCAGGAAAACCTCTGGCTTATTGACCTTGTTTTCAATGTTGAATATAAATTAAAAAAACTTCCGACCTTTGCGAACGTTATTCAATCAATCATCAAAAAGCAACACATGGGACTGGTTCATGCTGACCTATAATTGCTCAACAGCCAGGATGTTGACAATTTCGAGGAGGGCAGTTTATCCGAAAATCAGATTCGCAGGATGAATGTCCTCATGAATGTAGACGCTGGTGCAATCATGTTAGCCATTAACGAAAATATTCGCACCCAACGGGGTTGCGGGTAGTGGATATACGCCCCTGGTTATTGACCAATGGCACTTACGACGAGCTGCCCGTTGTACGCAATGTGATGGTACGTTTTGCCAACAGGGAATGTGTTGTTTCTGCATTGGTGCTGCCGGGAGACACTGAGCCTTTGCTTGGGGCGATTCCGATGAAAGAAATGGATGTACTGATTTCTCCAAGGCTTCAGCGATTAATTGTCAATCCACAGCACCCGAACGAACCGGTTATGGCACTGAGATAACCAAGATAGAGGCTAAAATGGTGATTGATAAGCCGGGTTCGTCAAAAACTCTGTATCCGTAAGCGTTCTCAAAAACGCGATCAAATCTGCTTTTTCCAATTCAGTTAATTGCAGCCCGCCGGGTTGTAGGTTGTATTGCAGGATAAACTCAATGGTCGAAGAGTTTTTCACGCCAATGTTGTAGTGGTCGAGTACTTCCTCCAAAGTAGCAAAACGCCCGTCGTGCATGTAAGGCGGGGTCAGCGCGGTGTTGCGCAGCGAAGGCGTTTTGAATTTTCCGCGATCTATCGGGTTATTGCTCACTTTTTGGCGGCCTTCGTCCGTCATCGAAGCGTCAGTATCGAGGCCATTGTTCATAAACTCGTCGTTTGTAAAATTGTGCCCTGCGTGGCAATGAAAACATTCCGCACCCCGCCCGTTACCCACCGGGTCAAATTCGCTAAAAAACAGCACCCGCCCGCGTTCTTCAGCAAGCGATAAGGTTGTGGTTCCGCGCAAGTACTGGTCGTATTTTGAATTATTTGAGACCATCGTCAGCATGAACTGCTCCATGGCCAACCCCATGCGTTCCGGCGTCACCGTTGCATCGCCAAATGCCCGAATGAACTGATCCGTATATTTTTTCTCCGTCGACAGTTTTGCTACGGCATTTGTCAGTGTTTCGTTCATTTCGAGTGGATCCTGAATTGGCCTCAGTGCCTGATCCCGCACTTTTGGAGAACGCCCGTCCCAAAACAGGCCATTCTGGTGCCAGGCTAAGTTCATCACCGGCATGGCTTGCCGTTTTCCGGGCAATTGTTCCACACCAATACTGAACCGGCGGATGTCCGAAAAAGCATCTTGCTGCTTATGGCAATCGGCGCAGGCCTGCGAACCGTCTTTTGAAAGCAGCGGCTCATAAAAAAGCATGCGGCCCAATTGCACGCCCGTGATGGTCAATGCGTTATCGGCAGGTAAATCCGGCGTCGGAAAATCGCCAATTCCCAAATCGTAAGGCGTTGGGTCGTAAGTCGCCAACGTTTCATCCGGGTCGCAGGCGATGAACGTGCAGGCAGTTGAAAAGAAGAGGTAGAAAGCAATTTTTTTCATAAAAATCTAATTGTCAAGCCACAAAAAACGCAAATTAGTGCCCGTCCATTTAGTCCCGTGTCTGAGCTTTAGAGTCCGAGAGCAAGGCACACAAGATCCCGATAATGAGGACGCGAAGCGTCTGAGGGCAGCCTCTTGCAGGCTCCTTGTATGTCACGGAGTCTCGCAGAGTAAAGGGAGTTTCACAGAGGGCCTTAACTCCGCAAGACTCCCTTTACTCCGTTACACCTGCTCATGTGGGACAGCTTAGCCCCTTATTCGGGCTGAGTATAAAACAGCTAACGGAATATAGAGACAGACGCAAATTAATTTCTAAAATCGGGGTTACCGACAAAATTTTGGTCGGTCAGGCTGTTTAAAAACGCCAGCAAATCAGCCCGTTCTTGCATGGTCAGCGTGAATGGCCGAAGCAATAGGCTTTTGTTCGAGTGCGGTTTCCCGCCGGTCTGGTAATGGTCAATCATGGCATCTAAGGTCGGTATATTGCCGTCGTGCATATAAGGCGCAGTCAACGCTACATTGCGAAGGCTGGGCACTTTGAACAAAGCCCGATCCGCTTCCAAACCCGTCAGCCGGATGCGCCCGCTGTCGGGATAGACCTCATAAAGCCCGTTGTTTGCAAAGGTTTGATTGGTGAATAAAAACCCTTCATGGCATTTCCCACAAGCCAATCTTTCGCTTTGAAACAGGTCGTAGCCGCGCTTTGAAGATTCCGGTACCGCCGTAGTTATCCCCTGAAAAAACCATTGGTCGTAAGGGGAATTCCCGCTCAACAAGGTTCGCTGGAAGGCTGCAATCGCCCGCGTGATGACAAATGGATTCGGTGCCCGGTCGTAGGCGGCTTCGGCTAAGGCTACGTATTCCGGCATCCGGTTGAGTCGTTCTGCAACCAATAAAATATTGAAATCGAATTCATTGTGCTCCTGAATGGGAACGAGGATCTGCATTTCCAACGTGGGCACACCGCCTTCCCGGAGTAATTTTTTTTGATAAGCTACGTTTGCCAGCGAAGAGGAATTGCGCGTACCGGCACGGTTTTCAACGCCCAGACTCACCGCAGTAGTGTCCGAAAAAGCGAACTGAGGGTGGTGACACGATGCGCAAGAGCGCGTGCTGTCTTTCGACAAAACCGGGTCGTAAAACAGCCGTTTGCCCAAGGCAATTCGTTCGGGCGTCAATGCATTGTCTGTCGGAATCTCCGGATTGGGAAAACCTTTCGGAACACGCAGTACATATTCGGTTCCGATCATGGGCGCTTCCTCCTTCCCGCAGGCGAAAAGGAAACCGAAAGCACCAGCGATCAGCAACCGATAACCTACGCTGCCCGGGAGAATCTGTAACAAAAAACGTCCCATCTCAATATTATTCGCTGATTATAAGACGCTTATGAGCCATCAACTCTTTGTTTTCATAAAAAGCATATTGATAAACGCCGGAAGGCAAATTCCCTTTTTCAAAGCGCACAGCGCCTTTAGCCTGTAGATTTCGGAGGGTGTACACCGGTTGACCAAACGCATTGGTCACCACCAGCGTCAATACATCCGACGCTGGCAATTCATAGCGAATCAGGGTTTCACCCGAGAACGGATTGGGCGAGGCCGACAGGTTTAACGAATTGGCGCTTACATCGTGGTTCGCCGATACCGCCGGCATGGTAATGAAACCTGCCTCAGCGCTGTTGTTCATCATGCTTACATTCATGGTTGTAGCGCCGTGGTGAATGACATTGCCCGACATGGTCATGTTCCTGAACAACTTTGCGTAATCCAGCACAAAATGCAGGTGCAAAACACCGTTTTCGGCTGTTTCCACACCGACCAATTCCACCGTTTTGTAAAGTTCGTCGCCCACATTGTGGAATTCAAAGATGGTCTCCGGAACGCCATCGTTGTTGTTGTCCACTTGGCCTTCGATGGCCATAAAGCGATATCCTGCCGCCCACCCCCAATGCATAGTTGGATTTTGTGGCGCGAGCGGATGACCGGCCGGATAAGTAGTGGGGTCTAGGTGGTTGACATCTGGCGGCACTCCAAGGTGCAGCGTCACGCCCTGTGCAGCATCCACAGGCCAAACGCCCAGGTCAAATTCTACCAAAGGATCGGCAGCATCCACCAACAGGTATTGGTCGGTAAGGAGGATTGGCGCATTGTCGGAATGTTGAACTTCAATAGCGGAAATGTAAAATTCGGCGCGGGTAATTTTTACGGTTTTGTTGTTCCAGATTGGAAAAACGCTGTGGTCAATAGACATGAACCCGTTTCCGGCTTTATGTTCAAACGAGACCTTGACCTGGTTCATGGTTTGGGCGGGGAGTGCCGAAGCAAAAAGAGCCAAAACCAGGAATAAAGTAGATAAACGCTTCATAAAAAATAGGTTGTTGATAAAGAAGTTAAGTTTGTGTTTCTTGTTCAAAGTTATTCTTTTTTTTACAATTGAACAACAGTAGGATATTTTCATTGAAACACAGCAGGCTTTGGAAGGGATAAGCAAGCTGAAGGACAAAATCCGGCCATAACGTGTTCTGATCTTCTACTGCATCTAAGCGCTGTAGTTACGAAACTGTTTCGTACCTTTGCACCATGGAAATCACAAAAGAAATAGAGGAACTCCGCGCACAGACTGGCGACTATAATGCCAATAATATTCAAGCACTTGAAGGTTTGGAAGCCGTGCGCAAACGCCCGGCGATGTACATCGGCAGCACCGACACCAAGGGCTTGCACCACTTAGTTTGGGAGGTCATAGACAACTCCATTGACGAACACTTGGCGGGGTATTGTAACCACATTGAAACGGTCATTCATCCTGATAATTCCATTACGGTTACGGACAATGGAAGGGGCATCCCGGTTGGCATGCACGATAAGCTGCAAAAGTCGGCGCTCGAAGTGGTTTTGACGGTTTTGCACGCAGGTGGAAAGTTTGACAAAGACACCTACAAAGTATCCGGCGGTTTGCACGGGGTGGGCGTCTCCTGCGTAAATGCCCTTTCGGAGTACCTGCGTGCGGAAATCCACCGCGAAGGCAGCGTCTTCGAACAGGAATATTCAAAAGGCAAGCCGCTGAACGAAGTGAAAAACATCGGTGCGTCGGATAAGACTGGCACGATTATGACGTTCAGGCCGGATAAAGGGATTTTCGAAGAAGTCGTTTACAAATACGATATCCTCGCCCAGCGCATCCGCGAATTGTCTTTCCTAAACAAAGGACTCACGCTGACACTGACCGACGAGCGCGAAAAGATGGACAACGGGGAATTCCGTACAGAAACTTTTCATTCGGAAGGCGGCCTCCAGGAATTCGTCTTGTATTTGGACAACGCTAAACACCGCCTGACAGACAAACCGATCTATGTGGTCGGCAAAGAAGACGGCGTGGAAGTGGAAGTGGCCCTGCAGTACAACGACTCGTTCACCGAGATGGTGTACTCTTTCGTAAACAACATCAACACCCGCGAAGGCGGTTCGCACGTACGCGGTTTTCGCATGGCGCTCAGCCGCGTCTTCACCAATTACGGGGAAGCCAATGGCTTTTTCAAAAAGCTGAAATTTAAAATTTCCGGGGAAGACTTCCGCGAGGGCCTCACCGCAGTCGTGTCCGTTAAAGTGCCGGAACCCCAGTTTAAGGGCCAAACCAAAGGCGAATTGGGTAACACCGAAGTGACCGGTATCGTGTCGCGTTGTCTTGGCGAAGCACTGGAGCACTTTTTGGAAGAAAATCCCAATGAATCGCGCAAGATCATCGAAAAAGTGATCTTGGCCGCCACAGCCCGCCACGCCGCCCGCAAAGCCCGTGAAATGGTGCAGCGCAAAGGCGTACTCGCCGGTGGTGGTTTGCCGGGTAAATTGGCCGACTGCGCTTCGCGCTCGCCGGAAGACAGCGAACTGTTCCTCGTTGAGGGGGATTCTGCCGGCGGAACCGCCAAACAGGGCCGCGACCGGAACATCCAGGCCATTCTGCCGCTGAGGGGTAAAATCCTCAACGTGGAGAAGGCAATGGAACACAAGATTTACGAAAACGAAGAAATCAAAAATATCTTCACGGCGCTGGGCGTCACCATTGAAGAGGGAGAAGACGGCGAGCGTATCCTGAATATCCTGAAACTGCGCTACCACAAGATCGTTATCATGTGCGACGCCGACGTTGACGGCAGCCACATCACGACGCTGATCCTGACTTTCTTCTTCCGCTACATGCGGCCTTTGGTGGAAAAAGGACACGTTTACATTGCCGCACCGCCGCTCTACCAGGTGCGCAAGGGCAAAAATTCCGCTTATGCCTGGAACGACCAGGAGCGCGCAGTGCTCATTGAGCAATTTGCAGGCGGGAAAGAAGACAGCGTACACGTACAGCGCTACAAGGGTCTTGGAGAGATGAACGCCGAACAACTTTGGGAAACGACCATGAACCCGGAGCAGCGCATCCTGCAATTAGTGACCGTAGACAACGCGTTGGAAGCCGACCGCATCTTCACGATGCTCATGGGCGACGAAGTGCCGCCACGCCGCGCTTTTATCGAGGCGAATGCCCGGTATGCGAAGGTGGATGTGTAAGTAGTGCCTAACGAGCACAAAAAAGTCCCGCCGGCGCTTGCCGGCGGGACTTTTTTGTATGTAGCATGCGAAAGGAACATGTTATCCGTGGGGTCGCAATTTTTGGGCGACCGCGAGGGTCGCGCCTACCCGCCCAAAATTTTCTTGTATTTCGCCTCGTCGCGCAGCACACTCACCGCTTCTTTGATTTCTTCGTCGTTGCGCAGGCCAATCTGGATTTTGCCATTCTGGTAGTAGTAGCGACCGGCCACTTCTTTTTCGATCAGATCCACGATGGCGTCTTTGTGTTTGAGCATTTCGGTCTTTTTGGCCGCTTTGATTTTCGTTTCGATGGCTTTCACGTCGGCATCCAGTGTAAGTGCTTCTTTTTTGCCCGCTTCGAGCAACTGTTTCAGCAGTTTTTCAGCGTCGGAATCGTACTGGAAGCTGCGTTGTTCAACAAATTTCACGAATTCGTCAAACCCGGTGAACCGAAAATCCAGCACCGGCGCAATGGTTGGATGCGCTAAGCAATACTGCGTAACGTAATCGAAAATGAGGTCTTGCGCGATCAGGTTTTTCACCACCGGAATATCAGCGGCATGATCCAGCATAAGATCCGGCTTCACCCCACCGCCGTCTAAGACTTCGCGGCCATTGCGCGTTTTAAAGGCGGTGCGGCGCGCGTCGGCAATTTCAACCGGCTCGCCGTTTTTGTATTCCACGCTCTGAATACAGCGCTGGCTGGGAATATAGTATTTGGCCGTCGTCAGCTTCACTTTCGAGTTGTAGCCGATGTCGCGGGTGTTTTGTACCAACCCCTTGCCATACGAGCGCTGGCCGATTAGGATGCCCCGGTCGTAATCCTGAATGACGCCGCTCACGATTTCGGAGGCCGAAGCCGAACCTTTGTCTATCAGCACTGCCAGCGGAATGCTTTCATCAATTGAGGTTCCGTTCGTTTTATAGCTGCGATCCCATTCCTTTACTTTGCCTTTGGTGGTCACCACCAATTCGTTTTTCGGAATAAATACATTGCAAACGTCCACGGCTTCGTTGAGCAAACCGCCTCCGTTGTCCCTCAAATCGAGGATGACCCCTTTTATTTCGGGGTGCTTTTTCTTCAGTTCGCTCAGCGCGTTCGCCACGTTCATGCCAGCCGCCCGGGTGAAGGTCGTCAGCGTAATGTAGCCAATGTCGCCATCCACCATTTCAAAATAGGGTACATTAGGCACTTCCACTTCTGCACGCACGAGCTTCACTTTGAAATCCCCGGTCTTGCCCGGTCGCAGGATCGTCAACTCCACCTCCGTACCCGGGAATCCCCGCAGGACATTGTTGAGTGCTTCCGGATCTTTGCCTTTGGCATCTTTGCCATCCACGGCCAGAATCTGGTCGCCGGGTTTAAGGCCCGCCTTGTCCGCTGCCTGGTCTTTGTACAATTCGGTGATGGTGACGTAATCGCCGATTTTTTTGCTCAGGGCGCCGATGCCGTTGTATTTGCCTTCGGTCATGAAGCGGTAGCTTTCGATATCCGTTTCAGAAATGTAGTTGGTGAAAGGATCCAGGGATTCTACCATCGCGTCTATCCCGGTTCGCATGAGTTTGCCAGGATCCACGTCGTCTACATAATACATATTGATCTCCTTATAAAGGGTAGTAAAGATTTCGATGTTTTTGATGATCTCGAAGTAGCGGTTATTTGGCGAATACGTGGCGGCAGTTGCCAATACCAGCACTAAGCCAATTCCAACCCATTTGGTGATGCTGCGATTCATTAAGTGTAGATTTTTTCAAAATTAAGAATAGCTCTTAGGAACGTGTCGTAAATAACTTCCCTGTTTGGGCGGTCTCTTTTTTCACCATGCTTCGTTATTTCGGCGGCCACTTAGCTTAGGCCAAGCTCCCTTCTTACGCCTTGCCTGATGAAAAAACAGCCTCGCCGAATCGAGGTAACTTATTTTCGCCACGTTCCTTACCGAAGATACACCCTATAACGATAAAAGTTAGCAGATGGTGGATGAAAAAGGGGAGATTTTAAAAAAGTTGAAGGCACTCGAAACTGGTTATGCTCATCGTTTGTCAAGCTTTTGAGCAATTTTTTTTTATTTTTTTTCTCCTTAATGCGCTGAAGGGGGAAACAAAGCGGGGAGCTATGAAGTTTTTAATCAGAAAACAAAAATTATTTTTAACAACAAAAGACTGTTTATCAATACTTTAACAAAATAAAATAGCTAATATAAAATCCAGTAATTCAAAAAAATGTACTTATTTTTAAGTCCCTGCTATGCGACATTTGTATTGTCAAAAGGAAAGAAGACAGACAAACAAGAAACTGAAATGAAAACAACAAATCATAATCTCTGAAAAAGACGACGACCACACTAACAAATCAATAACGTAAATCAGCAATCGCTAAAAGATTTGTATTTAAAGGAGTTTGCATCTGAAGAGTCGCTTATAAACGGCTTGATACCCACAGATGCGAAAGATACTCCTATTGTGAAGATTTTGAGGGTATCAAAGGATATCCTCTTTTTTTGGTATGTAGATAGCCTCTCAAAGCTCGTTTAGAAACCGGTTGGTAATCCCAGCCGGTTTTTTTTGTTTCATCTCGTTTCTTCTACGAAGCGCTTCAAAAATAGTTTCAGCTTTTTTGCATATTTATTCTGTTTTTTCTGCTTCCACATAAAACAACTCGGTCGCCACCCGAAACTCGGCTTCCGATACTTGTTCCAGCACCGTTTCCTGCCAGCCCGCTGTTTTGGGCTGCACCGTTCGGTAAGCGCCTTTTTTTCCCAGCATTACCGGCATGTCAAAAGCGGCCACATCGGCTTTCCACTGGTAGCGAACCAACAAGTTTTTGCCCTGTGGCACCAATTGGTATTGCAGTGTTGGCATGGAGGCGTGGTAGAGGTATTGCTCGAAAAACGGGGCGTAATCGCGAGCCGTACACTGATTTACATACGCCACAAATTCTTTCGTGGTAATGTTCGACATCGCATAGCGCTGATAAAAGCCTTTCAGCAGATCGAACCACTTGGAATCGTCGTTGATGGCGTGGCGCAGGGTGTGCAAAATCCAGGCACCTTTGTAGTAGTGGTCGCTGCCTTCCCAGTTTTCCCAGTTCACGTTGGCCGGCCCTACGATGGGTTCGCGATTATAAATATAAGGTCGCTGGCTGGTCAGGTAGCGGACGGCGTCTTCGTAGTTGTAGGCGCATTCCACGTACAAAGCTTCCATGTATGTGGTAAAAGATTCGTGGATCCACATTTCGGACAGATCCTGACAACTGATGCTGTTGCCGAAGTACTCGTGGCCGGTTTCGTGTACGATGATGTAATCCCAGTCCATGTCGCGCGGGATCATGCCGCCGAGGTAGCCGCGCATGTATTTGTTGCCGTACGCGATGGCGCCCTGGTGTTCCATGCCCAGATAAGGTGTTTCCACCAAAGCAAAGCCGTCGCGCCAGAACGGATATTTGCCAAAAAACCGCTCGTAGCAGGCCAGCACCTTATGTACCTGCTTAAAATGTTTTTTCGCTTTCGCCACATTGTAGGGCAATACGTAATAGTCGAGCGCCAGCGTATCGCCGTCTAACGCCGTGTACACCTCCGAAAATCGGCTGTATTTGGCAATGTTGACCGTGACGTTGTAATTGTTGATGGGATAAGACACAAACCATTCGTAGCGGCGGTATTCGCCCTGATCCACGATGCGGCGCAGGTTGCCGTTGGCCACACAATTCAGCGGTCGCGGCGTCGAGATGCGGATGGACATGCTGTCGGGTTCATCGGAAAGGTGGTCTTTGTTCGGCCACCACAAGCTGGCGCCGTCGCCTTCACAGGCCACGCCGACCCAAGGATCGCCGTTCTGATCTGTTTCCCAGACAAAACCGCCATCCCACGGCGGGTTGCTCGCGGTCTGGGGATTACCGGAGTAGTACATACGGATGCTGCCTTTCGATCCCGATTTCTGCTGTTTTGGAAAGGTGATGAACACGGCATTGTGCTTCCGCTCGAAGGTCAGCACCGTTTGATCCTGCACGACGCGTTCCAGCTTCATGTTTTCATACAGGTCCACTTGCAGGGTTCTAAAGTCTTCTTTCACTTTGTATTGCATCTCCACGTACCCGCCGATGCTGCGTTCCGTCACATTCACCCGGATGTTGAGGTCGTAAAACGTCACGTCGTAGCAAGTGCGCTCGGGGCGCAACATGCCGCGCAGGGTATCCGCCTCGGTGAAGGTGTACTTGTCGTAAAAATCGCGCTGCCCGTTGGAGGGGCCGCAGGCGCTCAGCAGCAGCAAAAAAGGGATGAGGAGCCGGAGTTGTTTCATGTCATTAAGGGTTGTTGGAAAGAATGATGGTGCAAGATACGGTGAGCGGGGGGAATTTGAGGGGGGAATTTTTTGGGGGGAATTTGGTGGGAGGTGCCGCAGAAGGTGATATCGGAAACGAGGTATGTTGTTGTGTTCGGATGGAGCCTTGGTGTCATCAGAGCGTCAAACAGCAATAAATCTAACTTAAAATCAACAAAACACTCTAAATTTATATTAATATAAAAGGAATGGCCAGAGATAAATTTCACGAAATTGTACGGATAGTCTTAGAGAAAGACGGCTATACGATCACCCACGATCCTTACCCATTGCAATTGACTCGTCGGAAATTGGGCATTGACTTGGGTGCAGAAAAATTGATTGCCGCCATCCGGGAATCTGAAAAAATTGCTGTAGAGATTAAGAGTTTTCGACATGATTCCTTCATGTACGACATGCCTGAAGCATTAGGACAATACTTAGTCTATCAGCCGTTTTTACATCGAAAAGAAGCAGGTCGGATATTGTTCCTTGCTGTTCCTCAACCTGTTTATTATGAGTACTTTGTAGATGAAGATATAGAATTTCTTTGCGAACAGTCTCACCTTAAAATCGTGGTTTTTGATCCTCAAACTGAACAAATTGTATTATGGAAAAGATAAAGCATTATCAGCAAATCATCGCCTCCACACTGCGCGAGTACGCTACTTCGAATGTTCCCGGAATGGAGGATCAGGTGTTGCTTGATTTTGAAAACAACCATTTTCAATTAGTAACAGTGGGCTGGAACGATGGTAAATACCTTTTTTTGCCATTGTTTCATTTGGACATCAAGCCTGACGGTAAAATCTGGCTCATGGCGAATAACACCGATGTACGAATTGCAGAAGTATTGGTATCCAAAGGAGTGCCCCGCACCGATATTGTACTTGGCTTTCAACCCCAGGCTATGAGAGCCTATTCGGATTATGCGGCTGCATGAATGAGTTGAGAAATATATGGGCTTGATTCAATAAAATTCTTGAGGTTATTCCACCAGTTCCATTCTATACCGGCGTTCCCGTTCCAGCCAAAAGGCAGATGGGACACCCAGCACGGTTTCCAGTTGCAACGCAATATCCGGCGCAATCCGAGCCTCTCCTTTGATGATTTCCTGGACTAATTTTAATGGGCAGTTCATTCGTTCTGCTAATTCTGTTTGGGAGATGGCTAAGGTTTCTATGGTTTCGAGCAGGGTATCTCCAGGTGGAGAAAGAAGCAATTTGGCAGCGCCAAGGGATGTGATTTGGGTAGTCATGACAACGTTTTTTCGGACAGAGGATTTGTGCGTCTAATGATGTTGCGTAAATAAAAATACTCAATGATAGTCTTCGATGGCTTCAATGGAAATTTGTGTAACCAATAACCAATCCAGACCACCATCGGGTTTGACCGGTATCGGATCATGTGCAGGCCTGATCAACAGTCGCCAGTTTTTGGATATGTCAAGCGCCAAACAAGCCCTTGAGATTGCCGAGCAATTCATGGCAATTTGTTTGGGGAAGTGAGCGTAATACAGCAAGGTTGGCGGCAGCATATAAATCCTCCAACCGCTGATTCAATCGTTTTGCACGGTCTGCGCCAAAATTTTTAATCATCTCTTGTGGAGACGCCAATTGTTTCCTTAGTTTTTTTGTGACAAAATTGATTTCCATGAAAATATACAATTTTTAACCCCAAAGGTTAAGGAATAAATTTAATTTTCAACCATTTTTTCAAAAAAACCTGGCGCTCCTTTCCTGCGGCGAAGATTGCCAGTTATCCATTCACCCTTCAATACCCCACTTTCAAACCCAAATAACCCGCTTTGGCGTACTACATTTTAAAACCCATACGAATCATCGTTCTTTTGTGTCGGACACAAGCAAAAACAACGACAACCATGTACTCCATCGAAGCAACAAACTTATCCCACCAATTCACCAAAGGTGAACGCGTATTGGACGACATCAGCCTTCGGGTCAAAGAAGGCAGCATTTTTGGTTTTCTCGGGCCGAACGGTGCCGGCAAAACCACGACCCTACGCCTGATTTTGGGGCTCCTCCGAAAACAGGAGGGGGACATCCGCCTTTTCGGAAAGCCATTTCAACACCACCGGGCGGAGGTGTTGCGGCAAATCGGTTCGCTCATTGAAAGCCCATCGCTGTATGGCCAGTTGACCGCAGCAGAAAACCTGCTGGTGTGGCAAAAGGTGTACCAATGCCCCAAAAAACGCATCCCGGAGGTGCTGGATTTGGTAGGTTTGCCAAACACCGGTGCCAAAAAAACCGGCCAATTTTCGCTCGGCATGAAGCAACGCTTAGCCATTGCTGTGGCGTTGCTGCACGAACCTTCTTTACTCATTTTGGATGAACCAACCAATGGCCTCGACCCGGGGGGCATTGTCGAAATGCGGACTTTGCTAAAGATGCTGAATCAGGAATATGGCATTACGATTTTGATTTCCAGCCATTTGCTCAGCGAAATCGAAAAATTGGTGACGGAAGTGGGCATCATCAACCATGGCAAAATGATTTTTCAGGGCAGCTTGGAGGCGCTGATGCAACGCCAGTTGGAGGTTGCTTCCTTAGTTTTTGAGGTCAACCAGGCGCAGCAAGCCTTGCAAATTCTGGCAGATCAGTACCCGACTGCGGTGATTGCACAAGGAAAAGTAAAACTTCCTGCCTTGTCCAATGAAGCAACGGCGGCCATCACGCGACGCTTGGTGACCGAAGGTATTGATGTTTACGGCATTACCCGGGGCGATAACGATTTGGAAACCATTTTTATGAACATCACAAACAACTGACATGACCACTTCTTTCATCCATAGTTTGCAAAGCGAATGGCTCAAAACCAGGCGCAGTTTAGCCTCCTGGTTAGTGGTGCTCGGCAGTTTCCTGATCCCCGCCATCATCTTAATTGCCCGGTTGGTTTATTCAGATAACCTCCAAAAAGACAGTGCGGCACCTGATTTTTGGGAAAAACTGTTCAGTATGTGCTGGCAAGCCATGGCTTTGTTGTTATTGCCAATGGGGGTCATCCTGGCCACGAGTTTGATTGCCCAGCTCGAATTCCGAAACAATACCTGGAAACAATTGCATACCACTCCGCAGTATTTGACGACTATTTTTGCCGCCAAACTCGCCGTTATTCTGGCGATGATGCTGCAATTTTTGCTCCTGTTCAATATCGGGATTTATTTGGTGGGTGTGATCCCAAATGTCATTTTTGGGGTGGCCTACCCTGCACAGGCTTTCCCCTTTGCATACTTTTTGGAAAAGAATGCCTGGTTTTTCGTAGATTGTTTGCCTATTGTGGCGTTGCAATATTTGATTAGCCTGCACTTCAAAAATTTCTTAGTTCCGCTGGGCTTTGGCTTAGGCATGCTTGTTGCCTCCCTGACCGCAGTTGAATGGGAATATGGCTATACCATACCTTACACCTATTGTCCGCTTAACTTTTTTACGTTGAGAAATGTAGGAACCACGCTGCAACAAGGTGCCAATGTCCACTTATGGGCCGTTGGGTATTTTGTCTTATTTACGATCATGGGTTATGTGTTGTACCTTACCAAAAAAGAAAAGGGTTAATCCATGAAAAAATCGGTCGTCGTACTGTTCCATACCGGATATTGGATCTTGTATTCAACCGTTCTTGTTTTTATTTTGATGCTTTTTCAGCTTGGAACGAATCTTGGCCAGACCCCCATTTTTTCAGACTTAAAATTCGAATTATTCCTTGTTGATTTTGCGCTTCTCCCTGGTATTTTAGGCTTTTACACGTTTTATTCAGTTTTATTTACCCGGTTTTTAAAGCACCGAAAAATTTTCCTACTGTTTCTGTTTGGCTTGTTGGTTGTGCTTGTCAGCGGATTGATTGGCTCAATCAGCCTTACCCTGTTTGCCGCGCTTGGCATAGGGCCGGGTGTTTTTAACGACGGATTCACTTCAGCGATCGGAATTACCGGGTTTATGTCCGTCATTGCGCTCCTCAACGGGGGCATGGGCTTGTTGCTGAAAGGTTTTATCACCTGGTATGAAGACATCCTCGCCAAAGAAGCCCTGACCAAAAAGAATTTTGAAATGGAAATGGCCTTAGTAAAATCCCAAATCAACCCGCATTTTTTGTTCAATACCCTGAATAATATTGACGTGTTGATTGCGAAAGATGCTGAAAAAGCTTCTTCATATTTAAACAAACTGTCTGATATCATGCGGTTTATGCTGTATGAAACCAAAACCGAACAGATTCCACTGCTCAAAGAATGGACTTACCTTGAAAAATACATTGAACTACAAAAAATCAGAACGGCCAACCCTGATTTTGTCCATTTTGTATTAGAAGGGAATGCGGCACAGGTGAGGATCGCTCCCATGATTTTGATTCCATTTGTTGAAAATGCGTTCAAATATTCGGAAGGCATCAAAACTGCCCATGCGATTCAAATCAAAGTGCGGGTGGATGACCAGGCCGTGTATTTTGAGTGCAAAAACGAATACCTGTCCGACGCGCGAAGCCGGAAAAACGAGTTCAGAGGCTTAGGTAATAACCTGATCAGCAAGCGATTGACGTTGCTTTATCCCGGCAAACATACCTTGTCGGTGCAGGACACGGATGGCGTTTATGGTGTGGCGTTGAAAATAGCTGTAACATGAAAATAACCTGCATCATCGTGGAAGACGAACCGCTGGCTCTGGAACGTGCCCGGGACTACGTCGAAAAACTTCCTTTTTTGGAGTTGGCCGCCGATTTCAACAATGCGACGGATGCGCTGGTGTTCCTGAAAACGAACAAGGTGGAGCTGATGTTTTTGGACATCCACCTCGGCGCGCTTTCCGGAATTCAACTGCTGGAAACGGCCTCCCTGACCTGTCAGGTTATCCTCACCACGGCTTACCACGAGTACGCGCTCAAGGGGTTCGACCTCAAAGTAGCCGATTATTTGCTGAAACCCTACACGTTCGAGCGGTTCGTGCAGGCAGTGGAGCGGGTACAGACGCATTTTGCAAAAACCGAACCCAACCCCGAAAAGCGTTTTATCTTTGTGAAAATTGAATACCGTTTAGAAAAAGTTTTTTTAGACGATATGCTGTACATCGAAGGCATGGGGAACTACCGCCGCATCCACACACGCGACAAACGGCTGATGACGCTGCAAACGTTCAGTGAACTGGAACAGGAAATTCCTTCCACGATGATTTGCCGCGTCCACAAGTCTTATATGGTTGCAGTAGATAAAATTGATTCGATTGAAAAAGACCGCATCAAAATACAAGACGTTTATATCCCCATTTCGGAGACCTACAAACAGGCGTTGTTTGAGTTGATTCAGCCTTTGAATAAATGAAATTTTCATGCCACAAAGAAAAAAAGAGCACCCGGAGGAAAAAGTAAAATTGCACCCGCGCAACCTGCACCGGGAGCGCTATGATTTCAAACTATTGACGGAAAGTTATCCGGCATTGGTGCCTTTTGTACACTTGAATCGCTTTCAGGACGAATCCATTGATTTTGCCAACCCCGAGGCAGTCAAAATGCTGAATAAAGCTTTGCTGAAGCAGTATTACAAAATCGAAACCTGGGATATTCCGGCGGATTATTTATGTCCCCCCATTCCCGGCCGGGCTGATTACCTGCACTATATTGCGGATTTATTGGCCGACGCTAATCAAGGGAAAATTCCAACCGGAAAAAAGATAAACTGCTTAGATATTGGCGTTGGCGCAAATTGCGTGTACCCGATCATTGGAAACGCCACCTACGGCTGGAGTTTTATTGGTTCCGACGTGGATGCAATTGCCCTTGAATCAGCCAACCACATCATCGAATCCAATCCTTTTTTAAAAAAGGCGGTCGTTTGCCGGCTGCAACCAAATCCCAAAAACATTCTTCAGGGGATCCTTGGGAAAGACGAATATATTGACGTGGTCATTTGCAATCCGCCATTTCACGATTCCTGGGAAGCGGCTCAGGCCAGTACGCTGCGTAAATTGAATCATTTAAACAAGAAAAAAGTCACGCAGCCAACCCGGAATTTTGGCGGCCAGGCCGGTGAATTGTGGTGCGAAGGCGGTGAAAAAGTCTTCATTACTGACCTGATTCTCGAAAGCAAAGCATTTGCCACGTCCTGTTTTTGGTTTTCTACTTTGGTTTCCAACGCAGACCACCTCAAAAGTCTCTACCACGTCCTTGCGGATGCGGGCGCGCTTGATGTAAAAACCATTCCGATGGGACAGGGACATAAAACCAGCCGGATTTTGGCGTGGAGTTTTTTGAAACCCAAGCAGCAGGAAATATGGCGAAAGATGCGGTGGCAGGGAAAATAAACCAGTAACTACCTAATACCCCTTCAAATTAAGCCCTTCCGATTCAATCATATCCACCCATCTTCCCGTCTTCTTCTGGATCACCCTGAAATGGAGTTCGTCATCGGCGCTCACGAAGGAAATCGCTGCTCCCGGAACGCCGGCGCGCCCCGTTCTGCCAATCCGGTGGATAAAATCTTTTGGCGAGCGCGGCAATTCATAATTGATTACTGTGGGCAACGACGGAATGTCAATGCCACGAGACGCCAAATCGGTGGCCACCAAGACATTGATTTCGCCCGATTTTAAATACCGCAGCGCTTCGGTTCTGGCACCTTGGCTTTTTTGGCTGTGCAACGCCAGCGCTTTGATGCCGTTCGTTTTAAGTTTATGGACAATACTGTCTGCTTTGTGAATAGAAGAGGTAAAAACCAAGACTTGTTTCCAGTCATTTTCTTTGATCAAATACCGCAACAACGGGCCTTTTCGGTCTTCGCTCACGCGGTAGCCCGATAGTTTGATCAAATCCAGATTTTCCACTTCCTGCTCAATTTCAATTTTTACAGGGTCGTGTAAAATGATTTCTTTGAGCGTGTCAATATCTTTCCCGAGTGTGGCTGAAAACAACAGATTCTGGCGTTTCAGGGGCAATAAATGCAGGATCCGATCCATTTCTTCCTTAAACCCGAGGTTCAGCATTTTGTCTGCTTCATCCAGCACGAGGATATCTACTTCCGACAAATCCATCGCTTTGCTGTCCAATAAATCCAACAGGCGACCAGGGGTGGCGACGAGGATTTCAACGCCGTACAAATGCATCATCTGCGGGTTGATGGACACGCCGCCAAATACGGCAAGCGTTTTAACGGGGCGGGGCAAGTCTAAGCTGAACGCCGCAAACACCGCACCGACCTGCACCGCCAATTCCCGGGTAGGCACCAATATCAAAGCTTTGATAAACCTGTTTTTGGCAACTTTCTTTTTTTGAAATTGCTGTAAAATCGGCAATACAAACCCTGCGGTTTTACCCGAGCCGGTTTGCGCAATGCCCAGCACGTCTTTACCTGCTAAGATCGCAGGAATCGCAGCAATTTGAATCGGATACGGCTCAGCGTATTCGTTTTTGGCAACTGCTGCTAATAAAGGGGCCGACAACCCAAGTTCGGAAAAAGACATAGCGGAAAAGGTATGGACTGCGTAAAAATAGACTTGTTGCGAAGTTAGGGATTATTTCCCACTTGCCCTTAACTTTACCGCAATCATGGAACAGCAACCCAATAATCCACTGCACGGCAAAACCCTGCAAACGATCTTAGCGCACTTAGTGGAAGTCTACCGCTGGGAAGGCTTGGCGTATCATATTGACATCAATTGCTTCAAAAATGAGCCCAGCATTCCCTCGAGTTTGAAGTTTTTGCGCAAAACGCCGTGGGCGCGAAAGAAAGTGGAGGAGTTGTATTTGAGGTCGTTGGAGGGGTAGTTGGCCTGCCAGGCTCAAGGGGACGACTACGCGTGCCCGAAACTTTTATGCCTTCCTTTACAATATTCCTATTTTAGGAACGTGTCCTAAATAAGTTACCTGGATTCGGCGAGGCTATTTTTTCATCAGGCAAGGCGCGAGAAGGAAGCTTAGCTTAAGCTAAGTGACCGCCGAAACAACGATGCATGGTGAAAAAAGAGACCGCCCAAACAGGGAAATTATTTACGATACGTTCCTTAAGATATGTTTAACTGAAAAAAGGCACCGTTCATCGGAAAATTGAAAGCAAAAGCGGGCAATTCTCCAAATATTGGGGGATCAAACAAACACATGCAATATGAAACCCTGAGTTTCCATCTCCGCTGTTCATCGTACAACTTGCTTCAATTGCCCGACTACATACACCTTACACTGCCAGTATTTGTCCATAGACGCCGGCACACCAACGTGACTAACAGCGCTCCGCTTGACAATCTCGGTAATTACCGGTATCCTGAAGGATAACAAGAAGGTCGTTTATTCTGTGTTCCTTGCGTACACGGCATCGCGCACATCATTTGTTTTGACCAAACGAAACTAATATTATCATGCTCGAACTCTTTCAAAACCTCGATCCCACGCTAAAGACCTTCTGGTCGGTCGCGCTCGTTACCAGTTTGATTTTTTTGATTCAAACCATCATGACTTTTGTCGGGATGGATGCTTCCGACGGCGTGAGCGCTGACTTTCACGGCGACGCCAGCCACGATGGAGACGGGCCGTTCCAGTTGTTTTCTTTCCGAAACCTCATCAACTTTTTGCTGGGATTCAGCTGGTCGGGCATTACTTTTTACAACACCTTTTCCAGTAAGATTGTCCTGATTGTCATTGCCGTTATGGTAGGCATAGGGATGGTGGCGCTGTTTGCCTACCTGATATCCTTGCTGCACGGGTTGGCCGAAGACAACTCTTTTAACATTTCGGATACTGTGGGGCATACCGCACAGGTGTACCTGTTCATTCCTGCTACAAAAAGCGGAAAAGGCATCATCCAGATCAGCGTGAAAGGTTCGGTACACGAACTCGACGCCGTTACCGGAGGCGACCGAATCGAAACAGGCGCAATGGTGCGCGTCACAGAATTATTGGACAACAACCTTTTGCTGGTAGAAAAAATCTAAAACCAAAACTTTTTATATGGAACCCATCATTCTTATTGTAGTCATTGCGGTCGTAACGGTCATTACCTTTTCGGCCCTGATTTCGCGTTTCAAACGCTGCCCCTCCGACAAAATATTAGTCGTTTACGGTAGAACCGGCGGCACTTCGGCCAAGTGTATCCACGGTGGCGGCGTTTTTGTCTGGCCCGTTATTCAGGACTACGCTTTTCTGGATTTGAAACCCCTTTCCATCGAAGCAAACCTGACCAATGCCCTGAGCCGCCAGAACATCCGGGTGGATGTACCCTGCCGGTTTACGGTGGCCATTTCTACCGAACCAGACAGCATGGG
This sequence comes from Chitinophagales bacterium, assembly GCA_038323375.1. Classification (GTDB taxonomy): domain Bacteria; phylum Bacteroidota; class Bacteroidia; order Chitinophagales; family Saprospiraceae; genus JABWAJ01. Next base: position 29,720 of record JBBQGV010000029.1, read on the forward strand.
CAATGCGGCAGAGCGCCTCTTGGGACTGACTGCCGACCAGATCCAGGAATTGTCGAAAGACATCCTGTTTGGGCAGTTGCGCCTCGTCATTGCCACCATGACCATCGAAGAAATCAACTCCGACCGCGACAAGTTTTTGGACAATATTTCCAAAAACGTGGACACCGAATTGAAAAAAATCGGCCTGAAACTCATCAACGTAAACGTGACCGACATCAGAGACGAATCGGGCTACATCGAAGCGTTGGGTAAAGAAGCCGCCGCAAAAGCCATCAACGAAGCTAAAATCAGCGTGGCCGAGCAGGAAAAAATCGGGGAAACGGGCAAAGCCATAGCCGACCGTGAACGCGATACCCAGATTGCCGAAACGCACCGCGACCGCGACGTAAAAATTGCGATTACCCGCAAAGACCGCGAAGTGAGCATGGCTTCTGCCTTGAAAGAAGAGGCGATTGGAAAAGCCGAAGCAGAGCGGGATACCCGTGTGAAAACGGCCACAGCAAATGCCATCGCTGTTCAAGGGGAAAATGAAGCCAAAATTTCGATTGCCAACTCCGACGCACTCCGCCGCGAAAAAGAAGCAGAATCGCTGCGCATCGCCACAACTGCCGAAAAAGTACAGCAGGCTATGGCCTTGGAGGAAGCTTATTTAGCAGAACAGAAAGCCGAATTGGCACGTTCGGAACGGGAACGCTCCAGCCAGATTGCGAACATCATCGTTTCGGCAGAGATCGAAAAACAAAAAGCGATCATCCAGGCGCAGGCCGAAGCGGAAAAAATCCGCGAGCAAGCCAAAGGGGAAGCAGACGCCATTTTTGCCAAAATGGAAGCAGAAGCCAAGGGTTTATTTGAAATCCTGACTAAACAGGCCGATGGTTACCAGCGCGTGGTGGAAGCCGCAGGCGGCGACCCGTCCAAAGCTTTCCAGTTGCTGCTCATCGAAAAACTGCCCGAATTGGTGAGAACCCAGGTCGAAGCCGTGAAGAACATCAAGATAGACAAAATTACGGTGTGGGATTCGGGCATCAGCAAAGAAAACGGCAATACCACCACCGCCAATTTTGTATCGGGCATGATGAAAACCGTGCCGCCGCTGAACGACCTGTTCAATATGGCCGGCCTGAACCTGCCGACGTACCTGAAAGGAAAAGATACCGAAACGGAAGAAGCAGAAGTGCCGAAAGAATAAAACGGAACCAATATCGGGGGGGGGATTTATGTGGTATTTCCTCCCTGTTTCTGCCTCTGATCATACCTCCAAAAAACAGCAGTAATGCGCTTTCCAATGTGGAATGCACCAATGAAAACGAGGAACCAACGCAGGAAAATCCTGCGTTGGTTCTTTTTAAGTTGCTATCTATGCAGCAAATAGGACTTATGAACACCAACTACCTCATCCGCCGAACCCACCGCTGGCTCGGCGTCCTCATCGGCATTCAATTTTTGGCCTGGTCGCTTGGCGGGCTGTATTTTTCCTGGAGCGACATGGACGAAGTACACGGCGATTACGAAAAGAAGCCGCCGCCTTTGCTCCCCGTAAGCGCCTTGTCTGCCTCTCCCATTGAAGCCCTGGAAAGTTTACGGCGTTCGGAAGGCGTCACGCGGTTGACGGAACTGCGGTTGGTTCCCATTTTGGGAAGGCTTTACTGGCAGATCGTGTACCTAAAAGACGGCCAAAAAAAGACGCGCCTCGCCGACGCCCTGAGTGGATTTTTGCGGCCGCCGCTATCCGAAAAGGAAGCGAAGGAAGTGGCCCGAAACGGTTATGCAGGTTCCGGTACCATTGCTTCTGTTGAATACCTGACCGAAGCCGATCCGCACCACGAATACCGGGAAAATCCGCTGCCCGCCTACGCCATATCATTCGACGACGCGCGCCACACCACGGTCTATGTGGCCGCCGAATCCGGCACGATTCAAAAAGTGCGGAACCGCCCCTGGCGTCGCTTCGATTTTCTCTGGATGCTGCACACCATGGATTTTTCCAGCCGCGACAATATCGGCAATTGGCTACTGCGGGCGTTTTCGATTTTTGGCGTGGCGACGGTGTGTTCGGGGTTTTTGCTGTTTTTTGTGAGTATGAAAAGGAGGAGGAGCAAAAATTGATTTTCTGTGCAAAAAAAGCTACCTTGTAAAAGCAATAGCGATTATTTTAAAAAACAAAATCCATGCAATTAGGAGCTTTTTCAATCAGCCTCAGCGTCAAGGACATTTGCGCTTCCCAACAATTTTATGAAACACTTGGCTTTACAGTCTTTGGAGGCAGCTTGGAGAAAAATTACCTCATTCTGAAAAATGGAAACGCCTTAATTGGATTATTCCAGGGCATGTTTGAGAACAACCTGCTAACCTTCAATCCGGGTTGGGACGAAAACGCCAATAAGGTAGAATCGTTTGACGACGTTAGAGACATTCAGCGACACCTGAAAAACAACAATGTCGAAATTGCGCATGAAGCAGATGAGAACACCTTTGGCCCCGCGAGTTTTTTTATAACGGATCCGGACGGGAATGCCATTCTAATTGACCAACACATTTAGAACAATCATGCAAGCAGTCATTTACGAAAAATACGGACCGCCCAGCGTTCTCAAAATCAAAACCATAGAAAAACCTGTACCCAAAGATAACGAGGTGCTGATTCGGGTATATGCAACAACCGTTAACCGAACCGATTGCGCCATACTCCGCGCCAAGCCATTCATCATGCGCTTTGGGATGGGGTTGTTGAGGCCCAAAAAACCAATTGGAGGAACTGATTTTTCCGGTAAAATTGAAGCGGTTGGCAAGGCGGTCACCTCGTTTAAAGCCGGGGATCAGGTTTTTGGATTCAACGATATGGGCTTAAGTTCCCATGCCGAATACATGACCCTGGGGGAAGACAAAGCGCTGGCCACAATGCCCGAAAACATTTCTTACGAGGAAGCGGCGGCCAGCCTGGAAGGTGCACATTACGCGTACAATATGATCAATAAAACCACCCTGAAAAGCGGCCAAAAAGTGCTTGTAAATGGCGCTACCGGCGCTATTGGTTCCGCAGCGGTTCAGTTGTCGAAATATTTTGGCGCGGAGGTGACCGCCGTTGGCAATACGAAAAATATGGAATTGATGAAATCGCTCGGCGCGGATCAAGTTATTGATTATTTAAAAGAAGATTTTACCAAATCCAATGAAAAATATGATTACGTTTTTGATGCAGTCGGCAAAAGTTCGTTTAATAAATGTAAACCCCTGTTAAATCCGCGTGGCGTTTATATTTCCTCCGAATTGGGGTGGATGCTTCAAAACCTTTTCCTGCCACTAATTACCCCGGTTTTTGGTGGGAAAAAAGTCATTTTCCCCATTCCTTCAGATTGCAAAAGAAGCGTGCTGCTCGTCAAAAAAATGACGGAGGAAGGGCGATACAAGGCCGTCATAGACCGGAAATATCCCTTAGAAAATATTGCGGAAGCTTATACTTACGTTGAAACTGGAGAAAAAACCGGGAATGTGGTGATTGATTGCCTATTTTTTCCGTAATTTTGTCAACAAAAAATTACGAACGCGATGAGTACCTTAGTATTGTATTCCAAAATTGAGTTACTACCGGAACACCTGAAAAAACAAGTACTGGACTACATTGAGTTTTTATTGAGCCGCGAGGGTAAAGTGCAGCAGCCGGATATGCCAGGATATAAGGCCAAACCTGGATTTGGCGGGGCAAAAGGCATGTTCGTTATGTCGCCCGACTTTGACGAGCCACTTGCGGATTTCAAAGACTATATGTAATGAATCTTTTATTGGATACTCATACCCTCATGGGTGAGAACGATCCCCAACTCAGCCAGATAGCAATATCTGCGATTGAATCTCCTGCAAATGCTAAGTTCGTTAGTGTAATCTCCTTTTGGGAAATAGCTATCAAGGTTAGACTTCGCAAATTAATATTACTCAAACCACTTGAGCAGATTATTGATGAAAATTGAAGAAAGCGACACCTTAATTTTGGGAGTTTCACCTGCTCATACCTTACTGATTGAACGATTGCCTATGATTCACCGCGATCCATTCGACCGGATGCTCATCGCGCAGGCTTCCGTCGAAGGACTTACCATCGTTACAAAAGACCCGCATTTCTCTAATTACGATATACCTGTTTTGTGGTAAGGCACCGTTAAACTCAACTGCAACGGGGTTTTCCACCCCGAGGAAAACCCCGTTGCAACGAAGTATAAAACAGGGTGGTAAAACTTCCTACTCCTCAAAACATCCCTTCATCCCCTCTTCTCCTACTGCCTCCGGCCTTGCTGTAGGCGTCGCTACCGTTCCATTTTTCCGAGCCTCTTTAATCGCGCTGATCCGCACAAGCAGGTCTTCCACGTGTGTTTTGGAAGTTTTGTCCAGCATTTTAGGCTTGGCAAGGTTGAGGTCACTCTCGATCTGCTTCAACGTGCCCATCGCATTGGCTTTGATGTCCGATTGTTCGTACAGGTTGCCGGACAGCGCCAACAGGTCGGCCATTTGTGCGAGGTAAGCCCGCTGAAGGTTGCGCCGGTAAGCGTTAACGGGTTTTGCGGCAAGCAATTCGCTGAACGCCGCTTTGCGCGTATCGTCGAACAGGGCGGAAGCAGCGTATGCGGCAGCCCCGTTCAGGGTTTCATTTTCCATCATGCGGTTGAGGCGGTCGGCGTTGAACAGGGTGCTGAGGGCACCGGTTTGCAGGCCGTTGATTTGCGCCAGCGCTCCGGTTGAACCGATTCTTGATTGTATGTCTTTATCAATCAGCCAATTGGGCGTACTAAAAATTTGTTCGTTCACAAAGCGGACTGCGGCTGCCTGGCGCTCTTTTGGCACGTGGGTATAAACTGCGCCAGCTTCATCGGAGGTTTTATCGTATTCATACACGCCGCCGACATTGTTGGCTACATGGCCTACATAGCGTCGGAGTTGTCCGATTACGTTGCCATGCAGTTCGGCGAGTTCATCGTATTCTTTTCCGGGTTCTGAAGTCCATTCAATCAGTTTTGCCGTGATGCGCTTCAGGTTGGCGATGCCCAATAAGCTCGCTGCCACAGGGTCGCTGCCGATGTCTTCGGTTTGGGCGCTGGGATCGAGCACCCGGCCTTGTTGCTGGCCGTAGCGGTAGATCGGATTGCCTGCGCGCTCCTTAACCATGCGGTGCAGGATGTCTTTCTCCTCTTCCACAGTTTGGGCATCCGGAAACCAAGTGTAGCCGTATTGGATGGACCAATCGTCGTAAGGGCCGATGGCCGGCATCAATCCGGCACCTTTGTCTTCCGGCTGCGCCACGTAATTGAAACGCGCGTAATCCATGATGGAAGGCGCAACGCCCATGCGCTGCACAAAGCCCGGCGCGCGCAGAGAATCCACCGGATAGGCGCAGCTCGACCCCATGTTGTGGGGCAGTCCAAGCGTGTGGCCAACCTCGTGCGCTGCAACGAAGCGGATGAGTTCGCCCATCAGTTCTTTTTTAAATTTCACCGTTTGAGCCTCCGGGTTCATGGCGGCGGTTTGGATGAAAAACCAGTTGCGGAGCAGGTTCATCACGTTGTGGTACCAGATGATGTCGCTCTCCAGAATTTCGCCGGTGCGGGGGTCGTGTACGTGCGGGCCCATCGCATTTTGGATATCGGTGGCCACGTAGCGGATTACGGAATAGCGCGCATCTTCGGGGCTCCAGTCGGGGTCTTCAGCCTTGCTCGGCGGGTCTTTGGCCATGATGGCGTTTTTAAAACCGGCTTTTTCAAAGGCTTTTTGCCAATCATTTACACCCTGTTTGAGGTACGGCCGCCATTCTTCCGGCGTAGCGGGGTCAATGTAGTAAACGATGGGTTTGACGGGTTCGACCAACTCTCCCCTTCTGTAAGCGGCAACGTCTTTCGGTTCTAATTTCCAGCGGGTGATGTAGCGGCGTGCAGCAGCTTTTTGTTCGTCCAAGCCATAATCAATCTGGCGGAGGGAAAAATAACCGACGCGGTCATCGGACAGGCGCGGGCGCATAGGCGTTTCCGGCAGAAGAATAAACGACTGGTTCATACCGACGGAAAGGGTGCCCGTGATTTGGTTATCGGGTAATTTATCGCCTTTGTAGGTCAGCACGTGGCGCACTTCGGTGTTTTCGGGGAATGATTTGATGGACTCGATGTAGCTGCGCTTTTCTTCCAGCCCTTTGATGGCGAATTCTTTGCGCTCGTTGTCCGACAAGGCACCAATCATGGGCACGTCGGTGGTGAAAAACGAACCAGGCTCAAACACAATGGCCGTGCTGTCTTTATTGTAACAAGCCAGTGCAAAATTGGCCACCACCGGTTCAAAATTGTTGTTTTTGACCGACGTATAAATGGGCAGGTTTTCATCCGCCACACTGTTGTAGGACACCGAACGCAGCAGCACGTTTTTACCCTGCAATTGCCAGCGGACGACTTGTTGCGGACGGCTTCTCATGCCTGCCCCGCCAAAGTTGAGGCCCTTCACATGGCCGGAAATGCAGCTCACTACGAGGATTTCTTTGCCCAGCAGGGAAAGAGGAACCTCGAAGTAGTATTTGTCCTTCACTTGGTGAACCGTAAACAATCCCTGATCGGTGATGGCGTCCGCGGTGATGATATCGGGGTATTTTTTTTCAGCGTCTTTTTTGTCGCCTTCTTTTTCTTTTTTCGGGTCGTCGTTGCCCTTTTCCTTCTGGGCAAAAACGGGTTGGGAAAGCAGGGTAAAGGCCAGCAGGGTCAATAGCAAAAACTTAAGGTTTTTCATGCTCCAAGGATTGAATGTGATCAAATAAGTGCTACGACAGAATTGTTTGACAGAATTGAACGCCGGAATTTTTGTCTAAGTCAAGTATTTTTTGAGGTTCGATGCAGCGCATCGGGCCGAAAAAAATGCGAAGAATTAGGCAAAAAGGCCAAGTCCAAAATGTGAAATCATATTGTCCCAGCACTTAACAGGGATGAAACTATAAAAATTGATGGAAATAGAACAAGGCGGGGGGAAAGAGGTTTAAAAAATCCCCCTTTTGGGGGCAGGCGGTGTACCGCTGAACTCCGATTCAGCGGCAGCAATGGGGAACCCCTGCGGTGTACCGCTGAACTCCGATTCAGCTGCAGCAATGGAATTGCGATGAGGTTTTTCCAACAGCACCTCTTTCCCATTCAACAATTTTGTTCTTACTGACAAAATACAATTAGTTTTTATTTTTTGTAGCTTTTTACCACTTGTCAGCGGAAATAAATATGGCCATGGATCAAGGCGGACTAAAGCCCGCGAAACAAAGTGCTGACGAGGCGTATAGCGTGTGCGCTGCTTCGTTTCGCGGGCTTTAGTCCGCTTCCTGTATCAGTAAACTTATTCCCACAGCTACCACGTTGTGCGGGACAAGTTGTGCTAAATATTTCCTATTTTTCAATCAAAACGAAGGCGCATCCCGGTAAGGAGCGTGTCGGTCTTTATAGTCCGATAGCTGTCTGCCAAATGCGGCGGTTTTTAATGCGGGCAAAACCCGCAGAATAGGACATGCGAGGCCGGCGCCTCGGCGCGAGCGGCTACTGCAAAATGGAACAGGAGTCCGTACCCTGCCGGAATGTATTGGCTGCGCATTGTAGCCGCAGGTTCCAGGCAGGTGCAGACTTTTAAGGTCGTCAAGATTCAGTAGAGCGCGCTAAAAAAAAGCTGCATTTTGGGAGGATGGACATGCTCCTAAAACACCAACCAGGCGCCTTCTTCTTTTTTCGCTTGTACTTTGGTGTAGCTCACCCCGTCTATTTTCTGTGTTACATTGTCGAGCAGGGTAATGGTTCCGCCGTCATTCGACAGGGGCACTGTTTTCGGCATATTGATGGTTTTGACTTCTCCGCTTGGGATTGTACCGGCCAATGGGTGTCCTTTCTGCATTTTATTGACCAACGACCAGCCATCGAGTTTTACTGGAGAGGTGGTTGGGTTGAAGATCAGCACCTTTTCATTGCCTTCTTCCAGCCCGGCCGGATTGACGAGCGCTGCCATGATCTTGATTGAAGGCGCGGAAACGATGCCTGGGCCGGGTTCAGGATCAGGTGGCGGTTGACCCGGTAAGGGCGCACCGGTAATATTATTAGTATGGATAGCCTGTGACTGGAACCGCAGGAAAAGCGCCACCCAATTGTCGTTTTCCGGAAAATGGAGCATCATCCCGCCGTCTTGCCACACGCCGTTATCTTTGGCAAACTGACCAGGAGCAGCATTGCCCTGGTTCATGTGGATGTCATGAATGCCCTGGTCGGGGGTATCCGGAAAGTATTTGTCGTTCGGTTTGGCCGGAAACCAGCGCTCGCCAAAAGCATAAATGGTCGCTTTCTCCTTGATGGCTCGCTGGACGTAAAAATCGAAATGGTCGTTCAAATCGTTGTTTTTGCCATCCTGGGTTTCAGGAATCACTTTCATGTTTTGAACATTGAGCAGGTTGCCCCGGATGTAGTCCAGCGAGCCGTCGTTGGCTTTTTTGCCCAAAGGGGAAAATCCTGTCGGCAAATTTTTGATAAACTCCAGAACCGGGTGCTGAAAACCATCAATGATCTGATAAAAAAGGTCGTTCGGCTTCAATTTGGAACGCACATTCACGGCAATTCGAAAAAAATCGTTCCCGGTGTCAATCCGGACTTGGTAGTGGTTGTTGGAAGTCCAACTGTTGCGGAAATGGGTTGGAATTCCCTTGAGAACCCCATAATGGTTTAGTGGCATTAAAAATGGTTTTGATGCCCTTCGCAATTTTTAGTATTCCTGAAATCAGCGGCTACACAGCGCGTCATCCTTGTTTGACCCGGGTTTCGCGACCGTTTTCGGAAACATAAAAATAGAAAGGACAGGGGTGAAAAAAAATATTAGCTATCCAGCCGCTGTGAAATGCTGTTTGCCATCCGACCTCGGAGAGGTCCGAGGTGTGTAGAAATGTAGCATGTCAATGTTTTCCCGACCTCGGAGAGGTCGGAAATCATAAGTATTTAGGGGCGGCTGGATAGTTACAAATACAGTATATAGCTTGGCATTTTTTTTTGATTCAAAAATCATATCTATTGACCATCCGGTTCACCAATGTTCTGGAAGCTGTGTTCTCAGCGCTTTCCTCTCCGCGTCGTCTGTGTCGTTCGCGTAGTTCGTGCTCCCATTGATGCCTTCCCGGGGAACACGAACGACGGGGATTCCGCAGATTGCAGTGCTGCATTCCCTCAGCAACGTCTTCACTTTGGCGAGGTTCCGGACAGATATGGGTAAATAGTGTCCGTCCGTTTAGTCGGTGTCTGTTCTTTTAGCGTTCGAGAGCAAGGCATGCGAAGGCCACAAAAACGGGAGTTCGTTTCGACATCGCTCAACGACCGGTCATTGAGCGCGGTCGAAATGAACGCAGCTATCGGACTATAAAGACCGATGCTAACGCGAGGTGTCGGCCTCGTGTCTCCTATTTAACGGGCTCTGCCCGTTCCGCCCGCCAAAAAGGCAGGTAACACAGCCCAAAAATCACCAGCGCCAGCGCCTCCAGCGCCAAAATATACCAGGGCCAAGGGCCAAACAAATCCAGCAGCGAAGCGGTGGGCGGCTTGTGCAGCAAGTACGCATAGTTGGAACCCACGAGCAAGTTGACCAAAAACATCATCACGGCGTAAGCCTGAATGGCCACAAAGGCGCGCAGGATGCTTTTTCGGGTGGGATAAAACCGGAAAACCACGGAGATGTAGATGGTATAGATAACCAAACCACTGTGGGTGATCCAGAATTTAAAAAACGTAAACGTGGGAAAGCTGTCTACCAAATGTGGGGTCAGCACCCCTTGCAGTGTGCCCGCCAGGATCCAGAAATACAGGATTTCGTGCGCCCGGTAGGAAGGTTTCCACATCAGGAAAGGCAAAGCCAGCCCAATAATGTTGCACAAATCAAAAGGCAGGTCAGTTTTCGGATCGAAGTAGCCGTGCGCCACCCGAACAAGGATGTAAAACACGACCGAAAACGCAATAAGGACAGCCATCGCACGCGACAGCGCAATTTGCTTGTGCTCGCTCAGGTATTTTTTTGCGTAAAGCGGCAAAAAAACAGCAAGTAATACCGTGAGGATCAACACGGTCACATGTTCGTTGCCAAACATGACAAAATTCTGGTTGTAGCTAAAAAATGAAGATAGCATGAGGTTTAGGTGTTGGTTGTTCACCTGCAAACATAATCACTAATCCTTACAATTGCGCCAGCAACCACTCTCTTTCCGTGAGCGGGTCGGTAGCGATAATGCGCTCGCGCAGGCGTTGGGCGGTAGTGCGGTCAAAAGCATTGCGGCGCAGCAGTTGTTCGGTCAATTGCAGGATGTTGAGGTAGTTTTTTTCGTGGTAACTCAGCGTGCGGCGGCGGCGCAAAAAAGCCCGGGTGTTTTTGAGATGAGTGGCTAAGAGTTCATTTTCTCCTGTTTCGTAATAAATTTTTATTTGCAGCACCCGAGCCATCATGTTGTGGAAAAAATCGCGGTAATCGGCACTTTGCAGGTGCAGCAAAGCGGCCCGATAGTCTTTTCTGGCGTAAGCCAACCGCGCGGCATTCAGCGCAAAATGCAGGTCGCGGTGTTCCGGCTCCAAATGGTGGCAATAGCGCTGCACAAAATCATCCGCCCAGGCCAATTCCTCTAAGCGGATGGCGATGCCCACAATGTTGTTGTAGGTGTAGGGCGTGATCCAGCCGTCTTCGAGCAGCAACTGGCTTTCCAAGCCCAGGTTATAAATGGTGAAGGCTTCGCGCAAAAACGCCCGCTGCCCTTGATTGATGCGGCGGATGCAGGAATTGAGCGCCAGCAGGAGCAAGTCGCGCATTTCAGCCGCAGGGAAATTGGAAAAACAACGGATCATGGCTTCGCGAAAACGGATAAAGGACGCATCGTCTTCGGGTCGGGTGAGGGTATGGTAGGCTTCCCGGTAAACGGCCACTGCCGGTGCCTCAGCATAAGGCAATTGCGATGCCCAAACCAGTACCTCTTCAATCAATGCGATCCGGTAATCGGTCTCGGAAACCTGCCGGTGCGCCTGGGCAAAACAAGCCTGTCGCAGCTTGAGGCTGATCATGGCGCAGGTGAGGGCGTCGTCCTGAGCTTGCAGGTTTTTGGGGCGCTGCCGCTCGCCGACCGAATCCTGGTGATACACCTCTGATTCGAAATCGTACAACGCTAAGTAATAATCGGGAGAACGCAGGGGCGACTGTTCCAAACGCTGCCGGGCAAACGAAAGTCGTTTGTGAAAATGGCGCTCCAAGCCGCGTTCGCGATAAGCAGCTAACGTGTAATTGGCTCGGTACAGTTGTTCTTCCTGCCAGTGTTTCCAGGCTATCCAGTCTTCCAACTGCCGCAGCAGGTAACTACAACGCAACCGGAATTCCTGATCGTTGAAAGGGGTTTCGGGAAACATCTTTTCCCAAAGATACCTGCGGTTGAATGCGCCTGTCTGTAAAGTATCAGACCCGGTCAACGCCATAAAAAGCCGCTGTACGTCTTCCCGCAGGTTGTGTGCCGGAGACGCTAACCAACGCCCTGCTTCTGCCACCTCCGATGGCTTGAGGGTGGAAATCAGTCCAAAGAGCAGGTTTTTTTGCATCATCAAAGTGTCTTGAATTCTACAAATGTAAAAAACTGTATCAATTTTTCAAAATACCATTTTTTACATGTTTATTAAAAATCAATGATTTAAAACATATTCATACAGCGATTTGAGTAAAAATTGGATCGTAGCAAGCAAGTTTAGAATTCTACAACTCTTTAAATTTTGGTTTGCCGGAATCGAATTCATACCGGATGTTTGTATCATAAAGCTCTTAGCAATGCCTACGTTCACCATAAAAACTTATCCCATGCAATTGCATACTATGATCTCCCGCCTGTGTGTTACAGGCGCGCTCTTTTTGCTCTCCGGCTTTTGGGTCAAAGTCGGGGCACAACAATTTTCGGTCTCTCTTCCAAGCGGCTATACCATTTGCCCCGGGCAAGTTGTTCAGCTTTTCCCTGAAGTTTTAGGCGGCACGGATCCCTATAGCTACTCCTGGACGCCTGCTTCCAATTTATCCTGCGCGGACTGCCTTTCTCCGGGAGTATTTGTCAACACCACCACCACCTACCAGTTGACGGTAATTGATGCGCTGGGCGAAGAAGCAACAGCGACTACCGTGGTTACTGTACTGCCTCCCATCGTACTCGTCATCAGTGTACAGTCTCCCACCTGTTCATTTATTGGCGGAGTCATGACTGTAACCGCAACCGGAGGGGCACCCCCATTTACTTACCTATGGAGCAACGGCGCTACGGGCGCTACCATTGGCAACACCCCGCCAGGCACTTATTGTGTCACTGTCACTGATAGCTGGGGATGTGCAGAATCGGCCTGTGCCGTAATCACGCAAGGTGCTTCCCCTATTGTCATCAGCAGCAATGTAACCCCCGCCAGTTGCCAGTCTACCCCAGATGGTGTCATCTCCGTGATCGCTTCAGGCGGCACGCCGCCGTATCTATACGCCTTGAATGGTACCCCGAATGCAGAACCAGTTTTAGCTGGACTTCCTACCGGGGAATACGTAGTGCAGGTCACGGACGCCAACGGTTGTGTTCAAACGCAAACCTTTTACGTCGGCTTAAACCTGGTCGTTGACGCCTCCGCCGGAGCCGGTTTCCTGAATTGTACAACCGGCACGACCTCCCTTCAGGGCTTTGTGACCCCCAGTGACCCCAACATTAGTTATTTGTGGACCGGCCCGAATGGTTACACCTCGACGGAGTTGAACCCTGTGGTGAATGCCGCCGGTTTGTACACGCTGACGGCGACCAATTCGGACTTTCCCGATTGTTCTTCCTCGTACGGCCTTTTTGTACAATCTTACGGCGACATCATCATAGACGACATGTACGTGCGACTTACCGGCTGCAATACCTACCAACTAAGTGGCATTACTCCGCCCGCCTATTTTGGCCCCATCCAGTTTGAATGGACGCTTCCGGATGGTAGCACGATCATCGGGTTGACCATTACCGCAACCCAAACCGGCGTGTACCAGTTGCGCACGTTCATCCCGGGGCTGCCTTGCGAATCTTATATTTCCCGCTTCATTGACGCCGAAGCGCAATCCTGTGCAACCCTGAACGGGCGGGTGGTGAACGATATTGATCTAAATTGCGTCGCAGCTTCCGCAGAAGACGGCCTGAGCGGCTGGATCATCACCGCCGTCAGTGCAACCGATACCTTCAACGCGATTACTGACACACTCGGGAACTATAGTTTTTCGCTGCATTTGGGCAATTACAGCATCAGCGCCAGCGGGCCAACTTCTTCCTGGCAGGTTTGTCTGCCAATCGCCGGGGCGAATCTGAGCGCTGCCGGACAAGTCGCCACGGTGGACATCCCGGTACAAGTTATCGTCAACTGCCCGGAATTGAGCGTTACCTTGACTTCACCCCTGCTGCGCCGGTGTTTCAATAGTGTTTATTACATCAACGTGTGCAACCAGGGAACGGAAACGGCTTTTGTGCCGGTGGTGACCCTGACTTTGGATGGTTTTCTGACCTATCAAAGTTCACAATTGCAGCCATCGGGCATTAATGGCCAGGTGATTACCTGGAATTTATCTGACCTTGAACCCGGCGAGTGCAGAAGCTTTGCGGTCTTTGTAACGGTCAGTTGTAATGCTGCTTTGGGTCAGACGCATTGTTCGGAAGTAACCGTTACGCCGGATCTGCTGTGTACGCCCCCCACGGGCAACTGGTCGGGTGCAAACCTGGCTTTGAGCGGCGAATGTGCCGGCGATGAAGTGCGATTTCGGGTACTCAACAGTGGTACGGGCGACCTGGCAGAGCCGGTTCAATACATCGTCATTGAAGACGCCGTGATGCTCATGCAAACCCCCGGCAGCATCGAGCAACTCCCGGCCAGTGAAGAAACCTTTTTCGCCTTTCCGGCAAATGGAGCTACTTACACCTTCAGCCTCGAACAGGCAAGCGGGCATCCGTTTGCCCAATTCTCCCCCACCATTTCTTTGGAAGGGTGTGGCCTCAACAATCAGGGAACCTTTAGTACCGGCTGGACGAACCAGTTCCCCCTGCAAACCTCCACCCCGGCTTCCGATATTTTTTGTCTGGAAAACATCGGTTCTTACGACCCCAACGACAAAAGCGCGCTGCCCGTCGGTTATGGCGAAAACCACTACCTGAAAGCCAGCGATGAAATCAACTACCGCATCCGTTTCCAGAATACCGGCACCGATACGGCCTTCACCGTGGTTATTCGCGATGAATTGGCACCGTGGTTAGATATGACCACCCTGCGCCGGGGTAACGCCAGCCACGCCAACCGCCTCAATATTCAGGGCGAACGCACGTTGGTCTTTACGTTCGACAACATTTTGCTGCCCGACAGCACCACGAACCAGGAAGGCTCGAACGGATTTGTAGATTTTTACATCCGCTCACGGGAAGACACCCCGCTGGAAACGCGGGTGGAAAACACCGCCGCCATCTATTTCGATTTCAACGAGCCGGTGCTGACCAATACGGTTTTCCATACCATCGGTGAAAATTTCGTCGAAATCATCAACTGGGTAAGCAATCCAGGCGCTGATTTGGGCTGGAAAATTTATCCCAATCCAACGCCGGGCGCAGCCGTACTCGAGTTGTTGCATGCATTTGCGGGCACCAAAATACTCATCATCACGGATCAGCACGGTCGCGAAATACGCCGGATTGCCTTTGACGGCACGCGACTGTCGCTGACCGAACCTTTGCCGTCGGGCTGGTATGCATTGCGACTGCTGGATGCGGGAGGAAGGGCGCTGGGAAGCGGGAAGTTGGTGGTGAAGGAATAGACCAATAAGATATAGTCCTGTACTCCGGGCAAAAAAGATTCGCCTCCATTTTAAAACGGAGCCTCCCAGACGAGGCTCCGTTTTTTTTTTGAACCCTTAGGCAGGTAAAGCTTACTTTTGCTTCGCGACTTGGCTGTCATGATGCTCCATGGCCCGCCCGATTGGTTTCACAAAATTCCTGAATGAACCGCTATCTTTCTGTTGCCCGAAAGGGTATTCTTCTTGCCTGGATTGCCATCATTGGCTTTTGCGGCCTGTACTATTTGCTGTATCCCGAAGTTTTTACAGCATCATACCTTGCAACTTATCTGCTAAAGCATAAAGAGCAACTTGTTGTAATTTATTCCCTGCTATCCGTCATCCGTGGGTTTACGCTGCTGCCCAGTACGCCGCTGGTACTTGCAGGCGCGCTGATCTTCCCACTCCAGCCTTTTTTGGTTTTGTTCATCTCTATGGCCGGCATCCTGGCCTCTTCGGCGATGATCTATTATTTTGCTGACCGGTTGGGGCTCAACGATTACTTTGCCAATAAATACCCGAAAAAAATGGGACAGATCCGGGAGCAGTTAGAAAGACCTTCCGGCATGCTGTTCCTGTTTTTTTGGGCATTTTTCCCGGTGGTGCCAACCGACCTGGCGTCTTATGTAGCCGGGGTTATTCGCATGAATTTCTGGAAATTTATTGCCGTGGTCTTTTTAGGCGAACTTTTGCTGTGTTGGGCTTGTATCTGGGGAGTGGGTGTGTTTTGGTAAAATAAGTAATCACCTGTTGTTTAGGTATTCCTTAAAGCCGGCATCAATGCTTGCCGCGTCGAACGCACTCCCGGCAAGCATAATATCCAGACCTCCTATCCCGACATTTTCACGCCCTGATTCGGGCGTTCCAAAAAGCATGGCTGCGTCACGCATCCCGAAAAGCCCCTGCTGCTCCTTTTCCCCTACATTCAATTTCAGCAATCCTTCTGCCATTTTGCTGAGCGCTTCCGGCAGCCCTGCATGTCGCGCAAAGCAGAGTACGAGTAATTCATTCAGTAAGGCTTTTGGAACACCGCCAGCTTCCATCATGCGGAGCGCAATTTCGATATTAGTGGGTTCTTTGTGAAACAAGAGCTGCCGCAGGTTGGCAATCACTTCAGGGGTGGGGTTGAGGGCTAAGGGACGTTGTTCTGCATGGTCAAGGAATTGCGAGAGCACCAGTTCGTTGATAAAAATCAGGGTGCGTTTTGACAGTGCCGGAGAAAATTCGGGGTGTTTGCCCAGCAGGACGTGCGTGGTGTCGACGCCGGGCCGGTTAACCAACCGGATCCCCTGTTTTTCAACCCGTGCGGCCAGGGTAGCAAGGTCGAATGCCGTTGCTCCGGCGCAGTACAATACTTTGCCGGCCTGCAATGCCTGCTCCGGCTGCTCCCGGCTGCGTCGAAACAATTCATTCCGGATCAGGAATTCGAGGTCTTCGTGTTGGTGCAACAGCAACAACGCGCGAACGCTCACTTTTGACAAAACTTCCTTGCGTCCTTTTGCCACCTGATAAAGGAGGGGAAGCAGTTTCCCGGATTGAGGAATTTTCCGGACTGTTTTCCACAATAATCTGACGATCTCGGCTTCTTTTGGCGGCAATAACCCGTCCATGCGCTGGATATGATGCATGTAAAACAGGCTCTTGGGTGGTGCCTGCAACAGTACGTCCTTAGCGGAAAGCGTTTCCAGTGCCCGCAGAAATTTGAATTGAGCCGGCAATCTGCTCAGTTTTGTTTGATCAAGGTGCAAGGTTTCGAGCTTAGTGAGGTGCCCAATGTCGTTGGGGATTGATGCGATGGGGTTGTTGCTTAAATTCAGGGTTGTGAGGGTATCCGGGAGCGCCGGCCATTTTCGGAGGATGTTTCCGGCAGCATTGAGTTTAGTCAGCCGGGGCAACGCACTCAAGAACCCCGGTAAGCTGCGCAAGCGATTCCCGGTAAGGTTGATGTTTTCTACCCGCGTACACTGCTGTATCCAGTCGGGCAGGCGGTTCAGGAAGTTATACCCGGCGTCGAACTGAATCAGGTATTTGAAAGGGCGGTCGAATTCAGGGAGTTTGGTCAGTTTGTTGCGGTTGAGGTTCAGGCGGCGCAGCTGTTGGCAACAGCTGATTTCGACCGGAAGAGCCGCCAGTTCGTTGTTCGACAAATCTAAGTTTTCAAGCAGGGTTAATTGCCCGATAGCGCCGGGAATTTTGGTCAGGCGGTTGCCGGTTAACGCCAGTTCTTCTAATTTTCGGCATTGAAATAATTGGGGCGGCAATTTAGACAACGGGTTGTTTCCTGTTTTCAACTGGCGCAGCGCTTTCAGTTTCCCGATGTCTTCCGGGAGTGCGGCTATCTGGTTGTCCGAAATGTTCAGTTTTTCCAAATACTTCATCTCGAATAGCGGTACTGGTAATTCCCGCAGAAAATTGCCGGCTAAGGATAATTCCCGCAGTTGCGGCAATTGGAACAGGACTTCGGGTATTGCAGTTAACGCATTGGTTTCGAGCGATACGACGCGCAAAGGCAGGCGCGCTATGGAATTCGGCAAACGCCGCACCGCATTGTCATTCAGGATGAGGGTATGCAGTTTTTCAAGATTAGCGATTTCTTCGGGTATTTGAACCAGTTTGCAGGACGACAAATCCAGCACCACTAAGTTTTTCATACCCAAAATGCGCACCGGGAACTCGTCAAATTTCCGTTTCGTCAAATAAAGCTCCGTTACCGTTTCCGGTTGCAACAAAGCGATATTTAGGTCGTAAACTTTCATACTTCAGGACTGCCGATATTGGTTTTTTAATATTACTACTTCTGATTGTCAGTTCTTTATGGCAGAACAAGTCTATTCGTCTGATAGTTTATAAAAAAATTCTTCAATTTCTGTCTGTCGAGTATTAGCAAATCCTATTTATCGGCAGGATCTTTTGAAGTAAAAGCAGCTAAGGAACGTGTCGTAAACAACTGTCACTTTTTCATTCAGCGACCCTATATACATTTTTATGAACCATATTTCCTCAGAATCTTCACGATATTATCATATACAATTTCCGATATGGCTCATGCATTTCCGCCACTGGTATTTACAAACTGAATCACCACTGCATCAATATCCTTATGATATCGGGCTATACTCTGATATCCGGGTAATAAGCCGGTATGCTCATACTTATAAACAGAGGAATATATAGCCTGCTCGTCTTTATTTAATAAGGAGCCATCATTCAATGTCCTCAAGAAAATACCCACATCTTGTGCTGTAGCAACCATCGAGCTACCAGGGGACACAAAATCAAGCATCTTCACATCCTTATCATAATGAGAGTCATACCCACTCACAATCTTGGTAGAATCCACCTCACTCAGTAATCCATAAGTATGAGTTAACACAAGAGGAGTCAAAATTTCAGTTTTGATATATTGTTGATGGCTGTAGCCTAAAGTTTTATCAAGGATTTTACCAATCAATAGATAATTTGTGTTGGAATAGTGATACCGACTGTCCGGTTTAAATTCTGAGGGTTTATCCAATATAAGTTCCAAAACCTTGTTGACATCCGTTGGCGGCTTGTCCCATGGAAATTTAGGGTCATCAATCCAATCAGGAATACCGCTACGTTGTTGTAGCAACATTCTCAAGGTAATCTTATCTGCATTTTCGATTCTTCCAACAAGTTCTGGCAAAAGGTTAGCGAGTGTGTCATTAAGCGACAATTTTGGGCTATTAATTATTTTAGCGGTAGCTACAGCAATATACAACTTGCTGATACTTGCAATCTTAAATAATGCTTGTGGGTCGGCCGGCACTTTGTTTTCTTTATCTTTCCAGCCAGCCATGTAAAATGCTGGTGGCTTACCTTTTTGATCTACATATACAATAATGCCGTCCAGATTATATTTTAAAGCATCATCTACTTGCTCCTGAACTGTATTTGGTAATGGTGCTAACCACGCCCTTACCACAACCCAGGGTATGAATACCACTGCACAGATTATTGCAACGATTGGTATGATTATTTTAAGCAGTGGCTTTGTTTGTTTCATTTTTTAGTCAACCTATTATTTAAAGGCTTGTCAGTTTTTAGCCTTGCCGATAATCGAGTCATGCACGGGAATCTCACCCACACGTTCTCACGGAACCGTGCATGAAAGTCTCCCTTCACACAGCCTGCCCCAATTTGTCGGGGGCTCTTCTTGTTTATAAATCGCAATTACGGATGCACCAATTTGCAGTGGTGGAATAAACCGGGATTGTCCTTGTACTGTTGCTTTAGCCAGACGACCGCCGCCTTTTTGTACAAACACTTCTCCCATTTAACCCACTTTAGTAGCCTGTGGTTCAGTTGATTCCAAACATGCCTCATTTGTTCCTCCGCTTCACTTTGATCGGCAAGTTTTGTCGGCCGTTCTGTTCGCTCGAACCCCGCACATGAATAGGCTTCTCTTGGTGCCTTCCAGCTTTTTTACAGCATTCTTGATAACCTTGCGGTTTGCTTGATTCTAGTCGCACACGGACACGGCTTGGCGATGTGGGGGATTTTTAGCATTAGAATTCCTGATTTTGAACCCTGCACGACCTGTTCCGATTCAGCGGAAAATGTTTCATAGAAGCGCTTCAGCCGCCATATTGCCAAACCGATGTTGTGCGTTCGTGCTATTTTCCGCGTGTTTTGTTTCAATTCTATTGTGTCGTCTAATTTTGTTAATACTACCAAGGGCCATTCTTCATAACTTGATAAAACCGAAAGCCGTTAAACCGAAAAAGACCTTGCCCTGCACCCCACCACATATTTCCTGACTTATCTTGATACATACTTTGAACACAACAAGTTAAACCGTTAGCAGATGTAAACACAGTAAACGCTTTTGGATTTGGTAAGGGAACCGTAGGGTCAAATCTCGTAGTACTGCCTCGGGCTGTAACCCAAATAATATCCGACTGTTCTATATATATGCCCCAAAATTCCGTTCCACCTAATCCGTCTTTTGGGGTGTATTCTGTTAAAGTTTTTCCATCATATTTGCAAATGCCGTTTTTCATAGTAAACCACATATTTCCAGCTTTATCCTGTGCCATGCCTCCCGCATAGTTATCTCCCAAACCTTCCTTTTCTGCAATATTGGTAATTGTTTTTCCATCATAGCGAAAGACACCATTTTCAGAGGAAGCAAACCAAATGTTTCCACTTTTGTCTTCCATGATGCCAGCAACATTGATAGGAGGAAGCTGTTTAAATAATGAAAAACTTTGACCTCCTTTACTATCGGCAGATGGGTCATATCGGAAAACACCGCCATGTGTGCCTACCCAAATAGTACCCGATTTGTCAACAAGGATGCTTTTTCGACTTATATCTATATGGCTCAAGCCATCTTTTTGATTATAATTTCTAAAGGTATTTCCATCATATTTATAAACGCCCTGGTCAGTCCCAAACCAAAGATTACCATTTACATCTTCATTAATAGCATAAACAGTGTTGTTATTAAAACCATCAGGGTTGGAAAAGTAGGTCAACGTTTTTACATCATACCTCACTACGCCTTCGCCTAAGGTACCAAACCATAAATTCCCTTTCGAGTCCTGAAAAATACTTCGGATATATTGACTGACTAAGGTAGTGTCAAAATCGGGGGCCATAGCAACTGCCTTAAAGTTTCTTATTACTGTTGGACTTGCTTTGGTAGCATTTGGGTCTTTAGGTGTGTTTGTTTTTTCTTGTCCGGTGCAGGAAGTAAAAATTGTCAAAAAGCTAAAAAGTAATATTTTGTTCAATGCCATAATTATAATTTTTACTGTTTTAAAATTTTGATATGCGCAATGTTTTTATGTTACCGTGCATGACGCACAACGCGTTATTGTGTCTACTATTCTATTTCTTAGCGATTTACAATAACTTTTCGTGTTGCTGTTCCTCGTTTTGTCGTAACGTAAATAATGTAAACTCCGTTGTTGTCAAGTTGCAAGTTTGTTGTTTTTTGTGTTGCTTGTGTTTTAAGTATTTGTCGCCCAAGTAGGTCTGCAACGATTATTTCTGCATTGTCATCTGGAAGTGAAATTGTAAATTGTCCAGTGTTCGGATTCGGAAAGACGGAAACGTAATTTTCATCATTTATTTCTATAGGAACGTTGACGGTAGTACAGCCATTGGGGAAGTAGGTGTCGATAATATTTTGCAGGGCGACTACCGCTGAGTCTCCATGTAAATTATTATAAAGGGGAAGCCAAACGTTATACCACCCATTTTCATAATCCGGATTACCACCAGGAGGTACAGAACCATTAAAGTAAACCTGGGCTTGCTGGCTAAACTGCGCGCTGTCCATTGGAATAATAGATTGATAATGCACCAGGCGATTACAAATGAGAGGAGAAGGCTGTAAATCATTGCTATTTATTGCCAGAGAAAGTGCAGCTGAATCCTGCGGATGCACGCCCCAGAAATGAATCAGTGGACGTAAGTCTACACCCGCTGCCTTTGATAACTTCAGTATGCGATCATCAATTTGTCCCAGGGATCCCGGGGGAACTCCATTGATGTAATCGAGATTTACCTGATGGTAATAATTCTCAAGTGCTTCCCAGCCAAATAGTGCAGCAATTTCGACATATTTACCATAACCCCGATGCTGGTATCTAACCTCATCTAAGGTTGTATTGGAAATGTCCATGGGGTTCCCGATGCGGAAATTATGCGTAACCATCCAGTTTATGGCCGACTGGTCTCGGCTGCGCCAATACTCATTATTAAAAGACCAGCCAAATGCGCTGTCGATGTCAATACCATATAATTCATTAAAGATTGTTGCGGAAAGCAGATTCACAATGGCTTCTTCTTCACCCGGAAATTTTACCATTGCTTGGGCGTGACCAAGTTCGTGGAACTCAGATTCCCACATATTGGCGGCTCCGGGTTTTAAAAACCAATGTTGACTGTTTCCATTTTGAACATCATATGGGCTGTAGGGATTATTGATTTGCGGGTTTCCAATGCCATAGGCGCCATGCTTAATTTGAACGTCCAACATAACATAAAGAACTTGATTATTGCGAACAAGAGGATAGCCTAATAAATTTGAAACCACATCCATGCGCGCATCCCAGTCAGCCATAAGTGTTACAGGGTCGTTATAGTTGTATATAAAACTTGTTGGCACCTGCATCATGAATTTTTCAGATTCAAAATCAGCCCAGGGAGCCGGATTAAGTCTCTGAACATTTTGCCATTCACCTAAGGTGGTAAGGTCAAAACTTTTTGCCGAAAAGAACGGTGCCGGAACTACGTTGGTTAATTCAATCTGTTGCAAACCAGCAGAAGCCGGGTAGGGAGTGATGATATAAATTCCTCCTCCGAAAGGATTTGCTATAAGCGTTACCGAATCTGTGATGTCGTAAGTATTAGATATTCCGAAAAATCTCTGAACAGTAGTATGTACAGTGCTATTCATGAGGGGGTGCGCACCTACAAGTATTTTATATCCTGCATTCACCATTACATTTGGCACCGTTACTTTTCCAATCGAACCAGGAGATAGGTAATAACCAGTTGGTCTTCTTGCAGGGGTTGTAGACCATGCTGTGGGCTTCCCCCAATCAGTCGGCATCGAAGCATTAACGGTTGCATTGTATACCTGAGAGGAGTCAACGGGTAAGGGACAGGTCCCGGGGAAATAATTGGAAGTCAAATATTTCCTGCCTTGTAAAAAGGTGCTGTATTGCGCTATTTTGTTTTTGGTATACAGGACATCGAACAATTCCTGCTGAATTAAAAAAATCACGCGGTCATATTCAAAGCCATCAAGGGCTCCCGGCGAGTTTGGGAAACCACCCGTTGTAGCGGTATTTAGAAAAATAGGACCTGTATTGGCCTCATAACAATTTATGAGGGCAAAGGCTGATGTAATTACTGGAAGATCATCAGCGATAAATAAATGGTATTGATGAATATTAGCGGCTAAAGAATTGATTTGGGCCGCAGAAAGCAGGGTTGTGTTATTGCAATGATCCATCAACTGCTGAAAATCGTTGATCAGGATTGCGCTGATTACACCTGGTGGGTAATTAAAAGTAGTTGTTTCGCTAAAAGTAAATTGACCACCGGATGCAACCAAATTGCCATCTAGATAAACATTGTAAGAGCCATCCCCAAACGCACCGCAACAAATTCCATCACCATAGGAATCATAAATGGTAAAATAAAGCAGGTTACTTGTGGGATAGCAAATCGTATCATTGTTAGTAGTGCCACTCGCAATAATGGTGTTTGCTGTATCTTTTACATCCCAACTTGTTTCATTTGGGTAAGTATCGGGAATAATATTGACGATGATTTGTGAGTAGCCTATCGGGCACTGTGCCTGTGAATATTGTGTTGCACTAATTATTATCAATGAACATACGAGTAAAATTGAAGAAATTTTTTTCATGTGTTTTTTATTTTGTTAATTTTTTAACCTTATTCTGACTCTGATCGGTTTTCAACAACCCCGTTCGTAACCCGGAATCTTACCATTGCGCACAACGCGTTAATAAATGCTCCCAAATTCTCTTCAAGGCGATTAATTTTTCTAGTGCCTGGTATAGCAACAATTTCATCGTTTTGACTCAAAACCCACGCAAGGGCAACTTGTGCTTTGGAGACTCCCTTAGTATTTTACACGAATTTTTTAAAGCAACGTACTAAGGAGCGTGTCGTAAACTTAAAAATGAACATTATGTACAGCAGGATAATACTGAGTGATGTCAAATCAAAATCTTTCGCCGAATAATGTAGTCATGCCAACACAAAAACGTGGCGACTGAACGATACGGTCGCCACGATTCGCCGATGGTTAAAATCGCTTCTTTCGGGGTGTCTTTTGGTAAGTTTTTTAAGTGTTTGATGCTGTTGACCAAAGCCAAATCGCCAATTGGAAAAATATCAGCACGTTGCAAAGCGAACATCAAGAATATGTCGGCTGACCAATCACCCAAACCTTTTAATTGTTTTATTTTTATTCTAACTTGTTCATCATCAATATTTTGTAAGTTTTCTAAATCAAATAACCCCCTCCGTATTTCGCTCGCCAAATGCCTTGCGTAACCCATTTTTTGACGACTGAAACCGCACTGCTTCATTTCATTATCATCCAACGCCAAAACGTATTCGGGTATCACTTCGCCAATCCTCGCTTTCAGTTTTTCAAAGCACGCCTTCGCCGCCATTATCGAAACTTGTTGCTCCAAAATAATATGCACGAGTGTCGCAAAGGTAGGTGCGCGCGTCCACATCGGAGGGATACCATTCTTTGTTATAATTTTTTGAAGGTCAACATCTTGCGCGGCTAAATGATGACAAATTTCTTTAAAATTTTGCTCTGAAAAGGTATTCATAAATTTAATTTACTAATAATCAATATCTTACAATCTATAAAGCAACTTCATGTCGCACTGCCAAGCATTTATGTAAAAGCATAATCTTAGCTCAAAATTTTATCACAATTAAAACCTAAGATTATGCCTTTACAAAATGTTGTTGACCCAAATTTATACATTGGAATCGACATACACAAAAAAAGTTGGGCTGTATCCATAAGAACCGAATTGTTTGACCATAAAACATTCTCCACTCCGCCTGATCCCGAGGGATTGTACGACTATGTGATTGCTCATTTTCCTGGACATGATGTATCAATAACAGATGAAGCGGGTTGTTGCGGATTCAGTGCAGGACGTTATTTTCTTGGTCTGGGATGGCAAGTGACGATCATCAATCCGGCTGATGTCCCCAGGATGGATAAACAAAATTATCAAAAGACTGATAAGATTGATAGCCGTAATCTTTGTAAACAATTGCAGAAAAACAATCTCCGAGCCATCCATATACCGACTGAAGAACAGGAGCAGTTTCGCAGCCTGTTGCGGCAGCGAACCAATATTACCAAAGAACTTCGAAGAATGAAGTCACATATCAAGGGCATGTGTGAAATGGTCATCAACCTGTGGTACGGAATCCATGCAGAGCAAACTGCGGACGCTGGATTTTTTCCACACAGAGTATCTAAATATAGGCAATCTTTTGCGGGCACATTGTCGTAAGGGTCGCTGAATTAATAAGTGTCGCTTTCTCCTGGCAAGGCATTTTGATTCTAACCGAGGCGGGCCCCGAACTTGATCGGGGCGACCTTAGCCATAGCTAAGGGAGGCGGTTCCCCAACGCAGGGTAGGAGCAAGCTGAAATTTGACGTCTCTATTATCACACAAATGTTGGTAGTGTCATTAATGGCAGCTACCTATAGGAGCCTTAGATTAGAGTCAAAAAAATAAAAAATATGCAGTAAATTAAATAAACATATTATCTTATCCTGAGTAGGAAGCTTTACATAGGAACCGCTGTCAGGTGTAGTACTTTTCACTTTTGCCCAATTAATTTATGGTCTTGTTGAGCAAGCTTGTTTTTAATATACTCTTTTAATTGCTCAAGGGTCATATTTTGAGTTTCAGCGCTAATTTTGTCCCGGGTTTCACGCATCATCTGCACTGCGTCAAATGTTTTTTCTTTTTTAGTCGTTTCCATATTTTATTAAATCTTTTGGGCTTCTTATTTCAATCATTTTTCCCTTCTCCTCCAATTCCTTCAATTCAAGCAATGCCCGAAGTGCATTTTTTCCCAGGGACACCGACCGCAGCGGCAAATTTTGGATAACGCCTGATTCGTAAACAGGCAAAACCTGTTGCTGGTGAGTATAGCATCGCGACTTTGTTTATTTTGCGCGGCGTTTCCATCCGAAAAGGTAACACCTTTTGGAAAGGGGTCACCTTCGGGCGGCGTTTCCATCCGAAAAGGTAACACCTTTTGGAAAGGGGTCACCTTTGGGCGGCGTTTCCATCCGAAAAGGTAACACCTTTTGGGAAGGGGGTCACCTTCGGGCGGCGTTTCCATCCGAAAAGGTAACACCTTTTGGAAAGGGGGTCACCTTTGGGCGGCGTTTCCATCCGACAATGGTTCGTTAAAGATTTAAGCGGCAATCCTGCCTAAAGCATATAGTTCGCGGATTTTGGGGTTATTTTTTCCACGGACGGGTCTTTCCCATAAATGGAAATTAATTTATCGAGCACAAGTTCATTGATATATTGTGTTTTAATGTCTGTCATGGAAAAGGCACCCCTTTCCTCCTTGGGGATAGAAAGCCAGTGTGTCGCCTTCGCAATGTTCAAGGTGGTCAGGGAGATGTTGAAATGAAAATCCAATGCCTTTTCTTGCCTACTTTGACAGTCCTCCAAACCCAGGTGTCCTTT
>JBBQGV010000030.1:0-51223 GCA_038323375.1 Chitinophagales bacterium
AAGTTGTAAACAGCATCCTGTTTATCTATTTTGATTCAAAAACGCAGCCAAATAAATCGAGTAAATCGAAGATTCACGGTAGTAATCTTTTGTGACTAAAATTTCCCGCAAAGGTGCGCAAAGGTCTCGCCAAGTCCGCAAAGCAGGACGCCACCCTTAGCGCCCTTTGCGAGACCTTTGCGCCCTTTGCGGGAAGCGCCCTTAGCGCCCTTTGCGAGACCTTCGCGCCCTTTGCGGGAAACCATCTTTGCGGGAAGCGCCCTTTGCGAGACCTTTGCGCCCTTTGCGGGAAACCATCTTTGCGGGAAGCGCCCTTTGCTATACCTTTGCGCCCTTTGCGAGACCTTTGCGCCCTTTGCGGGAAACCATCTTTGCGGGAAACCATCTTTGCGGGAAGCGCCCTTTGCCCCTTACTCTATGCAGGCGGCTGGGCTACACCTCCTTATTCGACTGTTGCAAATAAAGCTCCAGCGCCGTCGTCATGGAAGGCACATCGGGCACGGGCGCTTTGATGTTGATCGTCAGGCCTCGTTCTTCCACGGCTTTGCTGGTGCTGTTGCCGTACACGGCCATGCGGGTATCGTTTTGCAGAAAATCCGGAAAATTGTCGTAGAGCGATTTGATTTCCAGCGGGCTAAAGAACACCAGCACATCGTAGGTCACATCGCTCAGATCGGAAAGGTCGCTGCTCACGGTTTTGTACATCACCGCATCCTGCCAGTTGAATCCCTGTTCATCGAGATACGTGGCAATTTCCTGCGCGCCAAGGTCGGAGCAAGGCAACAAAAAGCGCTCGTTGGCTTTGTGTTTTTTCATGTAATGCCCCAGATCCTGGATGCTGCGCTGGCCGGAAAAAACCTTGCGCTTCCGGTAAATGATGAACTTCTGCAGGTAGTTGGCAATGGTTTCCGTGAGGCAGAAATACTTGGTATCCTGCGACATTTTAGCACGCATCTCTTCACAAAGGCGGAAAAAATGATCCACCGCGTTTTTACTGTTAAAAATAATGGCCGTGAACTCCTCCGGGCGGATGCGCTGCTTTCTGAAATCGCGGGCTTCAACACCTTCTACATGAACGAACGGGCGCCAGTCAATCTGGAGTCCGTATCGCTTTTCGAGTTCATAGTAGGGAGAGCGTTCCGGCTTTGGTTGTGAAACCAAAATGGTTTTCACGGTTTTGAAGATTCCTTCCTGAACTTTTACGTTTGTTGTCATTCAACAAAGTGTTTTAAAAATTTGGCATCCCTGTCAATTGGTTACTGATAATTTTGACCAGCGCCAACGCAGGTGCTATTTCGACGGTGCAAAGATACAACAAAAAGTGGAATTTATAGTATAGCAGGTAATTGTTGGCAATAAAGGTGCCCCGCAACGACCGCAGTAAATAAAACAGTACCAGGATGCCGAGGGTTCCGTTGATCAGCAAATCAGTGAAATTTTCGGGGGCATAAGCGATTAGAAGGTTAGCCGGCCCAAGGAACAAACTCATCATGATTCCGAAGATCATAATGGTGAAACTGTAAGCACTGATTTCTTTGGTAATCGGAAAAATAGCGCCAATGATTCGCAACAGCAGGTGTTTAAGCAGGTAAACCGCCGTCACCGCTCCGAGGCAGTAGAGCAGGTTGATCAGGTGAGTTTCCCCGGGTAAGACAACTTTTTTATGGCGCAGCAATAAAAAAACAAATAACCCGCTGTTGATGAAAAACAAGCTGTACAGAATCATGTAGGCTTGCCCTGCGCCCGACTGCCGGTCGCGGTAGGCCTGGTTCAGCAGGTTGTCGTTCAGCATCGCCTGATAGGCCCGGCCATACAGGTTTCTGAAAAAGGTAATGAAAAAAGTGAGCAAGAGCAAGCTTACCAGCAGGGCACCCAGCAAAAAGCCCGGGTAACGTGCCGGGTTTGGCAAACGGCGCGGCTTGGCGATTTTTTTAACAACTCCGGATTTGGAAGTGATTTTTCTGCCCGGCTGCGTGGGCGCCGACAAATCGAACGGGTTGCCGTTGGCCTCATTGGGCACAACAACAGTTCCGGCAGGCGCAGAAAGGCGAAATGCCAGGTCAAATGGATTTTCGCTGGTCTGGCCATCTGCGAAACCTGCTATGATCAGGAAGACGAATACTAAGGCTTTTGCTTTCAACTTCCGCAAATTAGTGTTACAGGCTGCAAAATTAGTGAAAAAATTGTTCTATCCTTCGGCTATTTATTGCCACCCCCGCAACACCATAGCGTAATTGTCTGTTAATGAGTTGTTAAGCACTCAAAGGGCTTTGGCGATAACCTTATCTTCGTTCAACTTAACTGATTTCATGCAAAACAGCATCATATTACGGGTCTTTCTTCTGGGCGCTTTTGCCATCATGGGCATCATCGCCATGCAGACCTATTGGGTGATCAGCACCTGGAACATCAACGAGGAGGAGTTCGATAAAAAAGTGAGGTTAGCGCTGTACAATGTGGCCAAATCCTTAGCCGACCTGAACAACGGCGAACTGCCTGCCCGGGATGTCATCAAACAAAAAACCTCGAACTATTACATTGTCAATATTGCTAATGAGTTCGACGCGCCCGACCTAGAGCACTACCTCCACATCCAGTTCCAGGAACGGATGCTGAACCTCGACTTCGAATATGCGGTATACGATTGCACCACCAATGAAATGTTGTACGGCAACTATTGTAGCTACAACCCAGATGAAAAAAAAGACATCAAAATCGGTCATCTGCCTAAAGACGTAGAATTCACCTACTATTTTGGCGTCAGGTTCCCCACGCGCCCCAGTTATCTGTTTGATAAAATGCAGCTCTCGGTCATTTTTTCCGCTATTTTGTTTGTGACCATCCTGTTTTTTGTCTACTCCATGCTGGTCATTTTACGCCAGAAACGCCTTTCGGAAATGCAAAAGGATTTCATCAACAACATGACCCACGAGTTCAAAACCCCGATCTCCACGATGCGCATCGCCGCAGATGTCTTTCTGAATGCGCCTGCGGTGAAAGCCGACAACCGCCTGCTTCAGTACGCCGGCATCATCAGAGACCAGAACCAACGCCTGAATGATCAGGTTGAAAAAATGCTGCAACTGACCCGCATCGAAAAACGGCGGCTCGATTTAAAAAAAGAAGTACTGAACCTCGAAGATATCCTCTTCGAAATCATAGGGGGGGCCAGCGTTCAGGTCGAAAAACAGAAGGGTCGGATCGAATACGAATGCAAAGCCCAAGACATAGAAATTTTGGCCGACCGCCTGCATCTCGTCAATGTCCTGCACAACCTGCTTGACAATGCAGTGAAGTATTGCACCCAGGTGCCCCACATCAAAATTGTGCTGGAGCAATCGGGAAAGTTTGTCCGGCTGAGCATCGCCGACAACGGCATTGGCATCTCTAAAGAACACCTCAAGCACGTTTTCGACAAGTTCTACCGGGTGCCTACGGGCAATGTTCACAATGTCAAGGGTTTTGGACTCGGTTTGTACTACGTCTGGTCTGTATGCCAGGCGCACCGCTGGAAAATTGAATTGGACAGCGAACCGGGGAAAGGGACGACGATTGGGTTGTTGATGCTGGTTTTGAGGGAGAGGGAGAGAGAGGGAGAGAGCGCGAGAGGGGGAGAGAGGGGGACAGAGGGCGGCATGAATTAATTCCTTAGATAAACGAAGATTGAAATAAACATGAACCGGAAAGCACACTTGCTGTACGTGGAAGACGATGAAAGCCTGAGCTTTGTGACGCGCGACAACCTTGAACTTCAGGGATATGAAGTCACCTATTGCAAAGACGGCCAACAGGCGCTGGAAGTCATTGCGGAACAAAGTTTCGATTTATGCATCCTCGATGTGATGCTGCCGGAAGTGGACGGTTTCACTTTAGCCAAAGAAATACGGCGCACCGACACCCACGTTCCCATTCTGTTCCTCACCGCCAAGTCGTTGAAAGAGGATAGAATATTCGGTCTCAAACTTGGCGCCGATGACTACATCACCAAACCTTTCAGCATCGAAGAACTGATCCTGCGCATCGAAGTTTTTCTGCGTAGGAGCGGCGTCCGGCAGCCGGTTGCTGCTGCGATGACCACTATTGGCCAGTACGAATTCGACTACCCCAACCTCGCCCTGTCCTGCAACGGCGAGACCAACCGCCTTACCCAAAAAGAAGCCGATTTGTTGAATTTTTTGGCCGAAAACCGAAACAAGGTGGTTAAGCGTTCCACTATTTTAGAGCAACTTTGGGGCGAAGACGATTATTTTTTGGGTCGCAGCCTTGATGTTTTTATTTCGCGCTTGCGCAAATACCTGCGCCAGGATGAAAACATCAAAATTGAAAATATCCACAGCGTGGGCTTTCGGTTTGTGGCGGAATAAAGAACCCGTTGAATTTTTTTCTTCGCCAGCAATAGCAGGCATTTTTAATTAATACTTTATGATCATCCGAACTTTCCTGACAAACCGCGTCCCGACAATTTGTAAATAGTAGGCACCAGCGGGCATGTTTGCTACATTCAAAGTCCGCGTTGCGCCATCCAGCACCAGCGTATTGTCCTCTAAAACCACCCGCCCCAGGTTGTCCATTAGGTGAACAGATGTCGTCGAACTTCCTGACCATGCAATGCGCACGATGTCAGTTACCGGATTGGGCGCGACCATAATTCTAATCCCATCTTCCAAGCCACTGGTTGCAGACACGACCGTAACCATAATGCTGAACGCTGCACTGCAACCGGCGTCATTGGTAACCGTGACAGTATAGATCCCCGATGTATTGACCTGAATGGTCGGCGTGTCTTCTCCGGTAGACCACAGATACATTAAGTCCGGCCCCGTGGCATCAAGGTTCCTCAAGGATACGTCGGCTCAGGCATATTAAGCAGCAACTCCTCGAAGCGCTCGCGCAGGGTTCGCATGGAATCGGCAACCTGCACGGGGCCTTCTGCATTCACCATGCCGCTGCGGATGAACTCGGCTAAGCGTTCGTACTGCGTGCCCGTGCCATGGGCATTCAGCGCAGTCATATTCAGGCGGCATTCGCCAAAGCGCAACTTTTCCTGATTTTTTTGTTCGGCGTTGTCCAACATCGAGCTGAACTTTGGACTGTCTTCGTTTGCCAGATCGAGCAGGCGGGCGTAGAGCAGCGGTTTTTCTTTTTTAAAACCGCTGAGCCAGTCCTGGTTGTCCACCGCTTCGCCGCTGTGCGCGAATGGCGAAACCCACAGTGCCGACAAAAGTTCTTCTTTGAACTCGAATATTTTCCGCTTGCACTGCTGCGAATAGTACTGCCACACCTTGTTGAAATGCGCGCGCCGCACCGTCATGGGTGCCGATTCCGATTCTGCCGAACGCATTTTTTTACCACCCGAACTGTACCAAAGCCGACCCTCGTTGCCAATCAGCCCCCATTCGTTGGCGCTGAGGTAGAGGTAGTCGCGGCCGTCGCTGAAAGCAAACGCTTTGCGCAAAGCGGAAACCTCCGGGCTTTTCAGCGCCTCCGTAATGCCGGTCAGGTCTTTGACCGGATCGTGGCTGCGGCGGTGCAGGAACGCCAGCACATCGGCCCGGGGCGCATTGGCCAGCAATATTCGGATAAGCGAAGCATAATCGGCGCGCTCGTTGAGGAGGAAAAGCCGGTCTTGTGCGCTGCCTTCTACCTGCCAGGTTTCAAAGCCCGATTCAGGGAAAGACGGATCGCTGCGTTTCCAGCAGCTCCAGATGATGAAAATGTACTTAGGGTGTGGTGTTGTTTGTGTCATAGTATGATTCGCATATCGCAGTTATCGGACGCTAAAATCAGACATTACTTTCCAAAATATCCGATACCTTTTGCCATCAAAGAAGCCAGCAAAGGCAGGATAAACAAAATCAGCAACTCCATCCGGAGCATCATTTTCACCATGGTCGGCACGGTGACCAATTCTTCGCGGTTGTCGCCTTTGCGTTTTTTCAAAAAGAAAACCGTCGGGTAAATGGAGAGCAACCCGATGAGGAAAAACAGGCCAATTTTCAAATGGAAAACCCAGTTTTTGCTGTAAATCTCAGCGGGTTTGCCCACGCCGCCAAGCCACAAAGTCAGACCGGCAGCCAGCAAAACAATCGAACTGACGCCATAAATGCCGTCAATGATGGAAATCCGCTGCAATTCATTCCTGGTCAATTGCGGTTT
This sequence comes from Chitinophagales bacterium, assembly GCA_038323375.1. GTDB lineage: Bacteria > Bacteroidota > Bacteroidia > Chitinophagales > Saprospiraceae > JABWAJ01. Next base: position 6,157 of record JBBQGV010000030.1, read on the forward strand.
CAGCAGGAGGTGTTCGGCAGTAAGCGATGCGACAATGCTAAAAATGGCGAGAAAATGGACGTATTTGAGTAGTATTTCGAGCGTCATGGGTGGTGCAGTTTTGTTTTGATGGATTCTGGTCAAAGCTAAAACAAACGCAGGAACGCCGCAATAATAAGTTCATCTTTTCGGCGCGAGGATTTTTTCAGCGGACAAGGCGCGAGGAGAGAGCGTAGCCTAAGCTACGCGACCGACGAGGGCAATTGCGCCGACTGAAAGCAATTGCGGGAAGTCCGGTGGAAACGCAAGTTCGGCGTAGCCAAAAAGCCGCCGCCCAAATGGAGAAGTTAATATTGCGACAGTCCTTAAAAAATTACATGCTTTTTGTCTGAGAGATGCATTCTAATGGCGACACGACGGTCTTTCGTCGAAACAACCTTGACGCATCAAATGAATTGAATCACTTTGCTTTAGAAATCACCCGACAATATGAAAAAATACCCAACCAAAAGTGCTTGGTGGTGGGCAGTTCTGGCTTGCCTTTTCAGCGCAAGCGCAATGACTGCTGCGCCATTCACCCATGTCCCCGATCCGCCGATGTTGTTTGCCGGTGGGCTGAGTTTTCCCCAGGCGGTACAGATCAGTCCGAACACCATCCGGATTCCATTTACGTGGGTGGGGCGCTTGCCCGCCGTTACCGCCCGGATTGACACCACGGAAGGCGTTTTTTTCTTTGATACCGGCGCGGAAAGGCTGTTGCTGAATGAACGCTACTTTACCGGGGATACCCGGTTGGAAGGTATTTCACAATACGGCGTTACAGGCGGAAGCTATTCGGTTTTTTCCAAAGAAGTGGACACGCTGAAATGGGAAAATTTATATTTGCCGAATGTGACCGCCCATGTCCTGGATCTGTCTCATATTGAAAGCAAGCGCAACGTGCAGGTCGTCGGCATCATCGGCTATGAGGTGTTTAAGGAGTACGAAGTGCTGCTGGATTACCCGATGCGACAGATTGTGTTGAGCAAATTGGATGCGCGGGGGCAGCGGTTAGACTTCAAAGCTTTCCCCGATGCGCTGTTCGACAGTCTGGATTTTGTGCTGGCAAAACACGGGATTGTTGTGCAGGCTTCTGTGGAAGGCAAAACCCTGAATTTTAACATAGACAGCGGAGCAGAGATCAACCTGCTCGATCGGAACGTGAGCAACCCCGGCCAACCTGCGGGTGGATGAAAAAATCATTTCCGAAGATATCTGGGAAGGGGTGTACAACCTCAATGTGTACAATGTTCTGCCGGTTGAGCAAGGGAACGCTTCCTTTTTTCTGGAAGGGTTTCAGCATGCCCAACGGGTCATCCTTTCCGGGGAGTTCAACGGCTGGAACGAACACAGCCTGAAAATGAAAAAAGTAGACAACGGTTGGTGTCTGAACCTTGAATTGCCGGTGGGGCGCTACGAATACAAATTTATTGCAGACGGCGAATGGCTGCACGACCCTGCCAACCCCGAAACGGTTAAAAATATGCACGGTACGCCCAACTCCGTGCTGCGCCTGATGAAGCCCGTGGTGTTTGAATTAGATGGCTATCCGGATGCAAAAAAAGTTATCCTGGCCGGCACGTTCAACAACTGGGACGAAAGCAAAACGAGGATGGAGCGTACTGAATCGGGTTGGAAAATCATGATGAACCTCGCTGCCGGCAAACACCACTACAAATTTATTGTGGATGGCAAATGGATGACGGATTCCAACAATCCCCTGAGCGAACACGATCCTTACGGTAATCTGAATTCGATTTTGCTGGTGCAGTAGGTCGAGGGTAGAAAGTCGAGGGTAGAAAGTAGAAAGATAGGGTACGTAATGGATGATGTTATGTCATCCCAACGATGAAACGATAAGTATCCAATTAAATGAAACCTTACCCTCTACCCTCTACCTTCTACTTCTTATTAAATTGCGTCATGGTCAATTGCAGCCCGATGGTGGCAAAGCTCTTGGTGGTATTGCCAGCGTATTCGAGTACCGTTTTGAGTTCATCGGCTTCGTCGGAGCTCCATTCTCCAAGCACAAAATCCACCTGTTTGCCTTTTGAAAAATCGCTGCCGATGCCGATGCGCAGGCGGGCGTAGTTGTTGCCGCCCGTGATCTCGTCAATGTCCTTTAATCCGTTGTGACCGCCGTCGCTGCCCTGTGGGCGCAGGCGTTGTTTGCCGAAAGGCAGGTTGAGGTCGTCGAGCACGACCAGCAAATTTTCTTTCGGGATGTTTTCTTTTTGTAGCCAGTAGCGCACAGATTTGCCGCTGCGGTTCATGTAGGTGGACGGCTTCAGCAAAATAAGGGTTCGCCCTTTGTGTTTCAGCATGGCAATGGCACCAAGGTGATCAGGCTTAAAGGAGATGCCGGCGGCTTTGGCCAGCGCATCTAATACCTGAAACCCGACATTGTGGCGGGTGTTTTCGTATTCGGCGCCGATGTTGCCCAGACCGGCAATCAGATATTTCATGGTGTCGGGTTCGCTTTTTTTAGGAAAAAAAATGTGGATTAATCGTTTGAGCATAACGCGCAAATTAACGTGAGTTCAGGAAGAAATACGAATTTTTAAATGATATAAAACACTTCCTTTAAACACTTTGCGATTTTTTTGCAAGAGATTGTTTCCCGCAAAGGGCGCGAAGGTTACGCCAAGTCCGCAAAGCGAGACGCCCTCCTTAGCGCTCTTTGCGGGAAATTTTAGACGCAAAGGATTACTGTCGTAAATCTTCGACTTACTATCGAGCCCTAAAGACAGACTACACGGCCACGTTGTGCTCTCGCAGTGCGCTATTCAACGACACCTTCTTATCGGTGCTCTCTTTCCGCGTGCCGATGATCAGCGCACAGGGCACTTGGTATTCGCCCGCCGGAAATTTTTTGGTGTAAGAACCCGGAATGACCACTGAGCGTTCCGGAACCATGCCTTTATAAGTAACCGGTTCAGGCCCCGTTACATCAATGATATGGGTGGATTGGGTCAGCACCACATTTGCGCCAAGCACCGCCTCGCGCGCCACGCGCACGCCTTCCACCACAATGCAACGCGAACCGATGAAGCAGTCGTCCTCGATGATGGTGGGCGACGCCTGTGGCGGTTCCAGCACGCCGCCGATGCCTACGCCGCCACTCAGGTGAACGTTGCGGCCAATCTGGGCGCAGGAGCCTACTGTGGCCCAAGTGTCCACCATGGTTCCGCTTCCGACCCAGGCGCCGATGTTGACATAACTGGGCATCAGGATGGCACCGCGTTCGATGAAAGCACCATAGCGCGCCACTGCAGGCGGCACCACACGCACCCCGAGACTGGCGTAATCGCGTTTGAGCGGAATTTTATCGTAAAACTCAAAAGGTCCAACTTCTATGGTTTGCATTTCCTGCAAAGGAAAAAAGAGGATAACCGCTTTTTTGACCCAGGTATTCACCTGCCATTCACCTCCTGCCAGCGGTTCAGCCACGCGCAATTCGCCACGATCCAGCATCGCAACGACGCGATTGACTGCTTCCCGTATCGGTTTGTCTTTCAGGCGCTCCCGGTCTTCCCAGGCTTCTTCGATAAGTATTTTTAGCTGATCCATGTGTCAAGTAGAAAGTTGAAAGTAGAAAGTTGAAAGTAGAAAGTAGAAAGGGGGGGGACGAAATTTGATTGTGAAACGCGATCTTACTTTAACCTTTCTACTTTATCCTTAGTTTTTAACTTCATCATCACATATTATCCAGAATATCCTTCCTTGCTTCCAAAAAATACTCGCGGGCTTTTTCTAATTGGAGCACGAGGTCTTTTACTTCTTTGTTAGAAATTTCGCTGCCTTTCTCCACGATGAGGGAAAGCAGTTGATCAATCATCATATCCACCGGTTGGAGGTGCATTAGCATTGAAAAATCGAATTCTTCGGGCACCGTCATTCGCAGGTCAATTTCCCGCAACAAGCCGATAAATTCGATTTTGAACTGAATGGTTTTTTTCAAAAGAGAAACAACCGGCAGGGGGAGGCGTTTGTTCGTCCAAGTTTCTGCTACGGATTCTGCGAGTTGGTTAAATGCCTTCGAAAAGTTTTTCTCCTGCTTTTTGTTGTAAAAAGGCTCTACGCCCGATTTGAAAAGAATATTGATCACTTCGTCTGTGGCAATCTCCTGTCTTTCGTGAAGTTGCAGCACAAATTTAGCGCTCACAAAATCAGGGGTAAAGCTGCTGCCCAGTTCCCTGAAAATTCCATCGAGGTCTTTCGCTTTGCCCATGTCTTTGGGATCCATGGTCGCCATGTCCTCCATCGCATTGTCGAAAAGATCTTCGTAGTAGTCTTTCATCTGGATGTGCGCAAAACCGGCATCGAAAAAGATTTGCAGATCTTCGTGTTTGTTGAGGAACGGCCCCAGCGGCGTTCCGGGGAGTTTCGGTAGTTTTGGATCGCCAAGGGCAAAAGCCCAGAAAAGTGTGACATCCGCCGGAATGACTTCGTCAATGCCCAGCAAAACGTCGTCTATCGCCTCCGTCAGCAATTCGTCTCTGCGCTGAATGAGCAATTGTTGGGCGGCAATTTCTTTTCTGCTCACCACTTCAATCTGGAAGCTATTTTCAAAATAATCAACCGGGGAGATGAGCAGTTGATCTTCTTTAGTCAGCGGATTGTGCTGCATCCAGGTGCCCAGGTCTAAAGCGAGCAGGTTAATGGTATTGGTTTGTAAATCAACCATTTCATCCTCCAGCGCATAAGGCGGCAGCAACGACACATAAATGAAGCCTGCCTCTGCGGGTATTTTTTCCCGGATGACCGGGATTGGGTTACCATCTGCATCCTGGAAGCGGTATTCTTCCTGCGACACACAGGGATGGACATAAGGAATCATCCGGTGCCCGATGTACATTTTTTTTGCCAACAATTCATCTTCGGTCAAGTTTACCCGGAACGCGGTTTCTTCAAAAAGTTTATCGCGGTATACCAGTTCGTCGGTATCTAAATTGATGGCAACATCCGTTATGGCGTTCTCCAAAAGATAGGATTCGATCTCATCCCACAAGGCATCCTTTTTCTTTTTTGTTTTGCTGATGACGCGAACCCGCTCGGTAAATTCGTCAATATTGGTGATGGATTCTTCAGCGAGTAAGACTTCTATAGCTTCATGAATTTTCATGCCTTGTGTTTTGATTACGCCCGCAAAGCTAAGAAAGGGTGTGGTATTGAACAGTATAAGTTCCCGGGGAAAGCAAGCCGGCGGCAAAAGTTTCCAGAAAAGGGGTGGGTTTGGAGGCGTAAAAAGCGTGTTTGCCTTCAAGCGCGGGGCTGCGTAAATTCCTTTCCTGCAACATGCGCGCCAACTGCCGCGCAACCGCCGGAGCCGGGTTGATGATTGCGGCCTGTTCTCCGGCAATGCGCCGGATCAGCGGCTCTACAAAGGGGTAATGCGTACAGCCCAACACGAAGGTATCCACGCCTTTTTCGAGCATGGGCTGCATGATGTTTCGGAGCAAAGCTTCGGTTTCCGGCGATGCAAATTGTTCCTGTTCAATGCGTTCCACCAATCCAATGCAGGGGTCTTCCATCACCTGGATGTGATTAGCAAACCGGGTCATGAGCGTAGCGTAACGCTCGCTTTGGAGTGTGCCACGCGTGGCCAATACGCCCACTTTGCCCGTTTTCGTGGCCTTGGCGCCGGGTTTCACGGCGGGTTCCATACCAACGATGGGCACTTCGGGCCATTGTGCGCGCAGGTAAGACAAAGCCGGTGCGGAAGCCGTATTGCAGGCTACGACAATGGCTTTGCAACCCTGATCCAATAAAAAGCGGGTAATTTGTGCGGAATATTCCCGAATGATATCGGGCGATTTGGTGCCGTAAGGAATCCGGGCAGTATCGCCAAAGTAGACGAGCCGTTCCTTAGGTAATAAACGAACAATGGCATCAACGACCGAAAGGCCGCCGATGCCAGAGTCAAAGATGCCAACAGGATCGCTTGCGTTAGCTGCCGCTGACATCGAAAAGTTTAGTTAGTGATGCCTAATTTCGCTTTTACCAGGGTGCTTACGTCCTGCGTAGCTTCCGCGTACAACAAAACGCCCTGATCGAAAATAAGCTGAAAACTGTTTTCTTTCGCCACATCGGCAATCGCAGTATTCACCTTTTCGTAGATTGGCCCCAGCAGTTCGGTTCTTTTATCCTGCAACTGTTTAGCCATTTCCTGCTCGAATTTGCCGATTTCTTCCTCTTTTGTCTTGAGTTTAGCGGAAGCGTCTTCCTGCTGTTTAGGCGATAATTCGCCGCGTTCTGCTTTCTGCTGAACCTCTGTGTACTCTTTTTGAAGCACTTCCACCATGCCCTGGCCTTTTTTCTGCAATTGCTTTTGCAGGGCTTCCAGGGTAGCTTCCGCTTGCTTGACGTCGGGTAACTGAGACAGAATAGCGGCTGAGTTAACGTAGCCGAATTTTTGGGCTTGCGCGCCTGTGCCTATGCACGTCGCAAAAACCAGCAGCGCAACCATTTTAACAAAATACTTCATTTCGATGAATTTGATTTTATATTTTAAAAAGCAGGTGCAAAGATACAGTTTTGCGCTTTTTTCTCTACAAACTGTTCTAAAACCTGAACATCCGGGGCGATTTTACCTGCCCTGATAACCGGATTCTCCAATTGGAGACGACCTCGCGGTGCCAAAAGGTTGTATCCGGTTGCAAAAATCTTTACTTTTTCTTCAGCCGGTCCAGAACATCCGCCGTTTTGTCGTACTGTGCGCTGGAAAAAATCATCCCTGCGGAACCGCTTTTGTCAAAAATAAAGTCGAATCCACGCTCTTGTGCATAAGCTTCGATGGCGGCATAAACCTTGTCCTGGATCGGACGAACCAACTCCTGGCGTTTCTGGAAAAGCGCGCCTTCCGGTCCGAATTTCGTTTTTTGCATATCGCGCACTTCCTTTTCCTTGTTCATGATTTCTTCCTCGCGTTGGCGGCGGGCTTCGTCGCTCAGCAGCACCTGCTCAGCCTGGTATTTGTTGTACATGCCCTTGATCACGTCGTATTCCTGGGCAATTTCCTGGCGCCACCTGGTGGCTAAGTTGTCCAACTCCTGTTGTGAGCCTTGGTATTCCTGGATGCTTTCCAGTACCTTATTCACATCCACACAAGCAATGCGCTGCGCCTGCATGGTGAACGCAAAAGCCACAGTGAGCACGGATGCCAGGATTGTTTTTCTGGCAGCCTTCGTAATAATCACAGTATCCATGATGGTTAAAAGTTTTGGTAACACAATGATTCCTCCTCAAAAATACAGCTTTACAAACGCTGTATGGTATATCAGACACGATCCACAGCTTTAAGTTACACCCGCTCCGGTATTAAAAACCTTAACAAATGCAGTAAATGTTTGGCTGTTAATCGCTTACAAGAACGCAGGATTGCTGATTCAGGTATGGGTTTAACTTAGGTTTAACGACGTTCTATTCTTCCACCCACACCACCTTATCCTCCAACCCCGTCCGCTTGCCCGCCGGAATTTCCGCATCGTAATAGCCCATGTAGAAAAGTCCCAGACAGCGCTCGTCTGCTTCCAATTGCAGAAACTCCTGCCCGTTTAGGATGGCGGAAGGCGAACTCCAGTAACTCCCGATGCCATAAGCCGTGCAGGAGAGCCACATGTTTTGTACTGCGCAGGCCACTGCGGCGATCTCTTCCCACTCCGGCAAGTTCGCTTCAGTATGGCGCTTCATGCAAATGGCAATGACGCAGGCCGAGCGAACCGGGTTGCGCAACATCTTCTGGTATTTGACGTCGGGCATAGACGGGTCTTTCTCCTTGTGGTAGTTGCCGATGTACAGCCCCAGCCGCTCCAGCGCTTTGCCCGTGAACACCTTAAAGCGCCAGGGTTCGGTCAATTTGTGGGTAGGAGCCCAGCGCGCATTTTCGAGGATCGCTTCTATGATTTCCCGCGCAATGGGCCGATCGTTGTAGCTGGCCGGAAAGACCGCCCGCCGGTTGCGGATGAGCGCACTGAGTTGTTCGGGTTGCATCATGGTCTCTTTTTTTGCGGCGAAAATAGAGATTATTGAGGAGAATAAAAGTTTCAATAATTATTGAAACTTTTAGAAATAACAGGCGTTATGGTAAAGTAAAAGCTGGAATTGCAAAAAAGAATCCTGTTATGGTATCTGAATCCAGAATGAAAATTGACCTGCTTGCGCAAATTGTCCTGACCGCAACGACCCTGCTGCTCCTGCTGGTCGGACAATGGGTCGCCGCGACCTACCCACTTGTCATTTTGGTGATCTGGCAAGCGCTCAGCGCCCTCGAATTGTTTTTTGCTTACCACCACCGCCGGCGTCGTTACTACCTTTTCCTCACCGCTGCGGCTGCGGCTTTATTGCCGCTTTGGATCGCGCTCCCCTACCTGTGGGGCTACCTCCCGTTTGCGTTGATGGCAACCTGGTACCTTTTTGAAACGGCTTACGACTTCTCGGTGGTTTACCGCCGGCCCCGTTCTTTCTGGGATTTGTAAATTGCGCGGAAACTCATAAAAATGCCATAACTTTGCCCAAATGCAATTTATGAAACCTTCCGCACTCCTGTTTGTGTGCCTTTCGGCAATGTTGTTGACGTTCAATGCCTGCGGGGACAAACCCGATGATAAGGAAAATACCAGCGACGCCACAGAACAAAATCCCGCCGTTACTGCTCCCAATACCAACCTCGGCGCTAACGGCAAAACTTTATCTGAAGGCCTCACGGAAGACTATACCCATACCGACCGGGTCATCTGGCAAAAGCCCGATATGGTTCTGAATTTGCTTGGCGGATTGGACGGTAAAGCCGTGGCGGATATCGGTGCCGGTACCGGGTTCTTCACCCTGCGAATGGCGCAAAAAGCGCGAAAGGTCATAGCCATTGACATTGATCCCCGGTTCATCAACTACTTAGACAGCATCAAAATGCTGGAACTGCCGGAACAATTTCAATCCCGCATCGAAACGCGCTTAGGCAAACCCGATGACCCGCAACTGAAGACCGGCGAAGTGGATCTTGTCGTCATCGTCAATACGTTCATGTACATCCGCGACCAGGTGGCTTACCTGAAAATCCTGCGCAACGCCCTCACGCCCGGCGGAAAAATTCTCATTGTAGATTTCAAGAGAAAGCGCACGCCGGTGGGACCGCCCAACGACATCCGCGTGCCCATCCACGTGGTGGAAGAAGCGCTGTACGAAGCCGGCTATAAAAACGTGCTGGCTAACGATACGGCACTGGATTATCAGTATATTTTGGTGGGGGAACGGTGAGCAGGAAGATGGGTGCCATTTACTGGTGGAATGCGCTATTTTGTAGGAGCAGGACGAGGCTTTCCGCCAACAGGTCATTGATTTGAACTGGCCGGCAATTCCAGAAACTCAGCAACCTGTGCCTCTGTCAATCCTGCGAAAAGCATTCTTTTTGCCGTCTCAATTTTTTCTAATTGAGCTTTTTCCCGCTTTTTCTCGATACCTTTCTCAATACCTTGTCGGTACAGAAAATCCGTTTCTACATCATATACTGCGAGTCGTCAGGTTTTGTGCATTGTCGGGATGTGCTATAAATAGGAAATATCTCATTCCCTCTTGAGCTTGGTGTCTACCGGCATTAGGTCTCGATGGAACCACTAACCGAAATTCGGAATGTTTCCTATATTTCATGCACAAAACCTAACGGCGTGAGGTATAATTGATTGGCATCTCTGTTGTGATTTTAATGGTTAGCTGATCCAATTTACGCAATCTTGATAAAATTACCAACTGATTCAAAAAAACCAAAGGCGCCTCCTCCCGGAAGCGCCCCTGGTGTCCATTCAGAGGCAACACCTTTCCAAAAGGGATCACCTCTTTCCTATCACTTACCTCGAAAACACCGTCGTCCCTGCATCCCCAAACTCATTTTCCCACGTCACCGTAATTTTGCCATCGCTGCTAATGGATCCGGTACCGCGGCTGGTCTAGTAGCCGGCCGTCCTATAACAACTCAAAGTCGTCGCCGATGGAGGTCATCAGGTCTTCCCCCAGTAGTTTGGTCACATCAGCTGCATTGTACAAGTCCGTCAGGCGAACCTTGTTGTACAAATTCAACTTGATGGTATTCGCTGCCTTGATCCAACGGCCGATATTGCCGCCGTAGATCAGGTCGTCGTTCGTCACCGGACGAGCCGAAGATTTTTTCAGATTGGCAACAGCCTCATTTAAAAGTAAAAAAAGGTCGGTGTAAATGGCTTTGCCATTGTCGAATGCCGGAAAGGGATTGGCTGCACCCTGGTTAGACTGGAAGTAAGGGATATCGCCCCAAACATCTACCATCGAGCTAAAAGCATAGGCTTTCAGCACTTGTGCAATACCAACATAGTGCCAGCTTTCCTGTTCCGTTCCGATGCGGATGATTTCGCGGAGGTCGGTTAATGCTACGGTGTAGAGTTTGTCCCACGGCTCGGTGATGTTGAAATCGTTCCCGTTTGTTGCATAATCGTCGTGGTTGCTCCGTTGCACCAATTGGTGCGACCATACAGCCAGCACATCCGAAAGACCTGCTGTGCCCAGCCCCAGCGCACCGGCCGTGGTTGCTTGCGTATAGGGCAATATTTGCGACAGCGGAGCCTTGGTCGGGTTGTTCGGATCGTCGTTGATGTCGAGGTAGTCGCTGCAGCCTGCCATCATCAGTAAGGCAACGGCAACGATTGTAGATTTGATATAAAACAGATATTGCTTCATTACTTGATTCATTTTTAGTGATCAGAAGGTGGCCCTCAGGTTGATGCCGTAGCGGCGGATAGAAGGCGCGTTGTTGTACTCATAGCCTTGGAAGTTTGCATTTCCGAAGGTGCTCGTTTCCGGATCTATGTTCGTGTATTTCGGAAAATTTACGGCTTTGTACCACAGGTTACGTCCGCTGAGCGAAAGGCGCAGCGAGCCGATCGGCGTTTTATCCAACCATTTCGCTGGCAATTCGTAGCCTAAGCTTATTTCGCGAATGCGAATCGTCGTGCCGTCGAAGATGTTCCACTCATCCTGGCTGTTGATGGCAAACGTATTACCAAACCAAAGGTCGTTCACTTCGATCATCGTCTGATTCGGAATTACGTTACCGGCCTCATCGCGGATGGGTTCCAGCGTATTCGGGTCGCCGTACACTCCAGGGATGACCGCATTGCGTTCGCGGTCTTCGTTGTATTTTGTAACACCCCGGCCAAGCAGGAAGTGAGCCGTGTAGGAATAAATATCACCGCCATGGCGATAATCGAGTACCGCATTCAGGGAGAAGCCTTTGTAAGAAATGGTGTTGGTTAGACCTATCTGGAAATCCGGGTTCGGGTCGCCAACGATTTCCGGATCCGGCGCATTGATGAGCTGGCCGTTCGACGGGTCAATCAGCAGGTTGCCGTCTTCATCGCGGGCAGAAACGGAACCGCGAATCACGCCGTAAGGCTCGCCCGGGCGCAAAACGGAGACCACGCTGCCGCCAAAGAGGTTGCGGATTACAATTTCCTCTACTCCGGTTCTGAGCGATTCCACGACGTTTTTGTTTTTCGTAAACGTGGTGTAAATGTTCCAGTCGAAACCGCCGCGTGTGCTGATCGGGTTCAGGTTCAGGCCTACTTCGATCCCTTTGTTGCTCAACTTTCCAAAGTTGGTGAAGAGTACGTCGAAACCGGAAACAGAAGGCAGCGAAAGGCGGGCAATCTGGTTGGTGGTTTTGTTTTGATAATACGTGACATCGAGTTTCACCCGGCTGCTAAAAAACCGCAATTCGGTGCCTATTTCAAATTCGGTCGTGAATTCCGGTGTCAGGTTCGGATCAAATTCCGTGTTCACTAAAGTAGAGCCGGAAATACCGTTGAGTGGGAAATCAATGTCGCGAACCCCGGAAGTCAAGCCTGCGCTTTCACCAATATTGATGCTGTAGGTAGCCGCTAAGCTGTAGGGATTGGCGTCGTTTCCTACGCGGGCGTAGCTGGCTCGCAATTTACCATAGCTCAACAGGTTCGATTTGATGCCCAGTGCTTCCGTAAAAATAAAGGAAGAGCTAACTGCGGGGTAGAAATAGCTGTTGTTGCCTTTAGGCAGCGTCGAAGACCAGTCGTTTCTGCCGGTCAGGGTCAAATAAAGGTAATCTCGATAGCCCAATTCCGCTTCTGCAAACGCACCGATGATGCGCCTTCTGGTGTAATCGCCGCCATTGGGTACCACGCTTTGCGTATTGTCGAGGTCAATGATGTTAAAATCAATCATCGGAGTGCCGAGAAAAGACTGCTGGTCAATCGTCCGCTGGTTGAGGTTGTGGCCAACGAAAGCTCTGATTGTAAAGTCATTGCTGTTCAGTTTGGGCTGGAAGTTGACGAGCAGGTTGGATTCAATTTCCTGCCACGTCACGTCGTTGTCAATGATTTGCCCTACGCCGTTGGCACCGCGGGAGCCTGGACGGAACCATTCCTGGTCGCGCTGGGTGCAGGCATTGACGCCGATATTGTAATCTACGCTCATCCAGTCCGTGAGGTCTATGCCGAGGTTGACCGCTGTGACGAAGCGATCCACCTTGCTGGAAAATCCGTCGTACCGCGCTGACCAAAAGGGGTTGGTTGCCTGAGCGCGATCTAAGAAGTACACACTGCCCTGGTCAACCGGATCCTGATACGGGAAGTTTTCCTGATCCCAGTTGCGACCCGGGAACATGGTACGCGACATAAAGCTGGCATTGCCGATGGCGTTGTTGGCACCGCCCTGAGGGCCTGTTTGCAAAGAAGTGGTGTAGGAGAACGTACCGCCGAGGCGGATGCCATTCAACAATTTGGTCTGCCCACCAATGCTGAGCGAATTCTGGTCGAAGACCGAGCTGCCTTCCGGGAATATGCCTTCCTGATTCAGGCTGGAAATTGTTGTTGCAAAATTGTTGTTTTGATCGCCGCCGCGTACGGTAAGCGAATTATCCCAGACAACGCCGGTCTGGAATACGTCTTTTACGTTGTCCGGATAGGCGCGATAAGGCGTATTCCTGCGAAAATATTGCGGAAAACGCGGGTTGTTGGTCAACCAGTGTGGAATAGAATCGCGGGTCGGATATCCGGCTGCGCCATTAAAAGCTGCCCCCAAGAGCCATTGGCCTGCTGGTAATTGAAGTCTGTGCCGGCACCATAAGTGTTCTGGTAGGCCGGCAAGCTTGCAATTTCTTCCAAGGAATAAGAGCTGCTTAAACTCACTTCAAGGCCCTTGTTGACTTGCCGGCCCTTGCCGGTTTTTGTCGTCACAACAATTACGCCACGGGAAGCACGCGAACCATAAAGCGCTGCCGCTGCTGAGCCTTTAAGCACCGAAATGGACTCGATGTTGTTCGGGTCGAGGTCTGAAATACGGCTGCCGAAAGCGCCACCGCCGGTAAGCTGGAAGGAGGAGCCATTGGAGCTGTTGTCGTAAGGTTTAAATGAATAAATGGATGATTCCTGACCATCAACCCCGTCAAGCAGGGCGATAGCCTTATTACACGCTCCTTGCGAAGCGGAATAACCCGGTAATTTGTTTGATGATGGTGCCGCCTTGAATTGCCTTTGTTTGAGGCAGCGATGATCAGGCGAGAAAAAATTTGGCGGTTTTGTGCCGCTTCTTTACATTTGCTTAATATTGGTGCGGCACTGCCAAAAAGTTGTCGTGCATTTTTGGTGCACGACAACACAAGTGGACTAGTATGAAAAAAACTCTTATTCAGGTAGCCGCGTCTTCCTGACTCCCGCGCTTTGCGGGCTTCAGTTGTTCACAGTCTCGATCCAGGTTTTGCTGAAAAGCGCTTGAATCGAGACTTTCTTTTTGAAAACGAATGCAAGATAGAGCCTTCCTAAGGGGAGGGAACCTACCCAGGTGGGTAGTTTTGAGGGTGGGACAGGGGGAATTAGAATCCCCCCGGGTATCTCAAATCTGATTGGTTCTATAAGAGAATGATGTATCGTTCATCACACTACTGGACATTTTTATTGACGATTGACAATTACATGATTGATAATTGATGATGGGAAAAAACGTAAAACATCGAACGAGTAGTCATTCCACATTAATCAATCATCTATCATCAATAAATCCTACTCTAAGAAAGCGTCGTAAGTGATCAGAATCGAGCACCAGTCGCAGCCGGCCATCCTTACGGAGTTCTCCATATACGGCCTTCAGAATTGAGATGCCACACCCCCTGTCCGTCTGTTGTCAGCGCTTGTAATTCAAACTGAGTATCCGTAATCTGTACCTTAGGCTTAAATAGATACCCTTGCAGGTTTACTCCAGGGAGTGTCAGGTCTGAAAGCTTAGAACAATAGCGGCCATGCTGTTTGCGAAACGCGTGTTGCTGGTAAAAAAGCTGCCATAAAGCCCATTTGATTTGTTCGTCGGGGTGAGTTGCCCACGTGGTATCGCTTGCCCTCGATGCAAATTGCACATAGCCCCAATGCTCGGGCAGGTGCATGTCTACATAGCCTGTGGGCGACCACACCCAGTTTTCTTGCGGAAAATTATCCACCTTGCCGGTTTTCGAATTCGGGCGTTTTTCGTATTGCCCGTCCTTTACCTCCACATGCCAGTCCACGCGGGAAAAATTGAGCCGCCATTGCTCTCCCGGCATGGGCGCTCTTCGCCCGGGCGCGATCTCTTTCAGCGCTTCCCAGGGCAGGGCAATTTCCACCGTCCAGGATCGGTCAACATCAACAGGATTATTGAGGGTGCCGTCGAGTGCAGCGGCAGTCCGGATGCCTTTGATGTCCCAGTTCATCAGGTAGTTGGGCGTCGTGTCGGCGCGGTAGGGGCGCAGCATAAACAAATCCCAGATGGCATTGTGGGCGTTCATTTCAAATTCATAATAATCGAGCCCGTCCCCATCGGGGTCAATGAAAATTTCAAAGTCATCATTGTGGTACATGATGGCGTCGCGTTCGGTCAGCGTTGCCCACAGGTGCGGTTCTTCCAACCGCGCGGCGACATAAAAATATTGGTCATCCCACAACATTTTGACGCGGGTGCGGTGAGCTGGCGTTGGTTTGAGATTGCCCTCAATGTCTTGGAAATTGGTCGTCCAGGGCGCGTTTTCCCAGGCGCTTTCATTGAGTTGGCCATCTATGGTTAATGGCGTATCGGCGCGCTGACACAGGTATTGTTCGGGTTGGAAAGGGATGGGGTGGGTGTAAGACTGGCGGACGAACTTTGGAGAGCAGCCTGCGATGAACAGCAGGAAAAAAAAGGAAAGCGGGCGTACAAACCGGGAAGTAATCATGGAAGCCATTTTTGATCCCCAAAACTACAAACAATATAGTTAGGTGAACTGTCCCGTATGGCATCAAAAATCTACCTAAAATAGCAAGAGCCATCCCACAAATCAATGGAATGGCTCTTGTGAAATCCTTATCTCAGGCGTTATACCTTGAGCAAAGATTTGGGCAGCAACAACACCAGTTCCTGTCCCACAACAATCTCGCGATGGTTGAGGTGGTTCCAGGCCATGATGTCTTCCACCGAACATTTGAACAGCATGGCCAGCGCTTCGATGCGATCGCCGGGAACGGCTACGTACGAAGTCCGAAACATGCCTTTGGGCAGTGTGTTTTCTGTCGGGTTGATTTTTCCTGTTTTTTTAGCCAGAAACTTGCTAAAAGCATTTGCGGTTGCTGTAGGAAGTATCAAAAAATGCCCTTTGGCACTCTTGGGCACTGCGTTCAGTGCAAAACCAGGATTGAGTTTCCGAAGCAGCGACAGGCTAATGTCGCAAGTTTTCGTGATTTCCGTGAACGTCAGGTGGTTGTACACGCGAAAAGTGCGGGTATCCTGCATGAGCGAGCTTGGAAATTTCGGCTTCAGGTTGTGGTGCTGGTAGTAATTCACTAAGTAGGCCGCCGCAATAAAAGACGGGACATACTTCTGGGTTGCTCTCGGCAGGTATTTGCTGATTTCCCAGTAATCGTCGCACTTTGCAAGCTTGATGGCTCGGTGTACCCTGGCTGAACCGCAATTGTAAGCGGCCATGGCCAAAGCCCAGTCACCAAATTCATTATAAAGGTATGCGAGAATTTTAACGGCGGCTTCCGTTCCCCGGTATGGGTCGCGGCGTTCGTCCACATAACCACCTACTTCGAGGCCAAAACGGCGTGCCGTTGAAGGGATGACCTGCCAAAGTCCGCCTGCGCCAACCGGGGAAGAGACTTCCGGGCGCAAGGTAGATTCAATCATAGGCAAGTACTTCAGTTCTTTTGGAAGTCCGTGAATACTCAGGTAGTGTTCGAACATCGGGAAGTAGAGCGTCGTTCTGCCGAGCATCGCTTCGGCTTCTTTGCTGCCGATGGAAATGTAGCGGCGGATAAGCTCTCTGACTTGACCGTTGTAACGCGTCTGTACTGGAAGTGTAAGACCAAGCACACGGTGCTTGATGGATGCCTCGGAAGAACTGCCAGAACCTTCACCCGAAATTGCTTCGGGGAGATAACTGGAGTCGGAGGGCTTTGCTGGGAGTTGTGTGGTAGCTATCGCAATGACAATAGCCACGAGTGTCCATGGGAAATTCATCATAAATTTTTTTCGTTTTCAAGACCATCGCCTGCCCGGGAACAATGGTTTTTTTGATTTCTTTAGTGCTTTGATGTTCATGACCCAATGCCTCAGGCACTGGGCGGGCGTTTCACTGTAAGGGGAATAAGGATAACAAATTAAAAATCATAGAAATGCAAAAGATGCTGCAAAGCTATGCCCGGTAATCTACAAAATCAACCTTTTTGCAAATGGGGTGTAGTTTTAGGGTATTTGGTAATATTTTTGCATCAAATGTTAGTAAGTTGGAAATACAAGATAATAATTTTGTTTATTGGCCTGATTTTTGGAAGACCAAAATTTTTCGGACTGTTTTGGGTTGATTTAGAAATAAAGTATGGATTGACCTGCTGCTCTCAACAACGTCCTTTCGTGGTGTTAAAATTTTCTTAAGAAAAACAAGAGAAGGCCAAAAGCTTATAATTTCATCGCTTATGCACTTAAAAATTCTTTCATTCGGCATCGCAAAAGAGATTGTCGGAAGCCAGGTTCTGGACTTTGAACTGGAATCTAAAGCCACCGTTGGCGATTTAAAGCGTCGCCTGCTGGAGCGGTTCCCAGATTTTATGGCGCTGTCTTCTTTGGCCATCGCTGTGGATGGTACGTACGCGGAAGACGACTGGCCCGTGCTGGAGGAGCAGGAAATTGCGTTGATTCCGCCGGTGAGTGGGGGATGAAAGCTGGCTTCCAGAATTGCAACGTAGTTCCTTGTGCATATTCCGGGCACTGGTAAAAGTCAAAGTAAAAGTCAAAACTGGCTGCGAAATCAATTTTATGAGGTATTTTTACAAGTATATACCTCCGGGCTAAATTGAGCGGTTTGGAATAATATTCTGTTCTATGAGCAAATGACAGCGGTGATATTGAGCTAAATTCAAAAACAAATATGAAAATTCACAGTCTGCATCTTAAGAATTTTCGGAATGTGGAAAATAAACGCTTCGACCTTAATCCACATTTCACGGTATTCATAGGCATCAATGGCAGAGGAAAATCTACCTGGTTGCATGCCCTTCGTGTAGCTTGTGGCACCTATCTTTTATCTATTCCTGAAGTTAAGAGCCGCCATATTGAACCGGAGGAGATACGCCTTGAGAATGCAGGTACTTTTTTAACGCCAAAGACTCCGGTTGTTGTCGAAGCAGAAGGTCTATTTCCTGAATTTGAGGCTCCGGTTATCTGGCGAAGGAGAGTGCCAGAGGGTAAAAGTTTTACGACTTCCTCTTATGAAGATATTGGTAAAGTACGCGATTTGGGCAAAGCCAAGTACGACAAAATGGGCGAAGGAAGTGATGATCTTAACTTACCTGTGATTGCTTATTTTGGTACTTCGCGAGT
The DNA here is from genome assembly GCA_038323375.1 of Chitinophagales bacterium. Lineage (GTDB taxonomy): Bacteria > Bacteroidota > Bacteroidia > Chitinophagales > Saprospiraceae > JABWAJ01. Next base: position 24,052 of record JBBQGV010000030.1, read on the forward strand.
ACATGGGGCGGGTCGAAACAGAATGGCTCGTATCGGGCGACAAATTTTCAAAGAAGGCTATCGTAGTTGGGATCAGATGCGCTCTACCGTTTACCAGTATGATTCATGGCTGACGACCTACGACTTGTTGGTCAGAGAGGGCAAAGAATATCCTGAAAGCAAAGAAGCCTTTTGGCAAGCGTTGCTTACTGCAAATCCTTATATAAAAGCCATTGAGTTCGTTGGAACGGAACTTTGGTTGAAAATTGAAATGGAAGATTATACTTCAGAAAAACTACCTATTCACCTCCACAGCGATGGTATTATTTCCTTTACTGAAATGGTAGCTTAACCGGGATACAACCCGCATTCCTGCTCAAGTGACCGATTTGCGTTGGAAATACCGCCATGAAGCGATTTTAACAGCTACACTCTGGAGAACTGAGTGGGATGATTGGGGATATGCTTTTGCTCCCCGTTTTATCCCACTTCTGCTTACGGTTGCTACGGGGAAAGGCTTTTGGTCAATTTGGTATGATACATTTTCTGATGTGCAAGACATACGCAGAGGGCTCGTACTAAATTTTTCAGGAACTGCCAGACGTTGCTTCGATCCGGTCACTTTCGATTCTATTCCACGCATTCCGGGCAATCAGAATGATTCAATATGATTCTTCCTATAATGGAAACTGTAACTAAACCACACAGTTTTTCCCACAAATTCTAAAACAAAACTATATCTTTAGTGCGCATCAAGACGACAAAATGAAAGTCCTACACATCAGCGCAGAATGTTATCCGGCAGCCAAAGCAGGCGGGCTTGGCGACGTCGTGGGCGCATTGCCCAAATACCTGACCCAGGCTGGCGTTCCGGCCGGGGTTTTATTGCCTAAATACCGCCTGAAATGGATTAATGGGCATCATTTCACGCCCGTCTTTAAGGGGGTGATTCGCATGCACAACTATTATATTCCGTTCACCATCGAGCGGGAAGACGATGATTCGTTGGGGTTTCCGCTTTTTGTGGCCAATATTCCCGGCAAATTTGACCGTCCTGGCATCTATGCCGATCCTTCCGGGTATGGCTATGGGGATGAAGTGGAGCGCTACCTGTGTTTCCAGCAGGCAGCCTTACAATGGATTCTGCATTCGCCGGGCCGACCGGAGGTGATTCACTGCCACGACCACCACACCGGGTTGATCCCGTTCATGCTCAAGCATTGCCCGGAATACCGCTCGCTGGCTTATATTCCTACGGTTTTTACCATACACAATGGCTTGTATCACGGGGCGTTCAGTTGGCAAAAGCTTTATCTCATGCCCTTCTTCGACGCCGAAGCGCGCAGCCTGCTCGATTGGGCCGACACCATCTGCCCGCTGGCTGCTGCGGTGAAATGCGCCTGGCGGGTGACGACCGTTTCTCCAAGCTATCTGGAAGAGTTGCGCCAATCGTCCAATGGCATGGAGGGCCTGTTCTACCACGAGCAGCATAAATCTTTGGGCATTTTAAACGGCATTGATGCGCAGGTATGGGATCCGGCGGCGGATCCGTTTATCGCCCGCCAGCTCGAAGACGGCAAAGTGGGGGATTTTAAAGTCTTGAATAAAAAGGTGTTGGCACAACGCTTCAACATTGATCCCGATTTGCCACTCATCGTTTTCATCGGCAGAATGCTCCCCGAAAAAGGCGCCGATATGGTGCCCGAGCTGATTCACCGCGTGATGCACAGCGGCATGCGCCTTGCTTTCGTGGCGCTTGGAACCGGCGATCCGGGTTTGCAGGATACTTTCCGTCAATTGGCGCACCAATACCAGGGGCGCTTCGATGCAGCCTTAGAATACAACGAAGCGCTGGCGCACCAGCTTTACGCGGGTGGCGATTTTCTGTTCATGCCCTCGCGCGTCGAACCCTGCGGCCTGAACCAGTTGTACGCCATGCGCTACGGCACCATTCCGATTGTACGCTCTGTCGGCGGCCTCCGGGATTCCGTGCCCGACATCGGGGAACCCGGCGGCTACGGCAGGGGGATCCGCTTCGACCGGTTCGACGTGGAAGATGCTTACATGGCTTTTTACCGGGCGGCAGATTTGTATTACCACCAACGCGAAAGCTTAGAGCACATCCGCGAACGAATCATGGCGGTTGATTTTTCGTGGGAACGGATGGTGCAGCGCTATATTGATATTTACCACCAAATGACTAATTAGTGTCTGTCTTTAGAGTCCGATAACTGCGTTGTATTTTGCCCCAAAATTGGTCATTTACGCGAGTAAACTCCCATTTTGGGGCAAAACACGCCTTGTTCTCGAACGCTAAAGAACAGACACGGGACTAAATGGGCAGACACTCATTAGTGTCTGTCTTTAGAGTCCGATAGCTGCGTTATGCGAAGGCTCAAAAACTGGTCATTTACGCGAGTAAACTCCCATTTTTGGGGCAAAACATGCCTTGCTCTCGAACGCTAAAGAACAGACACTCGACTAAATGGGCAGACACTCATTAAGGACAGATTTTTCTCCTGACAAAAAAATAAAACCAGATATGGCAAAAATCAAGATGATCAGTTTGATTCTGGGCGGCGGCGCTGGCTCGCGGCTTCACCCTTTAACCGCTCAACGTTCCAAACCCGCCGTTCCGATCGGCGGAAAATACCGGCTTATTGACATCCCCATTTCCAATTGCCTGAATTCCAACCTGCGGCGAATGTTTGTGGTGACGCAGTACAATTCCGCTTCGCTCAATCAACACATTAAAAACACCTATGTGTTTGACCACTTTACGCATGGCTTCGTAGACATTCTGGCTGCTGAACAAACGCCCGCCAGCGACAAGTGGTTTCAGGGAACCGCCGATGCGGTGCGCCAATCCATGCACCACCTGCGCAACCACGAATACGACTACATCCTGATTTTGTCGGGCGACCAGTTGTACCAGATGGATTTTGAAAAATTGGCGCAATACCATATTGAGCAGGAAGCCGACCTGACCATTGCAACCATTCCGGTGATAGACCGCGATGCGCCGGGGTTCGGGATCATGAAAGTGAATGAAAAAGGCTTTATTGACAGCTTTATTGAAAAACCGAAGCCAGACCAGCTTTCAGAGTGGACATCAGCCGTGCCGGAGGAATACCAGCAGGAAGGCAAGGTCTTTTTAGCTTCGATGGGGATTTACGTTTTCAACAAAGACTTTATGAAAAAGCTCTTTGATGACAACCCCGACGCCATTGATTTTGGAAAAGAAATCATCCCCTATGCCATCGAAAATGGCTTCCGGGTCGCCAGTTATCTTTTCGACGACTATTGGACGGACATTGGAACGATCCGGTCTTTTTACGAAGCAAACATCGCCCTTACGGAGCACCTGCCCCAGTTTGACCTTTTTGGCAAAGGTCGGATGGTTTATACCCGCCCGCGTTTGCTGGCACCGTCCAAGATATTGGGCACCCGCCTGTTTCAGTCCATCGTTTCGGAAGGCAGCATCATCGCAGCCCAAAACATTGAACGATCCATCATCGGCATTCGTTCCAGAATTGGTCAAGGTACTGAAATCCTGGATTCCATTGTCATGGGCAATGATTCTTACGAAACGCTGGACGACCTTCAGCGCAAGGAAAGCGGAGCCAACATGGGCATCGGCAATAGTTGCTATATCCGCAATGCGATTTTGGATAAGGATTGCCGCGTTGGCGACCACGTTCACATACACGGCAGTGTGTCTCTGCCGGATATGGAAACCCCGACCTATTGCATACGTGATGGCATTATTGTGGTAAAAAAAGGCGCGTACATCGCCGACGGAACCCGGATTGGGTTGGAAATCGGGTGATTTTGATTTGAAAATTTGAAGATTGGACGAGTACTCAATTTTCAAATTTTCAAATCGTCGAATCTTCAAAATTATTCCACCACGATCTTCACGGTTTCCACCTTGTTGCTTCGAATGGCATGCAGCCAGTATACGCCCGAAGGCAATACTTGCCGGTCTATTTCATGCCGTCCGGCCAGGAATTGGTTTTGCCAAAGTTTTGAACCTGCTGCATTGAACAGCAATACAATTGCCGCCTCCGGCAAAATCAGGCTGAATAAGCCGGAATTGGGGTTTGGAAAAACCTGAAGGGGCGCTTTCCCGACCGGGGGTTCTCCTTCCAGCGAGGTGACGATTACATTTATGCAGCTACTCTGTACGTTGCAAGTCCCGACTGTGATGACCGCAGCGTAGTTGCCCGATATTTCCGGTTGGAAAGTTTGTGTGGTTGCACCTAAAACAGGGAGGGTGGTATTGCAGTCTATCCATTGATATTGTGCGCCGCCCTGGATGGCGGAAAGCGTTGCGCCGTCAAGAACGATGTTGGCGTTCAATGCGGGCACGGCGGAGCCAATGACCACCGGAACTTCCACCGTGCAGTTGTTCGCATCCAAAATCACCACGCTGTAATTGCTGGGCAGCAGACCGATCGCCGTAGCGGTGGTCTGGCCATCGCTCCATAAATAAGTATAAGGCACAATGCCACCGGACACCTGAACGCCGGACGAACCATCTGCCTCGTCAACACAGGAAGCCTGTTGGGCATTGGCGATGCTTGCGACTAAGGGTTGCGGTGCCGTGACGTTGACCGAAGCAGTTGCCGTACAATCATGCGCATCTGTGACGGTTGCCGTGTAGGTTCCCGGTTCCAGATCAAGGGCAGTAGCGGTGGTTTGCCCATCACTCCACAAGTAGTTGTACGGGGGAGTTCCCCCACTTCCCTGTGCAGTAGCGCTGCCATTATTGGCATTGCCACAAAGGCCATTGGTGCCATTTGCGGTAAGCATCAAAAGTTCAGGTTCCGTAATGATGGCGCCTGCTACAGCCCTGCAGCCATTGGAATCGGTGATGGAAACGAAATAAGTTCCGGCTGGCAAATTGCTAATGCCCGGCGTATCGGTGCCGTTGCTCCACAGAAAAACATAAGGCCCCACGCCATTGGAGGGGATAACCAGGATTGTAGCATTCGCATCGCCAAAGCAGTTGTTCTGCGCTTGCAGGGAAACCGTTGTCAATATCGCGACAGAGGCTGTGATTGTAATTGTTTTCCCGGTGGTGCAGCCGTTTGCATCCGTCACAACAACGGCGTGCTGGCCGGGACTAAGCCCGGTGGCGGTGGCGGTGATTTGTCCATTATCCCAAGAATAGGTATATGGTGCCAAGCCCCCACTGACGCTAACGGTTGCCGTACCATCGTTGACGCCATTGCAGATCGCGTTTTCGAGGTTGGTGATTTCGCTTTCAAATGCCGGCGGCGAAGTAATGGACGCAGAGGCTGTTGCAGTACACCCGCCAGCATCGGTTGCCACAACCGTATACGACCCGGCAATAAGCCCTGTTGCGGTTGGCAGCGTTTGCCCATTACTCCACAAATAAGTATAGGGTACTTGGCCACCGCTCACCGCTACGCTTGCCGAGCCGTCATTGCCTATACAAGCAGATGCATTTTGGGTTGCTGCTATTACGGCCTGCGGAAGTTGTGGCGCGAGGATGGTCACGCTGATGGTTGCCGTACAGCCGTTCGCATCGGTGACTTCAACGGTGTAATTGCCGGCTTCCAAGCCCGTTGCCTGGGCTGTTTCCTGGCCGTCGCTCCATAAATAATCGTAAGGGCCCGTCCCACCCATGCCCAGTGCCGTCGCCTGGCCGGAGTTGTTACTAAGGCAGGAAACAGGGTTGAAACCTGTTATGGATGCTTCCAAAACGAGGGGTTCGGTGATGGTAACGCTTCGGGTTGTCGTGCAGCCCTGGCCTTCGGTCAGAGTAACGCTGTGGAGGCCGGGCACCAGGTTTTCGGCGGTAGCCATTGTTTGGCCATCATCCCACAAATAAGAAAAAGGCGCTATGCCATTCACCGGCGTCACAGTGGCTTGTCCGTCGGCGAGACCGTTACAGGAAATATTTTCGATGCTCACCAACTGGCTTTCAAAAGGTGCCTGAGCGCCGAGGGGCGTTGTCACGACGGCGGTACAGCCCAATGAATCCGTCACTGTAACGGAATAATCGCCTACGCTCAGCCCGTTGATGGTTTCTGTCGTTTCGTCGTTGCTCCAAAGGTAACTAAGCGTGCCTGAACCACCTGATGACTGCACGCTGAGCCGCCCGTCATTGCCAAGGCAAGAAACCAGGAGTACTCCCGTGATAGAGGCTTCTACCGCATCGGATTGATCAATGCTCACCGCATCCGTATGTACGCAGCCATTGGCGTCCGTGATGCTGACGGTTTGGATACCGCCGGGCAATCCAATTGCGACAGACTCCGTTTGCCCGCCACTCCATAAGTAAGTATAGGGCGGCGTGCCTCCGTTGACCACTATCGAAGCCTGGCCATTCTGAATGCCGCACAGCGCGTCCTGGATGTTTACTGTGGTGCTTTCGATCGGAGCGGGCGCTGTGATGCTGAAGCCGACAGAAGCTTTGCACCCGCTGTTGTCGGTAACCGTCAGCACATAATCGCCGGGAGCCAGGTTTGTAAGTTCCGGCGTCGTCTGGCCGCCGCTCCAAAGGTAGGTGTAGGGCATGGCACCGCTGGTAACGATCGCGGAAGCAGATCCGCCGGGAATATTGCTGCAGGCAGGCTGGACGACATCGAGGCTGATTTGTGGCAATTGAACATTTTGGGTATCCCTGAATTCGTAGGCACCCAGGTCTACCAGACCGCTTATGATACGGACTTCCTGATCGAGATCGGTCAGTGTTCCGAATGGAATCAGGCCATTGTTGCCTTCATTAATAAGAGGTGAGCAGGGGCTGAGGCGGTAATTGCCTGTTGTGGTTGGTGCTGCGAGGGGCAGCACAGGGCTGATAAAGAGCGGATTTTCCGTGGTGCAATTGGCGTCCGTATTGAAAGGCCCGCTGACCGCAATGTCGTTGACGCCATTGGCATAGCAGGAGGCAAACAGTGAAACTTCGATATTGCCATCACTTTGAATCTGATTGCCGTTATTGCCGCCATAGTTTCCCCAGATGATACAATTGTTGAGGATTGTTGTGCCGTTTCCCACGCCCTGGTTTCGGATAGCGCCACCTTGGGAGGAAGCCTGGTTGCCACTAAAAGTGCAATTGGTGTAGGTCTGGCTGGTTTCGCCCAAATTACTGACGGCTCCCCCATGAGAAGCTTTATTGCCACTAAAAAGGCAATTAACCGATGAAAAACTTCCACCTTGATTGAAAATGGCACCGCCTGCTCCAGCAGTATTACCTGCAAAAACGCAATTGTCTATAACCAAAACCGAGTCTGAAATATTGAAAACACCTCCTCCGAAAGAGGCATTATTCCCGCTGAAAAAGCACCTGCTGATAATGGCAGAACTGTTGGCGTTGTAGATAGCAGCGCCTTCATTGCTGGTAAAAACACAATCGGTGATCATCGCATTGCTACCTTGTTCGTTATAAATTCCGCTGCCCCGAAGAGCGGTATTATCAAGGAAGGTGCAATGGCTAATCAAGGGTTTGCTGTTTTGCTTGTTGTAGATTGAGCCCCCGCTACTACCCGCCTGATTATTTATAAAGGTGCAATTTCGAATGCCCGGGCTACCGCCTTCAATGTAAATTCCCCCTCCACACCAGCGCGGGTAGTCAAACTCGAATAAAGTGGCATTGTTCACTGCCTGACCATCCCGAATCGTAAAACCATCAATGACCGCACTATTGTCCGTTGAGCTGGCAAATACGATGGTATAGCTATTGTCGTCGAGTATATCAACTGTGCCGATATCGCCACTTAGGATGGATACAAATGTCGTCCAGTTGCGCTGTTCCAGGGTGGTTTCGTTGCCTGCAAACCCGCCATAAACAGCCAAATTATTGTGCATTTGAAAGGTGGCATCCCGATCCCCGGCCACAAACCCTTCGCCGCGGTCGGGCAGGTATATCCCTCTGGCCACCCAGATTTCCGAAATATTCGTACAGCCTGCTCCGGTCATGAGCGCATCTTGCAGGTGCTTAAAAGCAGTAGCCCAACTTGTGCCGCTACCGCCTGCAGGCGCAGCGGCGTTGACGTAAAGCCGGTTGCCGCCAGGGCAGGAAGCGGGTGTCGTTTGCAATTCATAAGCACCCATGTCCACAAGCCCATTTGCAATTCGGAGGTTGTCATCCAAATCTGTTACCACCCCGGCAATGGCCAGATTATCACCCGCATTGATCGCCGTTGAGATGGCACGCAAACGATAATCTCCAACCGTATTTGGCGCTGTTGCGATGGGAGCCGGAGCAACAAAAAGCGGGTTGGTGGTAATGCAGTTGGCATCGGGCGTAAAACCGCCCCCCACGAACACATCGTTGACCCCATTGGCGTAGCAAGTATGACTCAATACGATATTAGACAAGTTGGCATTCCGGATCTGTTTGCCTTCGTTAGCTGAAGTATTGGCCCACAGAATACAATTTACAAACAAGATATTCCCTAAAACAGACTCAATACCGCCACCTCTTCCATCGGCCTGATTATTTGCAATCGTACAATTATAAAAAGACATTTCGGCACCATTGTTGACCCCTCCTCCAAAACCTGCGTGGTTACCACTAATCACACAGTTCACCAACAGGACAACAGCATCACTTCTTGTGTATATCCCGCCTCCAAAGCTAGCCGTATTCCCCTGAATGGTGCAGTTTTCCAGTTCCGGAGCGCCACCTGATAAAGACAAGGCTCCTCCTGAGCTGCTTTCATTCTGAATAAACGTGCATCTGGACAATTTCGGAGCGCCGTTTTTACTATACAAACCGCCGCCGCCAGACGATGCATTATTTTGTAAAAATTTGCAATGCTCAAAAAGCGGGTCGCCGTCTTCCGTGTACACACCCGCCCCATAGTATCTGGCTGTATTGTTTCTGAACGTGCAATTCCTAATGGTCGGGCTGCCTAGTATATTAAATAACCCGCCACCCGATCGGGTAGGGTCTTCAAAAGGCACCCCCATTTCGCTGGCATTGCCATCGCGAATGGTGAAGCCGTTAATGATGGCGGTAGGGGTGTTGCCGTATGCGGTAACGATATTGTAAATATTATCGGTGCTATCGCCGGGAGCGCCCACATCGCCGCTCAGCACGGTTTCGTTAACTTGCCAATCGCGTTCATCTCGGGTCGTTTCTACGCCGGTAAAACCGCCAAAAATCTGAACATTATCCAATAAGTAGAATGTGGCATAGCGGTTGCCTGCCACCTGCGTTTCGCCTACATCGGGGAGGTAAGTTCCCTGCGCCACCCAGATTTCTGCGCCCACATCGAGGCAGTTGGCCGATTCAGTGATGGCATCCTGCAAATTGGTGAACGCATCCTGCCAGGAACTGCCGTCAGATGCGCCGGGTGCATCAATATTCACATAAATGACAGAGCAATTTTGGGCAGATGCGAAAAAAGCCTGGCATAGTACCCACAGGAGTAGCATTCTTTTCATGGCTTGTTCTTTTTATGTGAAAACACAGCTTTGTACAGCAACAAAGGTCTGGTCTAAATACGCATCAAACAACCCGGCAAACAGCGATTTTTTGAGCGAAAAATGGGGGGAAGGATGTCCCGGGAAATGGGGAGTTTTGCTTGACTTAAAGGGGAGAAAAGTGGAAAGTAGAAAGGTTAAAGTAGAAAGTAGAAAGGGGGATACATAAATGGATCATGAAACGTAACCCCTACTTTAACCTTGACCTACTTTAACCTTGACCTACTTTAACCTTGACCTACTTTAACCTTTCTACTTTAACCTTTCTACTTTAACCTTGATCTACTTCCCAATTAAAACCGGGATTCCAGATAATACGGCAACATAGCCCGCCAGGTCGTCCAGTCGTGCGGCATATCGGGGCCCCAGACGTCGAGTTCGTGCGGAATTTCTTTTGCATTCAACAGCGCGCTGAAGCGGCGGGAAGCGTCTGGGGTTTCCCAGTCGCCGGAGCCGGTCAGGATGTGAATGTGTTTGCTGGATTTGATGCGCGGCAAAATGAAGTCGTCGCTCAGACCCGGCAGGTATTCCATCGGCGAATTGAAATATACATCTTCGTCGTGGTAGCCGTCGGTGTACGTGCTGAGGTTGTAATTGCCGCTCATGGCAATGACGCCGTTGATCAGATCAGGGCGCCGAAAGAAAAGATTGGCCGAATGCAGAGCGCCGAAAGATGCGCCGCAGGTAATGATGTCAGTGTCGGGACTGGTCATGTTGCGAATGAACGGCACGACCTCATTGTAGACATATTCATTGAATTGTTGATGCCGCATGGCTTTGTGGCGGGGGTGCATGCGGTTGTTCAGCCAGCTTTCGGAATTGATGCTGTTGATGGAAAACACCTTCACTTTCCCATCATCAATGTATTTGCTGATGGCGTCAATCAGGTGAAAGCGTTCGTACTCCAAATAATCAGCAGCAGCGGTCGGCAACAGCAAAATCGCGGTGCCATAATGGCCGTACATGGCAATTTCCATGTGCTTGTTCAGGCTTGGGCTGTGCCAGCCTTGGATTTCTCGTTTCATTTCTTCGTGCGTTTGTTAGCTGCACAAAGAAAACAAAAAACATTAGTATTGGAAAGACCTTAACAGAAAGGAGTTGAAACAAGAGGCAAGGGGCAAAAGGCAAAAGGCAATTTAGTTTTGATTATCCTTCAAATTGGTCGATTTTTTTGTGATTTTCCGATCAATTTGAAAGGTTTTCCAAATATTTGCCTTCTGCCATTTGCATCTTGCGTATTTGCACAACTTTTAATTCGAATCCACTACCCGGCCGGAGCCACTTATCTGAACATTCAGCGTTGGGTTGCCTTTGTAAAAAACATCGCCGCTGCCGCTGATGCGCACATTGAGTTGGTCGCTCACCCGCACTTCTGCATCCCCGCTGCCGCTGATGTTCAAATCAGCTACCCGGCATTGCATGTTGAATGCGCGCAGGTCGCCGCTGCCGGAAATCCGGCAATCGAGTTCATCGGCGCTGCCGCTCAAAAACAGTTCGCCTGAACCGGAAATGGCTGCGTCAATATCATCCGCTTCCAATTCAACATTCATAGTGCCGGAACCGGAGATGTTCATATCAATATCGCCGATTACGAACGTATTTTCACTGATGATGTCGCCGGAGCCGAAAATTTTCAGCACGGAAAGGTCGGGTACGGTAATGAAAATCTTCAGATCGCCAATGTCGCGCACACAGCGATCGGTTTCAATATCCCAGATGCCGTTGTCCACATCGAGTTCCAGTTCGTCTATGATATTGCCTTTTCCTTCCACCACAACTTCCTGCACAGGGCCCTGGGTAATCAAAACTGTTGCAGACATTTCGAGGCTAATCCCCGTGAAGTTTGGCACAACGAGCGTTTCCGTAACTACGGGGCCACTGCCGTCCACACAATTGAAAAAGTCGTCGTCGTCCACATCAATAAAACAACCATTGATGGTGAAAATACCTGCGATTGCCAGCATCAGCCAGCTGAGCTTTCTACTCATGATTTTGAAGTGTTTTTTGTTTTTTTTTAAATAAAAGTCGGGTAATCAATCTATTTATTGTCCGTCCATTTAGACGAGTGTCTGCTCTTTAGAGTTCGATAGCAAGACCTGTTCTGCCCCAAAAACGGGAGTCTACTCGCTTAAATGACCGATTTTGGGGCAGAACATAACGCAGCTATCGGGCTATAAAGACAGACACACTTATTTTCTCCAGCCAAACCAGCCAAAGCGTAAACCAAGGCCCCACATGGCGCCGCTGAAGTCTTCATTCCGGTAGCCCAAAGATTCGTTGGCACCGCTTACATGGCGGTAACTCACTGTGCCGGTTACCCGAAACCATCGAAAAACGTTGAGTTCTACGCCGACTTCGGGCGTCAGGACAAAAATTTTGTCTAAGTCATTATACTTTTGTCCGTTGTCTTCCAGTTCAATATTGAGCGCCCCCCAGCCAACGCGGGCACTGCCATAGAGGTGAACCACTTTGTGCGAAGGCACCATAAAGCCCATCCACAAACCGCCGTGTCCGATCTCCAATTTGCGGATATTGCCATTTTCGAGCAAACCTTCAAAGTCGCCGCCGCCCATGCCGTAGCCACCGAGGAAAAAATTCCGAAAAATAAGGCCGCCACCGCCGCCGGCAGAGGAACCGAGGTCGTTGTTGAGGCCCGTTTCGTATATCGGGCCGCCAAAAGCGCCGACTAAGCGCATGCTTCCAAAAAGGGTTTCATGTTGTGCCGCTGCCGAAAACAGCCATCCGAGCAGTGCGAGCATGATTAACAGTCGTTTCATTGATGATTGATTTTAATTAGATTCGTAATTTTTGACAAAAGAATATAGAGAACAAGCCATTGCTTGTCAATTCGTTAAACCAATATTGATGTGGGAAAAGCGCTAAAATCGCACCCCTGCCTGGAAGCCTACCCAGGCTTTGATATTCGTATCGCCTTTCGTTTCATCAAACAGCGCATAGGGTGCAATTGAAGATCCTATTACGCCGGTTTCAGGATCTATGCGTTTGGAAATTAAAATATTGCCAACCGGGCCAAGAAAAAAACTGGCATTGCGCCCGGGTCGTATATCTAAGGTGAGGCGCAGTTGCCCCAACATATTCAGTTTGTTCGTCCATTCTTCCAACTCGTTGAGGTGGATGCCCACCAGTTCAAAATTGAGCAGCGTGCGTTTACCCAGCCCGATGGCGCTGCCAAATCCATACCCCAGGCCCCAGGTTGTGAATGTGCCGGTTTGCACGATGTTGCTGTCTGTGTTGATGGATACATCGTCCCAGCGAACGCCAAAATGGAAGATGTTGTAGAATGAACGGGCACCGAGTTTCAGCCCCAAATTCGCGAAAAGCGACTCTCCCGATGAAAACTCTGTCCGGTTATAGCCATCCCGAACGATGTTGAGCAAGCCGATCGGCGCGCCGCCGCTGATCGTGTCGCTGATGTTGATCAATCCGATCTGGAATCCTTTTACCCGTTTTCCAATGTTCAGCAAGGTGCTGACCTGGCCCCAACTCACATCTCCTGCCCGGTTGAACAGCGCCGAAGCCTGTCCGTGTACTTTGCCTTTAGCTACATTAAAAAGCCCCGAAGCCTGCACACCTTCCGCTTTTCCGCCACTGACATTGAACAGTCCGGCTGCCTGAATGCCGTCGAAATCTCCGCTTACGTTGAATAATCCGGCTGCCTGCACGCCCTGGCTGGCTTCGCCGCTCACGTTAAAGACGCCTGCTGCCTGGGTGCCAACCATGGCACCTCCAACCATATTTCCAAATCCGGCTACCTGCACCCCCTTCACGTCTTTGGTGATGGAGTTAAAAAAACCGCCAACTTCCAATCCGTCCACGCCGCCATTTGTTCCCCAGAATACGTTCAGCGACAAGTTGTTCGTAATCCGGTTGCTGCGCAGGGCATTCGTTCCCAGAAAAGGCAGCAGGGATATTTGCGCCAGGCGGTTTTCTTCGTCTACGGGAACCGGGTTGTGAACCGGAACCTCGTAAGGTAGCACCTTCAGTTCAATCACGCGATTTCCGCCGGATACTGAAACCGTTTGTTTTTTATCCAAAGCAGGCATTTCCTCCTGTTTGTTGCGCTTGATTTTATGCGCTGGCACTTCCGTTACAGGGTTCGGGTAGATTGGGCTCGTTTGCCGCACCTTGCCGCGCAACGTTTCAAGGCTGGTCAATTGCTGGTTTTTGCGGCGGTCCGGGCGAAGCGCAATCTGGTCGCCAATGGCCGCATATTCTATCGGGGTTGACTGAAATACTTCGTCCAGCGCAACCGACAGCGGCTGGTTTTTTACCGAAACACTGACCCGGTGATCAAGGGGGACAAAATCGCGGCTATATGAAAACTGGACGCTGTATTTACGGCTGATGTCGTTGATGATGTTTTCAATCGGTTCATTGGCATAGGCAAAAGAAACTTTCTGCGACAAAGGCTGGGCTGTGGCGCTTGCCGCAAACCAGAACAGGATACTGATTGAAATAAATCGGGCGTTACTCATGCCTATATGGTATTAGTCGTTTTGGTTGTTGGCTGGTTAATGGGGGTCTTTATTTATTCATTTATGTTATTGAACAAGCGTACCGGAGCGACTTTAACGGGGCTTTAACACCCGTCGCCATTCAGGATATACTTATCTTTTTGTCTGACTGCTTTTAGGTTCATGGTGAAGTCCATCAGCTCTAGAATGCCATCCAATTTCGGGTTTTGGCGCATATTCATCTTGAACTGGCATTTCAAAATCGCTTCGTTGCTCACCTCAATGTCCACTTCAAAATAGCGTTCCAGCACCTGAATGACTTCAGAGACAGGGGCATCGTCAAAGGTCATGCTGCGCGTTTTCCAGGCGTCCGAGTTGTCGTTTCTTTTTTCGATTTTGACCACCTGCTTCCGGCTTTTTTCAAAAACGCCAGCGTCTCCGGGCGAAAGCAGCACGCGGTTTTCCGTGGCTTCTGCTGCCTTAAGTTCCACTTTTCCGGTTTTTACCGTCACTTCCACACCGCCTTCTTCGGGGTAAGCCCTTACGTTGAAAGAAGTTCCCAACACGGTTGTCAATGCTTCGCCGCTTCTGATCGTGAATGTTTGCCCGTTGACTTTGCGCACATCAAAAAAAGCTTCTCCATCAAGCACGACCTGGCGCTTTTTAAAATCCCTCGGGTATTCCAGGCGGCTTGACTCATTCATCCACACGGTGCTTCCATCGGGCAGGGTAATTTCTTTTCTTTCGCTGGCTCCGGTGCTGATTGCAACAAAAGCATCGGCTTCATTGCCGGGTTTCCAGAGCCAGTACGCCACAGTAACCAATAAAAGAATGGCCGCAGCGGCGCGCAACAGCACCTTGCCAAAAGACAGGTAGCGAATATTGGTCGTTGGGGCAGGGCGCGAGCGTTTTTGTTCTACGGCCTGCCAGGCGTTTTCAATTTTACTTTCGTTGGGTGGGGTGAATGCGTCTTCGTATTCCCCGGAGGCGCTCCACAGTTGGATGATTTCATCAAAATACGCCTGATTAGCCGGACTTTCAGCGACCCAGGCCAGAAGCTTTTCCTGTTCAGGGGGTTCGATGTTGCCCGACAGGTATTTTGCGATCAAATCTATGTATAAAGCTTCTTGCATATCCGGCTATTAATGGCGCGTTTGATGAATAGATGCAGGGAATGAAGGGATACCCCTATCCCCCCCGCAAAAAAATTATAAAAAAAAATCGCGAAAAGTTATGGAATTTTTTGAGTCGCGTGTCCTAATCAGGAACATCATGGTCAAAACCATCAAAACCGGAAGCTTATGGCCTTTAAAACGCGACAACAATTGGCAGATGAATTCGGCATCAACGTCAGAACCCTGTACCGCTGGCTGACGAAGTGGAATGTAAACTTACCCGGAGGATTGATTCGACCGTCGGATCAGGATGCCATTTACCGGATAGTGGGGAAACCTGAACGCGATAGCCCGAAGTCTGAAGAACGTAAACCTGACCGTTCTGAACGAAAAAGAAATCGCAATAAAAGGAATAGCGACCGCAGCTACTCCTGAAAACAGGACTTATGTCCGACTTTGTCCGGTAATGTCCGACTTTGTCACTTGCAGGAAGCCTTGTTTGTATGCTATTTTTGTAAAATACTGGCGGGCATAAAATTTGCACCGTCTAAAACCCATCCGTATGAAATTACTCTTTATGGGCCTGAGTCTTTTCGGGCTTACAAATACCGCATCGCCTTTACCAGGGCAATCAAAAAGTTCATCTTCGGAGGTGCATCGCTTATTGGACAGCGTCGCTACTGCGGCTGCTCCGGATCAATATTCTATTGTCAGAAAACTGACGCGTTACCCCGTTCAGGAATTTGACCAGTCTGCCCAAAAAAAAATAGGCGACCTGCTAAACCCCGGACAGGCTCACCTCCGGGAATGGGTTTTGCTGGCGGGCTTTTTGGGTCTGGAAAGCCATTTGAAGAAATTATTGACTGCGGAAGCATTGCCTAAAACGCTCCAGCAAACGATTCGTTTTGCGCTGGTTCGTTGTGGAGATGAACAGCAATTGCAAAAAATGATGCAAAAGATTCGTACGATTCCGGTCAACGATGATTTTGCGGATCAACTCGTCCCGTTGTTGGTTTATACCCGCCAAAAAGTGGTGACGGACTACCTGCTGGAGTTGATCCAAAAAGACGACCGGATCTGCACGCCTGCAGACGCCGAAACGCCGGGCACCATCAACTGTGCCTATCGGATTATGGAATATTTAGCGCCGGTTATCCGCGATTTTCCTTTAAAATTAGGAGGATCCGGCGATCTGACCGTGGATAATTACCCGGTGGCGCTGGAACTGGTGCGGGCCTGGATACTGGAACGAAAAGGAGCCTATGTTTTGGAAGATACAACTTACTGATACCTGAAAAACATTCCTGAATTTATTACCCTAAAACGGTAAAAGAAGCTTTACATGGAACATTTTTACGCCCTTTTGCCCAAGGCAAAGGTAGTCATTTCTTTGCTCCTTTGGATGAGTTGCTGCCCGTCCTCGGCTCAAAATCTGTCAGGTTTTTGGGACGAAATCACTACGCGCATCCGCCAGGAAGAATACCTGCGAATTGCTGGCAGCATGCAATTGGAACTACGCTTCAATGCCGTCCAGGGACTCACTCCCCGGGCAGATGCTTTTGCGCTGCGTGGTGGAGCAAACCTGCTTTTGGATATCGTGGGGGTAAAAGTACCGTTAGCGGCTGCTTTTTCCGACGGCGACCTGACGTACCGGCTGCCTGCCTACGCCTTTGTTGGCGTCAGCCCCAGTTATCGTTGGATCACCTTGCATTTGGGCGACCGCACGATGAATTTTTCGCCATACACATTAGCCGGACATAGTTTCAGAGGCGTTGGTTTAGAATTAAAGCCCGGGAAATTTTACTTCGCAGCCATGTCCGGTCGGCTTCAGCGGGCACGAGCAGAGGATGCCGGTGCCATTCAGGACATCGAGGGTGCCTATCGTCGGGGGGGCTGGGGCATCAAAACGGGCTTTGACAACGGGCAGCATCAATTCATGGTCATCCTATTTCAGGCGAAAGACGATCCCAATTCTATAGAATTTCCGGACAGCAGCCGGGTGGCACCCCAGGAAAATCTGATACTTGGGCTGCAGGGGAAAAGCCGGATCGGAAAACATGTCAGTGTCGAGTTGGATCTGGCGAAAAGCGCCCTTACCCGCGACAGCCGTAGTCCGGAAACTTCAGATGCGATCCGCGGATTTTCTAAACGAATGTTCGGGCTATATACCCCGAGGTATTCGTCCGGTTACCACAATGCCACAAAATTTAAGGTGAATTTTACACCCGAAATTGGTGCTTTCCACCTGACTTACGAGCGCATTGATCCCGGATATCGCACATTGGGCACATTGTTTTTTAACAACGATCAGGAAAACATCAGTGTGGGCGCGCAATTGCCGCTTTTTGGAAAAAAAGTCAGGCTTGCCGCCAATGGCGGGCTGCAACGAAACGGGTTACAGGGAGACGTTGCCAGTACCTTCCGGCGCTTTATCGGTTCCATAGATTTATCAGCCACAATTTCTCCCAAATTTCAGGTAAATGTCGCCTGTTCCAACATCACCAGCACGAACCGGTATCGCTTAGTGACGGTTCCGGTTATTCAGGTTGATTCAATTGTACTCCTGCAAACCAACCTGAGCCTGCAGGCAGGTGCTACTTATTTAGGTGGCTCGGAGCAAAATTCTGTATTCAACGCCATTTTTACCTACCAGACGGCTCAGGCCATTGAAAACGAGGAAGTACGTCCCGACCAGAGCAATGTTTTCTACATGGGCATGCTGTCGCATACCTGGCGCACCTCCGGCAATAACTGGGCCATCAGTACCTCCGGATTGGCGCATTTTACCCGAACCCACGACTTTGAGCAATGGCTGTTGGGGCCTGCCCTGAGCATCAGCAAATTCCTGCTTAAAGAACAACTCCGGATAGGACTCAGCGGTGCCTGTTCTTTAATCCATACGGCTGGCAACTTCGATGGCCGGGTGCTCGATCTGCGGTCTGAAGGGACTTACACCCTTAGCAAACG
The DNA here is from genome assembly GCA_038323375.1 of Chitinophagales bacterium. Lineage (GTDB taxonomy): Bacteria > Bacteroidota > Bacteroidia > Chitinophagales > Saprospiraceae > JABWAJ01. The sequence goes on from JBBQGV010000030.1 coordinate 42,053, forward strand.
GCAAAGCATAGCTGTCCGCGCTTCCGGGGTTTGGTCGGATGCTGGGAGCGCTTTCCCTTTTTTCGACTGGAACGCAGCATTGTCTTATAGATTGATTTTTAAATAATTAGATACTGATTAAACAATAATTCAGTCAATTAAATCACGAACCTGATGAATAAGAACGGTCTCATTTTGGCAATTTGGGTGATGATGGCTCTGCCAGCGTCGGGTTGGGGAATGACGCATGATTTCCATAATGAAATAACGGTAGCCGGAGCAGATACCTGCTTCGCGCCTTCGGACGTCAAATTTCCCGGTCTTGTTCTAAACGGTGGAGATGACATCCGCCAAATTGGGCGCCCTATCGGAGCGGCATTGGAGGCCGTACAAAAAGCAAGGGGCTTCATCAGTAAGTTGAAAGAGAGCGGAAATTATTTGAGGAACCTGACCCAGTCGCTCAGCATAGAGCAGCTCCCCGTTGGCGTAAAAACCCAAATCGGGAACATCGTTTACACCATGGCGATCAGCGCAATGCGCCTGAAATCCAGCCATGCAGAAGTGGATATTTATCTGGAAATTGACTTACCCGGGGAGGAAGAAGATCCGGTTTTTGGAGCATTCGGAATCCCCTTTTCCAGAAAAGGCGGCTTTGCCGGCGATGTGAAGCTGGCCTTATTGGGAGATTACCCTATTGATTTGCAGTCAGGCAAATCACGGATAGTCCTGCAGCCGGGAAATTACCAGGACAACGGGACGTATGCCATAGTGGGATGTGAGGGCTTTAAAGAATTGAATGTAGAAGGGTATATCGTTTTTAGCCGGGATTGGTTAATTCCGGTTGGTGCTTCAGAAGCGCCGGAAGTGACCATGGATACGTCTTCACTTCAACAGGCAGACCGGGTAAGGGCGAACTTTTCTTTCAATGCCGAATCCTGGGATTTTGTGGTAAGCCTGCAAAATTTTACCCCTTTTTATGTTGCGGGCATAACGGACGTCAGGTGGGAAGTAGGGCAGATTTCGCTGGATTTCAGTGATTTCGAGAATCCGGATCATTTACAGTTTCCTGAAGATTATCAAAGTCCGTTTATATCCGGCGGTTTAGCTTCGAGTCTGTGGAGAGGGGTTTACATCGAAGCCGTCCGTGTTCAATTACCCGCTCGGTTTTCAAGACCCGGCGCTGCCGCCATCGTGGTGGATGCTGCCCGGATTATTATTGATAACCAGGGATTTACCGGACAGGTCGGGGTGTATAACATCCTACCGCTTGGCGAGGGGAATGCCGATGGCTGGGCTTTTTCGGTTGATACCTTCCGCATCGACATCATGGCCATGCAATTGCGGGAAGGCAGTATGGCGGGCCTATTACACGTCCCGTTAATGAGCCGCAACAACGCTGGCGCAGATGATCCGATCGAACCCGCAGATTGCCTGGGATACCAGGGCATCATCGGGCCGGGGGGGACTTATAGCTTCACTGCGCGCCCCGGTTCAGACTATCGGGCAGCGGTTTGGAAAGCTCAGGTTGTGGTTGCTTCCAACTCGACCATTCGTTTGCAATATGAAGCAGGAACCTTTACTGCGGGTGCAACTTTGCATGGTTCCATCAGCATTGACGATGATTTTGGCGGCGCAATCGGTATTCAGGTTAGCGACATTGCTTTCAGCCATTTAGGGTTGTCTTCCCGTTCTCCATATTTCCAGCCGGGCGTGTGGGATTTTCCCGCAGTTATTGGTGCCCAAATGGGTGGTTTTTCCTTAAATTTTAGTGAAATCAGGCTTCAGGAAGGTGCATCAAGTCAGGAAGCGAACCTCAGGTTTATTGCTGCCGTAGAATTATCAGAAGGCAATACGGCCATTTCGGCAAGTGGCGGCTTTCGCATAGAAGGGCGATTGCAGGATCAGGGAGGTCACAAGCGGTGGCGTTTCCAGAAACTTAAAGTCGAACACATCTACGTCAGCGCCAGCACCAGCGCCTGGGGACTGGCAGGCGAATTGAATTTTTATGAACAGCATCCGGTGTTCGGCAATGGCTTTCGGGGGGGCGTCAAAATCTGGTTTGCAGGCGCCAGTTCGGTAGAGGCAAGGGAGGATCCTGCGAATAAGGGCATCGCTGCAATTGGGCAGTTTGGGAGCTTAACCTCGCCCGGAAGCACGACCTTTCGATATTTCTTTGTAGATGTGATGGCAACATTCGGGGCGGGCATAGACATCGGATCGCTCAAATTGCTGGGCATCGGCGGCGGGGTGTTTAACCGGATGTCGCCGGTAAATTCAGTGACCAACCTAGCTATGCCCCCGGCCAATACAGCAACGCTCGGAAGTACATTATCCGGCGTCGTGTACCAACCCGATATTACCCGTGGTTTTAGGATTAAAGCAACCCTTGTGGTGGCAAGTCCGGGCGCTGACAATGGATTTAGCGTGAATGGAACTTTTGAGGTGGTGACCAACAGCAGCGGAGGTTTGGATACCGTTCGCCTTTACGGCAATGTCACCATGTTCGGCCCGGTTAACTGGGATAATACCAACCAGGAGGATTTTTCGGGGGTCACCATTTTCATCGAAATGCTTTATGACAATGTGGGGGAAGAAAAGGGCTTTACCGCTTCCGCTGATGTTTTTGTCAACGTAGCCAATGGCAAAATACGAGGCGGGGCTCAGCATTCCGGTGGCTTGGCCAATTACGCAGGAAGCATTGACCTAAAGTTTACCAACCTTAGTTGGTTTGTAAATATTGGCATTCCGGAAGCGCCGATTGCGGTGAACGCATCACTCGGCCCGTTAACTGCAAATTTATCGGCCTACCTCGATATTGGAAATGCCATTCCCCCAATGCCGGATCTTCCGGACTACGTGGCTTCACTCACCGGAGCGCAGGCCAATTTTATGCGCAACGAAAGTCTTGCGGCAACCGGATCAGGCTTTGCTTTCGGGGTTAGCGCCCAAATTGCGCCAGGCAAAAAAAATGTCTTCCCGGCTTTTTATTATGAATTATCTTTTGGTTTCGGCTTCGACCTCATGCTGCAAAATTATGGCAATACCCAATGTGCCAATAATCATTCCGACCGGATCGGTATCAATGGGTGGTATGCTTCAGGGCAGGCGTGGGCTTATTTACAGGGTAGTTTTGGCATCCGGGTTAACCTGGCTTTTATTCAGGGAGAGTTTGAAATCATGCAGGCTGCATTGGCTGCTGTATTGCAAGCAAAAGGGCCCAATCCTTTTTGGGCGGGGGCTCGGATAGCCGGTAGCTATCGAATTCTCGGCGGCTTGGTTAAGGGTAGTTTCCGCATGAAAGTGGAACTCGGAGAAGAATGTATTATGGTGGGTGACGGGGGCGATCCAATGGCTAACCTAAACCTGATATTAAGCACACAACCGGGCGAAGCGCAAGGCCAACTGCCCATAAATGCCCGGCCTTCTCTTTTGACCAACCTCCCCTTCGACGAACCTTTTGAAATGGACCAACAGCAGTATAAGCTGGTACTCCTTCATGCGGGGATCAAACACAATGGGCAGGGAATAGCCGCTTCGGTGGAGAAAGAAACAGGCGATAACTTCATGGAACTCATCCCGCACGAACTATTGCCCGGAAACAGCACCCTTGAGTTCAAAGTCAGGGTGGCTTTGATGAAAAAAAGCGGATATTTCTTTAGTGACACCATTAAAATCGAGGAGCGGAGCGTCAATTTTTCGACAGCACCGGGATTCGATAGTATTCCTGCAAGCAATATTGCTTTCAGCTACCCGATTGATGGTCAGCAAAATTTTTATCCACAAGAGGCCATGCAAGGGTATCTTCAATTGCGGCAAGGCCAGACCAATTTGTTGAGCGGAAACCTGAAAGCCCGATTTTCAACTGCCGGCAATGCCCCAATTGTAGTTCCTGCCCAATACCTTCAGCAAGATAAAAAAATCACTTTTGGGATACCTGCATTGACGACCGACCGGGTTTATCGCCTGGAATTTTACACCCAATCTTCAGATCCATCAGGCCCCGGCCAACATCAGGGCGGTGGGTCGGGGGGTCCCCGTTTCCAGGAAACCGAAGATTGGATTAGTATAGACCAAGTTTTACATACCCTGTATTTCCGTACCAGTCAGCACCCAACATTCAGTGCAAAAATCAATGCGATACCGGAAATACCCCTTAACAGACAGGGGCGCGGAAGTTTCAACCTGGCAGAACCTTTTGGAGGGATAGAACTCAGCGGCTCGACAACGCAGGACGCCCTGATTGACCTCGAAGTCAAACTTCAGGGAAACAGCTGGTATACAGGCGGGAATTATCAGGCATTGATTTACGATGCTTTTCCAATGGAAGAACCGATTTCTATCGCGAATACTTGGCGGGACGACGTCTGGGGAACGCCACCGGTTAAAGCCATTCAATGGGATGCTTCCAGTCCGTTACCAAATGTCAACGCTACACATTTTTCAGGAGGTTGGTCTCCCGGAGTGCCTGATCCCGACACGCTGAACCTTCGCATCCATCAAATTGTCAATCAGGATTTTAATGGATATAAACAGGTGATTGACAGCCTGATTGAAGCCTGGATTGCAGCGGAACTGCTGTACATGGGAGAGTTTGACCCTCAACAGCTGGCGGCGTATGATCGCAATGGAGATGGCTCTGTCACGGCCACTGACCTGCGCATTGGCATGCTCAATTACTGCAATGCATGGAATTGCAATCCTGGCAGCGGAGTCTTTCCTTGTCCTCAATTTTCCTTGTCCTTTCCGTGTCCGTTACCGCCAGTTCTGGCTATGCTGCATCAGGCATCCGGAAACCCTTTGGGCAATGCCCGGGGAAAAAGTTTTGAAATATTAATGTCCTACACCCTGCCCGGTAAAACGCAGCCGAACAGCACGGCCATTTTGCGGGTAAAAATTGGTCAATAATGAATGCAAAAAGGATTGCAATAACCATCATAACGGGATTGCTGCTGATAGTAGGACACGCCCAATCCCGTATGGACACACTGACCATCCACATGGCTGCACGAGCTATGGACGATCGGATTGTACTACGTTGGGCGCCAGTTGATTACAAGTCCTGGGCATCCGGTAACCAACAAGGCTACCGGGTGACGCGGACAACTTTGACGAATGCTGGGAGTGAACCGGGCGCGGAGGTACGGAAATCGAATCAGGTGGTCATTGTAAGTCGGTTGCTTCCATTACCAGAGATGCAATGGAAAGCTTTGGCGGATACGAATCATTTGGCAGTTATAGCTGCGGGCAGCCTGTACAGCCCGATTTTTGATGCGCCGGTTCCGGGAGAAACGGCTCCGGCTGATTACCATGAAAATGAAACCCAGGCCAACCGGTTTTCTTTTGGCCTGTTTGCAGCCGATCAGTTCTTGGATATTGCAATGGGAATGGCGCTGGGTTTTGTGGATACCACGGTCTTTGCCGGTGAGGTCTATCAATATACCGTGTCTTTTGCAGAGCAGAACATCCGTAATGTACAAATCCCCGGGGAAATCATAGTTTCTGCCAACCAGCGCATCCGGCTTTTGCCTCCTTTCGAATTAACAGCTCAATGGCGAAATCAGAAGGTTCGGTTAAAATGGAATCGCTCCCGGGTTGACACCCTATATTCAGCTTATTACGTTGAGCGCTCCGAAGATTCCGGCGCGATCTTCACCAGAATTAACCAATCCCCGCTGATCTACATCACTCCGGAAGGAACCTATGATCCATTCATGTATTATGTAGACAGCCTGGCAAACAATGAAACGGAATATGCGTACCGGGTACGGGGAAAAACTCCTTTTGGTGAACAGGGGCCTCCTTCATCGGTCGTTTCCGGGAAAGGGAAACGAGCTTCCCTCACCACGCCGCCGGGCATCGTGTTTATGGAAGAACTGCCGGAACAGGCCGGGTTGTTGATTGGCTGGATCGTTGACTCAGGCGCTATTGGGCGGATAAACGGCTTCCATCTTTACGAATCTCTTGAAAAAGACGGGCCGCAAACGCAGGTAAATATGGATTTAATTCCAGCCGGAACCCGACAGTTTATTGTGGATCGCCCCAGACACGGGAATTATTACCAGCTTGGATTAACAGATGACACTGGCTTTGAGTTAATGTCCACCGCCAAACTGGCGATGCTTCGCGACGACCATCCTCCGGCAGCGCCAACAGAACTCTTTGGGGAAATGGATGCTGCCGGAAAAGCTATTATGGTTTGGGCGCACAATCCAGAAGAAGACCTTCAGGGTTATCGGGTGTACACAGGCAACAATGAAGCCGGTTATTTTGCCGAATTGACCTATCTGCCTGTTTCTGATACCACTTACCGCCATGCATTCAGTATGAATACCTTGCATGAGGCTGAATTTTTTAAAGTCAGGGCAATTGACTTGCGGGGTAATTATTCCGAATTTTCAAAACCGGAAAAAATCACCCGCCCGGATCTGCATCCACCATCTCCTCCCGCTTTTACCAAAGTCCGCTCAGAACGGGCATTTGTATTCCTGCAATGGGCCAATAGCAGTAGTCGTGACGTTGCGCAGCATACCCTTGAACGCAGGGCATTGAACGAGGAGCAATGGCATCCGGTGGCAACTTTTAATTCAGCCGGTTCAGGCTATTCCGAATATACCGATACGACCACAACGCCCGGTCGCCAATTCCAATACCGGATAATTGCCACCGATCGAAATGGGCTGCATTCAGCCTCAACGACCGCTCAGGCAGTGAAAATAAACGATGGCCGTCGGGGCTCTATCCGAGATTTTTTGGGAGTATTCGATGGTGATCAAAGTAAGGTCTTGCTGTCCTGGAAATATACAGGGCTGGCCGAAGTAGATCGCTTTTTGCTCTATCGGTCATTGGCTGATGAACCAATAAGTTTGTACAAAACGGTGAAAGCAAATACTCCGGGAATGAGCATACAAGGCGATTCGGCCCAATTTGAAAATGCTGTTTTAAGGAGCAGTAAACGCTTCCAATACCAGCTTCTGGCGATTTTGAAAGATGGCGGCTATTCGGAATTATCAGATCCGCTTTTTGTTGACCACTAAAATTCTGGTTATGATGCATACTTTACGTCCCCTGTGCTGGATAATATTTTTGGTCTTGGCAAAAGCAGTAAACCTTGCCGGCCAGCCTTGCAATAACTATACTTTTGCCGGCTTAGTTGGCGGGAGTGCCAATCCAACCATCACCTCTTTTTGTGATGCTATTACGCCTTTGCCGATCAATCAGTTCACGGCACCTTCTGGCGGAAGTGGCGGCAGCGCCGAGTATCAGTGGCAAATTTCTTTCAATGGACTGTCCTGGATTGATCTGAATATTTCTGATGGGAGGAACCAGAACCTGTTGCTGACCACGCCGCAAATGGTTGCTTTCTTAGTTTCCATTGGCTATGATGATACGCAGACAACCTATTTCCGCAGGGGCGTTCGACGTTCCGGGTGCGTAGCGTATTTGTATTCCAATGTTCGGGAATTCCGGGTTTTCCAACAAGTTGATCACCCCGGATTTTTTCCTAATGAATACGTTATTTGTGCGGGGAACAATAACAATTGTGTAGCGACTGCAAGTTTTGCCATGTATCAAAGCGTATCCTACCCGATTAATCCGGTCGGCGGAACGATGCCTTATGAATTTATCTGGCAAATGTCCGCAAACCTGTCCTCCTGGGTCACTTTTTCAACAGAAGCACTCCCCCAGATATGCCCTCCGCAAGGAACCCGCACCCATTTCAGACGAGGAGTACGGCCGCTCAACTCCCCTTGTGCCTATGCTTATACTAATATTATTGAGGTATACCATGTCCGCCCTTTAAATATTCAGTTGGAAATCCAGCACCCGGAGTGCAGCAATCAAACAGGCAGTATTACTTTACAGGATTTGAGTGGCAATGACCCCTTGGTTCTGGGACAGTTTTCCTATTCAATTAACAACGGACAAACCTGGCAAAACTCTAATGTATTTGATGACCTCCCCCCGGGAAATTATACTATCATTGTCAATGAATACAGCACAAAATGTTCCGGATGTCACCTCTATATGCCGCAATGTACAGTCTCCGGGACTATTTCAGCCAACCCGATTCCCGTTATTCAATCTGTATACCATACCCCCCATCATAATTGTGATGCAACAGACCGAGTGATCAGCATCACCGCTAATGGAGGTTCGCCTCCCTTACAATATTCGATCAATGGCGGGGAATTTCAAGCTTCACCAGTTTTTACGGGATTATCAAATGGGATTTACCCGATTTTTGTAAAAAATGCAAATGGCACCTGCGAGCAATTCGGAGGGTTTGTAACCCTGAATACGAGCTTAAAAATCAATCTTGAATTTGTTGAGTCTATGCATCCTAGTGATTGTGGTGTGGCAGACGGCATGGTTTCCATCTACGCAAATGGAGGGCTGGCACCACTTCAGTATTCAATCAATGGTATCCAATTTCAGACATCGCCCACTTTTTCAGGCCTTGCTGTTGGTACCTACAATTTGTATATTAGAAACGCTGACGCTACCTGTCAAGCTTTTATACAAACTGTACAACTCAATGGCCCGCCGCAAAATATGCTTACAAATGTATCCATAACACACTTAACAGATTGTGGATCAAATGATGGCGCACTCATCATTACCGCTTCACCTCCCGTGCCAAATAAAGTATTTACCATCAATGGAGGAAATACCTGGGTAACTAATCATACTTTTAACAACCTCGCCGATGGGGTTTATATCGTTGGTGTGAAAAATCAGTTTGGAGGACCTTGCGCGGTTTATGATACTATCGAAATAGGAGCTCCTCCTCCTCCAGTTATCAGCAGCGTAACGCCCACCAATCCCACCGATTGTGGTGCAGCAAACGGAACCATCAGCATTCTGGCTAATGCCGGAACGGGCACTTTCCAATACAGCATCAGCGGCTCGACTGGGCCGTGGCAAACGACAGCTTCGTTCACTGGTTTAGCACCGGGTAGTTACGAAGTTTGGGTACGAAACGCGACGTCAACTTGTCCGGTGGAGTGGTCATCTATAATAAACTTGAACGACCCGCCGCTACCGGTGATCAGCAGCGTAACGCCCATCAGTCCAACCGATTGTGAAATACATGACGGGACAATTAGTATAATCGCTTCGGCGGGTACTGGAACTTATGAATATAGCCTCAATGGCAGCACATGGGTGAGCAATGGATTTTTTATCAATTTG
>JBBQGV010000031.1:0-49143 GCA_038323375.1 Chitinophagales bacterium
GCCCGCGTACTGAATGTTCAAAGTGGCGGCTGGGCAGGCGTTACCCTGCGCGAAAGCTTAGCGCCAGGCTCGAAAAAAGTGGCGCTGAAAACGCAACTCACCAGCATTGTCCGCCGCGAAATCAGAAACGCCACTAATGGCTCGGCCAGTATCCTGAATTTTAATCGCCCGGCACATGTATGGCTGCGTTTGGTGCGCAGTGGCAGCAATTTCATTGGCTATACTTCCTTAAATGGCCAGAATTGGGATTTTGCCTTTTCGGCCAATGTGCCCATGACGGGCTGCATTTACGCGGGTTTATTTGCGGAAAGCATCAATGTTAATGTGGAAACGACCGCTTCTTTCGACAATGTGACCGTCCTTGGCGGAACACAAAACTTAGGCAGCCCACAAATAGGCGTCGTCCCCGCGCTGGATGGTCTTTCCGTTTCTGTATTTCCGAACCCAAGCAACGGTGCGTTGACCCTGTCGGTAGCCGGCGCGCCGGAACGCAACCTGCAATTGGAGGTTATGGATATGATGGGCAAAATGGTGCGTAACATCGCCTTGCCGGAAGGTTCCGTTTTCACCCAGCCGCTTGATCTGAGCGACCAGCCTGCCGGCGTGTATTTCCTCCGCCTGCGCTCAGAAAACGGCGTGGAAAATGTGCAACGGATTGTGGTGCAGCAGTAACCAGGTTTAATCTTGTGATAAAAAATCCCGCCGGCGTTTGTCGGCGGGATTTTTTTGCGTACTCTATTCAAATTCCGGGTATTGGCTTTGTTTTTTTCAAAATGCAACGCCAGCAAACCATTTTGCAACGCCAGCAAGCCTAATCCAAAAAATAACGCCTTACCTTTGTCTTACTGAAAATTTTGGGGCAATAGAGGGCTTTTCAAGGCTGCTCGCTGTCGAAGCAACCAAGGAACGTGTCGTAAGTTTAACTGAAACGAAAGTTCTTATATAGAATTTGAGTCTTATATTTACGCGCAACTTCAAACTATTTTTTTGTCCCCTCCCCCTGCCATTTTCGCAAAACCGATGTTTACTTCGCGCTTATTACAACATAACATTTTTTGGCTAACAGGTACTCCGGCACCAGATTTCAGGCTATTTTTTTTGAAATTCCAGTTTCAATCACTCATCAAATTGTTCTCTCATGGAAGTGAAGAGTTTTACACACAACACCACCCAACCAGCTTCACGCTGGACGAAATTGTTACTGATGCTCGTATGCTGTCTCGGATGGCTGCAAATGCAGGGGCAGGTTTCGATTACGACACTTGGCTCGCCAGTGACGCAGGATTTTAATGGCATGGGCAGTAGTGCCACGGCCACTTTGCCAACAGGTTTTCGAGTGTCGGATGCGACCTCTTATTCAGGAGGAACGACCGCCACAACGCTGGCAGCAGGAACTACTGGCACAGGCGCGCTGACGGGGAGCTCTGGTGGAGAAACCTATAATCTTGCCAATGGTGTCACAGCTTCTTCTACTGACCGAGCTTTGGGCTTTCTGAATTCAAGTAGTTTTACTTCGCCCCGCAGTATCATGGTGGCGTTTCAGAACAATACAGGCAGTACAATAACAGAGCTGTCCATTTCATTTGATTATGAGAAATACCGTTCTGGTTCCAGGGCTTTTGGCTGGACTTTTTTTAGTGGCACAGATGGCACCACGTGGACGGCTCAAACTGATGGCGATCAATCTTATGCGGCTGATGCCAATAACACAACGATCAGCAACCCGCCTGCTGAAATTTCAAAATCAGTTACGATTACTGGTCTTTCCATAGCAAATGGCGCTAATTATTATTTGCGCTGGACTTTTACGGGTGTAGGCGGCAGTACTAATGGACAAGCTATCGGCATTGACGACTTCTCCCTCACCGCCACCGGCGCTCCGCTTGCCACAGGTGAAGCATTGGATTTTGATGGCGTCAACGACATTGTTTCAGCGCCGCTACCTCCTGTGTTTAACAACCTTGCTTCCAATGACTTTACCATGGAAACCTGGATCAAGCCGAATGGTACTGGATCGGATCCGCGCAGAGTCATGCTTGCTCAGCAGGATGCTACCCATTTCGTTTCCATTTTACTTAGTTCCAATAGACAAGTATATTTTTATGTTAGGCTTGGCTCAACGACCTACGCTACTTTCGCAAGCTCTTTATCTTTAAACCAATGGGCGCATGTGGCCGTGCGCTGGAGAGCAGCTACCCAGACCGTTGAAATTTTTTACAATGGCGTTTTGCAAAGTTATTTCGCCGGAGGTGCTTCCAGTTCTGGTACCAACAATACCTTCACCCTGGGCAATGGCACTTCATTAAACCAATACTTTGCCGGGCAATTGGACGAATTCAGGGTTTGGGATAAAGCCTTGACCGTAACAGAAATTAATGATAGAAAAGACTGCGAAATCAGCGGCAGCCTGCCAAATCTGGTTATGAATTACCACTTCAACCAGGGCAATAGCGGAGCTAATAATGCAGGCGTCACCACACTCACAGATGATAGCGGCAATGCCTATAATGGTACTCTCCAGAATTTTGCACTCACCGGCGCGACCTCTAACTGGGTAGCCCCGGGAGCTGTAGTGACGGGAACGACCTGTAATTGCACGATGCTCACTTGGTACCGCGATATGGATGGCGATGGCTTCGGTAATCCCGCTATGACGCAAATGGCCTGCACACAACCAACCGGTTATGTGGCCAACAATACCGATTGCGACGATAACGACCCGCTCGAAAAACCAGGTCAGGTTTGGTACGCCGACGTGGACAACGACGGGTATTCTCCCGGAAATACACTCACGCAATGTCTGCGACCAACGGGTTATAAAGTGGCAGCAGAACTCACCGCCACCACCGGCGACTGCAACGACAACAACGCAGCCATCAAGCCCGGCGCAACAGAAATCTGCGACGGCGTGGACAACAATTGCAATGGCATGACCGACGAAGGCGTGCAAACCACCTAGTACCGCGATTTGGATGGTGATGGTTTTGGCAATCCGGCCATGACGCAAATGGCCTGCGCGCAACCAACGGGTTATGTGGCCAACAACACAGACTGCGACGACACCGACGCCCTTGAAAAACCCGGTCAGGTCTGGTACGCCGACGTGGACAACGACGGGTTTTCTCCCGGAAATACACTCACGCAATGTCTGCGACCAACGGGTTATAAAGTCGCAGCAGAACTCACCGCCACCACCGGCGACTGCAACGACAACAACGCAGCCATTAAACCCGGCGCAACAGAAATCTGCGACGGCGTGGACAACGACTGCAACGGCATGACCGATGAAGGCGTGCAAACCACCTGGTACCGCGATTTGGATGGTGATGGTTTTGGCAATCCCGCCATGACGCAAATGGGCTGCGCGCAACCAACGGGTTATGTCGCCAACAACACGGACTGCGACGACAACGACGCCCTTGAAAAACCCGGTCAGGTCTGGTATGTTGACGCCGACAACGACGGCTACAGCACAGGCATTTTTTTAGTTCAGTGCCTCCGACCGGCTGGTTTCAAAACTGCATCCGAGCTGACGGCAACCATTGGCGACTGCAACGATAGCAATGCAGCGATCAATCCAGCTGCAACAGAAGTTTGTGACGGCGTAGACAACAACTGCAACGGCATGACCGACGAAGGCGTGCAAACCACCTGGTACCGCGATATGGATGGCGATGGCTTCGGCAATCCCGCCATGACGCAAATGGCCTGCGCGCAACCAACGGGTTATGTGGCCAACAACACGGACTGCGACGATACCGACGCCCTCGAAAAACCCGGTCAGGTCTGGTACGCCGACGTGGACAACGACGGGTATTCTCCCGGAACGACGCTTACGCAGTGTCTGCGACCAACGGGTTATAAAGTGGCCGCCGAATTAACGGCCACCACCGGCGACTGCAACGACAACAACGCAGCCATTAAACCCGGCGCAACAGAAATCTGCGATGGCGTGGACAACGATTGCGATAGTTCCATAGACGAAGGCGTGCAAACCACCTATTACCGCGATATGGATGGCGATGGTTTTGGAAATCCTTCCAGTACGACGCTCGCCTGCTCTTTGCCAGGCGGTTATGTGACCAACAATACCGATTGCGACGACAACGACCCACTCGAAAAGCCCGGCCAGATCTGGTACGCCGATGTGGACAACGATGGCTATTCTTCCGGAATCACGCTCACGCAGTGCCTGCGACCAACGGGTTACAAAGTGGCCGCCCAATTAACAGCCACCACCGGTGATTGCAACGACAATGCGGCCGCCATCAACCCGGCAGCTAACGAAATCTGCGACGGTGTGGACAACGACTGCGACGGCCAAACCGACGAAGGCGTCAAAACCGAATACTTTGCCGACACCGACGGCGACGGCTATGGCGATCCAAACAGTGTGACTATTGAATGCAGCCTGCCTCAAGGTTATGTGACCAACAACGACGACTGCGACGATACCGACGATACCGTTTATCCGGGTGCCGAGGAAATCTGCGACCGCAAAGACAACGACTGCAACGGCGTAGTAGATGACATTGGCGGCAGCACCGCCGGCAACTGGAACAACTCGGATGTTGGCCAAGCCAATGGCGGTGCAAATTTCCCGCCCTGCGATGCGGAGCCGACTGATGTTTTTGTCATCAACTCAACCGGATTTTCCACTTCCAGCAGCGACAAACTCCACGCAGTGTACCAAACTCTGTGCGGCAATGGCGAAATTACTGCCCGCGTATTGAGCGTAAGCGGCGGCGGCTGGGCAGGCGTCATGCTGCGCGAAACCCTGGATCCGGGTTCTAAAAAAGTATCGCTGAAAACGCAACTGACAAATGTTATCCGCCGCGAAATCCGCTCCATGACCAACGGCACCGCGAGCATCCTGAATTTCAACCGCCCGCAACACGTGTGGCTGCGCTTGGTGCGCAACGGCAGCAATTTTGTAGGGTATACTTCTATAAATGGCACTACTTGGGGCTTTGCCTTCTCGGCAACCATCTCCATGAGCGGTTGCGTTTACGCGGGCTTGTTTTCGGAAAGCACTAATCCCAATGTAACGACGACTGCTACTTTCAATAACGTGAGCATCAACGGGGAGCAAAATCTGGCTGCAGGTTTACAACAATCTGCAACACCGCTCGATGGCCTCAGCGTATCGGTTTACCCCAACCCAAGCAACGGTGCGTTGACCTTGTCGGTAGCCGGCGCGCCGGAACGCAACCTGCAATTGGAGGTCATGGATATGATGGGCAAAATGGTGCGCAACATCGCTTTGCAGGAAGGTTCCGTTTTCACTTATCCGCTTGATCTGAGCGACCAGCCTGCCGGGGTGTATTACCTCCGCCTGCGCTCAGAAAATGGGGTGGAAAGTATGCAGCGGATTTTGGTGCAGTAGGAATCTGTTTCAAACTTAAGATAAAAAAATCCCGCTGGCGGTTGTCGGCGGGATTTTTTATTGAACCAGGAGCATTTATCACTCCCACACCACCTCCGCATTCGCCATTGATCATAAGTCACCTCCCCAAAAAAGCTTTCGCTTTCTCAATATCCTCCGGCACATCAATCCCCATCGTTTCCTTATCCGTCATGCCCACCGCAATCGGATAGCCATTGGTTAACCAGCGCAATTGCTCCAGTGATTCAGCTTGCTCGTAAATACCCGGAGGCAACGAAGTCACTTCCTGGATGGTTGCGCTGCGAAAAGCATACAGACCAATGTGTTTGTAAAAAACCACGCCGCGCCCAAACCAATCAGCCAGCGAAATGCCCCGTAGGTGCGGAATGGGGCTACGGCTGAAATACATGGCGCAATTGCGGTTGTCCAAGACCACTTTGACCATATTGGGATTAAAAATATCGTCTGCGTTTTCGATGGGTTTCGCCAAGGTGGAAATATCCGTCAGTTGACCGTTGAGCAGGGGTTGGACGGCAGCGTCTATTTGCTCCGGCAGGATGAAGGGTTCGTCGCCTTGAATGTTGATCACAATGTCGTAACCTTCAACCATCCGCGCTACTTCCGCGCAGCGATCGGTGCCGGTTTGGTGGTCGGCACGGGTCATCATGGCTTTTCCACCAAAACCCAGCACGTGTTGAATGATGCGTTCGTCTTCGGTAGCAACGATCACGTCCGTCATGCAGGAAGCCTGAATGGCCTGCCGGTAAACGCGTTCCACCATCGTTTTGCCGCCGATGTCGGCCAGTGGTTTGCCCGGAAACCGGGTTGCGCCGTAGCGCGAAGGAATAATGCCAAGTACTTTCATTGCTTTTGAAACAAATTGGTTTATTGATTATCTTTGTGCTTGAGGAGCGTGTCGTAAATAATTTGTTGGACAATCCAACGTTCGTTACCAAAAAAACCTTTCACTTACTATGAGATACAAACAATGGCCCCTGCTGCTTGCGCTGCCGATTTTACTGACCGTAGCGACAAAATTATTGGCAACCGGCGACAGCCTGCGCTATTTGCTGCCGAAAGATAGCATCTTCCTGACCATTGAAGCTGGCGAAGTCAAATTTTTTCAACACCGCCTTGAACGCAAACAGACGCTCTATTCCCTTGCCAAGTTCTACGGCCTGTCGGTTGAGGAGTTGTATTTCTACAATCCCGGCTTAAAAGACAAGCCTATTTCGGTGGGCCAGTTCATCCGTGTGCCTATTCCAAACGGCGCCATCAAGCGCTACAAGGATAAAAATTTTGCAAAGTGGAAACACGCGCCGATTTACTACACGGTGAAAAAAGGAGATACCCTGTTCCGGATCGCCAAGATTCACTTCAGGATGCCTGTGGATACACTTTTGGCGCGCAATCAATTGCTCAATTACAACCTTTCGCCCGGTCAACTGATCCAAATCGGCTGGATGGAAATCGCGGGTGTGCCTGAAAAACTGCACGAAGGCGGCGACCCCAACAGCCGCCGGAATGCTGCGTTGGAATACCTATATTCTAAAGAAGGAAAAAGCAGGAAAATTGCAGAACACCAGGGAGTGGCTTTCTGGCAGAAAAATAGCCGCGAAGACCTTGATTTATACGCGTTGCACCGCGTAGCGCCCATCAATTCTATCGTTTCGGTCACCAATCCGATGAGCAAACGCACCGTGCATGCAAAAGTGGTCGGGCGCATTCCCGATTCGGCCTATGGCGACGATGTCATCGTCGTGCTGTCGCCTTTGGCAGCTAAAATGCTGAATGCCCGGGATCCGAGGTTTTTTGTGCGGGTGAAGTATTTGGAGTAAGAAGGGTTAAGATCTTGTTCGGGAATTCGTCAATTGGCTACGGTCGGCAAATTTTATTTTATACTGCGTTAAATTTTTTCAACATAGCTGCCGGCTATGTCTGCAAAATTCGCCTTGTCTAAAACAAAATTTCCTCGACCTCGCTCAAATCGAAGATTCGACGTAGTCAATCACGAAATCCCGAACAAGCTCTAAGATCTTACTTTCCGACATTGCGATTGACTAATTCCAGTACGGCCAAAGAAAGGAAAAGCACCTCTTCTTTATCGTTCAGGTCGGGGCGTACAAACTCAAAAGCCCGTTGGCTGAGTTCCTTTTTGACTTCCGGAAGTGGTTTGAGCAGGTTGCCCACTTCGCGGTCTTCCACCAGCACGGGCAGCAATTTGTCGTGCTCGCGGTTGATGCTTGCAACAACCCGGTTGCGGGCATCGTACAGCACGCCATTATCTTTCAGAATTCCGGCGTGCTTTTGATCCACCACTAACTGCACTTCCCCTTTTTTGATGCGGTAAACGAATTCGTGATCAGCAGAACGCGCATAGAGGATGGCGTTCAACTTTGCAGAAGGATAGCGCTTGTAGCTGTAAGCGACTAAAGGCTCGTGGTAAATGGTCGTAAAAACGCCTTTGGCCGAAATACCGGATTTCTTTTTCAGCGCTGCGTTGATTTGACTTTGGGAAAACAGCTCGAATTCCTCCTTACTGATGGGGAGCAAATCTTTGGTCAATGGCTCCAGGTCTGCCTTCATTTTTTTTATGTCAGCATCAATTTGTTTGTCGCTGGGCTGCACCGCGCTAAATATTTTCAGCAGCAGCATCCCAACCGAGACAACAGCAATCAACAAAACAATCAGTAAGAAACTCATGTGCAAAATATTTTAGAAAAAGGTAGCGCGTTCAATTTACACTCCCCGACCCCAAGCCGGTTTTTATCCCATGCGTGACCGGTTCTTCAAAATGTTTTCTTTTCGTACTCAGGGCAATCCGGTCGGTATCATCCAAAATCTTGAAGTTACCTTCCAGAATGGCATCTAACTCCTGAATGATTTTTTCCGGTTGTTCCCAATATTCAACGCCCTCCTGCGTCATATCGTTGATCATTTCCGCCTTGATGCGCAGAATTTCCGACCGAAAGGGGGTATTTATCGTGCAAATGCGGTTTGCCGCAGCTAAAAGGCGAAGGTGTATTCCTCTTCCTAACAAACTGCTGCCGCCATAATCCCAGGTTTGCATGAACCAGGCAGGATAAAAATATTCGATGCTGTCTTCCGGAAAAACCTGTGTGCAGAACTGAAAAAAGGCGTCGTCTTCACGCTCCGGCGTTTGCGCAGCTTTCCGCAACCACACCCGGTAATCGGAAAACAGGTAATAGGCCGTGCCTTCAGCCACCAATTGCGGTTCAAAGGCAGGCAGCAGCGGTTTTATCCAGAACAGGTCAGGCGGAGGGGAGGTGCCATCGCCTTCCGGCAAACGCCTGACTAAGCTGTCGCGCAAGGTTCTGCCTTTCAGGTAACTTTCGGCTAATTGGTTCAGGTTTTGAATATTTTCAAAACCCTGCCGCCACTGTGCTGCCTGATCGTACCTGTTTTTGCCCAGCAAAGCCTGAAAACGCTTGGCGCCAAGTCGGGTCGTGTCGCTTCCAAAATCAACAGCAGCAGCATACACCCACCCTTTTACCTCCCCGGCTTCAACCTTGAGCCAGGGTTCATAAAAGGGCTGCCCCTGCACCGTAAGGCGGGTCATAAAATCGCTCACCTCATCCAGATCGAGCAACGGCGTTCCTTTTTCAAGCTCTTTCACCACCTTCCCGTTTTCGCCGGGGGAGTCGCGCAGCGGGGTTTGGTCGGTTTTGATGGTCAGCGCACTCGCCTGGCTGGAGCTTTCCGCTTGTTGCCGGTTTTGGCAGGCGCCAAACGCCAGGAAACAGCAGTAAATCAAAAGATATTTGGGAAAGGCAAGAAATGGCCTGGCCATAATTGATTGAAAACGAATACTTTTGAACCACCGGTCATCTCCTTTGCGTACCCTTTTCGGGAGACAGGTTCCCGCAAAGGGCGCTAAGGTCTCGCAAAGGACGCAAAGGGAGTTTTTTATTTTATTCATAAATCCATGTTTTCTATATAGTGTCCATGTATTTGAAATCACCTGAAACTACATGAGCCACCTCCAAAATTCAGAGGTGACTCATGTTTGATGCTGCCTTTCAGCAAATATGACTTATGTTAGCCCAAATAGGAGCGCAAAGCATTCTTATTGTATGATTTGCGCAAGCGACGAATCGCGCGCTCTTTGATCTGGCGGACGCGTTCGCGGGTCAGGCCGTATTGATCGCCAATTTCCTCCAGCGTGAGGGGCTGCGAGCCGTTCAGTCCGTAATAAGCCGACAACACCTGCACTTCGCGGGGTGCCAAAATGGACAATCCCTGCTGCACTTCCTCTTTGAGCGACTCTTCCATCAGCGTATCGTCTGGGCTGAGGTTGAGGTTGCTGGGGATGACATCGAGCATGGTTGAATCGCCTTCTTCCCCGCTGATAGGTGCATCCATAGAAAGGTGGCGGTTCGTATTTTTCAGCATGTTCGACACTTCCTTCGGCGTCATTTCCAGAATTTCGGCCAGCTCTTCGTTGGTCGGATCGCGTTCAAATTCCTGCATAAACGTGATGAACGCTTCGTTGACTTTATTGTAAGAACCCACCTTGTTCAGGGGCAGGCGAACAATGCGCGAATGTTCTACGATGGCTTGCAGGATGGATTGCCGGATCCACCAAACGGCATAAGAGATAAATTTAAACCCTTTGGTTTCATCAAATCGCTTGGCAGCCTTGATCAGGCCAACATTGCCTTCGTTGATCAGGTCGCTGAGTGAAAGTCCCTGATTTTGGTATTGCTTGGCAACCGAAACCACAAAGCGCAGGTTCGATTTGGTCATCGTCTCCAACGCATCCTGGCTGCCTTCGCGAATCTCGCGCGCCAACTGCGCCTCCTGATCGGCTGACAGCATTGGAATTTTACCGATGTCATTAAGATACTTATCCAGCGCGAGGCTCTCCCGCGTGGTGATCTTATTGGTAATCTTTAATTGGCGCATACACAATAGGGAATTTGAGAAACGATGTCACAGACTTTGCTCTTAAAACTACACGTTTATATTAGAAAAAAGTTGCCTTGCAGCCGTAAAAATTTGAACAATCATCAACCTTGTGATATACAAATAAGTTTCACAAAAGGTTTCCGCCCCGAAACAAAAACGCCTGAGCTTCGCATCTTGCAAAGATCAGGCGTTAAGGTACGCATTTTATATTAAGTTACTAATGCTATTCTTCGTTGCGGTCGTTCCTTCCTTCGCGCGGGTTGTTGCCGCCACGTGGAGGAGCAGGCAGAATTGCCTTGCGGGATAAACGCAATTTACCGGTTTTTTTGTCCAATTCAATGATTTTGAACTTCACTTCATCGCCTTCCTTGAAGACATCTTCTACGTTGTCAATGCGCGAGTGCGACATTTCAGAAACGTGCAGCAACCCGCTCTTACCGGCAAAGTCAACGAAGACGCCGTAGGGCATGACCGTTTTCACAATCCCCGTATACTCGTCGCCAACATTCGGGACGAACGTGATGCGGCGGATGCGGTCAAGGGCAGCCTGAATGGAGGCTTTATCCGAGCTGGCAATGTTGACCACGCCTTTATCGCCAACTTCTGTGATGTTGATGATGGTGCCGGTTTCTGCCTGCATTTCCTGGATAACTTTACCGCCAGGTCCGATCACAGCACCGATAAAGCTCTTGTCAATGATCAGTTCAACAATGCGCGGTGCGTGCGGTTTGTAATCTTCGCGCGCCGCCGGCAGCGTTTCGCCCATTTTATCGAGGATGTGCAAACGACCGACGCGCGCCTGGTCGAGGGCTTTTTCCAGCAATTCATAAGGCAGGCCATCAATTTTGATGTCCATTTGGCAGCCGGTAATGCCTTTCGGAGTTCCCGTGATCTTGAAGTCCATATCACCCAGCGCATCTTCATCGCCGAGGATGTCGGACAAGATCGCAGTGCGTTTACCATCGGAGATCATCCCCATAGCTATGCCTGAAACCGGTGCTTTGAGTTGTATACCGCCATCCAAGAGCGCCAGCGTGCCTGCGCAAACCGTTGCCATAGAAGAGGAACCGTTCGATTCTAAAATATCTGATACAATGCGGATGGTGTAAGGACTGTTATCCGGCAACACCTGGCGCAGTGAGCGGGCAGCCAGGTTGGCGTGGCCTACTTCCCGACGACCGGGGCCGCGCTGCGGTTTCACTTCACCTACCGAAAAGCCCGGGAAATTATAGTGCAGGATAAATTTATCGTAGTGATTGGACAACGCGTTGTCCATCATCGCTTCGTCATTTTTGGTACCCAGCGTGAGCGAAGTCAAACTCTGGGTTTCGCCGCGGGTAAAGATGGCCGAACCGTGCGTGGAAGGCAGGTAGTCCACTTCGCACCAGATGGCGCGAATCTCGTCTAATTTTCTACCATCTAAGCGAATGTTGTCATCCAACACCATTTTGCGCACCACATCTTTTTTCAATTTGTCGTAGTAGCGCTCGATAAATTTGCCTTTCTCTTTTACGTATTCTTCGCCTTTTTCTTTCGTGAGGTCGGCAATGATTTTCGCTTTGACTGCTTTGAAGCTGGTGCTGCGGGTATGCTTGTCTAAGTAAGCGCGCGAAATCGTCAGCAATTGATCGCGGTAAACTTCCACTTCAGCTTTGACCGCTTCGTCTTCAGGGGTCGGCACCACTTCGCGTTTGTTCAGGGCTTTTTCGCCAACCAATTTCGCCAGGGCCAATTGCGCCTCACATTGTACTTTGATGGCTTCGTGTGCGATTTTGATCGCTTCCACGAGATCTTTTTCAGAACATTCTTTGGCTTGGCCTTCCACCATCATCACATCCTGCATGGTAGCAGCCACGATGATGTCTAAGTCGGCAGTTGCCAGAGGGGTAGTGCCCGGATTGACGACAAACTTGCCATCTATACGCGCCACCCGAACTTCGGAAATCGGTCCTGCAAAAGGAATATCGGAAACCATCATCGCTGCTGAAGCTGCAAGTGCAGCAAATGCGTCGGGCGGCGTCTCTTTGTCGCCAGAGATCAGGTTGATGATGATCTGGGTTTCATTCATATATCCATCCGGAAAGAGGGGGCGGATAGCCCGGTCCACCAAACGTGAGATGATGATTTCGTAATCGGAAAGCCGGCTCTCTCTTCTGAAGAAGTTACCGGGAATGCGGCCTGCTGCAGCAAATTTTTCCTGATAATCAACAGATAAAGGGAAAAAGCCTTGTCCTTCTTTGGCTTCTGTCGCCGATACGGCAACGGCAAAAATCATCGTGTTGCCGCAACGAACAACGACCGAACCATCTGCTTGTGCAGCTAATTTGCCTGTTTCGATGATAACTTCCCGGCCATCCGGTAAATGGAAAGAGGTAGAAATTGGAATCTGTAGTCCCATGGGTAGGTAAAACTTGAATTTAGATGATCAATAAACGCTTTTTTGTCCGCTGTGTCCTTAGTTCTTTGTGTCGTTCCGGGAAGGTAGTCATGCCGGTTAGCAAAATGGAAAGGCTTGAAAAGCAGATTTGGATAAAACAACAAGGAAGCATTGTTGTCAATGCTTCCCTGTGATGTCTTACTTACGAATGCCTAATTTTTCAATCAAAGCACGATATTTGCCAAGGTCTTTTTTCGATAAATAGTTGAGCAACTGCTTCCGCTGACCAACCAATGCCAGCAATGCGCGCCGGCAAGAGTGGTCTTTGTGGTTTTTGAGCAGGTGCTCCGACAATTTTTCGATTCGGTAAGTAATGAGCGCAATCTGCGCCTCGGTCGAACCTGTGTTCGTTGCAGAACCACCGTGTTCGGTGATGATGCTCGAAATTTTTTCTTTCGTTAAATAAACTGCCATTGTTGTGTTTTAAACCGTTAGTGATCACTGAAATCAGTTACAGCGGGCGCAAAGATATGCTTTTGCGCGGGGAATGCAAGGAGTTGGGGAATTTTTTTAACGGGGGAGGAGGGGATTTACGACACGCTCCTTAACTTTGTAGAGATTGTCAAGCTCATGAACTCAACAAGCCAACCGCCCGAGCTTTGGCAAGGCCGATGATGCGGTTAATGAGGAGGTAATGCTCAACTTCGCTTTTTTCTTCCTGGGTTAACCCGCCTTCCTTTTGTTTGTCCAACAAGAAATCAAGCCGCTCCTGATTGGCCGGAGATGGCTTAAATGCGAGTACCTTTTCAGGATTCATTGCTGCCATAAAATTAGCTACCTCATCATATACACTGATACTACCAGTCATGGAGGCCTTTTTTACAAATATACAATTTTTAAACAAAAACAACTCGTGATATCTGGTTTGGGATACAACTCGCCAAAAGATAAGGTCTAATCAATGTTGCTGCGCCTTAAACTTCCGAAAAGCTTCCGTCAAACGCGGCACTACTTCAAACAAGTCGCCTTCCACGCCGTAATCGGCAGCTTTGAAGAACGGCGCTTCCTTGTCTTTGTTGATGACCACGATCGTTTTTGAGCTGTTCACGCCCGCCAGGTGCTGGATGGCTCCGGAGATGCCAATAGCAATGTAGAGGTTCGGGCGAATGGCGATCCCCGTTTGTCCCACGTGTTCGTGGTGCGGGCGCCAATCGGCATCGGCAACCGGGCGCGAGCAGGCGGTTGTAGCGCCAATCACCTCGGCCAATTCTTCCACAATGTCCCAGTTTTCCGGGCCTTTCATGCCACGACCTGCCGAAACGACGAGTTCTGCTTCCGGCAGCGGCACAATGCCTTCCGCCCGTTCCACCGATTTTACTTTCACGCGGCCGGCAGGTACGCTGACTGAAAGCGCTTCTACCGGCGCATCCTGGCCGGTAGCCTGCGGTTGCAGGGCATTGCCCATCAGCGAGAGTATTTTGATGTCCGATTTCAGTTCGTATTCCGCGATGGCCTTACCCGAAAATACGGGCCGCTTGACGCGGAAACCGCCATCCACCGAAGGCAGCGCGTTTACGCCGGCTACGGAGGCTGCATTCAACCGCGCAGCCAACCGGCCCAGCAATGATTTACCGGTAGAGGAATGGGGCAACACGAGCACTTTAGCGCCCGTTTGCTGCACGGCAGCACCGATGACCGCCGCATAAACCTGGCTGTCGAAGTTCTCCAGCGCAGCATCCGCCATGTGGTAAACTTTCGATGCGCCGTATTTGCCCAACGCGCCTGCGTCGGAAACGCTTCCCAAAACCAGTGCCGCGCAGGAGCTACCCATCGCCTGGGCTACTTTATATCCGTAAGTCACTGCCTCAAAAGCAGCTTTTTTGAATTGTCCTTTTTGATGTTCTACAAAGATGAGTACCATGTGAGTTGAGTGTTTGAAGATTTGAATATCTGAGTATCTGAAGATTTGAGGATTTGAAGGGAGGCATCGAATACTCGAATACTCAACTCCTCAAATACTCAACTAAATACTGTCCCATGTCTGGACTTTAGAGTTCGAGCGCAAGGCATACGAAGGCCAAAAAATCGGAGTTTACTCGCGTAAGTAACGCTTTTTTGGCCGAGTATAACGCAGCTATCGGACTATAAAGACAGACATTTAAATAGCTTTAGCTTCTTCGTGGAGGAGCCGCACCAACTCATCCATATCATTCGGATCAATCATTTTGACCGCCGATTTTTCCTTTGGCAATTCGTAGCGCACCGTGACCGCGAGGTCGTCGAAAGCGGCGGGCGGCACCACGGCAATTGGTTTTGTTTTGGACGTCATGATGCCGCGCATGTTTGGAATGCGCTGTACGGCCAGACCTTTAGCGGCGCTGACTACGAAGGGCGTGGCCACTTCCACCACTTCTACCCCACCCTCGATGTCGCGCGAAATGGTGGCGGTATTTCCGTCGAGTTCTAATTTGCTGGCGTAGGAAATGAACGGCAGGTTGAGGTATTCGGCGATCATGCCCCCGACTTCCGCACCGTTGTAATCAATGGTTTCTTTGCCGAGGAAAATGATGTCGTAGCCGCCGGTTTTTGCGTGTTCCGCGATTTGTTTGGCTACACCTAAGGAGCTTTGCGGCTCTATGTCCACGCGCACCGCGTCGTTGGCACCGATGGCCAAACCTTTGCGGATGATGGCGTCGTTATCGGCTTTTCCAACATTGATGAGGGTGACCGTGCCGCCAGCTTTTTCTGTGATTTCGAGGGCGCGCACTAAGGCGTACCATTCGTCGTAGGGGTTCATGATGTATTGTACGCCATTGGTATCCAACGCACTTTTGTCGCCCGTGAGGACGATTTTGGTGGTTGTGTCCGGCGTTTTGCTGATACAAACCAATAATTTCATCGAAGACAGTTTTATGTTAGGTAGCTGATCGTTTTCAAAAGCTGCGCAAAGATAGGAGTTCTGTTGGCATCTGAAAAGGATTTAGCGAAAATTCGCTTTTTTCGTATTTCAGGAATTGAAGCAAGCCTTTTTCACATTATGTTCAATGCTGCTCCCCAATCTGTGGGCACAGGATGGCTGTGCAAACGACCGCTTATCCATTCCGGATCCGCGTCTAAGCGGGCAAAAGTTACTTTGCTGCTAAAAAAATTCAGCAGGTGTACCGCCCTAAGATCAGCTTGATAACAGGCTCTGAAATAACGAATTATGGAAGAAAGCATGAGGTTTGTTGGGGAATTTCTGGCGATGCTTTTAAAGCAATGCAAAGATAAAGCTTTATTTCGAGGCCCGGTTCCTAAAGTCTGCCAACTTCCATTGCCCAGCAGAACAGCATTCAAAATTCACTTTGCCCTTTGATTCTTTAAAAAAAAGTTGATCTTTGCAGGATTGGTGCTAACCGATACTACGTGACGGTTAGCACATTAAAATTGGATGGCTAAGCGCTATGGAGTAGCGGTTATAAATAAGTTATGTGCAACTTTTCTTTCCTGGCTTTTGATACGGTGTCTAAAAAGTAGCGGTTGTAAATAAGTTTTGGATAGGCACAAAATAATATCATGACAAAAAATGAAAATTTGGAAATTCCAAAATTAACCTTTGACACAAGCGGAGAATTAATAATTACTGCATCACCAAATTCCTAAAACCACGATTTTGACTTTTACCAAGGCAAATGGAAACTTCGTAACAAAAAATTAAAAACTCGTTTAAATAATTGCAGCGAGTGGACAGAATTTGAATCAACACAAGAAATGTATTTAGTGCTTAATGGCATTGGCAATGTGGACAATTTCCTTGCAACATTTGACGGAGTTCCATTTGAAGGAATGACGGTTAGACTTTTTAATCCTAAAACAAAATTGTGGAGTCTTTATTGGGCTGATTCCAACGAAGGAAAATTTGACCCACCAGTTGTAGGCTCATTTGACAATAATGTAGCTCACTTTTTCACCAAGGATATTTTTAATAACAAAAAAATATTGATTGTTTTTTAATCGGCTTCAGTTCCGGGGCTTGACCAGCAATGAATCCCATGCCTGCAGCAATACTTGAACGTTATAGGCAAGCGTAGAGGACGACATAAAAACAATAAAAACAAATGACAGAAGTTGAAGATTATATATACAATTTTGACGACTCTCAAAGAGATATAATGCTGTATATTCATAAACTATTATCAGTTGAGTTAAACCTGACGGACAAACTTCGATTTAAAATACCTTTTTATTATAGAAAAAGTTGGATTTGCTATTTAAACCCAAGTAAAAATAACAGCATTGAATTTGCTTTTGTAAGAGGGAATGAATTGTCAAATTCACAAGGACTTTTAGATAGCAAGGGACGAAAGCAAGTATTGAGCGTGGAATTGACCGAACTATCTAAAATACCTATAAAGGAATTGACTGAGATTATCCATGAAGCCATTTTGCTTGATGAGGCTGTGCCTTACGCATCAAAAAGAAAAAAAACTAAACTTTAAGAATATGAGATTAAATACCGGAATAATTACTGAAAAATTAGAAAAAACAAAATCTTTCTATGTGAACAAATTAGGCTTTTTCGACAGTTTTGCCTTTCAAAAGTCACTTCGGCCATAGTATTATTATTTTTCTATTCTTTTAATTGACGAGAACAGTCGTAACTACCGCACCCCTGACTAGATCAATCGAAACTTCGCATTGCTGCCGTCGCAGGTACCGTTACGACGCCATTGTCTGACGTACAAAAAAGCCCCTGCTTCCGGGCATGTGCCAAAAAGCAGGGGCTTTGTATATCTGTTCTCTATGGATATAAGCAGGTTTTTTAAAAAGGGTTTTTTTCCGATTATCCACTTACTATCCACCACAAAAATAGAAAGTTGACTGACGTATTATACAACGAATCAGTTTATAAAGACGATAAAGGGAATGTATTGGGAATGTTTGCCATAGCAAGATTTGTGCTCCGAAATCCCCAACTTCTTGTAGCTGCAAAACGTCATCACCAATGCTAAAAGACAGACCAACATGGACAAAATAAAAGCCATAACAAAAACACTCAACATTTTTTCCTCAATGAGAAAAAGTGTGATTTATGTAACAATTATATTTAATTGTGTAACTCTTTTGTTTTTAAGCTGCGTAAATTGTGCGCATGACAAGGGAAGACATCTCAGAATTGGAAATTTCGTTATTACTGGAGGCTATTTACCAAAAATACGGCCATGATTTCAGGCAGTATTCCAAAGCCCACATCCACCGAAGGATTAGGAACAGGATGGCACTGTCTGGATTAGAGGATGTTTCTCAAATTCAATCTAAAGTTCTCAAGGATGAAACATTTGCGTATGAACTTTTACAGAATCTATCAATAATTGTTACCGAAATGTTTCGTGATAAAGATTTTTATAAGTCGTTACGCGAAAATGTTATTCCTATTTTAAAAACCTACCCCTTTGTAAAAATATGGCATGCTGGATGTGCGACTGGTGAAGAAGCTTATTCAATGGCTATCATTTTGCAGGAAGAAGGGCTGTATGACAGAACAACAATTTATGCTACTGATTTTAACCAACAGGCGCTAAACAGAGCAAAAGAGGGAATCATTTCGAATGCAACGATAAAGGAATATACGGCCAACTATCAATTGTCGGGAGGAAAAGAATCTTTTTCAGATTATTATACTTCTAACTACGGTAACGTTATCATGAATCAATCGTTGAAAAAAAACATTGTATGGGCAAATCACAATTTGGTTACCGATAGCGTATTTGCAGAGGTACATTTAATATTATGCAGAAATGTGTTAATTTATTTTGATGTAGATTTACAAAATAAGGTGCAAAAACTTTTTTATGATAGTCTTGTCAATGGTGGCATTTTATGTTTGGGTTCAAAAGAAGGTTTACGCTTTACCGACTTTTTTGAAAAATATACTCAGTTGGATAAAAAACAGAGAATCTTTAAAAAGAAATATTAAAAAATGCAGTACGAGGCAATTGTAATTGGGGGTTCTTCTGGTGGTATGACCGCTTTGAAATTTATTTTCTCGGCATTGCCTGCTGTTTTTAGCATACCAATTATTATAGTGCAGCATATCAGCGCGCATTCAGACAATGAATGGATAGAGCTGTTAAATGGAAAAAGCCATCTTACTATTAAAGAAGCAGATGAAAAAGAAAAAATAGAAATCGGAAATGTTTATATCGCCCCAGCTAATTATCATTTGTTGATTGAATCAGATAAAACCTTTTCGCTTACAATTGATGAACGCGTGAATTTTGCAAGACCGTCCATTGATGTATTGTTTGAATCAGCAGCCGAAGCATACAAAAACAAATTGATCGGTATAGTACTTACAGGTTCTAATAATGATGGGACAAAAGGTATAAAGCGAATAAAAGAATTAGGAGGAATGGTCGTTATACAGGATCCAGAAACATCTGAATCTTCTACTATGCCTGCATCAGCAATTGCTGCTATTCAACCGGATTACATTTTATCCTTGGAAAAAATAGTTCAGTTGCTAATAAAACTAACACAAACCAATCCCGATAGCTATCGGGACAAATAATAAAATAAATATGACACTTGACAAAAAAATATTAACTGGATTTGTAGTTTGCGCTGTAATACTTTTCGGGGTTGGGATTTTCTCTTATAAAAACAGCAAAAAATTTATCGCTTCCAATACTTTGGTAGATCAAACCAACAAGGTATTGTATGAATTCAGCCAAATTCTAACTGCCATCACTGATGCAGAAACAGGCAATCGAGGTTTTATCATCACAGGCGATAATGCTTATTTAGAACCTTTCACAAATGCCGAAAGAACTATTGAGGAACATCTTATTAAAGTAAAGGAGTTAACAAAAGACAGTACCGTTCAGCAAAAGATTAAGGAACTTGAAAAGGAAATAAAAATACGTTTTAATCATTTAAAAAGCAGCATTGCTCTTCGCAAAATAGTTCCGGTAGCTATCGGGATTGAAAAGTCGAGAGAATTTGTTGCCTCTGGAGTAGGAAAAGAATCACAAGATAGAATACGAGAAATAATTGATAGTATACAAAAACTAGAACTTACATTACTTGCCGAAAGAAAGCAAGCCAGTGAGGACGATGCCAACAATTTTAATTTCGTTTTTGTCATTTTGATGGTCATTATTATTCTCGTTCTTATTGTTGTTTATAGTATAGTTACTTCAAATTTAAAAACACTTAAAAGATCTGAAGAAGAAACCACGAGCAAAAATTGGTTACTTACCGGTAACACGGAGCTTAACGAAAAATTAATAGGAGACAAAAGCTTAGAAGAGCTGGCAAACAACACCATTAGTTTTTTATGCACTTACTTAAAAGCACAAATTGGTGCAGCTTATCTGTTTAATAAAAAAGAAAGTGCGTTAATATTAAACGGACGATATGCCTTTTCTTCGGCTACCGATACCAAAGAAAAATTTATGCTGAATGAAGGATTGATTGGTCAGGCAGCGCACGAACAAAAACAAATTTCTTTAACAGATGTAACAGAAGAACACATTCGAATCACTTCTTCTGTGGTGAATGCGAAACCAAAACAGCTACTCATTATTCCATTTTTATTTGAAGGTAAAACAATGGGTGTGGTAGAAATTGGGCGGCTTACTGATTTCAACGAAATAGAAAAAGAATTTATCAATGCTTCTATGAACAGTATTGCTATTGCAGTAAATACGGCTTTTAATCAGGAAGCGCTTAGAGAATTATTAGAAAAAATTCAAGCCCAAAAAGGCGAAATGGAAATATCAGCACTAGAAATAGAGCAGCAACTACATTCTCTGAACCAAGCAGCCATTCTTTCTATTGCGGATGCAAATGGAAATATAATATATGCAAATGATAATTTTTGTAAAATTTCAAAATATTCAAGGGAGGAATTAGTAGGAAATAATCACAGAATGTTGAAATCAGGAAAACAACCTGATGGATTATTTATTGGTATGTGGAAATCAATTAGTAGCGGTAGAACATGGAAAGGAGAAATAGTAAATAAAGCTAAAGACGGAACATTTTATTGGGTGGATACAACAATTGCTCCATTTAAAGGAGTAGATGGTAAAATAGAAAAATACCTCGCCATCCGATTTGATATTACGAATACAAAAAATCAAGTGGAGGAGCTTGCTAAGCAAGGAGAAGAACTTCAAACACAGCAGGAAGAGCTGAAACAAATGAATGAAGAATTGGAAGAACAAGCGCAAAACCTAAAACAACAGCAAGAAGAATTACAAATGACCAATGAAGAATTAGAAGAACAAACACAATCATTGGAAGCGAAAAATTTGGAAGTTCAGGCTTCAAAAAAAGACCTTGAGCAGAAAACAAAACAATTAGAAATAAGCAGCCGGTACAAATCGGAGTTCCTTGCTAATATGTCGCATGAATTACGAACACCGCTTAATAGTTTGTTAATCCTGTCAAAAGATTTATCTGAAAACAGAAATAAAAATTTAGATTCTATTCAGGTCGAGAGTGCAGAAATCATTTATAAAAGCGGTTGCGACCTTCTTGTATTAATTAATGAAGTGCTTGACCTCTCTAAAATTGAAGCAGGGAAAATGGCCATAAATATTGAATCCGTATCACTGAAAAGTTTCGCAAATGAACTCACCCGAGAATTTAAACATCACGCTGAGCAAAAAGGATTGATGTTAAATGCAAATTTAGAAAAAGAATTACCTGAATTCATCCGCACTGATTCACAACGTTTAAATCAAATATTGAAAAATCTTTTATCAAACGCCATAAAATTTACCGAGAAAGGAAGTGTAAGTATTAATATTGACCGAAATACCGAAAGTACCATTATTATTTCTGTTGCCGATACAGGCATTGGAATTGTGGAGGACAAACAACAAGCCATATTTGAAGCTTTTCAACAAGCCGAAGGAGGAACATCCAGAAAATATGGCGGTACAGGTTTAGGGCTTTCCATTTCGCGTGAGCTTGCAAAATTATTAGGTGGAGATATTAAGTTGAGCAGTAAGCTAAATGAAGGTTCTGTTTTCTCTCTCATCATTCCTTTAGAAATAAATCAGGAGGTGGAACAAGAAAGCACCTACACTCCCGACTTATCTACCCAAAGGGCAGCAAGCTATCCGGAGAGAAAATCCAGCTTATATAAACCACACTTATCAAATGAACTTAAATATCTAAATTATCCTTCAATAGAAGATGATAGAGAAACAATAACTAGTGATGATAAAATAGTACTCATTATTGAAGATGATCTGAAATTTGCTACAATAATCTTAAAGCAAGCCAACAAAAAAGGATTTAAATGTTTATCGGCAGCAACAGGAGAAGATGGTTTAGCGCGTGCATTAAAATACAATCCGCAAGCCATTATTCTCGATATGATTCTGCCGGGCATTAACGGACACGCTGTATTGCTTGAATTAAAAGCAAATCCTTCTTTAAGGCACATACCAGTTCATATTATTTCGGCAAAAGAACGTTCGTTGGAACCAATCAGAGAAGGAGCCATTGAGTATTTAATGAAACCTGTTGCCAAAGAAGATTTAGAAGAAGCATTTAATAGGATTGAAAATTTTGTCAATAGAAAAATAAAAAACCTGCTCATTATTGAAGACAATGAAAATTCGAGAAAGGCAATGCGCATACTCATTGGTAATGGTGATGTACAATATTTTGAAGCAGAGACCGGGAATGATGCTTTGGCTCTGTATGAGCAGAATTACATTGATTGTATTATATTAGACATTGGTTTGCCTGACATGAGCGGTTTTGAGCTTATTCAAAAATTGGAAAAAATAAAAGACCACAATCTACCGCCTATTATTGTTTATACTGGTAAGGAACTTACAAAAGAAGAAAACAATGAGCTTGAGAAATATGCAGAAAGCATAATTATAAAAGGAGTAAGGTCGGAAGAACGATTGTTAGACGAAACAGCTCTTTTTCTTCACAGGACAATCAGCAATTTGACGAAATCAAAAGAAGTAATTATAAATAGGTTGCATGATAAAGAAGCTGTTTTAAATGCAAAAAAAATATTATTGGTAGATGATGATATGCGAAATTTATTTGCATTATCAAAAGTATTAAAAGAACGTGGAATGGAAATAATAAAAGCAGAAAATGGAAAAAACGCTTTAGAGATGCTGGAGTTACATCCCGAGATTGATTTGGTGTTAATGGATATTATGATGCCAGAAATGGATGGTTACGAAGCAATGAAACAAATTCGATCTCAGGTGAAATTCAAAAATTTACCCCTAATTGCGCTCACTGCAAAAGCCATGAAAGACGATAAACAAAAATGCATTAATGCTGGGGCTAATGATTATATCACTAAACCTATTGATGTTGAACGCTTGCTATCATTGATGCGTGTGTGGTTAAGTAAATAATACGGTTAAACGTGTTTATTAACCAGAACCGTTACAATTAATAATTGATGAGTATAAATTTAATGAAAATGAAAATAAACAATTCTGTTAAAATTTTATTGGTTGATGATCTTCCAGAGAATCTTTTCGCATTAGAATTAATTCTTTGTAATGATAATTACAAATGTGTGAAAGCACATTCTGGAAATGAAGCATTAAAAATTCTGCTACATGAGCAAGATTTCGCTATCATATTAATTGATGTGCAAATGCCGGAGATGGATGGTTTTGAAACGGTAGAATTAATTCGTGAAATTGAACCACTTAAACATGTTCCAATTATTTTTTTAACGGCTAATATGGATAATGCTATGCATGTTTTTAAAGGTTATCAGTCTGGTGCAGTTGATTTTATGATTAAACCGCTTATTCCAGAGATCTTAAAGGCTAAAGTGCTAGTTTTTGTGGAACTATATCTAAAAACACATGAATTATTAGTTCAAAATGAAGAGAAAGAAAAACAGGCAGAAGAGTTAAGAATTGCTAATAAAGATTTGCTTTTTCAAAGTGAAGAAAAAAAGAACAGAGAAGCAGAATTGGTTATTACAAATAAAGAACTTATATTTCAAAACAAAGAAAAGGAAAAACGGGCAAATGAATTAATCATTGCCAATAAAGAACTTATATTTCAAAACGAAGAAAAGGAAAAACGGGCAGCAGAATTAGCAATTGCCAACAAAGAACTTGTATTTCAAAACGAAGAAAAGGAAAAACGGGCAGCAGAATTAGCGATTGCCGACAAAGAACTTGTATTTCAAACCGAAGAAAAAGAAAAACGGAAAATTGAAAATATAGCATTAGAAGCACTCAGTAATTCTCTAAAAGAAGGAAAAGTGGTTGCGGAATTGGCAACGCTAAATGCAGAAGAGGCAAAAGGTATAGCCGAAAATGCTTTACAATCCAAACAACAATTTTTATCGAATATGAGCCATGAAATCCGCACTCCTATGAATGCAATTCTTGGATTTACTAAAGTGCTATTGAAAACAGATTTAGCCCCAAAGCAAAAAGAATATTTGGATGCTATAAAAATCAGTGGCGATGGATTACTCGTGCTAATAAATGATATTCTGGATTTAGCAAAAACAGATGCAGGGAAAATGACTTTTGAAGAAAAACCTTTTAAAATAGAATTCTCAATATCAACAATGTATCAGGTATTCGATTTAAAGATTAAAGAAAAGAATTTAGAGTTAGTTAAAGAATACGACAACAAAATTCCAGTGGTGTTGTTAGGCGATGCCGTGCGTTTGCACCAAATTCTTTTAAACCTGTTGAGTAATGCCATAAAGTTTACAGCAAAAGGAAAAATAACAGTAGCTGTTCGTTTATTGCATGAAGATAAAGAGAAAGTAACCATTGATTTTGCAATTACCGACACAGGGACAGGAATACCAGAAGATAAATTAGAATCAATTTTTGAAAACTTTCAACAAGCAACAATTTCCACTTCAAGCACATTTGGAGGAACAGGATTAGGTCTTGCCATCTGCAAACAATTAGTAGAAAAACAGGGTGGAAGTATTTTAGTAAAAAGTAAAGTGGATGAAGGTTCCACTTTTAGTTTCACTTTAAGTTTTCTAAAAACCAATGAAGAAAGTAAAAAAGAAAGCGGAGAGGTAGAATTGGACAAAGAAATTAAAGACATAAAAATATTAGTGGTTGAAGACATTAAACTCAATCAATTATTGATGAAGATAACATTAGATGACTTCAAATTTAAATATGATATTGCGGACAATGGAAAAATTGCAATTGAGAAACTACAAACAGAAACTTATGATATTATTTTGATGGACTTGCAGATGCCTATAATGAATGGGTTTGAAGCAACTGAATATATTCGCAACACGATGAAATCAAAAATTCCAATTATTGCTTTAACTGTCGATGTAACAACAGTTGATGTAGAAAAATGCAAAGCAGTAGGCATGAACGACTACGTTTCAAAACCGCTTGACCAACAAATATTGCATACTAAAATTATTGAATTATTAAACCAATAAACCAATGACAAATGGTTTGGCGGATAGAAGGGCAGCACATAACAGCACCTACAAGAAATTGGCGGTTCAGTGGTTAAATGAAGCTTTCCCGCTAAGGCAGGACAAGTCGTGCTCCGTATCAAGTTTTGTGGTGGCAGACAGTTTTGTGCTCCGAAATCGCCAACTTCTTATAGCTACAAAATATATGCTAATGCTAACAAACGACCTTATCTGACAATAATAATATGACAAAAGTTTTAGTTATAGGAGCGACAGGAAATATTGGAATTTAAACATTGCTGACAAAATGTCCAGCAGTATGGGTAAATAGTTACCTTTTAACAATCATTTTAAACAAAAATTAATGGACACGAAATACATAAAAACAACCTTTGGGAATTTTATCTGGATTGACATTTGCAATCCGGATAAAGCGAAGCTTGATATCATTGCAAAAGACTACAATTTAGACTATTTTCAAATAAAAGACAGCTTAGAAACGGGGCATTTGCCAAAAATCGAAAAGCAGGAAAAATATAATTTTCTTATTTTAAGGGCTTTTACTGCAAAACATGAAGATAGAATTACGAATATCAATGAACTATCGAACAAAATTGCTTTTTTTTACAGCGACAAAAAAATCATTACAATTCATAGAGCAAATTTTGATTTTTTAGAAAATTCATCAACGGAGCATACAAGTCCCGAAGCGTTGCTCCTCTATTTTATTCACAAAATGGCAGAAACTTTCATGATGCCTTCTAAACTTTTAAGCGATAAAAATGATGAAATTGAAAAAGTGATTTTCTTAAAAGATTATACCAAAATTTCCTTAGAAGATTTGTATTTTCAAAAAACTCAAACTCGGATTACCAAAAAACTACTGCAAATCACACAAAATGTAATTAACCAGATTGAAGTAACAGAAAAGTCAAAAACTGCGCTACAAGATGTAAAAGACAGCCTTTTGAGTTTGATTTTAGGTTATGACGAAGTTTTGGAAAATTCCAACAATTTACTAAATACTTACATATCCGTAAATTCTCAAAAAAGTAATGATGTAATGAAATTGCTTACTATTTTTTCAGCATTTTTCTTGCCTTTAACTTTCGTAGCAGGAATTTATGGAATGAACTTTGAGCATATGCCAGAATTGAAATGGAAATTTGGATATTTTCTAACGCTCACTGCAATGGTTGCTATTGCACTTGTTATTTATTTTTGGTTTAAACGCAAAAGAATACTTTAAACAATAACGAGGCATTGTTGCATGAATTTGCCAACTTTGCAACCTAAACATAGCCAACCCATGTCCACCGACCGCATGCAACAACTCCTCGCCTTCCTGGAACAATCGCCCGGCGATTCCTTCCTCACCTTTGCGGTGGCGAAAGAATACGAAAACGGGAAACAATGGGAAGACGCGCTGGCCTGGTACCTGAAAATCACAGAAAAAGATCCGGATTTCGTGGGCGTTTATTACCACCTCGGCAAATTGTACGAACGCTTGTTGCAACCGGAATTAGCCATCTCCACCTACAAAACGGGCATGGCTGCCGCCAACAAAGCAGGCGACCGGCATGCTTACAGCGAACTGGCCGCCGCTAAAATGGAAATTGATGAGGATGAGTAAAAAATCTTATTTAGATTTGCTGCCTGATATGCTTTGCCGGTCTTGAACTTTTCGGGTCAACTGTTGTAGAGTAATGTCTGGTGAGTCAACACGCGCTATTCTTGAATCCAGCGCAACAACAAATCAGGGACGGCCGGGTAGAGAAATGCCCATTCATACTTCAATCTTTTTTGCGATGAAAAAAAGAAACGGCTTATCCTTTGTGCTGGCAATTGCCGGTATTTCCATGATTCTTCCTTTTGCGGGCGCACAAAATTGCCCCGTTACCGTTAACGCTGGCGGCGATGCGACCCTCTGTGCACCGGGAAACACGATGTTAAGTGCAACCGTCACCGGCGGTGCCATTCTCAGTTCGCAGTGGACGCCGGCAACCGGGTTGACCAGCCCTGCAAGCCTGAACACGACGGCCAATGTTAGCGCAACCACCACATACAGCATTTTGGTGCGCAGCCCGTCGCCAACCAATTTGGTGGTCAACGGCAATTTCAATCAGGGCGACACGGGGTTCGACACCGACTACAACTACGACAGCGGTGCCGCAATCGGTGTCCTCGAAAATGAATACGCCATCGTTTCCAACTCCGGACTGGCGCACAACCAGTTCGCCGATTGCGACGACCACACCGGCGACAACCCCGGCAACATGATGACGGTGAACGGCTCCGGCCAGTCGAACAACGTATGGTGCCAAACCATTACCATCCAGGCGAATACGGAATATTTATTCAGCGCCTGGGCCTGCTCTGCGGTTTCCCAAAACCCGGCGAGGCTCCGCTTTTCCATCAACGGCATACAAATTGGCAACGTCTATATGGCTTCGTCGTCTACCTGCAACTGGACGCAGTTCAGCTCGGGCTGGACATCAACGAATGCAACGACTGCCACCATTTGCATCGTAAACGTCAACACGACCGCCAGCGGCAACGACTTCTCTTTGGACGACATCAGCTTTCGCCAGGTTTGCCAGGCTACAGACGAAGTGACGGTCACCGTGGCCAACCTCGATGCTTCGTGGAACAGCCCCGGCGCCCTTTGCACCGACGCCGCCGCCATTGATCTGAATAGCTTGCTGAACGCCAGCGCCACGCCCAACGGAACCTGGACATTAGACGGCATGCCCGCCACTACCCTGACACCGGCTGCGCTGTCGCCCGGTGGGCATAGCCTGCGCTATACAGTCACCCAGGGCTCCTGCTCCGAAGAATTGACGCAAGCCATAACGATCCAACCCGCGCGAACCGCAGGGCAAGCGTTACCGGCTCAGTCGCTTTGCAGCAATACGCCTTCTGCGATCACTTTGGCCAACCTGCTTCAGGGTGAAGATCCGGGCGGCGCGTGGTCGGAGACCTCTGCAACCTCTTCCTCTGGCGGCGCTTTCAATGCCGCCTCAGGCTCCTTTAATACCGCAAACCAAACGCCGGGTAGCTATACTTTCCGCTATTTCATTGACGCCACCGCCCCCTGTTCGGATGTAGAAGCGACCGTTACCGTTGTGATCAACCCGGTACCGGTTGCCGATGCCGGGGCAGACCAGGAATTGGACTGCACCGTGACGGAAGTGCCCCTTGGCGGGCCGAATACCAGCGTGGGCATGACGTATAACTGGTCGGACGGCAGCGGTGTACCCCTGAATTTGCCAGCATCGCCGATGGTGGACGTTACCAAATCTGCCACGTACACGTTAACGGTGACCAACCCGGCAACGGGATGCAGCGCAACAGACCAGGTAATGGTGGTTTCTACATTTGCGCAAATCAGTGCGGAACTGACCGTAACCCAGATCTCCTGCAGCCAACCCAACAGCGGTGCCATCGAAGTCGTTAATGCGAGCGGCGGAGAAGGGCCGTATCTCTACCAGCTTGGTACCAGCGGATTTGTCAGCCAGCCCCTTTTCAGCAACCTCACACCCGGCGATTACGCCATCGTGGTGCAGGATGTGAACGGCTGCGAAACGACCCTGATGCAAACCCTGAGCGCGCCTTCGGCCATTGCCGTTGAACTCAGCGCCCCGGGCAGCAATGGCGCTGCGGTCAGCATTTCGCTGGGAGACAGCATCCGGCTGACAGCCTTAGCCAATATTCCACTTGATCAGATCGCCAGCATCACCTGGACGCCAGCGATTCCGGGGTGTACGAACTGTCCTTCTGCGGTTGTTCAACCTGTGGAAACGACAACTTACCTGGTGGTCGTCACCGACCTGAATGGTTGTTCAGCAACCGATGAGTTGACCATTTCCCTGACCCGGCGCGTCCGCCTGTTCATTCCGAATGCCTTTTCGCCCAACGACGACGGATACAACGACCGCTTTGTTGTAAATGCCGGAAATGATGTGGCGATTATCAAAACCTTTCGGGTTTGGAATCGCTGGGGCGGCCTTTTATTTGAGCAGCAAAATTTCCAGGCCAATGACCCAAATTATGGGTGGGATGGAAAAGCGCGCGGTCAGATGATGACGCCGGGCGTTTATGTCTATTCCATCGAATTTGAACTATTGGGTGGTGAAGTGATCCAGGAAAAAGGCGATGTGAGTTTGGTGCGGTAGGCCGTCTTTAGTGACCGGGTGACTTGGAGTCATCGGTCACTTGCCCGTCGCAAAAACGTGCAAACCAAAAAGGCTGTTTAAAAAACAAAGCTCGTAGTTATTGACAACCGGTGTGCATTGGTATAACTTTGTATATTACTATTACATCAGCATCAATCCAGAAAACAAATTTCCTCAAAACCAAAATGTAAAACAACATGCTGCGCGGCGTAACAAGCAGCGCACAAATCCAGGCCAATAAACCCAAAACTGAAGGAAAGGGGTATATTCTCGCCATCGGGATAGATAACTACCAGCATTGCCCGAAACTGCAAAACGCCGTTCGCGATGTCCAAAACATTACCAGGGTACTGACCCACCGCTATCAATTCGATTCCACCAACCTCAC
Organism: Chitinophagales bacterium; assembly: GCA_038323375.1. Classification (GTDB taxonomy): domain Bacteria; phylum Bacteroidota; class Bacteroidia; order Chitinophagales; family Saprospiraceae; genus JABWAJ01. The sequence continues at coordinate 29,668 of JBBQGV010000031.1, forward strand.
CCTGTTGACCAATGAACAGGCTACACATTCCACCATTTTAGAAAAACTACGTCGCCTTCAGGAGTGTGTTACCCCTTCGGATACGGTGATCATTTATTTTTTCGGTCATGGCACCTATGAAGATGCGATCAATGAAGGCTACTGGATTCCGGTGGAAGGCGACGTAGCACATCCACATACGCTCATTTCCAACAGCACAATTGTGAAGCGCGTTCAGGCAATCCAATCGCGGCACACGCTGCTGATCGTAGATTCCTGTTTTGCAGGATCTTTTTTCTTCACCACCAGAATTGCAGGTATCCGGGAACGTTTGGCAGAAGTTCCATCCCGCTGGGCGTTCACCTCAGGGAGAAACAAAGTCGTGGCCGATGACAGTCCTTTTGCACAAGGTTTGACCGGCTATTTAAATTACAATACCCAACCGCAATTGTGGTTGACCGAATTATCGCCCAAAATCATTGAACAGGTAGGTGCCAACAGCGAACAAATCCCGCAATGCGAACCGTTGTGAAATGTAGGACACGAAGGCGGTGAATTCCTTTTTCGGTTGAAAGACAACGCGCCTCCACCCCTGCCTTTTGACGGTTCCTTGTTGCCGCCTCCTCAGGCGCTTCCTGCTCCGGCGGCTCTTAGCCGGTTGTGGTGGATTGCAGGAGCAGTGGTGGTGTTGCTGGCAGGCGGATTGGGTATTTGGAGATTGGCCGGTGGGTGGCCTCCCGGCCAGGAAATGCAAGTTGCTTTAAAAACCACCTTGGGCGCTAATAGGAGCGCGATAGATTTGGGCGTCATTCCGGCTGGTTCGAGCAAAACATTTGATCTCGAAATCCAGAACTCAGGAGCCATTGCCGCAGACAGCATTCAGGTACACCTGCCCGCGCCTGTATCGCTGGATAAACCGGCACCCATCCAGATTTTACCCGGCCAAGTCCAAACCTTGCATTTTAAATTAAAAACCAATGGTTTAGAATCGGGAAAACAAAAACACGACCTTGTAATCAGCGGCAGTAACCTGAATCAATCGCTGACCATTCCCGTGACCTTTACCATTAACACGACTAAAAGCGGATCCGCTACTGGTTCGACAACAGTGTCCCGTGCAAAGTTGCGCGCTGAAAATTCGGTCATTGAATTGGGAAGATTTGCTGAAGGCACAAGCAAAACGTTTGAAATAAAAATAACCAACCGAGGTGCCGTTGCTGCTGAAAATATCCGGATCAGCAAACCACAAGGCATTGCTATTACAGGCGTTGCGCCGGATCGAATCCGAGCGGGAAAGAGTGAAAAATTACGGTTCAACCTGAATACCAACAACCTGCAAAAGGGAGATCATACTTTGCGCATCAGGATAACCGGAGACAACCTGGATCAAGACCTTAGTATTCCTGTGCAGTTTACGCTTTTACCCCCGGTGCCTCCGAAAAAGGGAGGCAGCGGCGTACCACCTCCGGAGCGGCCTACCATAACTGTCAATTGCAATATTGGGCGCCCTCATTGCAGCTTCCGGTTCACCGACACTGTTCAAAACAAACAGGTAACTGGCAAATCAAATTGGCATTACGATTCAGGACAAGCGGGGGAAAAAACTTGTGGGCGCAAAAATTGATTTTGAAACAGATGCCCGCAGGATGGAAGGTGGCGTAACCGATGAAAACGGCTACCTGCTGCTCCAGCACAAATTTGTCCCCGGCCAGTACGTCGTGATCCATGTAAAAAAGGACAAGTATAAAACGAGGGAAATTACGCACACCTACAGCAGGAACCCGGACGACAACAGCATTACCATTATTTTAAAGAAGGATACCAAACTCAAACCCGGGTATAAACTCAGTATTGTAGGCGGGGGGCTGCTCCTCATTGCAGGAACGGCAAAACTGATTTCTGACAAAAAACACGACAACTACCTTGACGGCCCGGCAAACTTCAGCAGCTTTGAAGAACGCGAAAGCGCCTATCAGTCGGCCAATACCTGGAACAAAGTGGCTGCCTACACTTTTGACGCCGGCGCTTTAGCCGCAGCGGGTGGATTAAGCTGGGTTTGGTTCTTCGATAAAAACGAAGACAAAGACGAAACGGGGCGTCCGCAAAACAAGCCCGCCAAAAACATCAATTTTTATTCCGGTATTGGTTATGATCCTGCTAATAACAGTGTGATGGGCGGTATTCGGTTAACATTTTAAAAACCAAAAAGATGAAAACGCTATCGTATTTTTTGATCGTTTTTGTGGCAATTGCGGGCTGTGTACCGGAGGATTTGCTTCGGACAGAAATCGTTTCTCCCGACCTGAAAACTATTAATCCTGACAAAGGGAAAGCAGGGGACACAATTGTATTGACATTTGAACAACTCCTGCTTGCAACCCCTTCGGATTATACCATTTCCATCAATGGCGTTGTTGTTCCTGAAAACAACACCATTTCAGTAAATATGGCGGCTGGTGAAATCCGGCTAATTATTCCGGAAGAGATTAATTCCGGTGATTTCAGGGTGATTTACAAGGGTTTCCCCACGGAGCAGGTGGATGAAAACATACCTCAGTTTTCATACAGACCCACCGCAACGGTTACCCTGTTAGCTGGCAATATCAACATGCCGGATGGTGGTTATGCAGAAGGTCAGGGAGTAAATGCTGCGTTTAAATTCCCCACCGGCATAGATTTTGACGGAACAGGAAATCTGTATGTGGCCGACCGCGACAATAACCTGATCAGACGTGTGACGACTTCGGGCGTTGCTTTTTTAAGAAACGCGGAAATAATCTGACGGCGACCGGGCGATTTAAACTCACCCGGTCGCTGCCAGTAATAAACCCGGCACATAACACTGAACACGCGTTATTCGCCTGCCTATTTTTCCAGATTGGCTCCTGCCTTAATGAATTCGTTTACACATACGCCACAAAAAGACTATTTTTGTCGCACGACTTTCCCCCCTGCCATAGACTTACTTACAAGTTGCACAACAGTTATGAACTTACTCCAGCTATTGCTGTGTGGATTAATTGGATGGGGCGTTGTTCCGGAATCACCTAAATCCCCCCTTGCCTGTAATCTTTCCGTGACGACGAATCCGAGCAACATCACGATCTGCAATCCGGGGCAAACCATTTCGCTCAATGCGATCATCAGTGGCGGTACGCCTCAGCTCATTCAATGGACGCCAACTGCAGGTGTAGCCAATCCGAACAGTGCGAATACTACCGCCATCGCAAATGGCTCCGGAACCTACCAGGTCACGGTGAGTGCGCTTTCCTCCGATAACCTCATCACAAATGGCGACTTCAGCGCCGGAGCAAGCGGATTCACCAGCGATTACATCCCCGGCACCGGCGGTGCTTTCGGGCTGTTGAGCTTAGAAGGGCAGTATGCGGTTTCCACCAATCCGCTCCTCACGCATAACAATTTTGCCAACTGCAATGACCATTCGCCCGGCACGGGCAATATGATGGTGGTCAATGGCGCAGGTGTTGCCAATCAAAACGTATGGTGTCAGAACGTGAGCGTTACGCCCAATACCAATTATGGCTTCAGCGCATGGATTGCTTCGGTGGTCGCTTCTTCCCCGGCACAGTTGCAATTTTCGGTGAACGGCGTCATTATCGGCGGAACCTACAACGCTTCTCCGACAACCTGTGACTGGACTGAGTTTTTCCAGATCTGGAATTCCGGGCCTACCGGGATTGCACAAATCTGCATTGTTAACCAAAATACAGCCCTTGGCGGGAATGACTTTGCCATAGACGATATTTTCTTTTCCGAAGTATGCGAAGCCACCGCTACCGTAAATGTAACGCTGGTGGAAGTAGACCCCACCTGGATTCCGGTAGAAAACCTTTGCATAGGATCCCCGGCGTTTCCGCTCAATTCCATGCTGGCACCGTGGGCTACTCCCGGAGGAACCTGGACGGTCAATGGCATCCCTTCAACGACATTCAATCCGGCAGCCTTGGGATCTGGATCTCATCAGGTGCGCTACACGGTTGGCACGACACCCTGCACGGAAATGCTCACTCAGTTTATCGTGGTATTTCCGATTCCCAATACAAACTGGAATCCACCGATTAACCTTTGCCCAACATCGCCTTCGTTCAACCTCAACACCCTTTTAGCCCCCGGCGCTGAACCGAATGGTACCTGGCGGATTAACGGGATGAACGCCACATTTTTTAACCCTTCGCTACTCGGGCCGGGCACCTATTCCGTCTCGTATACGGTTGGGGTTTTCCCCTGTACCAATGTCCAGACACATCCCATCATCATATCACCTTTGCCGATTGCAGCTTGGACGCCGCCTTCCGGTTTGTGTACAACGAACGCTCCTTTTGCGCTGAATACCTTGCTCAGTGTAAACGCCCAAACTGGTGGAATCTGGACCATCAACGGATCGGTGGCTACGACATTCAATCCGGCGACCCTTGGCACCGGCAGCCACACAGTGGTCTACACCGTTGGCGTTTTCCCCTGCTCGGCTACCATTTCACAGCCTATTGTCGTTGGCCTTACGCCTGCTGTGCCAGCGCCTTTGTGTCAGACCATCAGTCAAAGCGAAATTGTCTTTTTTTGGCCATTAGTGCCTGGCGCAACGGCTTATATGGTAGAAGTGTTGACCGGACAGACCGGTTCACTGAGTGTCAACACCTTCACGGTTAGCGGCTTATCTCCGGGAGAAACAGTCACCATTCGCGTCAGAGCCATTGGTACCGGCAACTGTGCAAGCGCCTGGAGCGCTTCGGTTTCCTGTACCAGTACCTCCTGCGTGCCGCCCGTCGTAACCGTTCCCGACGTTTCTCCGTTGTGTTTTGACAGCCTGACGCCAGACCTTACTTTAACGGCAACCACCAATCCTCCAACCGGGGGAACGGGCGTTTGGAGCGGCCCAGGGATATCCGCTGCCGGCATTTTCGACCCCATACTGGCCGGGGTCGGTGTGCATACCGTTCGCTATACGTATACCCTAGGTGGTTGTTTAGGCAGTGATACCACCCACGTTACCGTGCAGGCTCCTGCTGTACTGGACATGGCCTTAGATACGGCAAGATGCGTTCAGGATACAGCAACAGTTACCTTCACCGGTATCGCCTCTGATACGGCTGTATTTGTATGGAATTTCAACGGTGCAATGGTGGCTTCCGGTACAGGGAGCGGCCCATACCGGGTCATTTGGGATACGCCGGGCATCCAAACGGTGCAATTGATTTTAACGGATGGTGCCTGCCCGCCGGAGACCCTATCGCGGAGCATTCAGGTAGATTCCCTGCTCGCACCCCCGGAAATATTTTGCAGAACGACCGTTTCTTCGATTGAATTTTACTGGAATCCACAGCCGGAAGTATTGACTTACACGGTTGATGTGCTGAGTGGCCAGACAGGGGTGATGCCTTCTGATACGAGCTTTCTGATAACCGGTCTGTTGCCGGGCGCTGCTGTTCAACTTGCATTATCTGCCCAAAGCGCCATTACCTGCCCGGATACATCCGCGCAACGCACCTGCATTGCACAGGACTGCCCGGAAGTAAACATTACCCTTCAAACGCCCCCTCCCATTTGCCTGCTGCTCAACACCGGCATCATCCAACTGACCGCCAATGTTACGGGTGGCTCCGGAACCGGGGTACCTAACTGGCAGGGGACCGGTATACTCGATACACTGGCCGGCACTTTCCATCCCGCATCCGCCTTGGATGGCGATAATTTCATCACCTATACCTACACGGAAGGGAACTGCGTCTACAGCGCGGAAGCGACCATCCGGGTTAATCACCGCCCCAGTCCTTTCTTTGAGCTGGATTTGGACATTTGCCAAAATCAAACCGCTACGATTGTTTATGACGGAAACGCGCCACCGAGCGCAACTTTTTTCTGGAACCTTGACGGGGGGATCTTAGTCAGCGGCACGGGCATTGGTCCGCTTGTCGTGAGGTGGCTAACGCCCGGTACGAAAGTCGTAAGATTGGTGGTTGAAAACGAAGGCTGCACCTCAATGCCATTTTTTCAGCAAATACAGGTAGACCCCTTAGTTGAAGTTCCGTTCATTCAGTGCATTAACACCCTCAACAGCGTAGAATTTTTCTGGAACGATGTACCTGGCGCTGCGGCTTATGTCATCAACCTGATTCAGGGTCCCATCGGGATGATTACGTCCGATACCAGCTACCGGATGATCAATTTACTGCTGGAGCAGGAAGTCGTGATCCAACTGACGACGGTCAGCAGCAATTCATGCCCGGGAAACGTGCAGTTGAGCAATTGCACGGCTTTACCCTGTCCTGATGTTGTCTTGGATGCGCTCGCTGTTTTTACATGTTTTGATACGGCGCCGGATACGTTACTATTGAATGTTTCTGCAACCGGAGGCGCAGGCAATGGTACATACTCCTGGTCGGGCGAAGGCATCATAAACGGACAGCAAAACCTTTTTCTGACGCATGTTGGCATGACCGGGCGCACGGTTCCGGTTGCCATCCTTTATCAGGAAGGCGTCTGCGCTTACCGCGATACGCTTCTGGTACAGGTCAACCCCGTACCTACTCCTGACTTTGTAATCGCCGGATCGCCTTGTGAAAATGGCGAAACTACGGTGACCTACACCGGCACAGCTTCTTCTCAAGCTGTATTTTCCTGGAATTTCGGAGTAGATGCGGTTGTGACCGGCACGGTTGGCGGGTCTTATCAGGTTTCCTGGCCGAATGAAGGCATTCAAAACATCAGCCTGCAAATTGAAGACAGCGGTTGCACTTCTACGCTGCTTGAACAAACCGTTTCGGTCATCGCGCCTTTGCCACCTCCCGTCATTACCTGCGATGCGACGTATACAGAAATTGTCTTCACCTGGCAACCCATTCCGGGTGCCGCTAATTTTGAAGTCAACGTGCTCAACGGGATGCCCGGAATCCTCAATTCTGACACCAGCTATGTCATTCAAAACTTACAACCCGGAGATCCGGTTACGTTAGAAGTTCTAATGTCGGATAATGGCCCCTGCCCACCGGTATCTACCGAGCTTACCTGCGAAACAGACCTTTGTCCGGCGGTTGCCTTAGCCATTGACCCGGTTCTTCCAATTTGTTACGAAGGCGCACCCGATACCCTTGACCTGACCTATACCCTTTCCGGCGACAGCCCGCAGGGAACCTTGCAATGGTCTGGCCCGGGTGTTTTTGATGCCAATGAGCCGCAGGTGGCCCTGGCTCCCGGCATGATCGGGCAGCTTAACACGGTGATTGCAACTTACCGGGAGTCAGTTTGCGTATATTCAAACAACATCAATATAGAAATCCGGCCTGTTCCCGTCGCTGCCTTTACTGCTGATCCTTTGATTTGCAACAGCGACGAAAGCACGGTCGCATTCAGCGGCAGCGCCACAAGCGCCGCAGTTTTCAACTGGAATTTTGATAACGGACAGGCAACACCAGGCACTGGCGACGGCCCGCATCAGGTAACCTGGACGAATGCCGGTCAATATGCAGTCAATTTGTGGATTGCGGACAACGGTTGTTTTTCCGATACGTTCAGCCTGACCGTGCAGGTAGACGAGCCGCTGCTCCCCCCTACCCTTTCCTGTATGCCGGACTACGACAACATGACGGTTACCTGGACAACCGTGGCTGGCGCAGACGATTACAACCTCCAATTGCCCGCCGGAGTAAGCGCGAATCCTTTGTCTGATACCTCGGTTGTCATCCTAAACCTCCAACCAGGCACCTCGTTGAATTACACGCTGACTGCTTTGGGAAGCACAATCTGCGGCTCCGTCTCCGTCACGGGTTCCTGCGCCATCCCGCTTTGCCCCGAGCGAAGCCTGTGGTGGAGCACAACGCCTGTGATTTGTCGCGGTGATGCGATTTCTATCTCTTTAGATTTGAATGGGAATGGCGGGAACGCCTGGCAGGTGGCGTTGAGCGATGGCGTAAATACCATTATCCTCCACCTGCTCAACGATACGACCCTCCAATTTTCGCCTGTAGCGACAACAACCTACACCATTACTACAATCACCGATCCCCTTTTGACGATCTGCGACATTGGATTGCCGGGGTCGCTGACGGTGGTGGTGAATGCGCCGGTGGATGCGGGCGTTGCATTGCCTGCGCCGGAATTTTGTACCGGTGAAAACGGCGCGCTTGTGCTCGCTGACCTGCTTCAAGGGGAAAATGCCGGGGGGATCTGGACGGAGATTTCTGCCCAGCCGTCCATTGGGGGCACGTTTAATGCGGCAGCGGGCACGTTCAATATCGCCGGACAACCTGCCGGAACTTATCGCTTTCGCTATGCCCTGACGGCGCTTGCACCTTGTGTTTCTGATTTTGCGGAGGTAAGTGTTATCATTCATCCAACGCCGGTTGCCGACGCCGGCACAGACCAATCTTTAGACTGCGTGACCGCGACCGCTTCCTTGGGTGGTTCGCAAACGACGCTCACGCCCGGATTGGTCTACCAATGGCAATCCAATAACGGCACCGTTCCAACCCAGCCAACGCAGCCCCTGACGGAAACGGCTCAGGCGGGTAGTTTCACGCTTGTCGTTTCCAATCCGGCAACCGGTTGCCACGACGAGGACGTGGTACTCATCAACGACGAGACCAATGCCCTTTCCCTGCACGCGCAGGCATTCAATGCGACTTGTTTGAATAAATTCGGTTCGATCGTAGTGGATTCGGTAACCGGCGGCGATCTGCCGTATGTTTTTTCACTCAACAACGCGCCTTTTGTAGCACAACAGGCCTTCGCCGCCCTTAATCCCGGAGATTACACGTTGGTGGCACAGGATGCAACGGGTTGCGTTACGGAAATCAACCTGCGGATTGAAGCAGCAACCGAACTGGAAGTTGAGCTCATTGCACATTTGGCGGAAGAACCCTACACGATTGACCTCGGAGCCACTGCCGACCTGACGGCGCTTATAAATATTCCGGAAGATCAGGTTCAGAGCGTTCTCTGGAACCCCGATACGCTGGGCTGCGCAGGCTGTCTGGAGCAAACCGTGCAGCCTTTCTACACCACGGCTTATACGGTGACCGTGACGGATGTAAATGGTTGTACTGCGTCGGACGATTTGCTGTTGTATGTGCGCCGGGAAAGAGATGTGTTCATTCCCAACGTATTTTCACCCAATGGCGACGGGCAGAACGAGGTGTTTATGATCTTCGCGGGACAGCAGGTGCAGGAAATTCGCTCTTTTTTGGTCTTCACGCGCTGGGGCGAAAGCATTTTCCAAGCCAATAATTTCAAGCCCAACGACCCCGTCCATGGCTGGAACGGCATCTTCCGGAATCAGAAAATGAACAGTGGCGTATATGTGTATTTTGCCGAAGTGAAATTTATAGACGGCGAGGTGGTTATTTTTAAGGGGGATGTGGTGTTGATGGAGTAATCAAGCCCCGAAGGTGACACCTTTCTAAAAAGGTGTTCCCTTTCTCGAAGACCGATAACACTTTGCTTTACTCACTTTTCCTGATATGCTGCCTGGGTCGAAACGGGACAGTTGCAAAAGTGGGTGAATGGCGTATCAGGCTTTTCCTGATATGCTGCTTGGGTCGAAACCCCGTCAAGGTTTCGTTTGGTGAGAGAGAGGTAACACCTCTTTGGAGAGGTGTCATGCGAATCAAGGGCTATTTGGCATTTAACTTGCTTTGGATAATGCCTCAGCACGTTTAAGATTACGCAGAGTCTCGCGGAGTTAAATAGAGTTTCACAGAGTTTGTGATTACGCCACATTAAACTCCGTGAGACTCTATTTGCCTCCGTGAAACTCTGCGCAATTGCTTTGCAGGATGCCACATAAATGTTCATATATAGCTTTCATCTGCCTTTTAGCTCCTGATTCGCATGTGTCACCCCCCAACACAAATTTTCCTTACTTCACCTGAAACACACTATCTTCGATCCCTTTGTTGATCTCCACCGATTTCACTTCAAAAATCAGGGGGAACGGTGCCAAACCAACCGTTTTCAAACGATACGGTATTTTTACGCCGTTCACATCGCGGTAGTCTTCGTAGTCGCTGGTGGAAGTTGTCGGGCCTTGCGGACCTACCTCAGTTTCGATGCTTCTGATTTTTAACCCGGTCGCTTTATCAAAAAAGTCAACCGTCTTTTTGCCGGAAGCAGAAGTGATTTCAATTTTGTACGCGTCTTTGCCCTCAATCGGCTCCACACCTTTGAGTTCTAATTTAGCGCCATTTTTTGCGTATTCCAATTCTGCAAACATAGCAGACTGATCTTTCAATTCCTGCAACCCGGCTTCGTCCATCGGTTGAGCCTGGCCCATTTGGGAGACTTCGCCTTTTACGCCGTCGAATTTGGTTTGGTTGAGCATCATACCGCTCATGTCCACCGTCATCGCCATTTTGTTTGGCGCTTTGCGCTGAATGGTCATCCCAATCGTCTGGCCCTGTGCGGAAGTCGTCATGCTCGTGCTCATGTCCTTCACACCCAACAGCGCTTCTTTGCCGCCAATGGCTTTCACGTAGCTGTCAATGACTGCTTCAGCCGTCAGCCCGCTGGGCACGACCGCACCATCCATATTGATTTTTGTGCCGTAGATGTCGTAGAAATGCACTTTGCCATTGGCTGAAAAAGCTTTCAGTTTTTCTGCGCTCGCGTCTTTGTCGCCGACCACTACGATGTTGGAATTTCCTGGTTTGATGTATTTTTTGGCAGTAGCTATGATGTCCTCAGAAGTGACGGCCTTCAAGCGCTCCAAGAACGTTGCGTAATAATCTTTCGGCAATTTGTACAAAGACGTATTCAGCGCAAAGCGAGCCACCGTTTGCGGGCTTTCCAAAGATCGGGAGAAAGAACCCGAAATCTGATTTTTGGCCAGATCCAATTCTTTTTGGCTGACTTTTTCTTTGGTCAGCAATTCCAATTCCTGCATAAACTGCACCACGGCGCTGTCGGTGACTTCGTTGCGCACGCTGGCTTCCGCATTAAAGAACCCGACGTAGCGATCCTGCTGGAGGGTTGAGTACGCGCCGTAAGTATACGCTTTCGTTTCGCGGAGGTTTTTGAACAGGCGACCGCTGAAGCCACTTCCCAAAATGGTATTCAGCACCTGAGCTTTCACCACATCCGGGGAGCCTTGCTTGAGATCAACCGGGTACGTTATATAAATCAGCGACTGTACGGCGCCGGTTTTGTGTACAAAGCTGACCTGGTTGGCAGCAGGCCCCTGCACGGCCGGCAGGTTCACCATGGTCATTTCCTTTTTCTTCCAGGCACCAAAATGCTGTTGCGCAATTTTTTTAGCGTCTGCCACAGAAATGTCTCCAACCACAACGAGGTAGCCCCGATTGGGCCGGTAGTAGTTGTCGTAATAACTTTTGCAATCCTGAAGCGTGATTTTTCCAACCGTTTCTTCCGTTGTCAATTCCCCGTAAGGGTGATCTTTGCCATAATTCAACACCTGCGACACGTTTTGTGCAATGGTGGCAGGTTCGTCTTTGGAGGCGGCTAAGCCAGACAACGTCTGCGTTTTCAGCTTGGTGAATTCTTCTTCACTGAAAGCCGGGTTCAACAGCACATCCGCCATGAGGGCAATCAACTTGTCTTTGTGTTTGGTCAGCGAAGCGCCGAAAATGCCATCCGCGCTGGTGTTGAGGCTGGCACCGATGAAGTCCACCGCTTCGTCAATCTGCGCTTTGGTGCGCGTGGTTGTGCCTTTGCTCAGCAACTGGCCTGCAATGTCCGCAGCGCCGGCCAAATCGCCTTCCTTAAAAGGCGGCACATCAATAGACAACTGAAAAGAAACCCGGGGCAGTTTATGGTTTTCCACCACAATCACTTTCAGGCCGTTGTCCAGCACAAATTCCGTGTAAGCACCCATTTCGATTTTCGGCGCAGGGCCTGAAGCAGGCGCTTGTTTGCGAAAATCATTGTTTTGAGCAGCAAGTTGCAGGGCCATTCCCATGACGAGCAAGGCCACTGAACCATATTTTGAAAAGATTTTCATCTTCATGTTTATTTTAGTTTTGGTAATTTTTAGGTTTACTAAACTTTAAAAGTTTGGTAAACCTGCACTAGTACTTGTTTTAAACCGTGCTAAGGCTTCGCCGATTTCGGCAGGTAAAACAAAGAAACGCGGTTGTCTTTGTTGAAATATTGCTTGGCAACGCGTTGAATATCCTCTTTCGTTACGGCCATATACCGGTCAATCTCCGTATTGATGAGGTTGGCGTCTCCGTAGTAGACTTTGTAATTCGCTAAGCTTTCCGCAATGCCAATGATGGTGGAGTTGGACGTTACAAAGTCATTTTCCACCTGGTTGCGCAGTTTCTGAAACTCCTCATCCGGGATCAATTCCTTTTGTACGCGCTCCATCTGAGCGTCCATTGCCATTTCTAAGTCTTTGACATCCACGCCCATATTGGTAATGCCAAATGCGATAGACAAACCGGGATCTTCCATCGAAAGCGGGAAATTGCCTACAAACAGGGCTTTCTGCTGCTCGTCTACCAACGAGCGGTACAAGCGCGAACTTTGGCCCTGCGACATCAGCGTGCTCAACATACTCACCGCGTAGTAGTCTTTTGTGCCCTGTGCCGGAATACGGTAAGCGTGCACTACTGCCGGCAACTGGATGTTGTCGCGGATGGTGTCGCGGGTTTCACCAGTCAGCGCCGGTTCTTTAATCTCGGGGCGGTAAACCGGTTTTTTACCTTTTGGAATGCCACCGAAATATTTGGTTACCAACTTTTTCGCGGCTTCGATGTCAATATCGCCGGCAATAGAAAGCACCGCGTTATTTGGCACATAAAAATCAGCATAAAACTGCTTGTAATCGCCTTCGGAAGCGGCTTCCAGGTCTTTCATAGACCCGATGATCGGCCACTTGTAGGGGTGTTCTTGGTAGGCTTTTTCAAATACTTTCTCCACAATGGAGCCGTAGGGTTGGTTGTCAATGCGTTCGCGGCGCTCTTCTTTCACCACTTCGCGCTGCGTTTCTACACCCTTGATGTCAACTTTTGCGTGCAACATACGCTCCGATTCGAGCCAAAGCCCTAATTCTAATTCATTGGACGGCAAAACTTCGTAGTAAAAAGTACGATCCCAACTGGTATTCGCATTGAGGGTACCGCCTGCATTTTGTACGTATTCGCTGTACTTTCCACGCCCGATATTCTCCGAGCCTTCAGAAAGTAAGTGTTCAAAAAAGTGCGCAAAGCCTGTGCGATCCGGTTTTTCATTTTTGGACCCAACATGGTACATGACCGACACGCCGACGATCGGGGTCGTTTTGTCCTGGTGTAAAATGACGCGCAAGCCATTGTCCAGCGTGTATTCCACAAACTGGATCTTGTTCATCTGCGCCTGAAGCGACCATGCGCCCGACAAAAGCGCGCATAGCATCAGCATTCTTAGCTTCATAGTACTTCTTCTTTTTAAGGTTTGAAAATCGCCACAAAAATGGCGGAATATCTGGTGCTTTTTATCCCCCTTTCGATGGGATTTGCAAAAGCATAGACAGACGCTGCTGCTTTGCATACGATAAGGCTTTCTAAGCGGTCTATGTGAAACCTATTTGGAAAAAAAACTTGTGGTAAAAATCAATCGCATTCCACTTTCGTAAAAGTTTCCTCCCACGTTGCGGAAGCCGGATCCTTCATTTTCAACTTACCGTCTTTGTCTTCCATCAGTTCCCCGGAAGCCTTCATGGCTTTGTCGCCTTCGATTTTAAACATCACTTCCTCCGTCTGGTTGGAGCCTTCGACCGTATAATTCCAGGTTGCTGTGATCACATTGCCGTCTTTCGTGCCTTTGAACGTGCCGTGTGCGCCGTCTTTTTCCGCAAAGGTGTAGTCGAGGATGCCGACGATGTCTTCGTAATATTCAGTATATTGGAAGCTCAGTACGGAACCATCTGGAAAGCGCTGCTCAAAGCAATGAACAGGAAATTGGGCTTTCGCCGATGGGGCTTCCGGTGGAGTCATCGGTTTTTCCGATGGCGTGCAGGCGCTCAGCAACAAGCCAATTGCGAGCGGGAATAGCTTCAGGTGCTTCATTTTGTTGATGTGTTTTTAGGCGCGCAAGCTACTAAGGAAAGTGCAAAATCGGATTTAAGTCATTGTACTATTATCGCTGGGGAGTAAAAAGCAAGTTGGCAAATTTGCCCACTTGCCAACTTGCCCTTCACTTTTACCGTCCCACCAGCACCCCAATCTTCGAAGGCCGCGCGGCATCGTGGTACACCCGCTGGGTCGCTTTGATGAAATCGCTGTCGCTGCAATTGTAGATGTCTACAAACTGCTGCGGGTTGCGGTCGGCGATCGGGAACCAGGAATATTGCACCTGCACCATGATGCGGTGTCCTTTTTTGAACATGTGGCAAACGTCGGGCAGGGTGAACGGCACGCGCTCCACTTTGCCGGGTTTCATCGCTTCCGGTTTTTCAAAACTGTTGCGAAAACGGCCGCGCATGATTTCGCCGCGCACCAGCATCTGGTAGCCCGACATCGGCACAGCCGACTCCGGATCGGCGGGGGTGCCGTCGGGGAATACGTCTATCAGTTTCACGACGTAATCGGCGTCGGTGCCTGTGGTGGACACGAAAAGATCTGCATTCAACGGGCCGGCAAGGGTCATGTCTTCCGTCAACACGTCCGTTTGATACACCATCACATCCGGGCGGCGGGCGGCAAAACGCTGGTCGTCGTCCATGTACTCGGCGGTGCGCTGCAGGTGAACGTCTTCCGTGTAAGGCACCGGGCGGGCCGGGTCGCTGACGCATTCATCGTAGCTTTCCTTGGCCGTGGGTGCGTCAAAAGACAATTTGCCGTTGGCTTGGAAATACAGGTTGCGTGCGGTGGCATTGCGCGGCGGCCAGGCATCGTAGCGCTTCCACTCGTTGGCACCGGTGGCAAAAACGAGTGCTTCCGGCAAATCGGCTTTCCCTTTGTCTTTCAGGTAATAATTAAAAAACGGCAACTCTATGTTTTGGCGGTAGTAGACCGACACGCGGCTGCCAAAATCCACGTTTCCGAGGCGTTTGCCGGTTTCACGCGACCAGCCGCCATGTACCCACGGGCCCATCACGATGCGGTTATCGGCACCCGGATTTTGTTTTTCGATGGCCTGGTAGGTGGCCCAGGCACCAAAACAGTCTTCAGCGTCGAACAATCCACCAACGGTTAGCACTGCCGGTTTCACGTTTTTCAGGTGGGCGCGGATGTTGCGCGCTTTCCAGAACTCGTCGAGGTTGGGGTGCGACATCAGGTCTTTCCAGAAACCGACGCCGTTCATGTATTTGTTGGTGAAGTTTTTCAAAGCGCCCATTTCTAAATAATACTTGTAGTTGTCCTGGGTCGGAAACTCGAAACGCGGGCTGCTTTCCGTTGTCGGTTTTGGTCGCGGTTGGCCGAACGAGTAGTAAAATGAAAAAGCATCCATCAGCATGAATGCGCCATTGTGGTGAAAATCGTCACCAATGAACCAGTCGGTGACGGGCGCTTGCGGCGAAACGGCTTTTACCGCCGGGTGCGCGTCCGGAAGGGAAGCCGACGCATAAAATCCAGGGTAAGAAATGCCGAAAATCCCCACGCGGCCATTGTTGTTGGGCACGTTTTCGAGCAGCCAGTCCACCGTGTCGTAGGTATCGCTGCTTTCATCGGTTGCGTTTCCGGTTTTCTTCGGGTTGTGCGGGCGGACGTCAACGAAATCGCCTTCGCTCATGTAGCGGCCCCGAACATCCTGGAAGACCAAAATATAGCCTTCGCGCACCAAGTGAATGTACTGCGTGAGGCGGTCCGAATATTGGTCTTCTCCATACGGGGCGCAGGAATAAGGCGTCCGAATTAGGAGGAAGGGATAGGGTTTCGATTGGTCTTTGGGCGCATAGATGGCCGTGAACAGCTTGATGCCGTCGCGTACGGGGATCATGCGTTCGGTTTTGGTGTAGTGGGCGCTGATGAAGACAGAGTCTTCGAAGACGCCGGTTTGGGCTTGCGCAGGAATGGACAGGAGAAACAGCCCGAGTGCAAAAAATAGCACGCGAGGCAGAGCTGTTTGAAATAGCACGCGAGGCAGAGCCATCGCGCGAGCAAAAAGGGATGCAATCATTTCGTTGTGTTTTAGGGGAATGAAGGTAGGGATTCCCTGATGAATTAACAAAGGGAAAATAAGCGCTCGTTCTATTTGTGGAATGTTGATTAAACTGTAGTTTTTTGCTACTTTTTTAAGTATAATCGGGAATTTGGCGTTGAATAGAAACCTTAGAGCTTGTTCGGGTTTTCGTGATCGAGCGAGGGCAAGGAGAGCGCGTAGCCAAAGCTACGCGACCGACGAAGGCAATTGCGCCGACTGAAAGCAATTGCGGGAAGTCCGGTGGAAACGCAAGTTCGGCGTAGCCAAAAAGCCGCCGCCCAAATCGGGAAATTATTTTTGCGACGTTCCTAAACCACAGGCCGGAACGAGCCCGCGATTTTGACACTGCGGGAGGTTGATCGCCAGCGGATCCTACTGTTCACTTTGCGCAGGACTATGCAAAACAAACCTCACTCAATCCTTCCACTCCGTAATAAACAAATTCGTATCCCGGGTTCCGCCATTGTTGCGGTTGGAGGCAAAAACCAAGCGCTTCCCATCGCGGGAAAACATGGGAAAAGCGTCGAAGGTCTTGTCAAACGTAATTTGTTCCAAACCGGTGCCGTCAACATTGATCGAAAAAACATTGAATAGCCGGCCATCGGGGGTGTGGTGATTCGTAGAAAACACAATTTTTTTGCCGGAAGGGTGGAAATAGGGCGCCCAGTTGGCCCGCCCCAGGTTGGTAATTTGACGGAGATCGCTGCCATCCGCATTGCAGGTGTAGATTTCCATGTCGGTCGGTTGCACTAAACCTTTAGACAAAAGGTCTTTGTAGTTTTTCACAGCCTCCTCTGTTTTAGGACGGGAAGCACGGAAAACCAACTTTTTGCTATCCGGCGAAAAGAATGCGCCGCCGTCGTAACCCAAACCGGTGGTGATTTGCTTCACGTCGCTTCCGTTGGTATTCATGGTATAGAGTTCCAGATCGCCGGAGCGGTCGGAGGTAAACACGATTTTTTTGCCGTCGGGCGAAAGCGTTGCTTCGGCGTCATAGCCTGGAGAATTGGTCAATTGGCGGATGATTTTGCCATTGAGATCGGCTTCAAAAATGTCAAATTCCGGGAACACGGCCCAGACGTATTTGCCCTCGATGACGCGGGGAGCCTGTAGACAATCTTCGCTGGCTAAGTGGGTGGATGCGTAAATGATACTTTTGTCGCCCGGCATAAAATACGCGCAGGTCGTTCGGCCATTGCCGGTGCTGATCAACGGCGGGCGGTTGCCTTCGTATTTTCCGGAAATGGGCATGTAAAAAATCTGGTCGCACAACGCGCCCCAGGCCCGGTTGCTCGCCTGAAAGGAAAGGTATTTGTCGTTGAAGCTGAAATAGGCTTCTGCGTTATCCCCGCCGTTGGTCAGTTGGCGCATGTTTGTAAAATGCTGCTCCTGCGCATACCGCAGCGTATCGTTTGCCGCCGTTGTGGCGTTATCTGGCAATTGGGTACTCGTTTTGCACGAAACGAAAGCGAAGGTAAGCAGGATAAGGGCAGTCGTAATTTTATACATCTCAATTTTTTGCGGTGAAGGTAAAAAGTGGTTCAGTTAACTTCCTCATTTTAGTGTCATATTCAATTGTTTACCCCGGTGTGCGCGGATCAATTCCTGTTTTAATGCATAAACGCCGCGCTCCAACCCAAAAGCATAAGTGTTCCAGTCCACATCCCGGAACAACGCCTGTTGCGCTAAGCAATGTTTTCGGGTTTCGTGAATATTTGGAACATCGTACATCAACGCGCCTTTTCGGTAAACGGGAACCAGCAAACTTTTGCCCTGTTTGGCATCGAAATGTACCGACCCTCCGGATTTTTCATCCACGATTTCAAAGGCATCACCTTCAAAACTGGCGGATGTAATGGCATCGGCAAGGGGCTGGCCTGCGGCGTCAAAAACCCGCATGACATCCTGTACGCCGGGATTCGAGACCTTGATGGGTTGTTCCGACAATTTGATTTTATGCTGCCACTGACCCGCAGCATCCTGGATCGCAGCCAATTTGTAGACGCCGCCCAGCGCCGGTTGGTCGTAGGCCGTCACCAAACGCGTGCCAACGCCCCATACATTGATTTTGGATCCTTGTCGCTTCAGTTCCGCAATCCGGTGTTCGTCCAGATCATCGCTGGCTACGATCGCCACCTCCGGCAGCCCCGCGTCGTCGAGCATTTTCCGGGCGGCAATACTTAAGGCTGCGAGATCCCCGCTGTCTAAGCGAATGCCGAGCAAATGGTGGCCGCGCGCTTTGAGTTTTTTGGCGCTGACGATGGCATGCTGCACGCCTTCCAGCGTGTTGTAGGTGTCCACCAGAAAAATACAGTTGTTGGGCATCGCGTGGGCATAAGTGTCGAAAGCTTCCGGCTCATTGTCAAAACACATGACCCAACTGTGCGCATGCGTTCCCCGGACAGGAATACCAAAGTGCTTGCCGGCCAGCACATTGCTGGTGGCTACGCAACCGCCGATATAGGCTGCCCGCGAAGCCGAAAGTCCGCCATCCATGCCCTGTGCGCGCCGCAGTCCAAATTCCAGGACTGCATCTTCGCCGGCTGCTTGTACAACCCGCGCTGCCTTGGTAGCGATGAGCGTGGAGAAGTTGAGCAGGTTGAGCAGGGCGGTTTCGATGAATTGCGCCTGGAGCAGCGGCCCCTGAACCCGGATCAGGGGTTCATTCGGCAACACTACCGTACCTTCCGGGATGGCGTCGAGGTCGCAACTGAAGCGCAGCCGTTGGAGGTAGTTCAAAAAACTTTCGTCGAATAGTGCCTTGTCGTCGGCACCTTTCAGACTGCCGAGGTACTGGACGTCGCCGGCAGAAAACCGCAGGGTATTCAACCAGTTGATCGCCCTTTCTAATCCACCCGCAATGGCGTAGGGATTGCCAAAAGGATTTTTGCGGTAAAACAGATGAAAAACAGCAGGTCGTTCTGCCATTCCGGTTTTCCAATAGCCATAAGCCATCGTAATTTGGTACAAATCAGTGAGTAGCGTGAGTGAGGTGTCTTGCATGACGAACACTTAGTTTGATTTTGAAACTAAGGTATTGCCTTTTGCGGAAGCTGCCAAATGTGGTCGAGGTTTTTTTGTAAAATAGAGCATTTTGAGGTGTTTTCCCGCAAAGGTGTTTTCCCGCAAAGGTGTTTTCCCGCAAAGGTGTTTTCCCGCAAAGGTGTTTTCCCGCAAAGGTATTTTCCCGCAAAGGTATTTTCCCGCAAAGGTATTTTCCCGCAAAGGGCGCTAAGGTCTCGCTAAGGACGCAAAGGAGGGCGTCCTGCTTTGCAGGTATTTTCCCGCTAAGGTATTTTCCCGCTAGGGTGTTTTCCGAAAAGGTGTTTTCCCGCAAAGGTATTTTCCCGCAAAGGTATTTTCCCGCAAAGGGCGCTAAGGTCTCGCTAAGGACGCAAAGGA
>JBBQGV010000032.1:0-48049 GCA_038323375.1 Chitinophagales bacterium
CCTCCGCGAACTTAAAGATTGGGTCCGGGGACAGCAGGCGGGCGGGCGGCTCACGGTTCAAAGAACGATCACGTATTTTGAAAATAATATGGAGCGGATGAGATACTGGCAATATCAAAAAACCGCTTATCCAATTGGTTCGGGCGTCACCGAGGCTGCCTGCAAAACATTGGTCAAGCAAAGGTTCTGTCAATCGGGTATGCGATGGAAGATGGACAATGCACAAGGAATGCTCATCACAAGAGCACTAATTTCGACGGAGGGAAGATGGGAGCAGTTTTGGAAAAAATATATGGCATGATATAGCCATCGCAAATTGGTTTTGCCCAAAAAAAGATTTCGAGAGAATTTTTCGTAACTATACAGCCGCCCCTAAATACGTATGATTTCGGACCTCGGAGCGGTCAAAGGTTTGTAGAAATGCATCGGGTTGACATTAATTCCCGACCTCGGAGAGGTCGAACGTTTGTTTCAACGCTATTTTCTGCAAACCTTCGACCTCTCCAGGTCTGGAAAACATTGAAATGCTACATTTCTTATGATTTCCGACCTGGAGAGGTCGAACGGTTTGTAGAAATGCTATTAATTCAGCGACCCTAAGCGATAAAAACCCCTACTCCTCGCCACCAATCCACCACCTAATCCCGATATACCCCCGTGCGCCAATCGTTGGCGCATAAACCTGGGTGGCGTCGAAGAAAGATCCGAACGGATCCTGCCAGGCAATGATGGGACGGTGTTGGCGATAATCCGTCAGATTTTCACCGCCGGCGTAGATTTCAAATTTTGAAAAGCGGTAAGTCGCCTGAAGATTGACCAGGACGTAATCGGGCGCCGTATCACCGCCATGCTGGTGGTATTCCACAGGCAGGTGCCCGTGATCAAGCAGGCGCTGCGTGCCCGTCATCTGAGCCTGGCCGCTGAAAAGCCATTTTTTATCCGGCGTTTCGTAGTCGGTGGTCAGCAGGCCACGGTGGCGTGGAACCATTGGGCGCTCCAGCAAACCGTCGTCGGTAAACGTAGTGCGCACATCATTGTATTTGTAAGCCACTTTTACATTCCATCCTTTCAGCACTTCCCAGTTCAAAGAAACCATGGCGCTGTTTGAAAACGAGCTGCCGCGCAGGTTGTAGAAATAAAGGAAGCGATAATCCTGATCCATATCTACTACGACCTGGTTCACAAAATCCGTGCGGTACAAGTCCACCACAAAGCTGAAGGCGCGATCCGCCCATTTGCCATTGTGGGTCAGGTTGACGCCATAATTCCAGGCGTCTTCCATTTCGAGGTTTTCCAGCACCCGCACTGTCCGGCTGCTTGCCAGGGCGCTCACGTTTTCGGCAATGATGTTTGCAGAGCGGTAGCCGCGACCCGCAGAGGCGCGCAGGATGGTGTTTTCATCAAAATTGTAGCGCAAATTGGCGCGCGGCGTCAGCAACAGGCCATGCAGGTTGTGGTGGTCGAGGCGCAGACCGAGGATAGCGCCAAAACCGCGCGCAGTTGCGGGCTGGCCGTTGAACGTATATTCTGCAAAAGCGCCGGGAACGCTTTCTGTGCGGTCGAATGCAGCCTGATCAAAACTTTCCCGGTATTGGTCGTACTGGTATTGCAACCCGTAATTCATCTGGTGGTCGGTGGTGCCGATGATGGTCGCATACAGGACATTGGCAAAAAAACTGCGCTGTTCGCCTTCGTGAGGCCGCAGGCCATATTCGCTGTCGGTGCGGTGCCAGGTCGCGCTGAACATGGAGCCCAGCGAACGGTAAGGCTCCTTGAAACCTTTATAGCCCAGTTTTCCCCAGGCTTCCACGCGGTCTGCATTTTGTTCAATGCGGTAAAGCGGGGTGCCATTTTCACCCAGGTTGCTCAGCTGGCCGCTTTCGCGGCGATCCATGATGCCCTGCACGTTGAATTGACCGCAGATAATTTCGCCTTCGTAAAAAAGCCGGTACAAACCGTTCAATTGCCGTTTCTGCGGCATGTCCATAAACGTATCGTCATCGCGGTCAAATTCCGATTGCTGGGTGCTGCCGTGCAACAACAAGCCGGAACTCCATTCTTCAGTGTGTTTATGGTTGAGGTGTACATTGGCTTCATAACGGCCTATATTCGAAGCAAAAAGGTTGAGAAAGAACGGCTTGTCTCTGAAAGGTTTTACCAATTCGGTATTGATCTGCCCGGTGATGGACTGAAACCCGTTGCGCACCGTGCTGGCACCTTTTGAAATCTGGATGCCTTCGAGCCAGGTGCCGGGAATGTATTCCATGGCAAACGGCGTCGCCAAACCGTAATATGTTGGCCGGTTTTCGACCATCAACTGGGTGTAAATGCCGCGCAGTCCCAACAGTTGGATCTCGCGGGCACCGGTGATGGCGTCGCT
The DNA here is from genome assembly GCA_038323375.1 of Chitinophagales bacterium. Lineage (GTDB taxonomy): Bacteria > Bacteroidota > Bacteroidia > Chitinophagales > Saprospiraceae > JABWAJ01. The sequence goes on from JBBQGV010000032.1 coordinate 2,381, forward strand.
GTAAGAAACGTCCACCGAAGCATTCGTTTCAAAGCTTTCAGCCAGGTTGCAGCACGGCGCTTTTTTCAATTCTTTGCTGGTAATGCTTTCCACATTCAGCGTACTGAGGGTGGAGACGTAACTGCCGTGCATTTTTTCAGCGACTTCTACGGCCACCAATTCGAGGATGCCGCTTACCTCAATCAGGAGGTTATCTTCGTGCGGTTCAACCGGAATACTGACCGGCGCATAGCCTACATAGCTGATAATCAGGTTGGCCAGCTCTGATTTTTTTTCAATGCTGAAACGGCCTTCCATATCGGCTACAACGCCGGAATCGGTGCCTTCCCATTGAATGGTAGCAGCAGCTAAGGGTTCGCCTTTTTCATTGACGACGGTACCGGAAAGCAGTTGGGGGTTGTGGTTTTCCTGTCCATAAATATTGCCGGCAAGGCAGCATGACAACAGGATGAAAATATAGAGCAATCGCATGATCTTGAAAGTTTTAGGCGCTGCAAGTACAAAACGCTACATTGCAAGACCTCAATGACAAAAAAAGATTGGAAAACTTTCCTGAGTGAAAACTATATCAGCTCCATCAGTACAGCGATGCTAACAACGATAACTTTTGAGCAAACGGCGCAAATCCATGCCGGAGGGTAGAGGTGGGGCATTTTGCGGCGGCAATAAGAAATTTTCCTGTTGAAGTGTTTGTACAGCCTGTGCTACCATAAATGAAGGCGGCGGCGCAATTGCCGGGAATATGGGCTTAAGCTGGTAATCACTTGAAGATAATAAAAAAGGCGTATTGAGTTTGGCAAATAAAAAGCCGCGCTTGGCGCAATCGTGTTGGTGCTTGTCATCGGATTCGGTGCGAACAGGCGGTTTGTGGCAAGCACTGCTTTTGGTGCAACAGGTAGCCGTGACCTTTTCTTCATCCCGGGCGCATGGATCGGGTATGAAGAGCAAAGAAACCTGCGTTTCTCCTTTGCACAGGCAATACAGGGTGTGAAAACTTAACCCGCCGGTTGACAACAACAGGCTGGGCAGGCAAAGCCAAAGGACAATATGGCGGAAATACCGTTTCACACTACAAAAATACAATAAAAATTTCAATTGTCCAACGCTGAAATTCTTAGCTTTGGCAAAGGAGATTAATCAGCCCCAATCATCAAATTTTTCAAAACTTGTCCCGCAAAGCGGGATCATCAAATTTTCAAATTAATGAAAATAATCCGCGCGCATTGCTGGAAAGAAAACTTGGAATTGACCAAACCTTACACCATCGCTTATACGACCGTAGATGCGGTGGAAAACTTTTTCGTCGCGATCGAACTGGAAGACGGAACGGTTGGCCTGGGAGCGGGTTCGCCATCCGATTTTGTTACCGGAGAGGACTTGCTTGAAAGTTTCGCTGCACTGAATGCCCATCTTGAACCGTTAGTCATAGGAGAAGATATCCGCCACCTTTCAGCGCTGCTTCGCCAGATTCGGGCAATTTTGGCACCTTATCCGGCTGCCCGGGCGGCGATAGACATTGCGCTCTACGATGCTTTTACCAAAATGCTCGGGATACCCCTGGTAGATTTTCTCGGCAAGGCACACGAAGGGTTGCCCACCTCCATTACCATCGGCATCAAATCGCTGGAAGCTACGCTGGAGGAAGCGGCGGAGGACGTTAAGTTAGGCTTTCGCATCATCAAACTCAAAACCGGATTAGAGGTAGAAAAAGACATTGAGGTTTTTCGAAGACTCCGTGAAACGGTAGGCACCGACGTGAAAATTCGGGTAGATGCGAATCAGGGGTACTCGATTCCCGATCTGCTCCGCTTTGTTGACGAAACAATGGACGCGGACGTGGAATTCATCGAACAGCCCTTTAAAGCCGGCCACCAGCACTGGATGCTGCAATTGCCCGAATCCGTGCGCCAACTTTGTGCTGCCGATGAAGACCTGCACAATCCTGCCGACGCCATGCGCATGGCCATCCAGACCCGGCCTTATGGAATCTACAACATCAAGCTGATGAAATGCGGCGGGGTGGGAGAAGCGCTGCACATTGCGGAAGCTGCGCATCGCTTTGGCGTCAGCCTCATGTGGGGGTGTATGGATGAAAGCATCATCAGCATCAGCGCGGCTTTGCACGCCGCCATGGCCAGTCCCGCTACGCGTTATTTAGATTTGGACGGCAGCTTTGATCTGGCGCGGGATGTGGTGAGTGAAGGCTTTGTTCTCCGGAATGGCTGTTTGTATACCAATGGCAAACCAGGGTTGGGGGTAGTGCGTTTATAATCATAGGCTTCACTCCTGGCGTACAACGGGGATAATGTTACTCAACTGATTGGTATTAAAATATTATACAAATGGCAAGAGATTTTTACCACAACGATTTTAGAAAAGCCATTGAAAAAGAAAGTTGGGTAATTTGGTGCAAAACTTGTTGTTTATAATCCTCAAATTCAAGTGATTGTACAATGGGTGAACTAAAAAAATATCAGGATATTCTGGTGAATTACCTTACTGATTTTGCAAACCGAAGCAGGCTTGCAAACATACCGGAAGTTGAAAACAGGATTATTGTTGATCGTGACAATAATAGTTTTCAGATGTTGAGAATAGGATGGCATAACGAGCACTTTATTTTTGCAATGGTATTTCATTTCGATATCAGGGAGGGTAAAGTATGGTTTCAATGCAACAATACAGAACTCGAAGTGGTGGACGAACTGATGAAAATGGGCATCCCTAAAGAGGATATAGTACTCGGATTTCAACCGCCATACGCAAGACCTTATACGGGCTTTGCTACCGCGTAGCCAACCCTTTCCCTTTCCAATATTTGAACGCTCCCATGTTTGAAAAAATAACAGAATCGCCCTCCAATTACCGGCACTTAGAGCAGATGCCGGTGCGCGAGTTGCTCGAAAATATGAACCGCGAAGACCAGCTTGTGCCGCAAGCCGTGGCGCGGGCTATTCCTCAAATTGAGCCATTGGTGCAGGTCATTGTCGAAAAAATGAAAGCTGGCGGACGCCTTTTTTACATTGGTGCTGGAACGAGTGGGCGGTTGGGCATTTTGGATGCCTCCGAGTGTCCGCCAACCTTTGGAGTGCCGGAAGGTTGGGTCATCGGCGTCATCGCCGGGGGAGAAACAGCCATCCGCAAGCCGGTAGAATATGCTGAAGACAATACCGAGCAAGCCTGGCAGGATCTGAGTAACCACTTCATTGATACCCAGGACGTCGTGATTGGCATCGCGGCATCGGGAACCACGCCTTATGTGGTGGAGGGGCTGGCTGCCTGTCGCGCCAATGGCATTGTTACCGGCTGCATTACCTGCAACCCTGGCGCGCCGATCTGCGAACAGGCCGACTACCCGGTGGAAATTGCCGTGGGGCCGGAGTTCGTGACTGGTAGCACGCGGATGAAATCGGGTACCGCTCAAAAATTAGCGCTCAACATGATCAGTACTTCGGTCATGATCCGGTTGGGGCGCGTTGTTGACAACAGAATGGTGGATATGCAATTGAGCAACCACAAACTCGTCGAACGCGGTGCAAAAATGTTGGTGCAGGCGCTAGACCTGACTTACGAAGACGCCGTTCGGCTGCTTGCTGAACATGGCAGTGTACGCAAAGCAATGATGTTCTACAAGACCAATTCCTGAAGATGATGACAGCACGTACTTTTTTGATTGCAGACAGCGGTGGCACCAAAGCCGCGTGGGCGCTGGCGCGGGATGGCCGGGTGATCTGGCAAGAGCGCACGCCCGGGTTGCCCCCCTCTTTTCTAAGCGATGCAGAGATTATCGGCTTGGCAAAGTCCATTGCCGATCAGCTCGTTTCCCCCATTGAAGGCGTCTATTTTTATGGCACCGGCTGTCGGGAATCGCATGCCTGCGCACGGATGAAAAAGCTGCTCCAAGTGGTTTTTCCAAAAGTCCCTCTTGAAGTAGAAACCGATATCCTCGGCGCTGCGCGGGCGCTGTGCGGATACGAAGAAGGCATTGCCTGCATTCTGGGTACGGGGTCGAATGCCTGCCATTGCGCAGCCGGTCAGATTGTGCAGAATATCGGGGGATTGGGCTTTATTCTCGGCGATGAAGGCAGCGGTGCGGCGCTTGGCAAAACTTTAATTGCCGCTTATTTGAACCATGAACTGCCCGAAGACCTGCATCATGCCTTAGAAAAGGACTACGCGCTGCACCGGGATGGAATCATAGATGCGGTTTACCGCAAACCCGGCCCGAACCGCTACTTAGCTTCATTTGCGCCTTTCGTGCTACAGTGGTTGGAGCATCCCTACATAGCAGCCCTTGCAGCGCAACAATTCCAGGCATTTTTTGAAAAAAGTGTGCTGAAGTTTTCGGTGGACAAATCCGTACCAGTCCATTTTACTGGCTCTGTGGCCACCCATTTTGAAACATTGATCCGGAAAACCGCTCAGAAAATGGGTTTGAAGGCGGGTAGTTTTCTGACGGATCCAATAGAAGGGCTTGCCGCTTTTCACCGTTAATGCACTGAATTCTTTTATTAGTTTTGCAAAAAGAGCGCACCTTGGAATACTTGTCCCAACACATCGAAAGTTTAATTTTTGCCGCCGAACAGCCCATCACACTGGAAGAAATGGGCAGCAGTCTGGAGGAAGTTTTTGGCCTGGCCTTCAGTGCAGAAGACCTGATCAGCGCCATTTCAGATCTGCAAACGCGCTATCGGGGCGATGATTTTGCTTTTGAGATCGTCGAAATTGCCAGCGGATTTCAGTTTTTCACCAAACCTGCCTACCACCGTACCGTTGGTGCCTACCTGAAGCAGACCATGAAAAAGCGCCTGTCGCAGGCAGCGCTGGAAACTTTGTCCATCATCGCCTATAAACAACCGGTTTCTAAAAGCGAACTGGAACGCATCCGTGGGGTGAGTTGCGATTATGCTATGCAAAAACTGCTTGAAAAAGAGCTGATCACCATCACCGGGCGAAGCGAAGGTCCCGGCAAACCGCTGCTTTACGGCACAAGCCCGAAGTTTATGGATTATTTTGGATTGCGCAGCATTGAAGACCTGCCCCGCCCGAAAGAATTCAAGGATCCCGACGAAAACAGCATAGGGGAACAGGCACCCATTGAAGAGGAAGTGGAGAAATAATGTATCTGCTTTTATAGTCCGAAAGTAGCGTTATGCCCGGCTCAACAAGTCTGATAATGACAAGCCGAACAATCGTTGTTCCGGGGCGTTGCACGTGTAGGACATAAAATGCCATGAGACATCCCAAAAATTCAGGATGTCTCATGTTTTCAGCAGATACCGTACATCTGCTTGTTTTGAAGGTCAGGTTAGCGTACCTATGGTGGCTTAGGTTTGCAATGTTGCAATGACCGGCCCATGCCGCTACCTTCCTGTTTCGGATTTCTGTTCATGTTCATGGATAAGGATTTTACTAAAACTTACAATAGGATTATGTATCAGTAAAAGTAAACATAATTTTTATTTGCGGCCTACCCGGGACGGGAAATTTTTGGAATGGCAGTAATCTGGCGGTAAGTGGCATGCAATCGGGCAACTTTTATGCAGTTCAAACGTACTTCATAAAGACATCCAACATTTTTTTGTTAAAACACGTTTATTTAGTTGCCTTCGTATGCCGGATCATCGTATTTTTAGTGATCATTCAAGCGACGAGTTGCCAGATTTGAGGGTCTGAGGCGCATTACGTAAACAATCAAAGCCATGTTCATCCTGAAGAAGCGCAGCAATGCAAAGCGCAAAGGGGGGGTTGAAGAGTGCCTGCAACGCATCGAGTTGGAGGCCAACGATGATTTGCGCATGGTGCTGGAGTTTGGTCCTCAGCATTTCACCACGCACGAATTGCATGGTATGCTCCGTAAATTGAATGAGCAATCTCGCTACATCCTGCGCCTGCGCGATCGCCTGCTGCCGAGCATTTTGCTGTTGTTTATTGTCCCGGCCATCGTCCTCTTCGGAACCTTGAAATGGAAATCCTTGCTCTACGGCGTATTTTTTGGCATCCCTATGACGCTGCTCCTGCTCATCGGCGCAGCCATTTTTCTCACCAAAAAGTATCCTACCCTTAAAGACGCGCCTTATTTGGATAAGATGATTCATCAGGAGCTGGAAAGGCGGAGGAAGGATGCTTCGATTTTTTGAAGCGGGAGTTAATACTTTCAGTTCATACTCACATAGTCTATCAAAGAGAGACATTTGGAAGGTCAATTGTTATAAATTGAAAACTATGGCCGAAAAAAAGCTAAAAATCTTTACACTGGAAGAATACTTAGTTCTTGAAAACCAATTGGATGTAAAGAACGAATTCGATCATGGCAGCATTGTTGCCCTGAGTGGGGGACTTTGAATCATGGGATTATCGGGAACAACATCAACACTGAACTCAATAATGCAGTAAAAGGCAAAGGAACAGATTGCGTAACCATCAATGGCGATGTCCGAATATACATAGAACGTGCTGATTTTGTTGTTTACCCGGATGGGATGGTCATTTGCGGCGATATTCAAACAGCGGAACCGGATCGAAACGCTGTCATCAATCCGGTACTCATCATAGAAGTGCTTTCCAAGTCTACAGAAAGTTATGATCGGGGCGATAAATTCCACAAATACTGTTCGCTTCCTTCCTTCAAAGAGTATGTTTTAATAGACCAAAATAAACCGGTCGTTGATGTTTTATACAAAAAAACTGCGGCTTATTGGAAAATGGTTATAACAATTGGTCTGGATAAAAGCATTTATCTGAATAGCCTGGATTGCTCTATTCAGCTAAGCGATATCTACCGGAATACCCAAAATCTGGCGACGCCGCAGTTCAAATTGGATATGTAAACTCCAAGTATTCCCTACCGCCACCCCTCCCAATTCGAGAGCTTCGTCACCCACTCCACCATTTTAAAATTCGGCTTTTTCAGATCAACGCCAGCAGGTTCACTGCGGCCGCCGAGGTGTTCCTGCAAAAACCGCTCGCCAAGAGCCCAGAACGATTGCCAGTTTTCAGGTTGAGCATAGTCGTGGCCTTCTTCGGGATAGTAGCAATAAATCACTGCTTTCCCGGCGGCTTTCAGGGCTTGGGCCATGTTGTCGGACTGGCTTTGGGGCACCCGCTCGTCCAGACTGCCGTGGATGATGAGCAGGGGATTTTTGATTTGTTCGATGTAGTTGATCGGAGAGTGTCGGCGTATCAACGTCAATTCTTCCGGAACATCCGGGTTGCCGATGCGCTGCTGCCAATACGGTCCTGATGAGAACGGATGGCGAAACGCGGCTTCCAGATCGCCAAGTCCGTACATGGAAATACCGCAGGCGAATACATCCGGTGCAAAAGCCATCGCTGCAAACGTCGCATACCCGCCATACGACCAGCCAAAGATGCCAACCTTTTTGGGCAAGGCCACCCCACGCGCAATCGCCGCTTTGGCAATATTTACCAAATCCTGGTGCATTTTTCCGCTCCATTTGTGGCTGCTGGCTTCGATGAAAGCTTGGCCGTAGCCGGAAGCGCCCCGAAATTCCGTATTGATGACGGCATAACCGCGGTTGGCCAGCAACTGCAATTGCCGGTTGATAAACCAGGTGTTTTGATAATACCCGATCCAGGCCCCGCCGTGGACATAAAGCACAGTCGGCAGCGGTTGGTCAGGAATACCGTCGTTGTTTTGATCCGACCCGGGCGGCAGAAAGATCATGGAAGGCAGTTCCAGCCCATCCTGCGCTTTTACGATGAAGGGCTTGCGGACTGAAAGTGTGTAAGCGTCCAAAGGCGTATGTTCGTCCAGCCTTTCCCGGTCCGGATATGGTCTTCAAAAATGCCTTCTTCTTTCTGACCGTTTTCCTGCTTGATCATGCGCAGCAGAATCAGCCGCTCCTTTTCGATCCACAACTGATTGGACGTTTCATCGCCGGGCGTGGCACCAATGACGTAAAGGGCTTTGCCTTTCCAGGTAGTTTCGTAGCCTTTGCTCAGGTCGAATCCAAACGCTTTGAAGAGGATTTTTACCTTATTGCCCCGGGTAGGCGATGGTTTCGTACCAGGTGCTGATTTTGGTCAGGCTGTCGTGCTGATAATTTTCGGTGCGCTGCACGAAGGTGAGGGTGTTGCACCAGTTGCCCGCGTAGGTGCGGTACATTTTTTCTAAGGTTTGCTCGCCGGTTTGGGCAAACAACGCGGACAAACCGCCGCGGGTGAAAAGCAAACTCAGCAGGGAATGGCGTATGGCAGGTAGTTTTACAATACAAAAAAGAAGTAAAGTAAACCAGTTAGCAGCATTGCGGCAATCCCTTCATTCGCGGGATATTGCCCGATGTATGCCTGCCGGGGCCGAAGTCCTCGTGGTTGGGGCAGAAAATTTTTGCCCCCTAGTTCGGTTCAACCTGCCAGCCATTGATCCAAATCAAGCTCCCCGACCGTATTGAGAATCAAATCGGGACCGAAGGCGTAACGTTTTAGGTTTTCTTTTTTGGAAACGCCGGACAGCGTCAGGATGGTGCGGTAACCTACTTGAATGCCGCCAAGAATATCGGTATCCATCGTGTCGCCAATCATGGTGGTATCAGCAGATTCAAGCCCAAGTTTTTTACGCGCTACCCGCATCATAACGGGGCTGGGTTTGCCCACTGAAAAGGCTTTGACACCGGTGGCTTCCTCGATCATGGCAACCACTGCCTTGATGCCGAGGTTCGCCCAGCCTTTCTTTTTGGGTGAGGGGTCCAAATTGGTTGCTACAAGTTTGGCACCATCCAAAACCATTTCCACCGCGTGGCTGACCATTTCCAACGTGAAGTTGCGCCCTTCTCCCACCACAACGAAATCCGGGGCATCGGAAACAAGCGAGTAGCCATTTTCATGTAAGCTCGACAACAGCCCGCCTTCTCCAAGCACGTAAGCTGCCCCGTGGGGCTTTTGTCGGGCAAGGAACCACCCGGTCGCCATTGCGCTGGTAAAAACATCGCGCTCCTCAGCCGAGATGCCAAGGCCGGCCAGTTTGTTGATGACATCCCGCGGCGTGCGCTGGCTGTTGTTGGTTAAAAACAGGAAAGGAACGTCCCGTTTTTTTAATTCGGAAATAAAGGTGTCAGCACCGGGAATCAAGCTGTTCCCGCTATAGATGACCCCATCCATATCAATGAGAAACCCTTTCGCCATGAGTTGTAGATTTGTGTATAGTTTGTGTTGCTTGACGCACAAATAACACGGGAGACCCGCCTTGTTATTTCATTTGGCAAAGATAAAAACGCTTAGCGCTTATCCGGGTTAGGCGGTCACTTTATTCAAAAAACAAGCTTTAAGAACGACCTGGTGCCCGTCAACTTTGCAGTCTACTTCTTCCTCATTGTCTGTCAGCCGGATGTTTTTGATTTTTGTGCCCCTTTTCAACGTTGTGCTCGTGCCATTCACTTTCAGGTCTTTGATGAGGAGTACGGCATCTCCATCGTTGAGCAGTTCCCCATTGCTGTCTTTTACTTCCATGATACTTTATTGAATTTCAATTTTTTAAACATTATCTGTAAAAAGTCAATTTACGAAATTGAGACGGCGTTTATTTATTTCGCCACTTCGATCTTGTATTTTTTTCCTTTCATTTTTTCTGAATTGACGGCTTTTAGCAAACGCCCGGCGATGTTTTTTTTGACTGCGGCAAAAGACATGTAGTCCATCACTTCAATTTTTCCAATATCGTCTTTTTCCAACTTGCCTTTGTTGGAAAAGAATCCGACGATGTCAATTTTGCTGATTTTGTCCTTTTTACCCCCACTGATGTAAACAGTGACCCACGGAGAAGGTTCCGGCAAGGTCTCTTTGTCGGGGAGTTCGAGCGGCGGAGGGATATCCAGATAAGCTGGCAACGGCTCTCCCTGGTAGATTAGCAGGTAGGCCGCTCCTTCTGCATTCATGCGTGCGGTGCGGCCGTTGCGGTGCAGGAAATCCTGGTGTTTCAGGGGAATATCATAATGGATGACGTTTTTTACTTCCGGGATATCCAAACCCCTCGCTGCGAGATCGGAAGCGACCAGAAAAAGGATACTCCCGTTCCGAAACTGAATCAGGATTTTTTCCCGTTCCGGTTGCTCCATGCCTCCGTGAAAAGTGGCGCATGAAATGCCCATTCCTTCCAAAAAATCCCTAACCTTTTCGGTGGTATCGCGTTGGTTGCAAAAAATCAGGGTGGATTCGCTTCCCAAAAAACAAAGTAACCTGAAGAGCGTCATTTCTTTGTCTTTGGATGGTGAAATGACACTTTGAATCACTAAGCCATCGGTCGTTTTTTCGGGTTCCTGATAAAAATCCAGGACTTCCGGCTGGGTAATGCCCGTGAATGCCGGAATATTCAGTTTATTGGTCGCCGATACGAGGACGCGTTTTTCTAAGCGGCGCAGCTTTTTGATGATCTCCGTCATTTGCTCCTGAAAGCCCATGGACAGCGATTTGTCAAACTCGTCCAGCACAAGTATCCTGACCCCTTTTACGTCAACCGTTTTCCGGTAGATATGGTCTGCAATCCTGCCCGGAGTGCCAATTAGCAAAGCAGGAGGCTGGCTTAGATTCTGTATTTCTGTTTGCATCGGATGGCCGCCGTAACAGGCATTGACCTTGAACCCGGTAGCCATTTTCTGCCACACCCGCTCAATTTGTATGGCCAATTCCCGGGTAGGTGACAAGATCAGGCATTGAACGCCAGGTTTGTCGGCCTTTAGCTGGCTCAAAACCGGCAACAGAAAAGCCAAGGTTTTCCCCGAACCCGTAGGAGCTAATAAGACGACGTTTGGATGGTTTTGAATGGCAGGCAAGGCGGTTTCCTGCATGGTATTTAATGCCGAAATCCCCAGATTGGACAGCGTTTGACCTATTTCCATGCGGTAAAGGTAGCCCTATTTTCTGGAAGATGCCTGTTTATCGCGGTGTTTGCGGAAACCCTTGTTTCCACTTTTGTGAAATGCGCATAGCCGTTTCCAACATCGCCGGTTCCCAGGATTCAATATTCCACGCAGAATGGGCGAGGCTGGAGGCGGCCAGCCGTTCTTTGGCAGCTTCGTAATTAGTTGCGGTTTCCAAAATTTCTGACAATTGTCTTTGTTGTTGCCGCAGTTCGTCGCTTTCCAATGGAGGCATGCTGGTATCGGGGCGTGCCTGTGGTAAAAAAGCGTTGGTGGGATGCCCGGAAAGATCGGAACCTTGTCGAATGATGTGGGACATGGCCTCAAAATCCTGTTGAAAAGCAAGCTGGCTCGTGGGCGTATCTAATCCGGTTCCCAATTGTTCCACAACCACAAATTTTAAGTTGGGACAAAGCGGAATGGCTTGCTTTAGCAATTGAAAAACTTCCTGCGGCACTGCCTCGTCGTGCGTATCGCGGCGGATGGCTTTTCCCGGACGCAGGGGCGAATCTTCCCAACTGCCGCCGGAAATGTGAATTTCCCGAACCCGGTCAAGTGGATAAAGTTGGATCAGGTCTGCGAATTCCAGCCCAAAATTGTGGAGCTGGCAATACAGGTTGTGCAGGTCTAAAATGATGAATCCGTTGATGGGCAAAAGCAATTCTTCCAGGAATTCCCCGTGTCTTTTTACTTCCTCAATAGAATAGGCAAAAGCTAAATTTTCCAATCCGACCGGGCACGCACAGGCTTCATAAATCCGCGCTAAGCGGTCTCTGCCAATGGCTAAAGTGGTGGGTGTGAATGGCAAACTGATTGGGGCACCGGTATGAAAATCAGCGCCGGTCATGAACCCGAAATGTTCGGTGATGTGGTCGAAGCGGTAAGTGGCCGACAGCTTTTTCAACGCATCAAGCCAGGTTTGTTGCGCGTCTAACCACTTTCCTGAAAAAAGCGAAAAAAAGACGCCGTGGCCCACCAGCCGGTTTTCCTGACTGAAGGTTTGCAGCAATTCGGTGAACCAGGGCGGTATTTCACGAAAGTGAAACAACGTGTCGAAAGACCATTCTACGGCTTCCACTTTTTCCGCTTCAAACAACGGAAGGCAAGTCAACAGAATATTCCGGTCGAGGTTGCAGGCTAAAGCGGCGAATGGTTGAGGCATGTAAGGATTTCTTAAAACTACCCCATGCCACAGGCAGGGCAATTGTAGTCAGGATCAGCGGTTCCGCCGTCATCGCGGTGGTCAATGTCGCATTCCTCCCCGCACGTTTGCAGGTGGAGGCCGTCTTCATCTTTGAAAAGGGAACAAGCGGCAGAAGAGGCGCTGAGGGTAATGCCCACAGCAATCGCTTGTAATAAGGACTTGGAAACTTTCATCGTGATGCAGGTTTGAAGGTTAGAAAAGGGCCAATGTTATTTGTTAAGACAGGGCTGTTTTTCGATTAGGTTGGTATAATCTTATATTTTTGTTTTTCAATCACTCAAAATCAATAATCATGAAACGAATCGCGCTCTTTTCGATTAGCCTATAGTCCGGATTCTGTACGGGTCAAACCAAACAGCATGACGTCAACATAATCGCCGCCGCCTTTGCGCATTTCCGAGCGCAGGTCGCCTTCGCGGCGAAACCCACATTTGCGTGCGATGCGGTGCATGTCGTAGTTTTCCATAGAGGTGGGCAGCGATAGTTTTTCAATAAAAAGCTGGGTGAAAGCAAATCGGATGACTGCCTGGAGCGCTTCGGTCATCATGCCTTTGCCCTGGAAGGACTGATCGAGGAAAAAACTCAGTTCGGCGCGAGGAATGCTCCAATCTATGTTGGTCAATTGAATTTGGCCGATGAGTTGAGCGCTGCGGTTTTCCCAAACCCCAAAACAATATTCCTGCTGGAGCAACCAGGCTGCCATTTTTTCGCGCACGTACTGCTCGGCGGTTTCTTTATCCGGCGCTGCATGCAACACATGGGAGAAATAATCGGACAAATAGCTTCGGTTGTTGTCCACCAATTCATACAAAGCTACGCCGTCGCCTTCGCGGAAGCGGCGCACTACGGCCCGTGCGGTGAGGAGGGCTGTTTCTGCTGGGAAAAGTTCGTGTCGCATAATATTTTAAATGATTCTACTAATCAGTAGTACCCGGAACCGGGATAAGACTAAAAACCAATTTATCAACATCAGTTGAGGTAGCCAGTTACGTGCATCTCTCCTCTTATTTCTTTTATCTGGTTCCTGAGCCACTTACTGTTTTTCTCTGCATCAGCAAGTTTATGCTTGAAGTTCGTGAAGTCATTTTGTTTGGCCTTTTCGTAGCCTGGGTAATGTTTTTTCAATTCTTTGAGTAGCATTTCTCCATTTTCAAACTCCTTAGCTGTTTTGATAAAATACAGTAAATACCATATTTCAAAAGCAATTGCGGAGAAAGCAACAGAATAGTTTTTTGCCAATGCTTTGTCGTATGCTTTTTTTCGATGGGCTTGGTTGTCATGGTCGAATACTACCCAAATTTGATCGAAAGGGTTCTGCTCATTAATAGTTTTTTTTGCCAATTGTATTGCCTCTTCTACTAAATACTCAGCTGTGGGATGTTTGGCGACTACAACTTTAACTGTTAAAGCAGATAATATTTGTTGATTTTCTTCCACTTCTTTGATTGCCTGAAAATAGTTCTTTTCCGTCTCTCCTTCGCAAAGAATCAAGATACGGTTTTTGACCTTTCTTTCCTTGCGCTTACCCCTTTTCATGCCCAGCGTAACTTAGTTCAAAATCAAGTGATTTAATAGATGGAATTCCGCCAAGGCGTCCTGACAAATACCACTTTTCATAAGGAGCTCCTTTAGGAATTCCTGACATGTCAGCTAAAGAAAATAATTCAGAAGCGCCGGTCTTGTCTTTCTCAACGATCCATATCTGATCCCGTCTTAAATCAGTTTGACTCAACAGGTTTGTATCGTGGGTAGCAACAATTAACTGTGCCCCTTTTGTATTTATTTTGGGATCGTGAAATAATTGTAACAAGTATGAGCTGATCAATGGATGCAGGCTTTGTTCAAATTCATCAATGATGACCGTCTGCCCATTCATCAATCCTTGAAAAATTAAGCCTCCCATTGCAAACAATTTCTGTGTCCCGGTTGATTCTTCTTTAAAGGCGCGGTCAACGCTACCTGTTTTTACCTGAGAATCATTGTATAAACTATGCTTTACAGTGATCTCGTGTTCATCGAAAGGCAGCATTTCTTCTGGATTACCTTCAATTTCAATATCTTCAATACCCGTATCAAAACTATTTAAAAGCGCTTTAAATTGCTTTGTAAAAGGATGGTCACGACCTGCTTTAAGCAAAGTACTTGCAATCTCATTTGTGTAATCTCTCTCTTTCTCCCTTGAAAATATATTCTTTCGCCTTGAAAATTCAAAAGCAGAAAGAGTATTCAAACTCCTAGAAAAAAAAGAAAAAATCTCTCTCAATTGGGGAATGTTATTCAAAGCCGCCTTAGCCAGGAATAATTGATTTTCGTTAGTTAGTTTAGAAACTATTACTTTTTGCCCTTTCAGATAATCACCAAAATCATACTCCTGACCTATACGTTTAAATAATCTGGATTCACGGCCTTCCGGGTAGAAGGAAAGTTTTTCCTCAAGCACTTTATGGGCCAATAGAGAGAATTCATAGGAATAACGAATCCTTTTTATAAGGAAGGTTATTCCAAAAAATACAGGAGCTTGGGATGTTCTGGAGTTAAATACAAAAGGATCATATTCTTTGAAGCGCTCATCCGGACTACGGTCAGAATAGTTAAGTATAAGCTTATGCATCGTATGAATAGCGCGAATCAGGTTACTCTTACCGGAGGCATTAGCACCATAGATGACCGCTGTCGTAAGAACAGTATACTTATTACTGATTTTTTTGCTATTGCTAAAAATTTCGTTTTTACCATTATCAGGGATCATGGTAAAGGTTTGTCTATCCCGAAAAGATCGGTAGTTTTCTACACTAAAATCGAGTAACATGCCGATTTAGTTGTGTTATTGAAAAAATATCGTCAAATATACATATTAAAACGATATTTTAATAAAAGTTTTGAATCTTGGTTAGCCATCGCAAGTTTATCCTCAAGATTCCTCTTTAGAACAATCAGACCATCGAAAAATCAAAAACTCGCATTAGCTTGCGCAAAAATAAAACCTGTCCCTCATGGCCGTCGTATGATGCAAAGCCCGAACACCACCCAAAACGAACGCCTCCTATTGGCTGCCATCCTCCTCGTTGGCGTCCTGCTCCGTTTTTGGAACTTCGCGGACATGCCCCTGATGCACGATGAACTGAGCGCGTTTTACCGGCTTCAGTTTGCTTCTTTCTCTGAATTGGTAGAAAAAGGCATCAAACCGGATGGCCATCCGGCAGGGGTTCAGGTGTTTATGTATTACTGGACGCGGCTGTTCGGCCATTCAGATATCGTACTCAAACTCCCTTTTTTGATCCTCGGCACGGGCGCGATTTACCTCGCTTATGCCGTTGCGAAAAGATGGTTTGGGAATACTGCCGGGTTGTTTGTTGCGGCCACCGTGGCCAGTTTGCAGTTCCCGGTGATGCACAGCCAGGTTGCCCGGCCTTACAGCAGCGGGCTGTTTTTTAGCTTGTTGATGGTGCTGTGCTGGACTAATTTTCTGTTTGGAAACCCTGGGAAAAGCAGGGGCAATCTGGCGGGCTTCGTTATTTCCGCCGCGCTATGCTGTTACAACCACCATTTCAGCCTGCTTTTTGCAGCGATGGTGGGCGTTACGGGACTTTTTTTCCTTAAAAAAGAGCAAGTTAAACCGTACCTGCTTTCGGGCATCTTGATTTTAGTGTTATACCTGCCGCACCTGCCCATTTTTTATGCACAGCTCCAGCTCAAAGGACTGGAATGGCTGGGGCAGCAAGGGAATACCTTCTTTGTAGAGCATGTAGCCTTCATTTTTCACCATAGCCCGGTGGTTTACCTGCTGATGGCAGCCTTGTTTTTGTTTGGAGCATATACCGCCAGAAATGTAATTGGACGGATTTATAAATTCCAGGTCATCTCGTTGATCTGGTTCCTCCTGCCGATCGCCATTGGTTTTGCCTATTCTCAGTGGATGAAGCCAGTCCTCCAGCACCCGGTACTGATTTTTTCTTTTCCTTATTTGCTTTTCCTCGTGTTTTCGTTTTACCGACCCGCGCCTGTAAAACTCAAAACCATCGGAATCACAGCGGCTATCCTGCTGGTGAATATCGCCACTTTGATTTGGACGCGGGAGCACTATACGTTGTTCTACAAGCAACCGTTTAAACAATATGCCACCAATACTCAGGCTTTTTTGAAAAATCGGCAACCGGGGGAAGTCGCGCTGGTTTTTAATGACAATCCCAAATACATCAACCACTATTTCCGCCCGCTGAATCCCGGTGTGGCCTACCTTTCCCTGTTCAACACAGGCATTGGTCATGCCCAATTCAGAGATACAATTGCCAGTCTGAAAAGCGACTACCTCATCGCGGGCAATGTGCCGCCTGATTTCCTGCCCATCATCAAAGAATATTATCCGGTTACCTGCTTCCGGGATTTTGGATTTACTTACGAGTATTATATTTTTTCCAAAAACAAAGGAGATCGCGGCCTTGAAAGCACGTATTTTTACAGCGAACCGGATTTCAGTCAAGCGACAACGAATTATTGGACTTACGATACGACCTGCCTGAAAACTGCATCCGATGGAAGCGTTTATTATGCGATGGGCAGCACCTTTGAATGGGGGCCGACTTTTAGTATCCCCCTGGCTTCAGCAGCACGTTCAAGGCACGATTTTGTAGAAATCAGCTTGGAAATAAAAGGCGATTGCCACGCATGTGGCGTAATGGTTTGCGAGTTTGCGGTGGATGGGCAACTCATAAACTGGGCCGGCGTGGTTCCCAAATTCCAGATGGATGCGTCGCTGCCAACGAATAGCTGGCAAAAAATTTACTATACGGAGCGCCTGACTCATATTT
Source organism: Chitinophagales bacterium (assembly GCA_038323375.1). GTDB lineage: Bacteria > Bacteroidota > Bacteroidia > Chitinophagales > Saprospiraceae > JABWAJ01. The sequence continues at coordinate 19,267 of JBBQGV010000032.1, forward strand.
TCAAAAAAAGAAGTGCAATGGAAAAAGCGACCCTGACCGTTTACTATTGGAACCGGGAAAAGGAGCGCGTTTCCCTCAAAAAAATCAACGTCCGGGTAAGGAAGGGCAACGACCGGGTTTACGGGCTTTTTGAAAGTCTGGAATAAGCGCTACTTTTGTGCGACGAACGGGCTACGTTTACTAAAACTTTAAAAGTTTCGTAAACGTCGGACAAATTTGAAAATCATAAATCCCTATGCCTAAGTACCTATGCGCTGTTGCGGCGCTTTTGCTCTTTACCGCCATGTCTGCACAAGATAGCATTCAGTATTACAGCTTAGAACGGGCCATTAACTTGTCGAATCGCCTGTTGGAAGCGGTTCGGAAAACCAGCAAGGTTGCCGGAATTACGGTCGGTGTGGCCAAGCCCGAGTGCGTATTGTGGGAAGCCGGATACGGGTATGCGGATGTTGAAAAGCGTATTCCCATGGATCCATCCAAGAAGTTTCGGATCGCCAGCTTGTCCAAAGTGCTGACGGCGGCGGGTCTTGCACGGTTGTATCAGGAAGATCGGATTGATTTGGATACCTCAATTATAAAATATTTGCCCGATTTGCCTCCGGCTTTTGCAGGCGTCACTGCCCGGCAATTGGCAGGCCATACTTCCGGCGTTCGGCATTATATAGACTCGGATTTTTCAAAAACCCTGATTGATTTTAGAAGCTACCCGACCATCCGGGATGCGCTGCCCATCTTTATCCGCGACCCGCTGGCTTTTGCGCCTGGTACGAATTTCCAGTACAGCACCTTCGGGTTCACCCTGCTGAGTGCCGTAATGGAAGTTGCCGGCGGCCAAAATTTCCTGACGATGATGCAAAAGGAGGTTTTTACCCCGCTGGGCATGTTCAATACCATCCCCAACCACCCCGACAGCAACATCACCAACATGACCCTGACGTACCAGCTCAACAAAAAAGGGAATCTGGAGCAGGTAAAAAACTCCCGCCCTTCTTACAAGTGGGCTGGGGGCGGCTATTTATCAAATTTGACGGATCTGCTGAATTTCGGGCGCGTACACCTGCGACCACCGGCGGTTTTTTTTACGGACAAAGGGCAAAAGGCACTTTTTACACCTACCGTGTCCCTGACCGGGAATTGGAATCCTGCCGGGTTGGGCTGGTTCCTGTCCAAAGACATCCGAGGGCGCCGCCACGATTTTCACAGCGGCAGCCAAACGGGTGCGCGCGCCATGCTGGCGTTGTACCCGGAGCAGAACCTGATCGTTTCTATGCTGTCGAATACGGGCAACACGCCAGTACACATTGAAACGGTGACGATGGCCATAGCTGATTATTTCGATGAAAAACAGGCTTTTGTGGCACTGCCGGATTCAACTTTGGGCGATTATCATTTTGAAGCCTGCGAAGGATCGGAAGCGGTGCAGGAGGGTTTTATCCATTTTGACCGGATCGAAAAAGGCGAAGTGGCCGGTCATTTTGCTCCGGACAAAGACAAGCCCAAAACCAAGCTGCCCATACCCATTGTTTTGTATGACGGCGTTCGGGTGAGGGCTTACGTGACAACACCCGACGGTATTATTTTTGTGGATGCCGAACCGCTCGTTGACGGGCATTTGAAGTACGGAAAAATGACGTTTTTTCAGGGCGGTGGCCCGAGAACGTTGACGATGACGTTTAGGCGGGTGTTGCCGGCGGTGCCTTAATTGTGTCTAAAAATACGAACTAAGTCCAAACTGCCAGCCCGCCGTCCGCACGGGCGGGTTGCCCAAAATATCGCGTTGCCAGTGGTAGCGGTAGTTAAGACGGAGCACCGTTTGTGCGCCCGGGCGAAAACTAAGCCCTGGCACGATGGCTTTAAAGTCGTCGGCGATGTTGCTGCCCGTTTCTCGGAAAGCGCCCACATTCCAGTCCACGTATTCTAATCGGCAGGCGATGCTGAAGACCGCTTTTTCCCAGCCCAGGATTTTTCTGCGCAACACCGGCTGCACGAAATCCACAAAGCCGCCAAATTGACGGTTGCCGAATTGCTGGCTGAAGGTTTCCGGAACATCCACGCTCACCCAAGCCCATTCGCCGGTGATTTTGGTACCAAGTTTCGGGATGGTGGCATTCCAGTCCACTGCCCAGGTGTGTACGCTGCGTTTTTGGTCGAGAATCAGGCCGTCTTCCTCGAATTTGTTGAAAATGCCGCCCATGTAAGAAACCCCGATTTCGCCAATGTCTTGCTGTCGAAGACTCAGTTTGACTGTACTAAGCGGTTGCCCGTTGAAGCTTTCTTCGAAGCGTTCCGGGTTAGCTTTGGCGGCGGGCAGGAACGTGCGGTTTTCGGTATTGCTGATGATGTGGTCGTCGAAGCCGTTGCTCAGATACGCCTCGTAGCCGAAGATCCAGGTGCCGGAATAGAACTTGCCGTAAAAACCAAACCCTGCATTCGACCAGGTGGCGGGCAGCATTTGCGTTGCCGACACCGGACGGGAAATGAAATCCCATTTCGGGCCGTCGTGGTTTTGGTTGAATGCGCCGATGGGGTTCATGATGATTCCGCCGCGCAGGTTGAAAGCTGGATGAAACTGAACGTCCAAAGCAGCAAACTCAATGTTGATTTCACGCCCGCCTTCTTCAAATTCAATTTCGGTCAAAAATTTGATTTGTCGGGTGATGGTTGAAGAGATGAACATGGTCAAACGGGGCAATTGAAAAGAAAGCCCTTCCGAAACGCCGTCTTCGGAAAACCACGCAGTGTTGGCCTCCACGTAACCGCCGAGCGCAACCGGCGTTTTGCCCAACTGCAAAAAAGGGCGGTCGTACACGGCGTCCATGTTCAGTTTGTCAGGCAGTGAATCCGGGCTTGATTCAACGCGCTGCAACCAGCCGTTTTCGGTTTGGGCATGCGCCATTTGAAAACACAGCAATAGGATGGCCGGCAAAAACTTTTTAAGCAAGCCAGATATAAATACTCGTTTCATCGTGTGTCGTTTTGAATGTTTTGAGTGGTTGATCAGCGGGGCCGTTGAGCAGGGCACCATCGGGAGCAAATTCGCTGCCGTGACAGGGACATACATAACGCGTTCCCTGCACTTCTACTTCACAGCCCTGGTGAGTGCAGCGCATTAGACAGGCGGTATAATCCCCGCCTTTTTTGAACAGGCAAACCGGGAACTCCGCATCCTCAGGCTTCACCAGCAAGTAGTCGCGGGTTTTCACCTCCCCTTTTTTCACGTATTGAAACTCCGATTTGCGCACGCTGACCTTGTTTGCTTCCACGGTCGCTTGTGCGAAATAGGCGGCGCTGGCACACCCCTGGCCCAGCACAGCTGCGAGGCAAAGCCCCAGCCCGGCCTGGCTGCCGGTAACGACAAAGTCTCTTCTGTTCATGGTTGGACAAGGTTAAAGTAGAAAGTAGAAGGTAGAGATGATGAAACTGGTTGCCAGTGACGGAGATGTATTCTTTTTCATAGGATTAAAGGGTTAAAGTGATTCTAAAAAAGTGATGAGTTGATTTTTTTCGTCAGCAGTTAGTTGTCCGTAAGCTTCCCGGCTTTGGATGCCTTCGCCACCGTGGAGTATAATTGCGGCTTCGATGCTGTGCGCCCGCCCGTCGTGTAGGAGGAAATACTGTCCGCCCTGTGAGTTTTTGGCCAGCCCGAGACCCCATAAAGATGGGGTGCGCCATTCGGAGGTTTTGGCCGAGCCTTCTGTATATCCGTCGTCGAGTTCAGATCCCATATCGTGCAGCAACAGATCAGTGTAAGGGTAAAATTCGCGAAAAGCCAGCGGTGCGATGGGAGAGGTGCCTGCGTTAAGCGTGGGCACGTGGCATTTGGCGCAACCGATTTGTTCAAACAGCATTTTTCCGGCGCTGACTGCCACCCGATCCACGTCGCGTGGAATGGGCGCTTTGAGGGTGCGCAGGTAAAATACCACATCATGGATGGTTTGATTGCTCACTTCGGGGTCTATTTCCTCGCCTGTGTAGGTGTCGAATGGCTCAAAAAACGAGGCAATGCCAATGTCCTGATTATAGGCATTAACCGTTTGTTGGAGCAGGTCATAAACGGCGGCTTTTTTGCCAAACCGACCGATGTATTTACCGTCCTGTGAAATGGCATCCGGGCGGGGACTGAGGTAATTGGGCAGGGCTATCCAGTTTGGCCTGCCGCTGATGCCGTCGCCATCTGTGTCTTCCGGGTCGGCCAAGGCGAGCAGGGTGGCATCGGGTACGATTTCCAACAGCCCCAGTCCCGTATTGGCAGGCGGCAAAAACTTGCTGAAAGGCGCTCCGGCGGGCAGTTGCTCAGGCGAAAAGCCAGGCAGTGCGCGGTGCTGGAGCTGGGGGCCGCCGAGGTGGAGGAATTGATTGCCCGTTTCGTCCCGTTGGCCAAAGCGGGTGAGGGAAGTGAACGGGTGGCCTTTCCCGTCTCCTGCATGGCAGGTCCCGCAACTGGTCGCGACAAATACCGGGCCTAAGCCGTTGGCCACACTGAACACTTCGTCGTTGAATGCGATGTCGCCGTTTAAAAAGCGCTTTTGTTGTTCGCCGGTCAGGCCTTCAATCGGGCCGTCTAACAATTCCGAGTCATTCGGTGCCAGCGGGGCGGTTTTTTCGCAGGCGGCCAAAAGGAAGCAGGCAACGAGGGTGATGAGAATAACTTTTAGGCTTTGCATCTGTACAAGTTTGACGCAAATATAAGGTTGATTTTAAAATATTTTTAGATTGGGCTAAAAAATTTTTAAACAACGCTGTTTTTTAGTTTCTGCAATGCTTAAATTTCCTTCCCTCACTGCTTCTTGCTTGACTTTGCCTTCGGGTTAAATGCGGGGCATTTTTCCACCCCAAAAGTAGTGGCAATGTGGTTTGATGCAGGCACGGCCGGGGTATTCTCTCAAACGGGAAAATTATCTACCTTGCACTGTTTGTCAGTTCATTACTTTACAGGGTCATCAAGGAATGGAAACTGAAAGGTATGCCGGAAGGATAGTGGCGTGGCTACAAAAAAGGTAATTCTTGATAAAGTGAAACGACAATTTGGCGGTAAGCCCGGTAATTTGACCTTATTTCATCACAAAACTTACCGCCATGGCAAAAAAAGCCTTGTTTCTCACCGCTTTGCTTGCAGCCTGCTTTCTTGCACCGCTTGCAGCCCAAAACTTCCATGTTTACATCAGCGACGCCGTCAATTTCAACCTCCCGCCCTGGAAAATTCTGACGTTTGATGAAAATGGCCAAAATGGCCAGGTTTTCATCTCCGATCACTTAGCCTGGCCGCAGGATATCTTGTTTCTAGAAAATGAAAATGTGGTGTTGATTTCGAACCTGAACAATGGCCGTATTTCCAAATTCAACACTACTTCGGGCGCTTTCATCAGTGAATTCGCCACCGGGATTGGAGGCCCCACCCGCATGGAAATCGGTTCTGACGGTCTGCTCTATGTCTTGCAGTGGACAGGCAACGGCAAGGTGAAAAGGTACAATTTAGACGGGATCTTTGTGGATGATTTTACGGCGGTGGGTGTGACCAATAGCATCGGACTTGCCTGGGACGCTGCGGGGAACCTCTATGTGTCTTCCTACAATGGCAAATACATCAAAAAATTTAGTCCCGCCGGCACCGACCTCGGCAATTTTGTGAGCGCCAACTTATCAGGGCCGACCAATATCTGGTTTGGGGAAAACGGCGATCTTTTTGTCGTGGATTATGACGGCGGTTCGGTCAAGCGCTTTGATAGTCAGGGGAATTATTTGGGCATCTTCATTTCCGGGTTGCCGCAGGGCGAAGGCGTAGATTTTTTCCCAAACGGCAATATCATCATCTGAAGCGGCGGGCTTCATTCGATCCGGATTTACGATGCATCTGGCGGTTTTCTCAACAACCTTATGCCTCCGGAAACGCTTGGTTTGCAGACGCCAAATGCCGTTGTGCTGCGGCCAATCCCCCCGTCCACGACGCGCGAGGTTTATAAAGAACTGACTTTCGTGACGCCTTCGGTCGGGTGCTTTTTCAACTTTCCAAACCGGAGTTGATGCAGTCCGGAGCCTCCTTTGCAGTTTATGATTCAACTGGTGTTTTGGTCCGTCAAATCAACTTCGCAAATACGACAAGCTGGGATGCGTCTCACCTGCCCAACGGCGTTTATTACATTACTGTAAAATTGAAGGACGGCGTCATTGCCCGGCAAGCGGTGGTGGTGCAACATTAAAATCAAGCTATGAAAACCAAACAATTCCTGATACTGCTGATGATCGTTTGCAACGCCAGCTTTGTTTTTGGGCAACTAACAGAGGAATCCTTAGCGTCAGCAGTGGCGCGTCAGGAATGCCGTAAGATTGCTTCAGAACTGGAAAAAACGCCGCTTCTCAGCGAGGGTATGAAATTCAACGGAGCCGTCTGTTATTACCGCAACGGCGAACTGGAACGCGCATTGGCTTTGTTCCTGGAAGTCCGTCAGATGGGCGCACAAAAACAACATTTGGCTACCTTTTGGGAGGCAAAATGCTACGCCGCGCTTCGTCAGGACAGTTTAGCCTTGACCCGACTGTTGTCCATCCCCGTGAATACCCTCAATTACAATATGTTGTCGCAAAAGGAGTTTAACAACCTTGCTCAACATAGTGAAGCGTTTCTCCAGCTTTGCCCGCAGGGATTTTCACCTCCCGATAAAGAAAAATGGCGAGTGCAAGGCGTAGTTCCGCTTCTGTTTTGCCACTATGCTCAAATAGGTTGCCGGGAATGATGATTTGACCCATATCTGTTTCCTTTTATTGAAAAATAGGTAACAAAAAATACCGTCTTTTCAATAGGGCTACTGATGAACTCCCTTTTCATTCATCCTACTTGCTTTCCAAAGCCTTTTCTTCCATCGGGAAATAATGATACCCCAGATACGCAATCTTCCACTGCCCGTCGTGTTTTTCCAAAATCCTGGTTTCTAAAGATTTGCCTAAGAATTTCCGGGTGTCTTTTTCGTAGGAATGTTGATCGAACGTGTACCAGGCCATGTCCGGGAATATCCTGAAATTTTCGTTGCTTCGTTCTTCGGTTGAGCCTTTCCAGAGGGTTTCGTCTGCCTCAAATTGCGCCTTCTTCATGGCTTTCAGCGATTCAAACCCGTTGTGGAAGGTTATTTTTTCTGGAAAACCTTCCCAATAGCCATTCATTCTGAATTGTGGCGAATTGAGGTAAGTGCTTTGCCACGCTTCAAAATCCTGTTGGTAATAAGATTCCGTTTCTTTGGCAATGACGGCCTTGATGGCTGCTTTTTCTTTTTCAAAGTCAACTTCGGTTGCCGGGCTTTGGCAGCTAAAATTTGCCGATAAGGCAATGAAAAGCAGGATAAAATGTGCAAATTTACGGTTCATCTTTCAGGTTTAGTTGACGTGACTTGAATACAGTAAAATTAATATAAACTCAGACTAACGCACTGTTTCACAGCATATATTTATTATGGATATCGAAAAACTGCGCGACCTCTGCCTTTCCCTGCCCGGAACGAGCGAAGGCATCAAATACGGCGACCAGCTCTGCTTTATGGTGCTGGGCAAAATTTTTTGTTCTTCCAATTTAAAAAACTTAGACCGTGCCAATTTTAAGGCCGCAGACGAGGAGTTTGAAGAACTATGCGAACGGCCGGGCGTCATTGCAGCCCCTTATGGCGGCACAAAATTCAAATGGGTGCAGGTGACGGATTTTGATTGCCTGCCGGATAAAGAGTGGGCGCAGTATTTGCGGAAAGCTTATGATTTGGTTAAGTCGAAATTGACGAAAAAGGAACAGGCTTTGCTTGATGCGTAAATACGCTATCTTTGTACAAAACACAGTGCTACGGTATTAGAAATATCAGATGATATCATTCAAAAAACACGCCTTTCTGAAAAGGATTTGCAAATCGAGTTTGCTTTGTACTTGTTTCAGAAATACCATCTTTCATTTGGACAAGCTCGACGTTTATCAGGTCTTGATGTGATAGGGTTTCAAAAACTACTTGCCCAAAACGAAATTTCATTGCATTATGAAGTAGAGGATTTCGAGCTTGATTTGAAAAAGCCGCTCAAATGATCGTCGTTTCTGATACCACAGCGCTAAGCACGTTATACCTCATGGATAGATTAGATTTGCTCAAACAAATGTTCGGGCAAGTAATTATCCCATAAGCTGTTTTTGACGAGTTACTGGAACTCGAATTATCTGGTTATGACATCAATATTTTCAAAAAAGCCGATTGGCTCCTTGTAAAGGATGCTAACCACCACCACTTAATATCCGAACTGCAAAAGGAACTTGATTTAGGTGAAAGCGAAGCGATTGTCTTGGCGCTTGAAAAAATGGCAGACTATCTTCTTATTGACGAGCGGAAGGCACCTTGAAAGCTAAAGAGTTAGGTGTGCAAACAATTGGTCTTTTGCGTGTAATCATTGAAGCCAAAGCCCGTCGTACGATCCATGATGTCCGGCCAATTCTTGATGCAATGCGACAAACCGGAGGTTTTTGGATAAGCGACAGCTTGTATTCAAGAGTATTGGAAATCGCAGGCGAGTAAGAAAGTATCCTGCTTTTTACAATGATTCGGAATGAATATAAACATACTCGTCCGCAGCGATCAAATGGTCATGCTAACGGTGGAAGACAATGGCAAAGGTTTCGACCCCGAACAAACTAAGTTGGCTACGACCTTTTTACCTCAAATTCGACACCCCCACCTTCCTTACCATTCACCACAATCGCCAGCCGATGCAGGCCCGGATAATGCTTCCGCGTGGTCATGTCCTGAAAAGATTGCCGGCGGCTGATGCGGTACACTTCGCCGGGGTGGTATCTGTTTTCCGTAATTTTAAAGACCTTGCGGTTGTGTTTTCCATTCGATTTCAGGTAGTCAATGGCGTACTCTAAGCGCAGGTCGCAGGGGGCGTCGCCGTGGTGTTGCAACTCGAACGCAAACTCCAAATGTGCTCCGATAGGGAGGACGTAGCTTTTGAGCGCCAGGTCTTTGATTTGCACCGTAGCCATTTCCATCCAGCCAAACAAAGCCAGTGCTTCGGCATTGCCTCGTTTAAGCAGGGTTCGGCAGCCGTGTTTCACCACCCAATCGGTCTCTGCACTTTGGCCCAGCCAGCTTTTTGCAAGGCTCAAAACCAGCGCCGGGTGGTCTTTGGCGATGTCGTTGAGGTTGTTGGCGACGCTCCGTCGCACAAATTCGGAAGGGTCGCTTTTCAGATTTTCGAGGATGGGTAAAATGGGAGAAGGATCCCTTTGCATCGCATGCAGCGCCATGCCCCAGGGCAAACGCGGCCGGCAGCCTTCGCTGGAAAAACGGCGCACGGTGTGTTCGGGGTGTTCCGACCAGGCAAGCATTTGTCGCATCAATAACTCCGGGTGCGCTTTGATGAAGGGCCTTACGGCAAATTCGCAACTGGCAAATTGCGTAATGGATTCCATCGCGCGGAGGGAAGCCTCGACGTGCGGCGGGCCGAACAATTCCACGAATTCAGCAAAAAACATGTATTCAAAGCCGTGATCGCTGCTGCGGTTTTCCGACAGGTGTACAATAATTCGGTCAAGGACACTGAGCTGGTTCCCGTAAGTTCCGGGAAGCGTGCGATGCAGCACAGTTGCGATGTGCTTCATGCGCTGTTTTAACTCACGCGCTGGCCATTGCTCGTCCTGAACCGCATTCAGAAAAGATTGTTTGTTGAATTTCGGCACAGCTTTTGCCAAAATCGTGGTGAAGTGTTCAAAAAAAGCGTCGTTGTAAACATCTTTGAGTAAAGTGGCCATTGTTATCAGTTATCAGTTAAACAGTTGGCAGTTGGCAGTTTTGGGGTGTACTCCAGCTATAGCTCCTGCCAACGGCTCCTGAACAACTGCCAACTGAAATGTCTATCTTTGCGTGAGCAATTTGATAAAATCGTTTGCCGTTACTATTTGAGGGTTGGGCAAAACCAATTGCAGGTTGCGATTGTACTTGATAGGAATGAACGCAACGGATCGAAGCAACTGATTCTCAACACAAACAAAAGTACGCGTTCCCGATAGTAAATTGAATAATCACAATGCCGAATATTACTATGAACATTTGGGTAAAACTACTCTTTTTAACCGGAACGGCGCTCCTTGTCGGGAGCGGTTTGCAAAAAATTCAAGCGCAAAGCGGGCAGGTAGACGAAAAAACCGTCAACCTTGAAAAACTGCTGATCGAAGCCAACTTAGAGCGGCTTCTGGGGAATTACGACAAATCCATCAAGCTCTATGAGCAGGTTGTGAAAGACGATGCCGCCAACGATGCCGCCTATTACGAACTGGCGCGCCTGCACAATGTGAAAGGCGCTGACGATGAAGCCATTCGCTTTGCCAGGAAGGCCGTGGAAATAGCTCCGGAAAACCAATGGTACCGCCGGTTTTTGGCCGATATTTACCAGCAGGTTGGCCGAAACAAAGAGGCTGCCGGCGTTTATGAATACTTAGTCAGCAATTCTCCCAATGACGAAGAATATTACTACAAATGGGCTTATTTCCTGCTCAAGGCCAACGAAATTCCCAAAGCCATCAAGGTATATGACGATTTGGAAAAGCGCTCCGGCCTGACGGAAGAAATTGCCCGCCGCAAACACTCGCTTTATGTGGGCATTGGCGACAGCAAAAAAGCGGCCGTTGAACTGGAACGCTTAGTGCAGGCTTTTCCTAAAGATATCGAAAATTACTACCTGCTGGCTGCGTATTACGAACAAATTGGCGAGGCCAAACTCGCGGAAGGGGTTTACCGCACCATCCTCAAAATCAACATCAATGACCCGAAAGCCAGCATCGCGCTGGCCGGATCGGGTGAAACCGGCAGCGACGCCCAGTTCTTAGCATCGCTGAAAACGGTATTTGCACAAGCGGACGTTTCCATTGATTACAAAATAGCCAAGTTATTGCCCTACATCAATAAAGTCGCTGACACGGGCGACAAAAACGTCGCTGCCGCTGCCATCGAGCTTGCCCAAATTTTAGAGACAACGCATCCCGGCGAAGCAAAAGCCTACGCTGCTCACGCCGATTTGCTGTACTATTCCGGGCAGCCCGAAGCAGCGTTGGCTAAGTACAAAAAGACGCTGGAATTGGACGAAACGGTTTATTTGGTTTGGGAACAGGTGCTGCGTATCCAGTCCGAAATGGCTGATTTCAAAGCCGTCCACAGCACGGCCGAACAGGCAATGGATATCTTCCCGAACAAAGCCTTCATTTATTACATGCACGGGGTGGCCGAATTTGAACAGGGGCGGTTCCCGCAATCGCTCAGTTCGCTCGAACAGGCGCTGCTCATGTCGGGCAAAGACGGCCGGCTACAGTTAGATATCCGCGTGCAAATGGGCAAAACCTATGCCGAAGCGGGCAAGGCGACCGCATCTAATGAAGCGTTCGAGGCGGCATTGGCTTTGCATGCAAAATCAGCGGAAGCCCTGAGCGCTTACGCGTATTGCCTGGCGCTGCGCGGAGAAAACTTAGAGCGAGCCAAACAAATGGCGATTATGGCCAATGAACTCGCGCCGGAACAGGCTAAGATACAGGATGTATATGGTTGGGTACTTTACCGCTCGAAGGATCTTCAGGGTGCCAAAACGTGGATTGGCAAGGCTTTGGAGAATGGCGGCGACCGATATTCCCTTATCCTCGAACACTACGGGGATGTGCTGTATTTGCTAAAAGATACGGAAACTGCCTTCCAATACTGGACGAAAGCAAAAGAAAAGGGCAGCCGCTCGAAAACTTTGGATAAAAAAATCACAGATCGCCGACTTTATGAACAATAAGCAATTTTTATTTGCGGGTACCCTTGTTTTGTTGTTGCCTTTGGGCGCTTGTACCCCAAAAAAGGCAATGACGGGTGACAGCCTGAAAGAAAATACGCCGGAGGCCATGATGGATCAGCTTGTCCGCAATCAGGTGTATGCCGAGTGGCTTGACGCCAAAGCCAAAATTTCGTACAACGATGGTTATCAAACGGTTTCGGCCAACGCCACCATCAAAATGCGGAAAGACAGCATTTTGTGGATTGCCATCAAAAAGCTGGGCTTTGAAGTGGCGCGCATGCAGGTCACCCGCGACTCTGTCTACATCTTAGACCGCCTCAACAACGAGTACGACATCAAAGACCTGAGTTATCTGGAGTCTGCGCTCAATATACCCGCCAACCTGCAAATGCTTCAGGCATTTTTGCTGGGTAATCCGGTGTTTTTTACCCGGAAAAACCTGCAAATGGAAGCAACTGAAGGCAGGTATCACCTTTGGGGCAAAGACGAAATGAAAGAGAACCATTTCTGGATGAACGGGAAGCAGCTCCTACTCGAAAAAACCACCCTGAGCGATGGCCGTACAGGCCGGAACATGGCTTTGGAACTAAAGGAGCACGCGGATTTGACAGGCAATCAAAAATTTTCTTACCTTCGTCAATTAGAACTAAACAGCCGCGAAACGGGCAAGGTAAATGCGGAAATCAGTTTTTCATCGGTTGAGATCAACAACCCAATTGAGATACATTTTGAGATACCCGAAAGATATACGCGTATGGATTAGGCCATCCGGTCAAATCCTGTGGATGTTCCTGTTTTTGCTTTTGGCGTTGCCTGCGCTTCATTCGCAAAACCGCCGCGAATTGGAAGACAAGCGCAAGTCGTTGCTGCGTGAAATTGACAAAACCAGCACCCAACTCGACAAAACAAAGGCGACCAAAGCAGCCAACCTCAATCGCTACCTCGCCCTGCAATCGCAAATCAAAAAACGCAGGCAGGTCATTCATACCCTGCAGGACGAAATCGAGCACGCCGAAGCTGGCATTCATCGGGCGCAGGAAGTCACCATCGCCCTTTCCGAAGACATCGAACAGCTTAGAAAAGATTACGCCGCATTGCTGCGCCGGGCTCACCGCATGCGCCAAAGCCAGAGCGGCTTGTTGTTCCTTTTTTCTGCAAACGGACTCAATGACGCTTTCCAGCGCTGGCAATACCTGCGCCAATACGAACGCCACCGCCGCCGTCAGGCGACTCTCATCGAAGAAACGCGGATTGCCCTCCAGTCCAGAACAGAACAATTGGAACAGCGCATCGAAGAAAAACAGCGCCTGTTGGGAACACAACAGCAGCAACGTGAGTTATTGGATCTGGAAATGGAAGACAAAGACCGAACGATTCAGGTGCTGAAAAAAGACGAGAGCAAATTAGCGGCTCAGTTGGAAAAACATCAAAAATCGCATCAAAAACTGAATGATGCCATCGAATTCGTCATACGGGACGAGGTGAGCAAAAAGAAACAGGCCGCCCGCAACCCGGAAACCCTGAAAAATTTCAATGCAAAAAGCACAGCAGACGAAGAACGCGAAGACGCGATTTCCCCATTTTCTAAAAAGAAAGGAAAATTGCCCTGGCCGGTATCGGGGGGAAGCGTCGTTCGGAAATACGGGCAACAGCCGCATCCTACGCTCAAAAATGTGCAGGTCACGAACAATGGCATAGACATCCGCGCAGGGTCAAGAGCCGCCGTGTCCGTGGTTTTTGAGGGCAAAGTAGTGGGGGTGCAATTTATACCAGGCTATAAAAACACAGTGGTCGTGCAACACGAACGCTATTATACCGTTTATTCCAACCTTCAGGACGTGTCGGTAAAGAAAGGCGAAGAACTGAGCGCCGGACAAGACATCGGCAGCCTGAGCAGTGAAACGCCGGAATTGCATTTCGAGGTATGGCGGGAGAAACAACGGCTGAATCCCGCGTCGTGGATCCAGTAGGGGCGACCCTCGCGGTCGCCCGGGAGCAAGAGGCTGGAGCCTCTTAAATAGTAGACACGAGGCGGAGCCTCGCGCCAGCAATGAAATAATCGTAGGGGCGACCCTCGCGGTCGCCCAACTTGCGGTCGCCCAAAACACCCAATGAATCAAAAAATCTCTCTAACCAGGGTACGCTTCGGCTCAGCTCAGCGTAAAAAACAAAGCAAAAAAATGGCAAACGACTGGAACATAGGAGAAGAAAAGAGTAAGGGGATACGCAAAGAGCCGGAATTCGCGGTGTTGGTTGGAATTATTCACCAGCAGCAAACCGAAGCCCAGGCGCACGAATACCTGGACGAGCTTGAATTTTTGGCGCTGACCGCAGGTGCGCACAGCACAAAGCGGTTCCTCCAAAAAGTCATCCACCCGGATGCGCGAACCTTTATTGGCAAAGGGAAAGTTGAGGAAATTGCTGCTTACATCGAGCGCAATGAAAACATCAACATGGTCATCTTTGACGACGACCTTACCGGCAAACAGACCAACGCGCTGGAAGAAGCCCTCAAGGTCAAAATCATTGACCGCAGCACGCTCATCCTCGATATTTTTGCCAGCCGCGCACAAACGGCCCAGGCCAAAACCCAGGTTGAACTCGCCCAGATGCAATATTTACTGCCGCGTTTGCGGGGACTCTGGACGCACCTTGAACGCCAAAGAGGGGGTATCGGGATGCGGGGACCCGGTGAAAAAGAAATTGAAACGGATCGCCGGATTGTGCGCGAAAAGATCGCGGTGCTGAAAAAGAAGCTCGAAAAAATAGACCAGCAAAACGCTACCCAGCGCAAAAACAGGGGCGAATTCATCCGCGTCGCTTTGGTCGGATACACCAATGTCGGCAAATCAACGCTGATGAACCTGCTGAGTAAATCGGACGTTTTTGCCGAAGACAAACTCTTCGCTACCTTGGACACCACGGTGCGGAAAGTCGTGTTCGACAGCATGCCTTTTTTGATTTCGGACACCGTTGGGTTCATTCGCAAACTGCCCCACCACCTGATTGAAAGTTTCAAATCCACGCTCGATGAGGTTCGCGAAAGCGATATTTTACTCCACGTAGTAGACATTGACCACCCGCAGCACGAGGATCAAATCCGCACGGTGAACCAGACACTCAAGGATCTGGAAGCTTCCGACAAACCTACCTTGTTTGTTTTTAATAAAATAGACCTGTACCGGATGCGTAATTTCGACCCTTTCATGGACGACGAAGCCAAAGCGGAGATCGAAGAAGGGCTGCGCGGGAGCTTGAAACACCTTTTCGGGCACGATAATATTTTTGTATCTGCTTACACTAAAGAAAACATAGACGGCCTGCGAGATGTTATTGAACGCATGGTGCGCAAACAATACATCATCCGTTACCCTTATCAGTCAAAACAGTGGGTTTAACCGCCCGATGATCACATGGAAAACATCCTAACAAAATACGCAGCCCTGTTAGTCAACTACTGCCTTGAAATCAAGGAAGGCGACAAGCTGTTTGTTCGCAGCACAACGCTGGCCGAGCCTTTAGTTCGGGAAGTTTTTCGCCTGGCGCTGAGGGCAGGGGCAGTCGTGGAGGTGGATCTGGAATTCCGGGAACGCAACCGCATTCTCCTGCAGGAAGCCGATGAATCGCAACTGCGCTACGTGCCAGCGCTTTACAGCATGGCGATGGAATCCTTCGATGCCTACCTGTTCATCCGGGCACCATTCAACCTTCGCGAGGATCAAAGCAGCGATGCCGTTAAATCGAAAATCGTTCAGGAAGCAAACAAACCTGCACAGCAAGCCTATTTTGAACGCACCGCCACGCGGGCTTTGAAGCGGAACCTTTGCCAGTTCCCCACCATTGCCAGCGCACAGGAAGCCGGGATGTCGCTGGAGGAGTATGAACATTTTGTGTACGGTGCCTGCAAACTCTTCGATGAAGATCCCACACAGAGCTGGCTGAACGTGCGCAAGGCCCAGCAAAGCATTGTGGATTTGCTCAACAGCCGCGAAAAGATCCATTACAAAGGCGGCGGCACTGATATTACCTTTTCTACCAAAGGCCGCACCTGGATCAATTCGGACGGAAAAACCAATATGCCTTCCGGCGAAGTCTATACCTCGCCGGTGGAAGACAGCGTCAATGGGGTGGTGCATTTTACCTACCCTGCATTATACATGGGCCACGAGGTGGAAGGCGTTACGCTGTGGGTGAAAGACGGCTACATTGAGCGCTGGGAAGCTAAGCGCGGCAAAGATTTGCTCGACCGAGTCTTCCAGATTGAAGGAACGCGTCGCTTTGGCGAAGCGGCCATAGGAACAAATTACAGCATCGGACGATTTTCGAGAAATATCCTTTTTGATGAAAAAATCGGCGGTACCATCCACATGGCCATCGGTCAGTCCTATTTGCAAACAGGCGGCAAAAACGAGTCGCCGGTACACTGGGATATGATCGCGGATATGAAGCAGGGTGGAGAAATATTTGCTGATGGCGAGTTAATCTATGCCGACGGCCAGTTTTGTGGGCCGCTAAAACTGTAATACGTGCAACGCTCCCCTACGTTTTGTTAGGATGCGGGATCAAAGAAAAAACAGCAGATTTTGCAACGTTTCAATCGTTATTGCGTAGATTTTTGTTAAACCATTATTTCTTTTGTCTTGGATTTTCTGCATAACTTGCGGGTTGAAACTGAAAAGACCGGTCACATTCATCTCTAAACATTGAAAAAATAAAGTACAGCCGTGGAAAGAGAACACAGACCTTACAGGCCACAATACCAACAACAACGAAGTAGCCCTCCACCTCCCATGAATATTGGCGAATGCGTCGCCTTTCTGGAATTGAAGTATGGCAACATTTATGGTGGCTACCCAAATTTTTATGCGATCAGCGACATAGCGCTTCTTGTTTTTGAAAAAGAAACCAAGAAGATTTTTGTCGAAACCTGGTCAAATGGAGCTAATATAGATATCGTCAGCGTTTTTTCCAAAGTGAATGAATTGGGACATACGATTGGCCGCGGAAAAGAAGTCATCAACCTGAAGACGCGCCGCAAAAGACCGTACGAAGAGGAATTCAGAATGGAGGAAGAGGACTTGAAAATGGCATTCCGGCAATTGCACCCGACCAAAATGCCCATCAAAAACTTCCTGCTCAAAAACATGAAGAAATATCGTTTCCGCGACGTCGTTACGTTCGATGGTCGCCGGGATGTGTTTCTGTGCGAGCGCACCGGGGTCAACTTTGGACGCCACAACGTCATTGATTTACAGCGCGAACTGAACAAAGAAACCGATTATCTTTTTTCACTCAACAAATTGTCGGTCGTCATCAATTTCGACATGGACAATTCGTACCTGCGCTCGAACAACCTTGAGTATTGGCTCCACCCCATCGCAGCACGTCAGTTGATGCCCAAGTCGGCTGCTTTCGACGCCGCGCGCCTCATGATGGTGTTCAACGAATACCACGATTACCACGAAGACTTCGTTATGAAGGCTGCGCTGGTGCTCAATAAGATTCAGAATACGAAGGTTTGAGAAGTAGAAGAATGAAGAAACACTAGCAGCGGCCGGGCTTCGGAAAGCAATTTCTGGAGCCCTTGCTGTTTGTGGTCGCCAGCTTCAGTTGGCAGACCTTTAGTAAAAAAAGGCAAAAGACAAGGTGGCAAATGTGCGGACTCGCAACCTCAAAACATCAAAGGTGCAGGCTTCATACATCATCAATTGTCATTTTTAAATCACCTATCATCAATGAAAAACTAAGGCGCCGACGACCGCACCAACCCCAAGTGCAGCCCCTCCCCGCCAATCAGTAGCAGCAATCCCATCCCAAAAATGGTATTCCGCGATATTTCAACCAAATGGACGTACGTGCCGTAGAAAGGGCGAACGAGCAGCACTTCGATGCAGATCACCAACGCAGCCAGCAGCAATAGAAAAATAACCGTGGCACGGGCATTGTGCAACCAGCGCGGGCGCTGGCGATAGCGGCATTTTCTGAAAAAACGCAACGCTTGTTCATGCCCCGGCTCAATGCGGATCAATTGCCCAGTTATGTATTCAGCTTGTTGGTATTCACCTAAATTGAAGTGAGAAGCCGCTTTGCGAAACAACATCCGACCGAAAATTTGCTTGCCATAATCCAATTCCAGCTCCTGCGACATGCTTTCTCCAATGGCTACGTCGGCCATCAACAGGTGTTTGCGGTAAGCGCCCGTTTCAAACAACGCTTCGGTGTAGGCTACCAGCATTTCAAAATATTCTTCAAATTCGGCCCGGCGAATGGCTGCCTCGTGTAGTTCGTAAAAATGCAGCACGTCCCGGTACGCGCCCGGCTCAATGCCTTTGAAGTCGCGGTAGACTATTGAGTAGTAGGTGGTATGTTGGGAATACGACATGATGGTACAAAAATAGCGGTTGTTTGTCAAAATTGAGCTTCCGTTGTCTAATCCCGGTTTCTTCAATAGCCGGGAACAAATGTTCTATCTGAAAGCCCGGAGTTTGCAATAATTCCAAGAATATCTTTAAATAGGTCGCTAACTAACTGCTTCCAGCGCATACAACACCGGCTTACCCGGGCTCGCGTCTATCTCAAACGGTGCAATCTGAAGGTTCAACAAATAAAAACCATCTTTGATTGTATTTTCCACAAAAATTAATTCGGTAATGGTGGCACCGGTGCGGGGTTGCTCCGGATACTGCCAGAATGCGCGATGGGAAAGCAGCAGACCGCCGTCTTCTTCCCGATCTACAGAAGGTAAATCGAGCAGCAGGTGTTGGACGCCCGCAGCGACCAAATATTCCGCCGCTTCGTGGTGCAGGTAGGGCGGATTGGCACCGGAATAATTGGTTTTCAACTTTAATGCGTCATTCGGGAGGGTGCGAATGATGAAGGCTTCCACCTCGCCGGGTTCGAGGATTGCTGCAAGCTGGTCGCACAGAATCACGAGGTCGCCATTGTCGAGACGGGCAGGGTAGAGGCTGACCAATTTTGCAACGTGGTGGAAAGACCGCAGCGATTGGTTGATGGTGTACGGCTCTTTGGCGATGTGGCCGACACATTCGGTGTGGGTACCGTTGCCGTGCGGATTGAAACGCACATTCAAAAAATTGACAGCCCCCCCCAAAGCAACCGAGCCTTTGAAATCCCCGGCAATAACCGGTTCTGCCTGCATCGGCGGCGCATAAAAACAGTTGACCGTGTCCATGCCTTCACGCAGCGGCATCGAAATGTCTAACGGCGCAGACAAATCGGAACGGTAGGTTTTGCCTTTAAAAGACAAGTTCACAAGCATTGTACCTGTAATTAGTGTCTGTCCATTTAGTCCGTGTCTGCTCTTTAGAGTTCGTGTCTACCAGTAGTTGCGATGGTCCGGGTAGGTCTTGTAAAACTGGTACTTCAAAATATCATGCGTAGTCACAATGCCCACTAAGTTGTGGTCTTCGTCAACGATCGGCAAACCGTGAAAAAGATGCTCTAAGAAAACTTGTGCAGCAGCACCGATCAATTCGTTGGGACCGAGCGTAGCAATTTTGGTCGTCATCACGTCCTCAACCCGGATTCGGTCGTATTCGCCTACTTCCCGGGCCAGCTTGGTCAGGTCGTAGGAAGTGATGATGCCGACAAGTTTTTTTCCTTTCACAACTGGCAAGTGATGAAAACGTTTGGTCAGCAAGACCTCCCTGACCTTGGCTAAAGTGTCTTCAGGACTCAGCGTGAAGACTTCGCGGGTCATAATGGTAGAGATAGGCTCATTCATACGGGCTTCTGTTTTGTTAGGCCAATATATGTCTTTTTGATAATGGGGACAACTAATTGCACTGAAAATGCCAAAGTCGTTCGTAACTGACTATGAGAAGACAAAATGACATAATCTCATTTGGCTCAAAAGGAAAATATGTAGCTTGCAATCTCTTATATCATCACAACTATCCTTACAACGGAAACAAATTCGTGGAATGAAAAAAGCGTTTCTACTGTCCTGCTGCCTCTTGTTTGCGGCAAGCACCCTATTCGCCCAGCGCCTCAACCGCGTTCAGGGCGATATCCTGGTTCGGCTCGATAAGCGCACCAACCCATCAGAATGGATCGCGCAGTGGCAAACTTTTGAGGGGCGAGCCACCCTTGCCCGGTTCGACCGCGTTGTTTCCAAGCCGCTGAACATCCGGCTCATGACTTTTGATTTTACAGCCGTTGATGAGCGCAGGCTGCTGGATGCGGTGCGCCGCTACCCCGGGGTAGTTACGGCTCAATTCAATCATTTAGTCACGATGCGTTCCACTGTACCCGACGATCCGGGGTTTGCGCAGCAATGGCAATACATCAATACCAGTCAGACCGGCGGTTTGGTCGGGGCAGATATTGACGTAGATTTAGCCTGGGACATCACCACCGGCGGCATTACCGCAACCGGCGATACCATCGTAGTGGCCATCTTAGACGACGGCATTGACCTGAACCACGAAGATTTTGGTGACAATCGCTGGTTCAACCACGCTGAAATTCCGGACAACGGCATTGACGACGATAGCAACGGATACATAGACGACTACCGGGGCTGGAACATCCTCAGCGACACCGACAACATTTCCGGAGGCGGGCACGGTACGCCGGTCGCCGGCATCATCGGGGCTCAGGGCAACAACGGCGTTGGGGTAGCCGGGGTAAACTGGGACGTGAAACTGATGATCGTCAAAAATAATTTCAACTCCAATGAAGCTTTGGTACTCGAAGCCTACACGTATCCGCTGATACAACGCATGCGCTACAATGCCACCAACGGCGCAGAAGGCGCATTCGTGGTTGCCACCAACGCTTCGTGGGGCACGGATTTCGGCAACCCGGAAGACGCGCCGCTCTGGTGCGCTTTCTACGATACGCTCGGCGTTAACGGCATCATCAGTTGTGGCGCTACGGCGAATGGCAACATCAACGTGGATCTGCAGGGCGACTTGCCCACTGCCTGCCCCAGCGATTACCTCATTTCGGTGACCAATATGAACCACAACGACGTGAAAGTGACCCAGGCTGGGTATGGCGCAACCACCATAGACCTCGGCGCGTTTGGCGCGAATACCTGGACGACCGCCCAGAATAACAATTACAGTGGATTTGGCGGCACTTCGGGCGCAACGCCCCATGTGACCGGCACGGTAGGCTTGCTCTACTCCGCGCCTTGTCCGGGGTTTATGACGCTGGCAAAAAGCGACCCCGGCGCAGCTGCACTGCTCGTGAAGCAAGCCATCCTGGAAGGGGTGGATTTCAACCAAAGCTTAGACAGCATCACGGTCACCGGCGGGCGTCTGAACGTTTTTAAAAGCCTGACCAAACTGCTCGAAAACTGCGGCGGGTGCTTCTCACCAAGCAGCCAAAAAATTGCCGCCCTCAGTGATACTGCTGCTGTGCTGACCTGGAACATCAACGACAGCATCCAGCAGGTAGACCTGCGCTGGCGTGCAACCGGAGCTGCCGACTGGAACGAAATTAATTCGGTGACCAGTCCTTATGCATTTGAAGGGTTGCTGGCCTGCACGGATTACGAACTCCAGTTGCGCGCTTTCTGCAGCAGCGATACGTTAGATTATGGCCTGACCCTGCGCTTTAAAACGGATGGTTGTTGCGAAGCACCCGGCCTGTTTTCCATTGATGCGGTTGGCGACAGCAGCGCCGCTTTCTCCTGGAGCAGCGTGCTGGCAGCTACGGGCTATCAGATCCAAATCAACGTTGCAGGCTCGGAAGTCTTCAGCCAATTTGATGCCGAAGGAACAGAAATTGACCTTTCAGAAGGATTACTTGCCTGCACCCAATACGAAGTCCAGATCAAAACCCTCTGCGAAAACGAAGCAACAGGTTTCGGCACTGCGTTTACATTTGGAACCACCGGCTGCGGCCCGTGCCGGGATCTGATTTACTGCCCTCCCGTAGACCTGAATGCCTCAGAAGAGTGGATTCAGGAAGTGGTCATTGATACGTTCCAGCTTATTTCAGGCACCAATAACAGCTATGGCAACTTCACCACAACACCGGCGATTGTGCTGGAACAAGGCGGTGCCTACCCGATGCTGTTGATCCCGGACTACGCGGGGTTCAGCTATCAGGAATATTTTAAAATCTGGATAGACTACGGCAAAGACGGCGTTTTCGATGATAACGAACTGGTTTTTGACGCCGGAAATACGGTGTCTGACACGTTGAGCGCGATTCTGAATATTGCTGCCGACGCGCCTTTGGGTAGCACTCGGTTGCGCGTGCTGATGCAATACCAGGAAGCTTTCGGGGCTTGCGTCAGCGGAGACGACATCTATGGCGAAGTGGAAGATTATTGCGTGGAAATTCTGCCAGCATCAAACTGCCGCCCGCCTTCAGCGTTGGAGGCCATTGACGTTACCGAACATACGGCAGGAATCGCCTGGGAAGCCATCGGCCCGGCCATCGGCTATATCCTGAACTATAAAAAGCAGGGCGCTGATGTCTGGACTGCCGAATCGGTTATAGAAAACTTTTTGTTGCTGGAAAACTTAGATTCCTGCCAAACGTACGAAGTACACTTGCAAAGTGTGTGCTCCGCCGACCTGAGTGTTTTTTCGGACACCCTGCGCTTTACGACCGACTGCATCAACGCCATCGGTAATGCCCCGGCCATGTTGGGAACGCTGGAAGTTCAGCCGAATCCTTTCCAAAATAAATTGCGACTGACGCTCACAACGCCCGCAATGCAGGATTTGGTTTTGTTGGAAGTGCTGACGCCTTTCGGCCAACGCATGGAGCAACGCTATTTGGAAAATCTTAATCCCGGTAAGCATGGGGTGGAGCTTGACCTTTCTGCCCTGCCTTCTGGCGTTTATTGGGTGCGGCTGCGCGGGGAAAGTGGTTCTGTGGCGAAACAGGTGGTGAAGGTGCGGTAAGCGTTAGGCGAGATTTGGTTTAGTTTTTTCCAAGCGCTTCCAACCTGGCGGCTATCAATGCCTCCATGTTGGAAGCGTGGGTATTTTTATCCGCCCACTTGCGAACGAGTTCCAGGGTTAACTCCTTTGTTAATTCCGACAATTCTAAAGAAATAACCAACTCTTCTATCTTGTTCCTTTTATGACCTTCTGTCTGTTGTATTCAGGCCGTTATCTCTGGAGAGTTGCTTTCTGGCTCCTCCTGAATAATCCGTATGGATTTGTTCGAGCTAATCAACACGCTGTAATCTGTTAGAAAAAACAATTAAAGCCCGATCAATGAATATACCTTCGTACTTCCAAAATTTTAAACCTTGCCAACCACCGTCGCACCAAGCTCAACCACTGCTCCCATCAGCCTGAAAAGCTGGGCCATGTTGTTTTTTCTGAGCCTCATCTGGGGGAGTTCTTATATCCTGATCAAAAAAGGATTGACGGTTTTTGAAGCCAGGGAGGTGGCCTGCCTGCGTCTGAGTTTTTCGGCGCTCATTCTGCTGCCCATACTGATTGCAAACTTCAGTAAAATAGACTGGAGCCGCCTGAAATATTTAGTAGTGGTGGGTTTGATGGGCAGCGGCATCCCGGCCTTTTTATTCCCCATCGCGCAAATGCACATCAGCAGTTCGGTTACCGGCATTCTCAATGCGCTGACGCCCCTGTTTACCCTGTTCATCGGAGTATTGGTTTTCCGGGCGAGCTGGGCCTGGTCGAAAGTGTTGGGCATCCTGATCGGGCTGGCCGGTGCCAGTATGCTGGTGCTGATGAACACCTCAAACGGAGCTGAATCGCATGTGCTTTACAGCCTGCTGGTGGTGCTGGCCACGATCTGTTATGCCATCAGTGGCAATACGGTGGGTAGTTATCTGCGCGATATGAATTCCTTTCACATCAGCATGGTGTCGTTTGTTTTGGTGGGCATCCCGGCAGCAATCTGGCTGTTTGCAACAACGGATGTCGTGAATCAGGTTACCACAAATCCCCAGGCATTGCCTGTGCTCGGTTTTGTGTTTTTGCTTTCCCTGTTCGGCACGGTGATCGCGTCCGTTTATTTCTTTCGCTTAGTCCAATGGACTAACCCGGTATTCGCCTCCACCGTCAGCTACGTGTCGCCGATTATCTCTGTGATGTGGGGGTTTTTAGACGGCGAATCCATTTCCATCCTGCATTTTGCCGGCATGTTCCTGATTTTAGCCGGGGTTTATTTGAGCCGGAAGTGAGGACGTTTTAGGTTTAGGTACGATACGTGTCGGACACCTTTGGAGGTATCCGACACGTATCGTACCTAAAACGTCCTACCCCAACGCCTTCGTCACAATCTCCTCCTGCTGAACATCGTGTACCTTTTTGAAACCCGTAGCCGGCGAGGCGCTGCGGCGGCGCGAGATCAACTGTAGGTCTTTTTTAGAACAGAAAGTTTGCACGTGAGTCCAACCGCCCATGTTGGCAGGTTCTTCCTGCACCCAGATGGTTTCTGCGCCGGCGTATTTTTCAAACAACTGATCCAATTGTTTGCCCGGGAAAGGGTACAATTGCTCCACGCGCACAATGGCCACATCTTTGCGATCCGTTTTATTTTTGCGATTTAGCAGGTCGTAGTAAACCTTGCCGGAACACAGCAGCAGGCGCTTGACTTTTTTTACATCGCGGGTGCCAACCGCCAGGTCGTCTATGACTTCCCGAAAAGCTTTGCCCGTCTCAAATTCTGACAGGTCAGAAACGCATTCGGGGTGGCGCAGCAGCGACTTCGGCGACATAACCACCAGCGGCTTGCGGAATGGCCGCGCCAACTGGCGACGAATGAGGTGGAAAAAGTTGGCGGGTGTCGTCACATTGGCCACCGTGAGGTTGAACTCGGCGCAGTTTTGTAAAAAGCGCTCCATTCGCGCGCTTGAGTGTTCGGGGCCTTGCCCTTCGTAGCCGTGCGGCAGCAGCAGCGTCAGGGAGCTTTGGCGTTGCCACTTGGATTCGGAAGAGACAATAAACTGATCCACCATCGGCTGGGCGCCATTGTAAAAGTCGCCAAACTGAGCTTCCCAAATCACAAGGTGGTCGGGCGAAGCCTGCGAATAGCCGTATTCAAAACCCAGCACGGCAAATTCCGAAAGCAGGGAGTTGTAAATCATAAACTTACCCTGCTTATCCGTTATACCGTCCAAGCGATTGACCTGACGAAAATCTTTTGCGTCGCGCAGGCAGGCGTGGCGGTGCGAAAAGGTGCCGCGTTTGACATCCTGGCCGCTCATGCGCACGTTTTTACCTTCTGTCAAAATGCTGCTATAAGCCAGCAATTCACCCATCGCCCAGTCGAGTTTGCCTTCGTCCAAAAGTTTTTGCTTGCCTTTCAGCAGGCGATTTACTTTCGCCAGCGGCGTAAAGTCTTTTGGCATCGTCATCAGGTGCTTCACGATTTTATCAACGTCTTTTTTGTCAATCCCCGTTGGGGGCGATACCTCAAAATCTTCTTCCGTTGTTTTTTTCTTCAATTGGCGCCAAGCTTGTTCCGGCTCCTGATATTCGTAAGACAGTGGGTGCTCGCGTACCTGATCCAAGCGCGACTGGAGGTCTTTCCAGAAATTCTGCTCCATCTCCTCTGCCAGTTTGCCGTCCACATCGCCGCGTTCGATGAGTTCTTTGGAATAAATTTCTCGCGGATTGGGGTGGGTGCTGATGATGTGGTACATATCCGGCTGCGTAAACTCGGGGTCGTCGCCTTCGTTGTGGCCGTGTCTGCGGTAGCACACCATATCTATAAAAACGTCATTATTGAATTGCTGGCGGTATTCCATCGCCAGCTCTACGGCAAACAACACCGCTTCCGGATCGTCGCCGTTGACGTGGAAAACCGGGGCCTGCACCACGCTGGCCACGCTGGTACAATAGGTGGAAGAGCGCGCTTCGTCGAAATCGGTGGTGAAACCGATCTGGTTGTTGATGACAAAGTGCATCGTGCCACCGGTGTAATACCCTTCTAATTTGCTCATTTGAACCGTTTCGTAAACGATGCCCTGTCCGGCCACCGCTGCATCGCCGTGGATAAGAATGGGCAGGATGCGGTCGTAATCGTGGCCGTAGAGCAAGTCGGCTTTGGCGCGTGCAAAACCTTCCACCACGGGGTTCACCGCCTCTAAGTGTGAAGGGTTTGGCGTCAGCTTGAGGTGTACCTGCTTGCCGGCAGCCGTTTGTACCTGGGATGAAAACCCGAGGTGGTACTTCACGTCGCCGTCGCCAAAGCTCGTGTCTTTGGGAATATTGCCTTCAAATTCGTTGAAAATCTGCTGGTAGGTTTTGCCCATCGTGTTGGCCAGCACGTTCAGGCGACCCCGGTGCGCCATACCGATGATGAACTCCTCAACGCCCAGTTCCGATCCTTTATTGATGATGCCGTCCAAAGCCACAATGGTCGTTTCGGCACCCTCAATGGAGAAGCGCTTCTGGCCGATGTATTTGGTGTGCAAAAACTGCTCGAAACCAACGGCACCGTTAAGTTTTTCGAGAATGCGGCGTTTTTTCTCTACCGGAATATCGTATTGGTTGTCCGGGTGGTGGGTTTCGATTTTGGCGCGGATCCAGCGGCGCTTTTCGCGGTCTTCGATGTGGTGGTATTCGAAGCCGATGTTGCCGCAATAGATTTTGCGCAGGTGTGCGATGACTTCGCGCAGCGTTGCGTTTTCAACGCCGACCTCTTTGGTCGCCATAAAAACTTTATCCAGATCAGCTTCCGTCAAACCAAAGTCTTCAATGTTGAGGTTGGCGTGGCGGTCGCGGCGTTTCCGGATCGGGTTGGTGGTGGATTCCAGGTGCGCTCGGTTCCGGTAGGCTCGGATCAGCGACAAAACCTGAATTTCTTTTTCGTTAAAGGCGACGGCTGTAGCAGCGCCATTGCTGCTGTGCCCATTGCTGAGATGGGCAAAGTCGAAACCTTTAAAAAAAGTGCGCCAGCTTTCTTCCACCTGCTCGGGATCGCGCTGGTACTGTTCGTACAGCGATTCGATGAAAGCCGGGTGGGCGTTGGATATGAAAGAAAAATCCTTCATGGGCGTAGTTGTGATTTTCTGAACCTTTAAAGAGGTATGTGTTTCAAAAGTACTGCAAATATCGGTGCTTTTCTTTAAAAATGCAGGCCGAATTCAAAGACATTTCCGATTGTTTCTGAACTTATCCAGCCCCCATTAAACGCACTTTTAAGCCCGGAGTTGGATTTCAGTGCTAAAAAATTTCGCCGCGAAGTTTTGAAACTTGAAATAGTGTGTATATTTGCAGTCCAATTTGAAAAAGAGATACCAATAATCAGGAATTAAAGGTCTTATGGCACACCATAAATCAGCGCAAAAGAGAATCCGTCAAAACGATAAGCGTCGCGTACACAATCGTTTTTACAAAAAAACTACCCGTACAGCCATCAAAAAGCTGCGCGAGATAGAAGAGAAAGCGGACGCACAAACGTTTCTGCCCAAAGTATTGAGCATGGTGGATAAACTCGCCAAAAACAATACCTGGCACCGGAACAAAGCCGCTAACCTGAAGAGCAAACTGATGAAACACGTCGCTGCGCTCGCGTAAGCAACCGTTCACAGATTTTGTTTTCCGGAGTGCTGTTAACACCACATGGCGTTAACAGCACTTTTTTATGCCCGGCAACGAACTTTATGTTGTTATAAATTAAATGTCATGCCCAAATTCGCCGTTTTCCCTTTCGCCGCACCACTTTCCAGCTCCGCTTTGTCGTAATAAACCTTGTCTAAGAACAACCCCGACGGCGGCGCGGTCAGTTTGGCCGGATCGCGGCTGTAGGTTTGCAGAAAATCAGCGGCTTTCTCCACCGGCATATTCCCACGCCCGATTTCGACCAGCACGCCCACCATGCGCCGCACCATTTTCCAAAGGAAATGCGAGCCGACCACGCGCACATCAATCAACCCGCCGTTGACCTGCACCGAACATTCGATCAGTTCCACCATCGTGGATTTGTCTTCGGGCATGTCGTCGGTAAACGACGCAAAGTTGTGAAAGCCCTGCATGGACGTTGCCGCCTGCTGCATGGCCGCGAGGTCGAGCGCGTCCTTCACCCACCACACGTATTGTTTCGCCAGCGCCGTGCGCCGGGTGGTCAGGTGGTAGACGTAGCTGCGCGCCACAGCGTGGTGCCGGGCGTGAAACCGCGCGTCGGTCTTCTCCACAGACAGGATGTTGATGTCGTGTGGCAACTGGTCGTTTAGTCGCATCAGCAGGGTTTGCAATGGCAGGTTGGATGTTTTGATGTCCAAATGCGCCACCTGGCCTAAGGCATGCACCCCCGCGTCGGTGCGCCCGGCGCCCTGCAATTCAAAATCATCGGTCTGGAAAATATTTTTGCAGACGTCCATGATGGTACCCTGCACGGTGCGGGCGTTTTTTTGCAGTTGCCAGCCTTTGTAGCGGGTGCCTTCATATTCTAAAGTGAGTTTGTAGCGCGGCATGGTGTGTGTTGTGGTGGAAAAATGGTGGTTTTTTTTGAGGGCGGGTGCGAAGATAGGGGTTGTGCGGGATGTGTGGGTAATTTTGTTCGTTTATCCGGGGCTCATTCGTTAAACCTGCCGGATTGGGGAATTTCTGGTTGTTTCGGTACACTTTGGATTATACAAATATTGGTTGCCGCTGCCGCTTTGGGCGTGAACGATTGGGGTTTACGGATCATCAAAACAACAACGGCATCAGGTGCAGCCGCGCCTTATTCCCCTCTTTTCAGAAAAACATGCCCGCTTTTGAAATTCTGCACAATCTGCTGAGCCAACGCCTTCAAATCCCAGACGATTTCTTTTTCATAAGCAATATTGGGCATGCCTGTCAGATCGGTGAGGATTTTGGGTAATAAATTCCAGGTGAGTTTGAACTTGCCTTTTACATCCGCATCCGTTTTTAAGACTTTCTTAACCTCCTGGAATGCGGGATGGCTGGCAAAGCTTTCCTGGTTTTCTGCCACCTGATTTAGTTTTTCCATAATGTCGGTGAGGTAGCCTTGCAGAACGGCGTCGTCGGGTTGGTCGCTTTCGAGGGCCTGCAGGATAGTGGTCTGGCTGGCCGCGATGAGGTCG
>JBBQGV010000033.1:0-47475 GCA_038323375.1 Chitinophagales bacterium
AATTGTGTTTGGGTGTGCGGGGGGGCGGCCCCTTCCGGTGCGGCCCCCCGCCGAGGGTGCCCCCCCGGTTAGGCCACGACACGCGAGAACCAACGACATCGCCCTTTCCGAAATCGCCGTAATCGAAAGCGCCGGATTCACCCCCGGGTTTGCGGAAATCATGGAGCCGTCGCACACCAGCATATTTTCATACCCAAAAACCCGATTGTTGTGGTCTATAACCCCGGTTTCGGGCGAATCGCCCATGACGGCACCGCCGAGGATGTGCGCCGTGCCCGGGATGCCTGCTAATGGCGTCAGGCCGAAAGCCATCGCTTTGCCGCGGATTTGCGTTTCTAATTTCCGGGCCAACTCAATGGCGCGCGGGATGAAGGCCGTGGGTTTGTTTTCGCCAACCACGGCTGTGCGCATGCCGCCGCGGCGTGTACGCGTAAAGGTGACCGTGCTGTCTAAGGTTTGCATAAACAGCATCACCACTGAACTTTTAGCCCAGTCTTTCACGCGCAGGTATTTCCAGTAAGTACCCGGGTGCAGCGCGACATCTTTCACCATGCTAAAAATGCGGATCAGCATGTTCGGACCTTCCACAAAAGGCAGGAAACTGAGGCGCCAGGCACCCGAACCGGCGCCGTAGCGACAAAATTCGAGGTGGCTGTGTTCGTCCGTGTGCAGGATGGCACCGATGGCGATGCCCTGCGACAGGTCGGCGCTTTGGTCTAATTGCGTCACACAAATCAGGCTTTCGTTGTTGGTACGCACGTCGCGGCCCACCATATCGGACAGCCGGGGCAGTGATTTTTCTTTTAGTTTCAACAACAATTTAACAGTGCCGAGCACGCCGCCCGAAAAAACCACGCCTTTAGTGCGCAGGGTTTGCCGGCGTTTGAACAGGCGGGTAGACGATTGGAGCTGTACCTCGTAGCCGTCCGACCCGTCGGGATTGCCAACGGGGCGAACATCCACCACTTCCTGTTCGGCGAGGATTTCGACGCCAAGTTGTTGCGCTAAATAGAGGTAGTTTTTGTCTAAGGTGTTTTTGGCGTTGTGGCGGCAGCCCGTCATGCAGGCACCGCAATAGGTGCAACCGGCGCGTTCGGGGCCTTTGCCATCGAAGTAGGGGTCGGGCGCGGTTTTGCCTGGGACGCCGAAATAAATGGCGACATCGGTTGCGTCTAACTGATCTTCCTGGCCGATGCTTTTGGCGAGTTCCTGCAACGCTTTTTCGCCGTCAAAAAAATGAGGATTTTTGGCAGCGCCCAGCATCTGCAAGGCTTTGTCGTAATGGGGTGCCAACTCCGCCTGCCAATCGGCAAGCCCGGCCCAGCTTCCGGAGCGAAAAAATGCGGGCTTAGGCACGGGCAGGGTATTGGCGTACACCAGCGAACCACCACCGACCCCCGTGCCGGAAACGACGCCAACATCCCGGAAAATGGTGATTTTCATGATGCCATACCAGCGCAGGGCGGGCAGCCAAAGCCATTTGGAAAACGACCAGTTGGTTTTGGGAAAGTCTTCCGCGCGGTACCACTTTCCTTTTTCAATAACGAGTACTTTGTACCCTTTTTCGGCTAAACGCAGCGCGCTGACCGAGCCGCCGAAGCCGCTGCCGATGATGAGGTAGTCGTATGTTTTCAACATAAATATTTTAGATCAAATGTAGCAGGGAATCCTGTAATTGAGCAGTGCAGCTAAGAGATTTATGATTTTTATCAAAAATTATCGTGGCATTGACGTTCGTTATTGTGGGATAACTTTTTTATCCTTAAATAACAGTTATTATCTTAGATGATTTCATTCTAGTAAAACGAAAAGTATGACGCTCAAAAAATACTTTCCCATCCTGAACTGGCTTCCCGGATATGGGAAAAGCCAATTGCAGGGCGACCTTGCTGCCGGATTGACGGTTGGGGTAATGCTCATTCCGCAAGGGATGGCTTATGCGATGCTCGCAGGCTTAGCACCCATCCACGGGCTGTATGCGGTGACGATTCCTTTGGTGTTGTATGCCATATTCGGAACGTCCAGACAGTTGGCAGTAGGCCCGGTGGCGATGGTATCTTTACTTACAGCAGCAGGGATTGGCGCGCTGAATCCCGCTTCGCCGGAGCAGTATTTATTGTATGCAATTACCACGGCCTTAATAGTTGGTTTGCTGCAATTGGGCATGGGGTTGTTTCGATTAGGTTTTTTAGTCAATTTCCTGTCGCATCCGGTCATCAGCGGCTTCACTTCTGCAGCGGCCATCATTATTGGCCTGAGCCAGTTGAAACACCTGCTGCGGCTCAATCTGCCGAATACCGAACACATTCAGGATATGGTGCTGGCCGTTGGTGAAAACATCGGACAGACCCACTGGTTGACGCTGGCCGTTGGCATTGTCGCTATGGCTGTCATCAAATACGGGAAAAAGATTCACAAAGGGATTCCGACCTCCTTAGTTGCTGTGGTATTAGGTATACTGGCGGTTTGGGGTTTGGGATTGACGGAGCAGGGCATAAAAATAGTCGGCTCGGTTCCGGACGGGCTGCCCGGTTTTTCCCTGCCTTCTTTCGATCCCGGAGTCTGGTCGGCTTTGGCGGCTACGGCGGTGACAATTGCGCTGGTGGGATTCATGGAGAGTTTTGCCGTTGCGAAAGCCATTCAAGCCAAACACAAAAACTACCAGGTGGATTCGAATCAGGAGTTAACGGCATTGGGTTTGGCGAATATCGGCGCTGCTTTTATACAATCGTATCCGGTCACGGGCGGTTTTTCCCGCACTGCGGTTAATGACCAGGCTGGCGCCAAAACCGGCATGGCTTCGATCTTTAGCGCGGTATTGATTGTGCTGACGCTCTTATTCCTGACGCCGTTATTTTACTACCTGCCCAATGCCGTACTGGCGGCAGTCGTGCTGGTGGCTGTTGCGGGATTGGTAGACCACAAAGAAGCCATCCACCTTTGGCACCAGGATCGAAGCGATTTCTGGATGTTGATCGCGACTTTTGTTGCTACCCTCACGTTGGGCATTGAAACTGGAATCGGAGTTGGTGT
Source organism: Chitinophagales bacterium (assembly GCA_038323375.1). GTDB lineage: Bacteria > Bacteroidota > Bacteroidia > Chitinophagales > Saprospiraceae > JABWAJ01. The sequence continues at coordinate 3,034 of JBBQGV010000033.1, forward strand.
TGTATTGTCGCTTCTCGTAGTGGTTTACCGTTCTACCCGCCCGCATATTGCCATTTTGGGACGGGTTCCTAACTCTGATTTTTATCGGAATATTGAGCGGTTTAACAATTTGGAACAACGACCGGATATTGCAATTGTCCGCCTCGACGGACCGGTTTATTTTGCCAACCTTGCTTTCGTCAAAGATAAATTGGATGCTATTGCTGCTGAAAAAGGTGCTGCGCTCAAGTTGTTCATCATCAACGCAGACAGCATCAATCATGTAGACAGCAGCGCGCTGAACGCCATCAGAGACTGGATTGACGCATTCAGGGCCAGCGGGAGAGATATGGTTTTTACCGGCGTCATTGGTCCGGTACGCGATGCGTTTACCCGATCGCATCTGACGGATTTTGTCGGCGAAGACCATTTCTTTTTAAGCAACCAGCAGGCGATAGATGCTTTTGACAACCGTTCAGCGTCTGAACGATTCAAGCCTTATGTGCTGCAAACCAATGTAACAGATCATGCAATTGATCATTAGGAAGTTTTGCAGAATAAACGCAGGTAAATCTTATGAAAAAGCAACTTTGGATATTGCCTGTTTTTTTGTTTTTATGGCTCAATCAGGATTTGGCCCAACCCGCTGATTCCGTTCAGGCAGCCCCGAAACTGTGGAAACCGCGCTGGATCCAGAAAAAAGAAGCCTTTAAATTGTCGGTAAAAAGCATGGTGCAGCTGTGGAGCATTTATTCTACCGATTTTGAAATCTACAACACTACAACCGGCGCTTATGAACGGGTAGACCACTGGTTCAACGTTTCCCTGCGCCGTGCCCGGCTGGCCTTCAGCGGGGAACCTTATCCGGGATTGCAGTATTTTAAAATCACCAATTAAAATTCTTATGTGATCTTCGTTACAGATTGCACCTCTGGCTACCTTTATCTTTGCATCAGATTTTTTGAACATTAAAAAAACAAACGAATATGAATCTTTTGCAATCGCTATTTGGTGCAGGCACAAAAAAATACAAAGACGCACGTGCGGATGAATTTTTGAAGTTACTGGGAGAAACCCAAAATACAGTTTTATTGGATGTGCGTACCCCTGCGGAGTTCGCCGGCGGGAAAGTAAAAGGGGCTGTGAATCTTGATATTTACAATCCTAATTTTTCAGCTTCGATTGACAAATTAAACAAAAACAAAACCTATTTCGTGTATTGCCGAAGCGGTGCCCGGAGCGGGCAAGCCTGTAACCTGATGGCAGACCGCGGTTTTGAAAACCTCTATAACCTTGTCGGAGGGATTTCGAGTTTGTAGTGATTTTGTTAGAGCTTGTTCGGATTTCCGTCAATCGGCTACGGACGGTAAATTTTATTTTATACTGCGTTGATTTTTTTCGCCGTAGCTACTGGCTACGTCTGCAAAAATCGCCTTGTCTAAAATAAAATTTCCTCACCCTCGCTTGATCATGAAAACCCGAACAAGCTCTTAACCCTATTCCACTGAACTGGCTCTAAACTTTACTGACCGAACATGGAAAACAAGCACGATGAAACACGCGCAAATGAATTGTTCACCCTGGTCGTCAATTTGCTGGCTACCGCAGTTATTTTCCTGGTATCCGTCGTCCTTTCCTTGGCTCCGGCTTTTTTCTTTGATGATCAATGGGAGCAATTTTCAAAATCATTTTCCGGTTCTGAAAAAAAAGAAAAAAAGGAGCAATACGCCACGTCTAATGGAAATGAGGCTTATTATTGGATTGCGCCAAACCCACATAAGATTGAACATGAAAAACAACGCAGGCAGGTTTTATACGGCAGGGAATTAATTGCGCATACTTCAAAATACCTCGGCCCGAAAGGAACTGTTAAAGCCATCAGCAATGGATTGAATTGTCAAAATTGCCACCTGTCGGCAGGCACAGCAATATTTGGCAATAATTATGGATCGGTTGCCGCAACTTATCCTAAATTCAGAGCGCGGAGCGGCATTAAAGAAGATATTTACAAGCGGGTGAACGATTGCTTTGAGCGCAGTTTAAACGGTCAGCCCTTAGACACAGCCGGCAACGAAATGCAGGCCATCAAAGCCTACATCGAATTTTTAGGCGGCAATATGCCGAAAGGAGAAAAAGCCCGTGGTTCCGGGCTGAAAGACCTGCCTTACCTTGATCGGGCTGCCGATCCGGTGAAAGGCAAATTAGTCTACGAAAGTTTATGCCAAAGCTGCCACCAGGCAGGCGGTGAAGGCATACTCACCAACGCCGGTACGGAATTCCTCTACCCGGCGCTTTGGGGCAAAAATAGCTACAACGACGGCGCTGGCCTTTACCGAATTAGCAATTTTGCCAAATACGCAAAATACAACATGCCGCTGGGCGTCAATTTTACCGCGCCGCAACTTTCTGATGAAGCAGCCTGGGACGTTGCCGCCTATGTCAATTCGCAAAAAAGACCACATATAGAAGTACCCGGCGACTGGCCGGATATTTCCCAAAAGCCGGTTGACCACCCTTTTGGACCTTATGCAGACAATTTTTCGGAGCTGCAGCACAAATATGGACCGTTCAAACCCATCGAAGCAATGAAAAAAGCGCAGGAAAACTCCGCAAAAATGACATCGGCCAATCAATAATTCCTTTTATTCACATGCGACAAGTTATTATGGAAAATAGCAGAAGAAAGTTTTTGAGACAGGTTGGTGCCCTGGGTGCAAGCGCCGGATTGGTTAGTGCAGCTACTCCGCTGCTGGGGCATGTTACTCCTGATTTGGAAGATCCCAATGTAACCGGCGATAAGCCAACTACCATCACCATCCTGCAAACAACGGATGTACATTGCCAGGTGCATCCCCACGACGAACTTTTTTGGGAAAACGAACAAGCCGTTTTTCGCCAAACGGGGGGCTATGCGCATTTGGCAACCTATCTGAAAAAAGAGCGAAAAAAGAACCCACGCACTTTTGTGATGGATACCGGTGATATGTTTCAGGGCAGCGAACTGTCCATCAAAACAACCGGAAAAGCCATGGTTCCGATCCTGAATCAATTGGGCTACGACCTCTACCTTCCGGGCAATTGGGAAGTTGTATATTACAAAAAAGCCATGCAAACCCTGCTCGGCTCGCTGAACGCACCCAAAGTGTGCGCAAATATGTACCACGACCTGGGCGACAAAAAAAAAGGAGAACTCATTTTTCCACCTTACCACATTTGGCACGTTGCCGGGGTGAAAATTGGTTTTTTGGGCTATACCGATCCGCTGGTGCCGATGCGGCAGTCTCCGGCTTACAGTAAAGGGATTATTTACACTAAACCTGAAGAAAACCTGGCGCACTATGTGAACGTGCTGCGCGAACAGGAACAATGCGCGTATGTATTGGTGGTGGCGCATCTGGGGCTATCGCAGCAAATTGCGCTGGCCAACCTGCCGGAATGCGAAGGAGTGGACTATATTTTGGGTGGCGATACGCACGAAAGGGTGCGTAAACCCATTCAGTGTAAATACGCTAAAGTGGTGGAACCCGGCGCTTTTGGGTCTTTTGTCGGCAAACTCGAACTAACCGTTCAAAACGGAAAAGTCATTGCCGATAAATACACCCTTGACGAAGTCAACGCCGATCGGTACAAGGCCGATAAAGACATCACCGCGCTGATTAAGGCCAATGAAAAACCCTTTGAAGACGATATTTACAAGGTCGTCGGGTACAGCGCCATTCCGCTCTACCGCTATTTTGTGGTGGAAAATCCGATAGATACGATGGTTTTGGATGCCCTGAAGTGGAAACTGCCGGACATTGACATTGTGCTTTCCAACGGCTTTCGGTTTTGCCCGCCGCGCTCTACACCCGATCACACCGGGAATATTCCAATCACGAATGGCTATCTTTACGACATGTTGCCGATTGACAGCACGGTTCGCACCGCAAAAGTGACCGGCCAACAAATCATGAACTGGTTAGAAAACGAACTGAACAATGTTTTTGCCAAAGAGGCTGCCCAACGGTTTGGCGGCTGGCTGATCAAGTTCAAAGGCATGAAAATGTCTTTTTATGCCTTTGGGGAAAAAGGAAAACGCGTGAAGGACGTCACCATTGGCGACAAACGGTTAGACCTCAACCGGACGTACAGCGTTTGCGCCTGCGAAAGAGACGGCGATCCGATTGACATGCTTTGCCGGATCAAAAATGTGGCCGAGGGGAAAAATACGCCTTATACCCTGCACTCCGTGATGCGGGATTATTTGGCGGTGAATTCCCCGGTGAGTCCGGAACTACCTGAAGCAGCGGATATTCTCGATGCGCCGCAAACCCTGCTCACCCAGGTCTCCGGGGTAGATTATAAATTTACGTAAACACATAAAAAAATAAAAATGAATAAATTATTAATTGCGGGTTTCTTGCTCTTTGCCTTTGTGACGGTCAGCGCACAGCACCAAATGCTATCGGATAAAGATTATTCTGGAAACAAGATCGTCATCCAAGTGGTGACGGAAGACACCGTGGCGCACAAAGCCCTGATGAAACAACTGAACAACATTACTTCAGTGGCGGCAGACACCGAAATTGAAGTGGTTTGTCACGGCCCGGGGTTGTACATGCTGGTTAAAGAGCGGAGCATCGTTCAGGCGCAGCTCAAAAAACACGCAGAAAAAGGCATTCAATTTGTGGCCTGCGAATTTTCTTTGAAGGAACGCAAAGTAGACAAATCGCAAATTGTGGACGAAGCCAATTTTGCGAGGTCGGGCGCGCTGGAAATTGCCAGCAAGCAGCGGGCAGGCTGGAGTTACCTCAAGGCAGGTTTTTAATCAATAGCATTTAATCAATATAAAAAAATATTGGGATGTTTTTGTAAATGGTTATCAGGGCTATGCCAATTATTTTTGGAAAGAAATGACCAACCCCAACGGGCACAATTATTTTTACTGGCTGCTGCTGGTTTCCACTTTCTTTTTTGTGTTGGAATTGCTGGCACCCTGGCGCAAGAACCAGCCGAAATTCCGAAAGGATTTCTGGTTGGATTTTTTCTACATGTTTTTCAATTTTTTCGTGTTTTCATTAGTCATTTACAGCGCCGTCTCTTCGGTGTTCGTCAATTTGTTGAACGATGGGATTAAGGCGGTCAGCGGGTTCGACTTACAGGCTTCTAACCCCCTGCGCGGAGCGCCTACATGGGCCATCCTGCTGATCGGGTTCGTGATCCGCGATTTTGTGCAGTGGTGGATCCATCGCCTGTTGCACCGGAGTGAACGCCTATGGGAATTTCACAAAGTGCACCACTCGGTGGAACAAATGGGTTTTGCGGCACACCTGCGCTATCACTGGATGGAAAACGTGGCGTACCGCACCATTGAATACCTGCCTTTGGCGCTGCTGGGCGTTGGCCTCTATGATTTTTTTATTATCCACATTTTTACCCTCGCAGTCGGGCATTACAACCACTCCAACATCACGGTGCCGGGTCACGTCGCTGGCGGTATTTTGGGTGCCCTGATCGGCCTGGTGATCGCCACCAGTGGCTTCGACGTACACCTGCTTCATAATCCATCCGCTTGGGTGCAGGCATTGGTGGTTTTGGGAAGTGCCGGCGCTGGTGCTGTCTTGCTGGGGCCGTGGATGAAACGGCTCTTCAAAAGTCCGGAAATGCATATCTGGCACCACGTTTACGAACTCCCCAAAGACCATCGGTTTGGCATCAATTTCGGCATTTCGCTCGCCATCTGGGATTACCTTTTCGGAACCGCCCTGATTCCGCATGACGGTCGCGACATCAAACTGGGGTTTCCGGGCATGGAGGAGCTGCCGAAGGATTTTGTTGGGCAGAATTTGCATGGGTTTGGGGGGAAGGATTGATTTAAATACGACCCACTCGTGCTGCGCCGCCGCCTCGCGTGTCCTATTTTCCGGGTTTAACCCGCATTAAGCACCTTAATTTTAATAAATTACACCAAATTCGGCATATTCCCGGCGAGCTGAAAAGCACCCCTCCTGCCAACTACCGGAATGCACACAAAAAGGAGTCACAAACTTTCCTAAAACAAGAAAAGACCGCCCGATGGACAGTCTTTCTTTTGTCGGGGCACCAGGATTTGAACCTGGGACCCCCTGCTCCCAAAGCAGGTGCGCTACCGAGCTGCGCTACGCCCCGAATGTGTCTATTTTTTGAGGTCTCTATTGCTGCGGTGAAGGCGGGATTCGAACCCGCGGTACCCCTTGCAGAGTACGTCGGTTTAGCAAACCGGTGGATTCAGCCACTCTCCCACTTCACCGGGTAGTATGCCCTTTTCCAAAAGCGAACGCAAAGATACACATCAAGATCGTATTTGCAAGCAGAGCGAAATAATAATTTGACCAGAGAACGTAAAAAAGCGAAGGAAAAGTTCCCTCGCTTTTTTAACAGATTGAAAATCAGAACAGGGTAGGGGGCTTCCTACTTATCATTCAGGCTCATTTTTATTTTCTTTTCCAAGTCCGTCACCGTGTCTTTGAAGATGGCGTCGGTTTCCATCAGATCCTGTACGGTTTTGCAGGAGTAGATCACCGTGCTGTGGTCGCGGCCGCCAAACATCTCGCCGATGCTTTTTAGCGACTTGTCTGTCAGCTTTTTAGCGAGGAACATAGACAACTGGCGCGCGATGACGATGGAGCGTTTCCGCGTTTTGCCCTGAATTTTGTCCATTGTGACGCCAAAATGCTCAGCGACGAGCTTCTGGATGAAGTCCAGCGTAATTTCTTTATTGATTTGGGATACGAAGTTCCGGATCACTTCTTTGGCCAATTCCAGGTCAATTTCCCGGCGGTTGAGTGAAGACTGGGCGATGAGCGACACCAGCACCCCTTCCAGCTCCCGGATATTATTCTGGATATTGTAGCAAATGAACTCGATGACATTGGAAGGAAGCTCCACGCCTTCGCGGTTCATTTTTGATTCCAAGATGGCCATGCGCGTTTCGAGATCGGGTGCCTGAAGATCGGCAGACAAGCCCCATTTGAAGCGCGAAATGAGCCGTTCTTCCACGCCTTCCATGTCTTTGGGAGGGCGGTCGGACGTCAGGATGATCTGGCGGCCATTTTGGTGCAACTGATTAAAGATATGGAAAAATATTTCCTGGGTTTTTTGCTTGTTGGCCAAAAATTGAATGTCGTCAACGATTAAGACTTCAACGGTTTGGTAGAAATTTATAAAATCATTGACTGCGTTGTTTTTGATGGACTGAATGATCTGGCTCGTAAATTTCTCTGAGGAAACGTACAGCACTGATTTATTCGGGAACTTATCCAAGATGTCATTGCCGATGGCGTGCGCAAGGTGCGTTTTCCCCAGCCCCACATCGCCGAAAACCACTAAGGGATTGAAAGAAGTGCCGCCCGGCTTTTTGGCAATAGCCAGACCGGCAGAACGCGCCAAACGGTTGCAATCGCCTTCGATGAAATTGTCGAACGTATAATTAGAATTTAGATTCGGATCAATCCGGAGTTTTTTGATGCCGGGAATGACAAACGGGTTTTTGATATTCTCCATATCAATCATTCCCGGTGCGTAGTGCTCTCCATTTTTTGCGAAGACACCGTTGGTGGTACTATGCCCATTGCCGTTACCATTGGCTTTGGCCATTTCGTTCACCGATGCGCCCATCAGGATTTGGTATTCCAGACGGCCACGATCTCCCAGTTCTTTGCGAATGGTTGATTTCAACAAAGAAACATAGTGCTCTTCCAACCACTCGTAGAAAAACTTATTCGGCACTTGAATGGTCAATGCAGTTCCATCCAAACGAACAGGCCGGATCGGTTCGAACCAGGTTCTGAAGCTTTGTTGATTTACACTCTTGCGAATGGCGTGCAGACAACTATCCCACACTGTAGCATGATCTTTTATCATTGCACAGACAGCTAAAAAAATGAAAAAATAACCTTTACGCAATAGAGTATCAGTAAGCCGGAACGTATGAAACCGACTTTCGCCTTCCAGAAGGGCTTAAAAATATATCGCTATTATGAGTCACCCGTTAAACTTCCTTTCGGTAGGAGCGGGCTACAAAGATGAGCTAAAAAAATCGAAATCGGAAGGTATGATTGACCTTTTTTAGACATTTTTTTTTCACTCAATCAAGTGTCAACGACTTGCTGAAATAAGCCTGATTGTCAGCAAAAAAGGGAACTTTTTGGAGATCAACCGCTTAGGCAATGGGTATAGATTACTATGGGTATGTTATGCCCTGATATAGTGATACCCGTTTCCTCTTTTCATTAAAAAAGAAACAATTGTGATGTGTATCTTTGGCCAAGTGGTACGTTATCCATTCACGTGTCTTTTTTAACCGATTAACCAACACGGCATTATGGGAGGTAAAAAGATTTTAGCGATCGCAATTTTATTGTTATTTGCGCTTTACGGAGTTTGGCAATTTTGGCCAAAAGAAGATGCGGCGCAGCAAAGTAATCTGTTGACCACCGTTAAGCGCGGGCGCTTCCATGTGAATGTGACGGCTACCGGGGAACTCAATGCAAAGCGCTCTGTAAAGATTAAGGCACCACAAGGGATGCGTATGGCTCAAATTTTTGAGACCACGGTTTCGGATTTGGTGCGGGAAGGCACCATCGTAAAAGAAGGGGATTATGTGGCCACATTAGACCGAACGGAATTGGCCAACAAAATCAGCAACCTTCAAACCGAAATGGAAAAAATTCAGACCCAGCTTGACCAGGCCAAAATTGATACCGCCATCGAATTGCGGGGCATGCGCGATGAATTGGTCAACATGGGCTTTTTGAAAAAAGAAAAGCTGCTTTACCTGGATCAGAGCCGCTACGAGCCGCAGTCTGTCATTCAACAAGCGCAGCTCGATATGGAGCGCACGGAGCGGGATTACGGGCAGTTATTGCTTAAATACGACCTGAAAAAGCAACAGGCCGTGGCCAAAATCCAGGAAATCAACGCGCTCCAAAAGCAGAACCAGATGCAAATGAGCATTTACAACCAGCTCTCCGGTGAATTTACCATTATGGCACCCAAATCTGGGATGGTCATTTATGCGCGCGGCTGGAGTGGAAAAGTAGAGCCCGGTTCCCGGATTTCTGCCTGGGATCCGGTCGTCGCCGAATTGCCCGACCTCACGGATATGATCTCCAAGACTTATGTCAATGAAGTAGACATCAGCCGGGTGAAAATCGGGCAAGAAGTGAAATTGAAAGTAGACGCTTTTCCAGACAACGCGTATACGGGAAAAGTCATCAAGGTGGCCAATATCGGAGAACAACTTCGTGGCTACGATGCAAAGGTCTTCGAAGTGGTCGTTCAGGTCAATGAATTAGATTCCATTCTGAGGCCGGCGATGACCACCAGCAACGAAATCCTGACCGATACTTACGACGACGTCCTGTCTGTACCCATAGAAGCCATCCAGATTGATAGTCTCTCCTATGTATATAAGGAGCAAAACGGGCGCATCATTCGCCAGGAGGTGATCACAGGCATCAGCAACTCGGATGAGATCATTATCGAGCACGGGCTTTCTGAAGGCGAAAAAATATACCTTTCCCTGCCCGCCAATGGCGCTGACGCGCCGTTTGAACCCATCGCTGCCGACATCAAAGAAAAGATCCGCAAAAAAAAGGAAGCTGACCGGAAAGAAAGAGAAGCCAAAGCCAACGAACGGAAGAAGGGGGTTGAGAACTACGATGTTCCCACGGAAAGCGGCGGAGATGGCATGTTTATCATCATGGAATAGCATAACAATATGATGAATCGCATTTTTTTTCACCTCCGGCTGGCCTTGGAAGGCATCAGCGCCAACAAACTCCGCGCTTTCCTGACGGCGTTGGGCATTGTATTCGGAGTAGGCGCGGTGATTGCCATGCTGGCCATTGGAACGGGCGCGAAACAGGCCATTCTTGAACAGATGAAGCTGATCGGTGCCAACAACATCGTCATTAAATCCGTCATTCCTTCTGAAGACAGTGAGGAAAATAATAAAGCCAATCAAAGTGCGTCGGGCAACAACAGCAACGGGAACAAAGACAAACTCCCGTGGTCGCCGGGCCTGACGCTGGCAGACCTCGAAAGCATTGCAAACGTTACGCCAACCGTTGGAAAAATCAGTCCGGAAATCGTCGTTCCGGTCAGCATCATCCAGTCCGGGCGAATGGAAAAATCGCGTTGTGTGGGCGTCACCAATACTTTTTTTGATTTGAATCAATTGCGCGTGGAAAAAGGCGCTTTATTCAGCAAAGGGCAGATAGAAGCTGGAAAACCGGTATGCATCATTGGCAAAAACATCCAGACGCGGTTTTTCGGAACGGAAGGGGCTTTGGGCAAACAAATCAAGTGTGGCCAAAACTGGTTCACCATCATCGGTATTCTTGAAAAACGCGTAGCCAGCGAAGAAAGCCTGAAAAGCTTGGGTATCCGCGATTACAACGACGATGTATACATCCCGGTGACCACCGTGCTGCTGCGTTTCAACAACCGTGCGCTGATCACGAAAAGCGATGTTGGGCGCGGCGGTGAGAATAACGAAGAAGATAAAAACTACCACCAGCTCGACCGCGCCATCATACAGGTGACGGAATCTCAAAACTTGCGGGCGACTGCCGACGTCATTGCCCGTATCCTGAAACGCCGGCACCACGATGTCGTGGATTATGAAATCGAAGTGCCCGAGTTGTTGCTCGAACAGGAACAAAAAACACAGGAGACGTTCAACCTTGTGCTGGCGGTCATTGCCGGGATTTCCCTGCTCGTTGGTGGCATCGGCATCATGAACATCATGCTGGCTTCTGTGCTGGAGCGCATCAAAGAAATTGGTCTGCGTCGTTCGCTGGGTGCCACCCGCCGCGACATCATTTTTCAATTTTTATTGGAAGCCGTGCTCATCAGCTTGTTCGGCGGCACGATCGGGGTGGTTTTGGGCATCGCATCGGCGCGCCTGATCGCCTCTCAGGCAGATATTCCAACCGTAATTTCCGGTTGGTCTATCGTTTTGGCGTTTGGCGTTGCAGCGGTCATCGGCATTGGTTTTGGCCTGTTTCCGGCGCGCAAGGCGGCGATTCAGGATCCGATAAAGGCGTTACGAACGGAATAATGGCCGGTAGGGGCAGAAAATTTTCTGCCCCAACGGCTCCAACGCCCCCAACGCCCCCAACAAGAGAGATAATCATGAAACCGGATTACGAAACAGGCATCATTGGCGCAGGATTCGGAGGCATCATCGCCGCCCTGAAGCTCATTGCCTCAGGCCGCACTTCTTTTGTCGTCTTTGAACGCGCCTCCGAAATCGGCGGCACTTGGCGCGACAACATCTATCCCGGTTGCGCCTGCGACATCCCATCCAACCTCTATTCCATCGAAAGCGAACCTAATCCGGATTGGAGCAGGCGGTATTCTCCACAACCTGAAATTTTGTCGTATTTGAAAAACGTTGCTGTCAAACACGACTTGTACCGGTATATCCAGTTCGATTCGGAAATTATCCGGTTTGAATACATAGAGCAATCCGGGTTTTGGGAACTCACTGATCGCAACGGGCGGCGCACCACGGTTCGCTTAGTCATTTCTGCACTTGGACCATTTCAAAGCCCCAAATTACCGGAAATCCCCGGTTTGGACAATTTTGAAGGTAACCTGATTCATTCAGCGCGCTGGAATCATAAGGTTGACTTAAAAGGGAAGCGGGTTGCTGTGGTCGGAACGGGTGCCAGCGCCATTCAAATTGTACCTGCCATTGCTCCAGACGTAGCGCAACTTACAGTTTTTCAACGTACTCCAAGCTGGGTTTCGGATCGCTATGATCTTGAATCATCGCCTTTTTACAAATCACTTTACCGCCGCTTTCCAAAGATCCAGCGTTTGGTTCGCCGGGGTTTGTTTCGATTTTTGGAATTCAGAGGCCGGTTGTTTTTGGGAAACAAATTCCGGTACCGCTTTTTTAAAAAATTATGCCTGAAAAAGCTGGAGCGGGAAGTTGTTGATCCGGATGTTCGCCGCCGCCTGACGCCCGATTACGCAATGGGTTGCAAACGCATCGTCGTTTCGGACGATTATTTGCCGACCTTCAACCGAACGAATGTGGCGCTGGAAACGCAGGGTATTGAAAAACTGATTCCGCTGGGAATCGTGACCAAAGATGGCGTAGCGCACCCCGTTGATGCAATCATTTTCGCTACCGGTTTCGAGGTCGTTGACTTTGATGGAATAAAATTGTTTGGCCTGAGTGGCCGGGAACTTTACGGGGAGTGGAAACAGTCGGGGATTGCAGCTTATAAAGGCACGGTGATTTCAGGGTTCCCCAATCTTTGCACCCTGCTTGGGCCCAATTCAGGGTTCGGACACAATTCGGTGTTGCTGGCGATGGAAGCCCAAATGAACTACGTGATGCAATACCTCGCTTTTTTAGAGCGGCAACCAGACAATGCTGGCCTGGATTTGAAGCCCGAAGTACAGCAAAGCTACAACGAGGCCTTACAGCAAAAGTTCAGCGGCACGGTCTGGGCTTCGGGTTGCAAAAGCTGGTACCTCGACGAACATGGGAATAACCCGGTTATTTACCCGGGATTGATGGGGGTATTCCAGCAGGAGACAAAGCAATTCAATCCGGCAGATTACCAACCTGTTTCTGTGCTTTCAGGAACCACCCAGTTTTAGAACAGGTATTTTTACGCATGCGAAGCCTGATTTTCGAGGATATCTTTGCAAAATCACCTGTAAGTTAATTTTTTAATTCATCTTCTCTATTATGGCTTCCCAATTACAACTTCCTTCCAAAACGGATTTTTTGATTGTAGGCGCAGGCATATCCGGCCTTTACGCGGTCTGGCGACTACTCCGACAAACCAGCAAGCGCAAAATCACCATCCTTGGACGCCTGAATTGTACCGGTGGTGCCTTGATTAAGCCTTAGCCATGCTGCCGGATCCTTTCCGGGCAGTAGAATCCCTGTAATAATTACCGCATCCAATATTTCTTCAATATGGCAAAAAAGCAACCTTCCAAACCCGAATACGCTTCCAGATTCGATCGGGTCAGGGCAATTCTCCGGGCTGGAAACGGAGATTCCACCGCCGATTATCAGGGTTTGAACGATCCGGCTCAGGGGAAATTTTGGTGGGATTTAGACATCGCCGATTTTTTGAAACTCGAAATTGCGGGACTTCGGCTGATTGCACCACCGGGCAATGTCATTTTCGTCAACGGCCAGGATGTGGTCATAAAAGTACCTGATGTCGCTGATTACTGGTATTGTGCGCCAGCGCCTGCTGCAAGCAAGCTCCCCGGTTGTTGTGTTCCGGGAGAATCCTCGTCGCAAAAATCGCCGGGCCGCGGTGCCGCTTCCAACCTCATCAAAGCCCTCAAAGGCGAAGCGCCATTCAATGCGCCGGCCGGGCATTTTCCGCCTTTTATGTGGGGTAGCAGCCGGGTTGCCGACGAGGACATTCAGTTTATTTCCGATTGGATTGACGATGGATGCCCTGGCGCTGATGAAGAAAAGCCGAAACAGGGCAGCAGTGGTAAACTGCTCCGGCTTTCCCTCGGCGAAGAAAGCCATGCCGTATCCAGAAAGTCTACTAACTCCATTCAAATAGATCGAAATGGCCTGAAACAGCGCAAAGATGTGGATTGCCTGACGGATGACGAAGTTTGCAAATGGCGGTATGTACACAACGAAATGATTCAGTTGAACGCTTTTCCAATGGATCGGCGCAACTGGAACTATTGGGGGAGGTTGCATGGAGATGAATGTCAGCATGGCTGGGAACAATTCCTGATTTGGCACCGCATGTATTTGTATGAATTCGAGCAGCGTTGCCAGGATATTATTCCGGATGTGACCATTCCATACTGGAACTGGCCATCTGCGAGGTATCGGAAGGGCAACCTTTTGCCACCCAAAGAAATCGCCTTTCCCAAAAGTATTAAAAAAACTATTCCGGTTCAGTTCACGAGCGGGGTATTGCCTTATCATTATCAATGTTTTTTAAATGAATTGGGCGCTAAAAAGCTCATCGGATTGGGGATGGCTTCCAACCTAAAAGATATGGTAGGTTTTCGCTACAATTCCGATTCGGAATTTTTTTGGGGCGTAGAGCAATTGGTGGGAAAATTGACGGCTGACTGGAAGAAAAAAATAAGAGAAACGCTGATTGAGATCAACCCGCTTTGGTATCCGTTCCGCTGGCCCGCCATGTTTTATGACCAAAACGGGAAACCACTGGGAGAGGAAGGGATGCAGAACAATTTCCATCACCATTTCCCAACTGGGCAGGATGTGGAGCTAATTCTGAAGATTGACCAGTGGATCAACTTTGGCGGCGGCCCTTCTTACGACATGTCTTATGGAGCGCTCGACATGAATCCCCACAATACAGTTCATATCTGGGTGGGCGGCTTTAACCCCAATAACCCCGACAACAAAGTTGTGAGTGGAACAAACCGTCCGGTTAACCCCGACGACTACCCATATAGCGAAAATTATTTTGCTACCGAACCGGCTATGGGCGATATGCTCAACAACCTGACTGCCTGCTACGACCCCGTTTTCTGGCCGCACCATTCGATGGTGGACCGCCTTTTCCACAACTGGCAGGAATTGCATCCGGGGCAACAAGCTTTTGAACCCGACGCCCAACTTTCCGGCCTGCATTACGTGGCCCGCGATGCCGCTTCCACGCGTGCGCTGGGCTATGAATACTCAATGGACGGATACTATTTTGAAACGGATAAAAACATTGGTTTTTCGCGCCTTAATACGGAACAGGCAGGGCTTTCCGAACACGTTTTGAACAACCACTCCAGAGCGGAATTGCGCCTGCACCGCGTTATTCAGGCAAACCGCTCCTATGGAATCCGGGTTTTTCTGAATCAGCCCGACGCCAACATCCATACACCCGTTGTGGACAATGACCATTTTGCCGGTTATGCTTCCCTTTTTGGACACGGCGATTGCATCGGCGGCCCCGGACACTGCGACCCGCCCCCCTTAAACAGGAGGTTGTTCGACAAACGGCCCGTGCACCATAATACGCCGCGTGATTTTAAGATAGACGTGACCCGCACGGTACAAAAATTGATGGCAAAAGGGGATAAAGATTTTAAAATCACGCTGGTGGTAATGCCGCCGGATTGGAACAGAGCGGGTGATCACCTGAAACTGGAGGGGGTGTCGCTGAAATTCTTTGCTTAGGGGCGCTGAATTAATAAGGGTCGCTTTCTCCGGGCACGGCATTTTGATTCTAACCAAGGCGGGGGTTCCCGACCTTAGCCATAGCTAAGGGGTGCTGAATTAATAAGGGTCGCTTTCTCCGGGCACGGCATTTTGATTCTAACCAAGGCGGGGGTTCCCGACCTTAGCGTCGTGTG
Organism: Chitinophagales bacterium; assembly: GCA_038323375.1. GTDB lineage: Bacteria > Bacteroidota > Bacteroidia > Chitinophagales > Saprospiraceae > JABWAJ01. The sequence continues at coordinate 18,367 of JBBQGV010000033.1, forward strand.
GCATTCATTTTTTGATCTTAAGAATACGGTTGTTTAATCCGGATATAAAGCAAACAACCTGTTAAAAATCAATCGCATGTCGAAGACAAATTCAATAACAGCCCAGCCTGAACCCGTCATTCAGGATCCAAACGCCCGTTACGGCATCCATCCTGCCGTCGGCATCGCGCGGCTTGGAAACAGCCCGGATCAGATTTGCCTGACCCCGGAAAAAATGGGGGATTTACCCATTTTGTGCAATGCCGATGGCTCCGTTCCCGGCGGAAAAGAACAAACAACGTATGCCTTCAAAGATGCTTCCGGGTTGATCAAAAGGCAAGCAGCCCGTTTTAAAGTCTATGTTTATGATGAAAAAAATCCGGATGGCAGGGAAATTAAAAAAGGGGACATCGTTGTTGGCCAGGGCACTTCCGGTAAATTGATAGACATTGAGTGGACGGTTTGGTTAGCCAACAAAAAAGCGAGTTGGTACCAATTCCGGCAGTTGCAGGGCGAACACGGTTACGCCCCCGATCACCCTTTGCGGAATGCAGACGTCACCGACCTGGATGCCCGGCAAAACTTAGTCATTGACCCGGGGCCGCAAACGGTGAGCAAAACGGGCTTTCAAAGCGCCGCTAATTTTAAAAAAGGGGCGAATCCGGGGTACACGCAGAATTTTCCGCCACCATTAAATCCCAATTCCATAGATACCCTCGGCGACATCAACGTCATTGAGGAAGAAGAACATTTTCGCCTGATCGTGCGGGGCGGTCACGGGAATTCCGGCTCCACCAAAAACGGGCCACAAGACCCTTTCATCAACAGCTACGCCAACAACGAAGGCTGGTTTGATGACACTTCCGACGGCCCGGTTACGGCTAAGTTGCTGTTTTTAGATGAAACCGACCACCAGGTACGCTACCAGATCGTGCAGGATTCGGCGTGGGTCATCGTGGCTTATCCCGCCTTTGCGCCGCAAATCGTGAGCATGATCACGATGAATGACGTGTTGGAAGACCTCTACATTCGCCAGTTTGCGGCCAATACCTACCTCTATGGTCGCCCCGATACTTTTGACCAACCGGAAAAAGTTGGCAGCCCGGATCAGTTGCAGTTGTGGTGCGATTTCAGCGACAAGGTTTACAACTCCAATTATTATCCCCTTTTCTGGCGCGACATCTGGCCCATTCTGGTTCGGCCTTTCAACATACAGTGGGTGACGGCAATTCTGGGTTCTTCCAATGCCGCGCACGATACCAGCGACCGGGGAGATTTTGCTCAAAACAAAGTCGCCATCCCCCCTAAAATAGAACCTGACGGGAAGGTCACAGAAGACAAATTTCGCGGTATGCGGGAGTTTATTTATGAATCCCTGCGTAGACCGGGAGAAGAAAATCTGTTGTACAATGAGCGGGCGGAATGGAATTTGCCCCGGGAATCAACTGCGGGCGGGACGAATTTTGCCCAATTCAGTAAAGAGCTCATGCCATTGCTCGCCGGCGACAACCCGATCAGCAACACCCTCGTCTCGAAGTTTTTGCGCCTGACTGATACCCAGCTTTTTTTGCTCCGGCAATGGGCCATCGGCAAATTCATCAACGAAAAGCAGGAAGACTGGAGCAATAGCAATGGCGGGACAATCCAGACGCCATCCCTGCTTTATCCGCAAGACAATGGCATGCGCCTTACGGTGAACGTGCTGAGCAATATACTGGGCGGCGCTTTTTGCCCTGGTGGCGAAGTGGGCTGGATCATGCGCAACGCTTCGATCTGGGCAAAACCTTACCGGCTTCGCATAGACGCGCAGTATGTGCCGAATATGACTTCCGAAACGGTGCTCGATACACCCGGCTTTACGGAGCAGTTTGAACCGCCTGCGCTAACCTTAGACGGCGACATTTCAAAAGGCCTCCAACCAGGCGACCTGACGAAGTACATGGCGCTGCCGTGGCAGGCAGATTTTAATGAGTGTTCAACGCAGGTGATAGACGTGACCTACGAACAATGGAACGAAATTTACCCCAACCCAATGATCAACCTGAATTTTGAGCGGGAGCAGGTGCAAATGGAAACCTTGTGGTGGCCCTGGCACCGGCCCATGCAGGTATATTATCAGTTTGTGACGCAGGAAGGTACGACCACAACTTATCAATATAAGCAGCGGGATTGGTCGCTCGGCATTCCCCAAACCAATGCTGGCGATTTTAAAATGGTGACGGCTTGGAGCGAACTGGGGTTTGTAGTGAACAATTACAATGATCCGGGCAATGGAGCACCTTATGTCGTTGTGGTAACGGAGGATGATCCCCGGTATAAGATACTGGCAGGTCGGAATTTCAACAAAATAAATAAGAAACCATGACAGGCAATATACCGTCCATGAATAGTTTACAATCGGTTTGGATTGGCAAATGGTCCTACCGGAGCTTCTACAATATCGCGGATTTGTCTGCTGATTTGAATGGCATGTTGCTGGGCGAAGGAACGATCCGCATTGATCCAACGCCCCTGTCAAATCAGTTGAGCGGCTTGATTTACGGGCCTGGCTGGCAATTGGACCTGACCGGTTCCATCAATTACGGCGATCCGTTCACCGTGCGTTTTCAGGGCCAGGGGGTAGTCGGCGGCAACCAATGGATTTACGAGTACTTAGGCTATCTGGTCAACCCGTGGCAAAATGGGGTCAACCAGGTTCCGGCTTTCGTCGGTTCGGTCATTCGTCAGATTCCGCATCCCGGCGGCGATGGTGGTTTGCACCCTGCCGGCGTTGTGGCTTCGTTCTTTTGTGTCAGACAACCGGATTAATGCGACCAATAAAAACAGACCTGCTGATCCTGGGTGCCGGCCCTGCCGGGACTTCGCTGGCGTTGATGCTCCTCAGTCGCGCCCCGCACCTGAAAGTACGGATCGTTGACAAGTCAGATGGTCTGAGTGAAAAAATCGGAGAAACGCTGCCGCCACAAATCCGCGATCTGATGGTGCCTCTGGGGATTTGGGAAAAATTCAGGAAAGAAGCGCACTTGATGTCGCAGGGTACTTGCGCGGTCTGGGGCAGTGAAGCACTGCTTGAAAACGATTTTTTATTCCAGACCAGCCAACCAGGTTGGCGCATTGACAAAAACCGATTCAATCGTTTTCTGATTCGGGAAGCGGAGCAACGCGGCGCTCTGGTGCAACTCGGCGCCGCTGCAAAGTTGATGGAAAAGACACCCGGACTTTTTCATTTTCAAATAACCGGGAATGCCGGAGAAGTGGAACAACTCCAAGCTTCTTTTGTAGTAGAGGCTTCGGGCCGGACGGCTCAATTCGCTTCCCGCATGGGCGCTCAGAAAGTCCGATTTGACAACCTCACGGGCATTTGGCGCTTTTATGAACTTTCGACGCCTTCTGCCGACCTGCCTACTTTGGTGGAAGCCTGTGAAAACGGTTGGTGGTATTCAGCCTTGCTTCCGGGCAACAAATTAGTGGTGGCTTTTATGACCGATTCAGACCTGGCACCAACAAACGTGCAGCAAGCTGGAAAATGGGAACAAGGCTTAATCGCCGCACCACATACGCAACAACGCGTGGCGCAAGCTCAATCTGCCGGTGAGATTCAGGTTTGGCCGGCTGCTTCACAATATTTGGATGCCCTTGTCGGGGAAGGCTGGATCGCTGTCGGAGACGCCGCCGCCACGTTTGACCCTTTGTCGGCACAAGGCATTTTTAAAGCCATAAAATCTGGCATTTTCGGGGCTTATGCCGTGCTCGATTATCTTGACGGGAAAACAAATGCACTTGAAAAATACGAACACCTTATCCGGAGGGAATACGAAAATTACTTAGAGATACGGAGCCATTTTTACCAGCAGGAGCAACGCTGGCCGAACAGTACTTTTTGGCAACGGCGGCATCATCGGGTGACGTTGAATCCATTTTCTGTTTTAGTATCATCAAAAGCGCCCAACCGGAATAACCTGCAGACTAAGTATTTTTTGAGCAGGAAAGAAGAAGCATTTATTCTGGAAACATGCAGCGTTCCTCGGCCTGCAAAAGAGGTGGTGGACGCTTTGAAAAAGGCTCAATTGGGCTATAAAAAAGACCGCAACATCATTTTAGCGCTCCAGTATCTATTGGAAAAAAATGCACTCTTGCTCTCGAACTCAAAAGAACAGACACCCGACTTAGAGCTTGATCGGGATTCCCGAGCCAGCTCTAAATGGACAGACACTAAATGGATCATATTTTCAAATCAAAACGCATAAGTCATGAAATCAACTTTTTTTCGACCATCGGGTCTGAGCTTACTGGCCTTGCTATTGCTGACCGCTCTGGTTGTCTTGCCCAATATTCAGTGCAACAAAGGACAAACGAGCTATCTGGACTTCCCTGAACACCCGACGCCTGAAACACCGCGTGACGTAGACATGAACCTGAAAGCAGAATTGGAACAACAAGGCAAATTTGACGAGGTACAACGGCTGTTTGATTTGGTTTCTTGGAAAACATTTGTTGCCCTGAACTGGCCAACTCATGCAGATGGTAAGCCCAAAGCTAAATTGTCGGACGAAGGAATGCCGGCGTGGAGTAGCTGGAAAGAAAGCTTTGAAGTGTACAAACCAGATGGCGGCAAACCCTCGCCCTGGGGGGATAACCGGGACATCAATGCGGGCATCCGGGGGCATGCAAACCTGGCTGCCGATGCCAACCAAAAGTCATTGAGGGTACTTTTTCGCAACAACAAACACAATGAAGCTTCGAACAAGGCCGACGAATCGGATCAGGCATTCGGCGGGGGGCTTTGGGATCAAAACGGCAACTTAGTCATGTATGAAGTTTTGATGAATGAATCTGAATTTAACTACGTCGTTACGAATACGTTGTACAATGTGGAAGGCCAAATTGAATTTAGCAAAAATAATAAAGGCGCTAATTTTCCAAGCGGAACTTACGGCGAAGAAGCCATCGGTGCCATTGAAATAAAAATCGCCTGGAAGGTCATTGACCCCGACAAAGACATTGCGTCCCGCTACTTAACGATGGAGGGGTATATCCCGGATCCTAAAGAATATACCATCAGTACCAATCCCAATGACCCGGCTTGCTTTGTCGTATTTCCTGAAAATCCGACCTACATTAAGGTAACGCTGGGTATGGTGGGCATGCACATCGCGATGAAAACGACGTCTTCTCCGCAGTGGATTTGGGCAACTTTTGAACAAAAAGACAACATGGAAGCTGACCCGGCGGTAACCGGAAAATCACTGAGTGGAAAAAATATTAACCTAAAGCCATCTTTTAACGATCCGGGTTGCGAATCCTGCGCTCAAAATCTTTGTGTTGAACCGGATGCTAATGGCCTGCGCCGCTCCCAACTCCGTCGTATGATCCCCATTCCTCCAGCCAAGCGGGAGTTGAATGCCCAGGCTTCCAAAAGGCTTGCTGCATTGAATTCAGTCTTGCAGCACTACGAATTGATTGATACTCAATGGCCAACTTCTCCAACTACGCCGCCAACACCGGCAGGCAATGGGGTTGCCAGCGTACTCAACAAGCCAGGCGGCAACGTAACGCCCGTTTTTCTAACGAATATGACGATGGAAACCTACTTCCAAACCGGCAATCAACCGGCGTATCAAATGGAAGAAAGCTACTTCAAACCCAAGTTTACTGCGCAGGATTCGGTGATGATTTTTGCTACGGAAAGTTGTACGGGCTGCCATTTTTCAGCAGGCATCGCTGTTCGGGATTCCGTGGATCAAAAAAATGGAGGAAACCTGATTACCATTTCCGGGCCGCCGCAAAGCGCCGATTTCTCGTGGCTCCTGCAAACGCAGGCGCAGCATGTGAAGAAAGAGTAGGGGAAGAGCAAGAGGCAAGTTTGCAAGAGGCAAGTCGGCAACAACAGGACACCCTTGCAAATTTGCCTTTTGCAAACTTGCCTACAAATCACCCCGCTCCACGCCCGCAATTTCCAAAATCAAATCCGCGCCATAAGCTTTGGCCGGGGTTTGAAAACCAATCGGTGCGTTTCCTTTCAGTACTTTTTTTGCGATAAGCAGGCTGGTCAATGCAGTCAGGGTATAGCCTTCCGGAGTGCGCAGGGTGGCTTCTGCGGATTTACCTGCTGCATTGGAGACTTTGCCCCAAACTAAAGAAGAACTACGCTGTCTTTTTTCTGGTGAAGGACCGGCAGGCCGTTGTTTGATGCGGTTTTTGGCGAAATTCCGAACCCAGGTCATGCGCAGCAGCCAATTGAAATAACGCTGCCGCCGGATCCATTTATAGGAAGCAGGCGAAACGCCGGTATAAGTTTCAATATTGGGAATGCCGGTGCTGTAAAAAGCAGTGGAAACATCACCCCAGGGAATGGTCATCACAAAAAGGGGTTTGCCGGGAAATGGCACGGTCATGGTTTTGTGGCCCAACATAGGAACCCTGATGATTTTTCCATTCTGACGAACCGCGCCGCCTTCGCCCAGATTTTCAGCCATCGTGGTAGCTGTTCCATGAGATAAACCGGCACCGGAAGCGAACGCCAATTGCAAATGTGTGGCGTCCGGCAATTTGTTTTTCAGATACAAGGCTAAGCAATCGGTTGGGACAACGTCGAATCCCGCGCCAGGCAAAAGCATAATCCCGGCTGCCTTAGCCTTTTCATCCATGCGGGCAGCCATTTCAAAAATGGCAATTTCACCAGTAATGTCTAAATAATGGACTCGATTGCGCAGGCAGGCTTCCAGCATCGGTTTTGCCGTGTGTTGAAACGGCCCGGCAGCGTGTAGCACCACCGTTATGCCCTTCATCATGGCATCCAATTCGGCAGGATCATTCAGGTCTGCTGCCCGCCAGGGCAACGACCAGCGCGCTGCCAATGCCTTCACTTTTCCTTCGGAACGACCGGCAAGGATGGGTTGGAGACCATATTGGCCAGCGTATTCTGCAATCAATTGCCCGGTATATCCGGTAGCGCCGTAGAGGAGTAGTGACATAGGCTTCTGTTTAGATTTGTTGCAAAGTTATCTATTGTTTGTCCATTCAGCTAATTGTTTGGATTGTAACGTTCGAGAGCAAGGCTTGCGAAGACCCAAAAACGGAAGTTTACTCGCGTAAATGACCGGTTTTGGGCCGAGCATAACGCAACTATCGAACGTTACAGCCAAACAAAACAAAAGGGGCTTCCACCTGTTGGCGAAAGCCCCTAACTAATTCTTCGCTACCGTTAATTAACGTGTCTGATTCATGTAGCGTCTTTCTGAAATTTCCCTGGCTGAGTAGTGTAGGCGGTTGTACAGTAGTGATTATTCCCTGTTTTTCTTTCGAAAATCGTTCAGGAAGTCTTTACGATGTCGAAATTAAACAGGAGCAAAATCAGCAACAAAACGCACAAAATGATCATGGGATATGAATTTAAATGAAAAAATGGGTCAGTTTTGGCCTCTCGAATTCTGCTGTTTAAAAAGCAGGATGCAAAGTGCATGTAGTTTTTAGTGCATAAATAAACCCAAATCTGTCTGCTGCAACATTGCTCGTACTGAAGGAGGAAACCGGTAGTTTTGCTGAATCGCCTTTGTCAAAGAATGATAGACAATCCAAAAATACGAAATTTCACACAAAGTATCAAGTTGCCCAGAGTGAATCTATGGCTGAGTGTTAACTTAGGAACCAGTTTGTTGGGAAAAAACTGGAGGTAAAAGGCGGATATCCAGATGCCTGCGGCAGGTTTCGGAAAGAGACGGGCTTTGAAAAAAAAATCATGGGGTAAGCATATTTTTTTTAGCTTACCCCATGTTCATGTGTTTTGCCTCTACTTAAAAGTTCAAAGCGCCCGGATTGGCATCGTTGTAACGCTGGGTTACAGCATGCCAGTCAACGACGCTGAAAAATGCCGAAACATAATCGGCGCGGCGATTTTGATAATTGAGATAATAAGCGTGTTCCCATACATCGAGACCCAATATCGGCGTTCCTTTCGCTTCCACGACATCCATTAGCGGATTGTCCTGGTTAGCGGTAGAAGTGATGAACAACTTGTCGCCGGCATCAACACATAGCCAAGCCCATCCAGAGCCAAAACGCGTCATTGAGGCAGCGGAAAATTCTTTTTTAAAATTTTCAAAAGAACCGAAATCCCGGGTAATTGCTTTATGGATGTTCATTTGGTCGGAAGGCTCTCCTTCGCTATTGGGCGACATGACGGTCCAAAAAAGATTGTGGTTGTAAAAACCGCCCCCGTTGTTGCGAACAGCAGCAGGGTATTTGGAAATGTTTGCCAGAATTTCTTCGATGGTCATTTTTTCCATTTCGGTACCTTGAATGGCAGCATTCAGGTTAGTCGTGTATGCAGCATGGTGTTTCGTGTGATGGATTTCCATCGTACGCGCATCAATATGCGGTTCGAGGGCGTCGTATGCGTAAGAAAGTTCCGGAAGTGTAAAGGCCATAATTGTAGTGCTTTTGGTTAAATAATGGTAGCGCTCGTTTAAGCGGTTCAGGAAAAAGACCTTGCGGCAAAACAAGCATTATGGTTAAAACGCCGCCAAATATAATTGGTTTACCGGTGCCCCGGAAGAATGCGGAGTGAATGATTTATTAATTTTTCGTTTTACTTTTGGCGACTGAACCTGCGGTGTTTCATCGCTTGGGGTTTACTTCTTCAAAATAAAAACAAGAGATCATGCAATACAGACAAGAACGAGACAGCATGGGCGTGGTAGACGTGCCCGCCGATAAGTATTGGGGTGCCCAAACAGAGCGCTCTCGCAACAACTTCAGGATTGGTCCGGAAGCCAGTATGCCCAAAGAAATCATCCATGCTTTCGCGTATTTGAAAAAAGCAGCGGCTTATGCCAACCACGAGCTTGGGGTTTTGTCTGTCGAAAAACGCGACCTGATCGCTCAGGTATGCGATGAAATTTTGGAAGGCCAGCTCGACGATCAGTTCCCGTTGGTGATCTGGCAAACCGGTTCAGGCACGCAGAGCAACATGAATGTGAATGAGGTGATTGCCTATCGGGCGCATGTTTTGTCAGGAGGCGCACTCGCGGATGAAAAGAAAGTGCTGCATCCAAACGACGACGTCAATAAGTCGCAGTCTTCCAATGATACCTTTCCCACAGCCATGCACATCGCAGCTTACAAGCAAACGGTAGAAGTCACTTTGGCGGGCATGCAAAAACTACGGGATACGCTGGCGCAAAAATCAACGGATTTTATGCGCATCGTGAAAACTGGCCGCACCCATTTTATGGATGCCACCCCGCTCACGCTTGGGCAAGAGTTTTCGGGATACGTGCAACAAATTGACAACAGCATGCGGGCGGTGCGCAACGCGCTGGAAGTTGTGCGCGAACTGGCGCTGGGCGGTACGGCTGTGGGTACAGGAATGAATACGCCAGCGGGATACGACGTACTGGTGGCTGCAAAAATTGCAGGATTCTCAGGCTATCCTTTTATCACGGCGCCTAATAAATTTGAAGCCCTGGCTGCGCACGACGCGATGGTGGAGTTGTCGGGCGCTTTCAAACGCTCGGCGGTGTCACTGATGAAAATTGCCAATGACGTACGCATGCTCAGTTCAGGCCCTCGTTGCGGAATCGGCGAAATCGTCATTCCGGACAACGAACCCGGGTCCTCGATCATGCCCGGTAAAGTGAATCCTACCCAACCCGAAGCCCTGACGATGGTGTGCGCTCAGGTAATCGGCAACGACGTAGCGGTCTCCATTGGCGGAGCAACGGGCCATTTTGAATTGAATGTGTTCAAACCGCTCATCGCGGCCAACGTGCTGCAATCTGCCCGGCTGCTGGGCGATGCCTGCGTTTCTTTTTGCGACAAATGTGCAGCAGGGATTGAACCCAATCTGCCTGTTATTCAAAGGCATTTGGAAAACTCCCTCATGCTGGTCACGGCGCTCAACACAAAAATCGGCTACGACAATGCTGCAAAAATCGCGAAAACGGCCCACAAAGGGAACAAAACCCTTAAAGAAGCGGGTATCGAACTGGGCTTGCTCACAGCGGAACAATTTGACGAGTGGGTGCGCCCGGAGGAGATGATTGGGAGTTTGAAAGGGTAAGTTTAAAAGGCAAGTTGGCAAAAGGCAAGGGGCAAATTGTCTGGAACAGGAATTGCCCCTTGCCAGCTTGCCTCTTGCTCCTTGCCTCTTGAAAGGTTATTGAAATTGCAATACAAACGGCAGGCGCGCCTGCATACCATGTGAATTTTGAATGTCTTCAAAGTAGCGGTAATAAGGATACCAGGCACCCAGTTGCTTGCGCAATAAAATTTTCGAATAAGGCTCTTCATCATTCATGAAGCGGTCGAAAAATTGTTCGATGGGATCTTTGGTCTGCGGATATTCCGAGATGCGGTATTTTTCAAGTCCCGCCATTCGGGCGGCGGTCTCAATGGCATTTTTTAGGCCGCCGATTTCGTCTACTAAACCGATTTTATCCGCCGTAATGCCTGTCCACACCCGGCCTTGGGCAATTTCATGCACTTTCGCTTTGTCCATCTTTCTGCCCTCGGCTACCCGGCGCAGGAAAATGTCGTATGTTTGATCGGTGCGGCGCTGAATGATTTGTTTTTCATCTTCCGAAAGGTTGAAAAACGGTGAGATTCCTGTAGCGTAGCGACCCGTTTTAACCGTATCGAAGCGGATTCCGGCCTTGTCTGCCAGCATTTTTTGTGCGCTTGGAATGATATTGAACACCCCGATGGATCCGGTCAGCGTTGTGGGTTCTGCAAAAATAGTGTCGGCCATACAGGCGATGTAATACCCGCCTGAAGCTGCGTAATCCCCCATGGATGCAATCACTGGTTTGCCGGTTTCGCGCAGCAGGCTGAGTTCGCGCCAGATGTTTTCCGAAGCAATGGCGCTTCCGCCCGGCGAGTTGATGCGCAGAACGACCGCCTTGATGTTTTCGTCTTTCCTGATTTTATGGATGATTTTGGTGTATCGTTCACTTCCAACCGAACCCAAATCTCCTTTCCCATCCAAAATGGTGCCTTCCGCATAAACGACGGCAATTTTATCGCTACCGCTACCCGAAGCCCCTACATTGCGGGAATAGTCCTCCAAAGAGACGGTGGTGATGGATTTATCGGGATCTAAGCCCATGCGCTCGCGGATGTCTTGAAGCGCGTCGTCGCGGTAACCAACCGCATCAACCAAGTCTAATTTGACCGCTGCTTCCGGGTCGTTGGCGGCATAGCTATCTGCTGCTTTTCGCAAATCGGCAACGCTAACGCCCCTCGATTCGCTGATGTCGTCCAGCATTACGGCATACAATTCATTGAGGTATTCCCTTAATTGCAGCTTGTTTTCTTCCGACATATTATCGCGCCGGTAGGGTTCGGTGGCACTTTTGAACTTGCCTGCGTAAAAAATCTGCATGTTGAGGCCGAGGCGATCCAGCATGTCTTTAAAAAATGGAACCTGTGCGGCGAATCCTCTGAAGTCCACCATGCCGAGCGGGTTCACATAGATCTCGTCGGCGACAGAGACCATATAATATGCGCCCTGCGTGTAATAGTCAGAATAAGCAATGATGAATTTTCCGCTGCTTTTGAAGTCTGCCAAAGCTTGGCGGACGGCACCGGCAGTGGTAAACCCTGCAGACACCCCATCGGCTTCAATCAGGATGCCTTTAATCTTATCATCCGTTTTGGCGTGTTCTATGGATTTGATGATGTCGTGTACGCCCAGGATATGGTCGTTCGAAAAATCAAAGGGATCCATTTCTAAATTATTGGTCTTTTCGGGAATCGCATTGTCGAAGGTAATCCGGAGGACGGAGTTATCCGAAACCGGCTTCGCTGCGTTACCCTGGCTTGCCATTGCACCGATAATGCCAATGATGCCAAAAAAAACAACTGCTGAAGCGATGATGACGCCGAGGCAGGATGCCAGTAAAAACTTAAAAAATTGAGCCATAATGAAATGTTTTCTTAGGAATGCGAAAGTTATAGATTCCTTTACAAGGGTTTGCTTAAATTAGATCAAGTGCGGATTCAGCCGGATAATAGACCGGAAAAACACCGATGTAAGGTTGGCGGTCAGGCAGCAAATTGCCTTTGAAAAGCCTCTTTTTGTACGATACAGGCCATTTTGTGAAATAAGCGGGCAATTGCCTGCTTTTTTCCGTTTAGAGGGTTTATTTTTAGCGCTCTGATATCATGGAGCGCCATTCCCGACATGGCATAATCAATATACAATGATGAACAGCTACAACTACAACAAACGGTTACTCTTTGCTTCGTTGATCCTTTTATCCTGGACTGTGTCGCACGCGCAACCTTTAGAAGTTACGAACAGTGCCCCTTTTACGCCTCAGAACCTGATCACCAATGTCTTTTTAGGCGAAGGCGTGCAGGTGCTCAGCGTCACTTATGAGGGAGCAAACAAAGCGGTTGGCTTTTTTAAAAACGGCGATCCTCATATCGGCATTGACCGGGGGTTGGTGATGACAACAGGTTCTGCTGTTACGCAGGGCGGCGACGTCGGGGTAGAGTCGAATGGAGGAACCCAGGCTGCAGTGGACAACTCTGATGCTACAATGGATCCGGATTTAACCGCAATTGCCGGACAAAATTCGACGAATGACATGGCCAAATATACCATTACCTTCATTCCAATATCAGATACCCTGCGCTTCCGGTATGCTTTTGGTTCGGAAGAATACCCGGAATACGCGTGCAGTGGATTCAACGATATTTTTGGCTTTTTCATCAGTGGTCCGGGCATTAATGGTCCTTATGAAAATAATGGGAAAAATATCGCCCTGATTCCTGGAACCAATCTGCCCGTCAGGATCAACAACATCAACTCAGGTCAGGTAGGCGCTGCGGGCAATATTACCAATTGTACGCCACCTGCGGGGAGCTTAGCATTCAGCCAGTTTTACAACGACAATTTAAACAGTTCAATCCAACCCGTTTATGACGGCTTTACCGACGTTTTTACAGCAGAGGCCGTTGTGATTCCCTGCAACGTTTATACCATTAAATTAATCATTTGCGACGTTTCCGACGGCAGCCACGATTCCGGGGTGTTTCTGGAGGCAAAAAGCTTCGGAACGGGTTCGCTTGATGTCAAAGCTACGACGGTAAGCCTCGACGGCTCTGTAGCGGAAGGGTGTACGCAAGGTACCCTGACTTTTTCTTTGCCAACCGAAGTGGAGTCCGATTTTCCCATTGATGTCAATATACTAGGAACGGCGATTAATGGGGTGGATTATGAACTAATCCCGGATAATTTGTTTATTCCGGCAGGCAGCAACTCTGTTTCCATTTCGATCACCGCCATCGAAGACGCGCTGTTGGAAGGAACGGAAACCATCATTTTGGACATCAGGAAAGACGTTTGCACCCGCGATACCCTTATCATCCCGCTGCGCGATAATCCGCTAGTGCCAGCCGACCTGGGTATTGACCAGCGTTTCTGTACAGACAACTCGATCCAGTTGGATGGCACGTTGCCGGTTCCTTTGCCTGAACCGCCGGCTTTCACCAACAGTACGAATGTGGCAATCAACCAAACCAATATTTCCTATTTTTCTGATATCTCTGTTTTTGGCGTGATTCCCCCGATTTTGAGATCCGGCGTTATCAAGTCTGTTTGCATTGACAGCCTTTCCCACCGCTGGATTGACGACATGGATATTTATTTGGTAGGCCCTGGCGGACAATTCATGGAACTAACCACCGACAACGGCGGCAATGGCGGTAATGGCGGCGGTATTGACTTTTATATTGACGCCTGCTTTACAGAAGCAGCTGCGCTACCCATCAATACCCCAGGCCCATTTGCTCCTCCGACTGCCGTGCCATTCACGGGCGAATGGCAACCCGAAGGCGTCTGGTCAGACTTATGGGATGGCGGCAATAAAGCAACTAATGGCACCTGGCGTTTGCAGGTCATAGACGACGCCAACGGGTTTAACGGAACTTTGCATAGCTGGACCATTTGTTTTAATCCGGCTTACGAAATTAATTACAGCTGGTCGCCGCAGGCAGGTTTGAGTTGTTCAGATTGCCCCAATCCGATAGCCATGCCGGATCAAACCACCACTTATTTTATGACAGCAACCGATTCTTATGGTTGCAGTGTCTCGGATTCCATTCACATAGAAATTATTCCTGTCCTTGATGCGCCTTTGGCGACCTGCGGCACGATTACGGAAAGCAGCGTTTCGGCTTTTTGGCCGGAAGTAAACGCTGCAACAGGATACGAGGTTAGTATTGATGGCGACCCCTGGATTTCGTCAAGCGATTTATTGTCTCACACGGTCACAGGGCTTGCGCTTTCGCAAGCGGTAAATATCCGGGTTCGCGCGATTGGTGAATGCCCGGGCGCGGAGACGATACTTAATTGCACAACCCCGGGCTGCATTCCTCCTGCTTTAACGATCAATCAGGTTGTAGGCGCTACGTGTAACGGAGCTGCTGATGGTTCTGCGATGATTGCTGCTTCCGGAGGATTTGGCGGGCCATTCACTTTTGAATTGGATGGCGTCAACAATTTAACCGGCACCTTTAGTGGTTTAATCGCTGGTAATTATGTCGCCTTCGCTACCGATGCGAGTGGCTGCACCAGTTCAATTCAACTGATTATTGGAGAGCCTCAGGCGCTGGATGTTCAAATGGTTCAAACAAATCAGATCTCCTGTAATGGACAAAGCAATGGCACAGCCGAAGCCATCGTGAACGGTGGAACGACGCCATTTTCCTTTGTCTGGGACAATGGGGATTTAGATGCGGTCGCTGACGGACTTGCTGCCGGCGGCTATAATGTTGTCATTACCGATGGCAACGGATGCGTGACTACGCGCTCGATTACCCTGACGCAACCCGATGCATTGGGCGTGCAAACCACCTCCCAATTGGTCAGTTGTTTTGGAGGCATGAACGGTGCTGCCATTGCTACTTCTAATGGGGGGACTTTGCCTTACGAATACTTCTGGGATGCGCTCGCCGCTGGCCAACGCACCGATACGGCATTTCAATTAACCGCCGGGACATATACCATAACCGTTACCGATTTTAATGGCTGCGAAGTCACAGCAACGGCAGATGTAACGCAAAATCCGGAAATTGTGCTGGCTGTTCAGGCGCAGGATGCCTCCTGTAATGGTTTGCCTGATGGAACAGCCGCTGTGAGCGCTTCCGGTGGCTCCGGGAATTTTACTTATACCTGGATAGACGCAGCATCCGGAATGCTGGTGGGGGCGTCCGACCTCGTCGCACAACTCTTTGAAGGAAATTATTTCGTGGTTGTAGCAGATGAATTTGCCTGCCGCGATACCGCCCAGGTCAGCATCAGCGCTCCAACGGCGCTTGACGTTCAATTTGTGACTCAGGCACCTTTGTGCACCAATGCTGCTGATGGTACGGCAACCCTGACTACCAGCGGCGGCACGCCCGGGTATCAGTTCGCCTGGAGCGATAATGGGGCTGCCGTGACGGCAGCGCGCAATGACCTCGCCGAAGGAAGCTACACCGTAACGATAACAGACGCAAACTCCTGTCTCACAGAAATTACCTTTGATTTGACCGATCCGACTCCGGTCGCATTGACGCTCAGCATGACGCCAGCCTCTTGTTTTGGAGGAAATGATGGTACGGCCACAGCATTGGCAACTGGTGGTGCCGGTGGCTATACTTACGCCTGGCTCTCTGGTCAAACCGGAGCAACGGCTACCGCATTGACTGCCGGAAACGCCAGCGTAACCGTTTCCGATGCCAATGGTTGCCAAGCCGTTGCCAGCATAATGGTTGGGCAGACAACTGCTTTGCAATTGGTTTTGACGCCAACCGATCTCACGTGTTTCAACAACAATTCCGGGATGGTAACTGCAATTGCTTCCGGCGGTGCAGCCAATTATACTTACCAGTGGGCAAACGGCGCTCAAGGCGCTGTGGTAACCAATCTCCCCGCAGGTAGCATCAGCGTTACGGTGACGGATGGCAACGACTGCCAAACGGTTGCTTCCGCATTGCTTGCCCAACCTTCGCCAGTTACGGCTACCACTGCTTCCAGTCTGGTTTCCTGCTTAGGTCAACCTGATGGCACGGCAACGGTGACGCCTTCAGGAGGCACTTTACCTTACACCTATGCCTGGAGCGACCCGGCAGCACAGCAGACACAGGTTGCAACCGGATTAAATACCGGAACCTTCAGCGTGACGGTTTCCGATGCAAACAACTGTACCTTTGTTAACTCCGTTACGGTTGACGGCACGCCCCCGATTTCTTTAGTGGCTACGTCTTCCGACGCGCGCTGTTTCGACGGCAGCGACGGCAGCATCAACGTTGTTGCTACCGGGGGTAATGGCAATTTCGTTTACAGTTGGAGTGCGCCGGATATTCCGCAGACCGGGAATCCAAGCGGATTGCGCGCAGGCCAATATTCCGTTACGGTAACCGATAGCGGAGGTTGCACAGCGATTACCGCTGCCAGTATTAACCAGCCTACGGCGCTTGTAGCCCAGGCTTCAGGAACTAACCTGGTTTGCGCAGACGATGGTACAGGGACAACGCAGTCACAGGTTTCAGGAGGTACGCCGCCTTATAACTATTTGTGGAATACCGGCGTCGGCACCCCAGATTTATCCAATCTGCAGGCGGGCGTTTATCGGCTGGGTGTAACCGACGCAAACGGCTGTCTCACGATTGCCGAAACGACCCTCATAGAACCGGCGGCGCTGGAGGCAGCGTTGGATCCGATTGAGGTAGATTGTTATGGCACCTCCACCGGCGCTGCCAGTTCGGACGTGGAGGGCGGAATACAACCGTACACCTACGCCTGGTCGAATGGTGCAACGACTGCTGACCTGCAAGGAATAACCGCCGGAATTTATGAATTGGCCATCACTGACGCCAGTGGTTGCCGTATTGTGGAAACGGTGGAGGTCTTGCAACCCGAAGCGCCTTTGGTGGCTACCTTCGCATCGAAGCCCACAAGCTGTTACGGCGACAGTGACGGCAGTATTGTGGCGCTGACCACCGGAGGGACGCCTGCTTACCGATACAGTTTCGACGGGAACGACTTCAGAGGCAGCAGTACCCTCATCGGGCTTGAAGCGGGTGCCTACAATGTTTATGTACTCGACGCAAAAGGTTGTTTGTTTATACAACAAGGCATTCAGGTTGAAGAACCCGAACCGCTGATTGTGGACCTCGGCGACGATATCACGCTGGATTATGGTTTGGAAGTGCGTCTGGAACCACAGGTCAGTGGCGGCGCCGGAATGTTGACCTATTCCTGGTATCCGGGAGACACGACGCTGCTCAGTTGTATTGACTGCGCCACGCCGTCGGCCAACGTGCCTTACCAAACCAGTTTTACCCTGCGGGTGACGGATGAAAACGGGTGCTACGATGAAGACATCATCACTGTTTTTGCCAGAAAGAGCAATCCGGTGTTTGTTCCAACAGGCTTTACGCCCAATGGCAACAGTGCCAACGATCGTTTGCTGGTACACGGCAAGGCGGGCATTCAGGTGGTGAAATTCAGTATTTACGACCGCTGGGGTGAATTGCTGTTCGAAGCGCAGAATTTTGAAGTCAACGATCCGCTCAATGGTTGGGACGGCGCTTTCCGCGGCCAGCCTATGAACGGCGGCGTGTACATCTGGCACCTTGAAGTTGAATTTGAAGACGGCAACCGCGAGGTTTATACCGGTAGCACTACCTTGATTCGATAAGGCTTCAAGCGAATTGTCCAAAAGCAGCGGGCGGCGGCATGCTGCCTCTGTGAGACTTCGTGTCGCTTCTTTTATAGACAGGCGGAGCTATTCGGACTCTAAAGGCAGACACTAAATAAGTTCGTCAATACATGCAAAATCGCATTTTTTTTCTCCTGCTCATTGGACTACTTGGCCTTCAAACGGGTCATGCTCAAAAGGAAAATGCTGCCATAATCGCCATCCGAAACGTCATGCAGGCTCAGGAAACTGCCTGGAACAAAGGCGATCTGGAAGGCTTCATGGAAGGGTATTTACACTCGGATAACCTTTGCTTCATTGGGAGCAAAGGTTTGACTTACGGTTGGGATGCAACTTTAGCGAATTATAAACAAGGGTATCCCGACCGGGCAACGATGGGCATGTTGACGTTTACCCTTATCCGTGTTGAAAAGTTGTCGGGTAAAGCGGCTTTTGTCATCGGCAAATGGCATTTGAAACGCGATGCCGGAGACCTGAGTGGTCATTTTACCCTGCTTTGGAAAAAAATTAAAGGGAAATGGCTCATTGTGGCCGATCATTCCAGTTGAAACTTGGTTGAATGGACTTATCCCTATTGCGATTTAAAGACCAGCTCCAGTTGCGCCAAAGCGCAGCAGGCGTCGCGATTTATGACTCCATCCGGAAAAAATGGCTGGTTTTACAGCCGGAAGAAATGGTGCGGCAATTGGCTGTATTGTACCTGATTGAAGAGAAGCGCTACAATAAGAACAGGATCAAGATCGAAAAAAGTCTGCGCGTGAACACCCTCTATAAGCGCTGTGATGTACTGGTTTATGACCAAGATATGCGCCCTTTCCTGTTGGTAGAATGCAAAGCACCGCAGGTAAAAATCAGCGAAGCTACTTTTCGCCAGCTTGCCGCTTATAATTTGCCACTGCGCGTTCCTTATCTATTGGCTGTCAATGGGATTGCAGCTTACTGTTGCCGGATGGATTACGAAACGGAATCGTGGGCGTTACAGGATTCCATTCCGGACTACCCCTCCTGATTGCCCATTTGCAAAGATTCCGCTTTTTCACAAGTATAAACTTAGTATTTTTCGGCGCTCTTAGCGCTTGTTCAGAATTTCCGAGCAAGCTCATAGCCCATCGGCTAATCCTAACCAATAAACAGCATATTGTATGCGAAAAGAAAGAATTCTGATCGTCGGCGCAAACGGACAGATTGGCTCTGTGTTGACCGTTGCACTGCGAAATATATACGGGCAGGAAAATGTAGTTGCTTCCGACATCCGCATCCCCCAGGAGATCAGCAACAGCGATCCTTTTGAGTTGCTGGATATTCTGGATGCTCAACAATTGGTGCGCATCATCCGAAAATACCAGATTACCCAGATTTATCACTTAGCAGCCATTCTCTCTGCAAAGGGCGAACTGGATCCCCGACATGCCTGGGACATCAACATCAATGGTTTGTTTAATGTGCTGGAAGCTTCCCGGGTGTACAAACTAAAATTGTTTTTCCCCAGTACCATTGCTGTTTTTGGGGGCGATACGCCAAAGCACAATGCGCCACAGAATACGCCATTACACCCGGAAACAGTCTATGGCATCAGTAAAGCTGCCGGGGAAAACTGGTGCCAATATTACCACCAGAAATTCGGCGTGGACGTGCGTTCGTTGCGCTATCCCGGCATTATCGGCTATGAATCCATGCCCGGCGGCGGCACAACAGACTACGCCGTAGAGATTTTTCACTACGCAGTGAAAAACGAACCCTATACCTGCTTCCTTAAAGCCGATACTCGCTTGCCAATGCTTTATATGCCGGATGCCATTCGGGCTACCTTAGAGATTATGGAAGCGCCTGCTGAAAAAATCACCGTGCGCAATAGTTACAATTTAGCCGGAATGAGTTTTACACCAGCTGAATTGGCTGCCGAAATACAAAAGCATTATCCGGCCTTTACCGTTAGCTACGCACCGGATTTCAGGCAGGGCATTGCGGAATCCTGGGCCGAAAGTATTGACGATTCTTTAGCCCGCACCAATTGGGGCTGGAAACACGAGTATAATTTGGTGGGAATGACTTCGGATATGATTGCCCATTTGGCGATTTGAAGGAGCAGGGAAGGGCGAGTTTGCAAATTTGCAAAGGGCAAATTTGCAAACAGGCTATTTGCCAACTTGCTTTCTCGCAAATTTGCCAACTTGAAAATTTGCCCCTCGCCCTTCTACTTCATCACGACAAGCCGTTATAATAAGCCAGAATCTTCATTAAATCTGCATCAATTTTTGGATTGAGTCCTTTGTCGTTGATGTAAACCTCTACCTTTTGGGCTTTGCTTTTTGTGATTTTTTTCAACGAGCCGACGCCCGGCTTGAATTTATCCAATTCATAAGCGCCATTTTTTTCAATGACGAGGTAGTAATCTTTATGTTTGATCAATTTGGCGTCGCGTTCGCCAACGCTCAGTGCGACATTATAGGTCGGTTGCTTCAACCATAGTTTCGTATATTTCACGACGGTGATGTTTCCATCGGAAAGCACTTCCGCAAAGCCAGGCATCTCTTTTGTCTGGCCGTATTGCCGGGTATTCATAAAAGTGCGAACGACGCCGGACTCTTTCAATTCAATTTTTTTAATCGAAGCGGCTTCAATGGCCTTTACGCCTTCCGGCAATTTGAATTCGACAAATTGGTTGCCTAAGTCAATGCGAACCGGGAGGCCGGATACTTTATCCGAAGCTTTTGGATCGTATCGGGCTACGACTTCCGGATAAAACCAGACATCTGCTTTTTGCCATGCTGCGTCTAAATACACATCGCCCTGAACGGTGCCGGATTGCTGAGGAACCCCGTAAATGACACGGTAGGCAGAGGGTTCCATGTTTCCGCTGTTGATGTCGTCGCGAAGGCTGTTGGTCATAGCTGCATCTGTTTGCGCGTGCATCCAACCCGTGCAAGCCAAAGCGGCAATTAGTAGTACGTTTTTCATAACTTTATGATATTGAGTGAAAAAATTAATTGTGCTCGAACAAATTTAACGCTTCATCCCCCTCTTCGTAGTCTAAATATTCAAAAATTAAATTCATCATCTCGTCTTTGGTTCCCCACCCGTAAGTGACCGTTTTCGGAGGGAAATTGGGATTCAAACCGTTGGCTGAAGTATTATCAAACACAGCTTCCGCGTAAATCACCGAACCTTTGGGCAATTTGAGTAGTTTTTTAAACTGGTAAATCATTTGCCATTTGAAGTCCCAAACCGGGATATGAATCAACGGGATGAGATCGCCTTTTGGCGTGATGGCGTAGGCTTTGAAACTTTTTCCCAGCAGGTGCATGTGTGGCATGACGGTTGCCAGCGACAAATCGGCGGGAAGCATTGGAGAACGCATGTAGAACTTGATTTCCGAATTGGCCGGGATCACAAAAGGCTGATTGGTAATCCATTGTTCGCCAAGCGCAAAGGTTTTTACAAGGCGTCGGGGTTTTTCACGACACAAATAAAGGCTGATGGATGACTGGTCGGATTGCGGTTTTGGAGTAGGGGAGTAGTGTATATTCAAAATGATGTCGGCGTTTTTGGGCAGGCGCTTGCCAAATCCTTCCGGGTAGCGGATCGGAAAGTTGCCGGGCACCCATCCGTGCCAGAATTCTTCCGACATTTTTACCTCCTGCTGTGTAAATACGGTCTTCGGATCGCCTGCAATCGCGCCGTCGTCGGCCCGCAAAAGGTTGGTGGTGTCAATCATCAGGCGGGCATGGTGCGCTTGCCGTAAATTGCCCGGGTGGAAACCAATGCCGCGCACGTACAGGACTTCGTCTGTATGGGTGGGGATCACAAAAATCCGGAATTGTTCGCTGTTGTCGCCGGGTATTTCAAAGGGCTTTTGCATCGTCAGGCGCAGGTCGGGTTCTGCATAGGACGTCGGTTGATCTCCCGTTGCTTGTTTTGCTTTTTTAGCCGGTTTGCCCCTTTTTGTCCCCCCGGCTATCCATTCGGTAATCAATTGAATCTCCGCATCGCTCAACCGGTTTTCATTGTGGAACGTGCGGAACGCCGGGTCGGCATGCCAGGGAGGCATATAGCGCGATTCAACCGCCATCTGGATGAAATGTGCGCGTTTTTCAACGTCCTCATAAGTTGTGAGCGGAAAAGGCGCAGATTGTCCGGCTCGGTGGCATACGACGCAGTGGTTGTCAATGATGGGCTTGATGTGTTGGTAATACGAGAGGGAGGCATTTTTATTACCCGGGGAATGGCGCAGAGAGGCAGGTGCCAGACTTGCACTAAGCGTTAGCGCTCCATTTTGCGCCCCAAGCGCATGGATGACAAACAGCAGGCAAAATATCGTTGATCTAATTTTTAGCATAACAAGCGCTGAATCAATGGCCTTTAAATCATACTTTGGATAAAGCCGTTTGCAAAATATGGGCTGCGATTTGCCGGTCTAACAAGTCCGAAATTGCCTTTGAAACAGGCCCCGGTTTGCCATCGCCAATAAAGTGGTTGTCCACCTTTAACACCGGCAGATTTCCTTTTGTAGTGCTGGTAATGAACGCCTCCCGGGCTGTGAAAACCTCCTCCAGCTTAAGTTCTCTGGTTTCAATATCAACTAAAGAACCGGCAGATTGCAGAATTCGCTGCCGGGTGATGCCGTGCAGGATCTTTTTTTCCGGGGTAACCAACTTACCCTGTTCGCTGACGATGAAAAAATTAGCGCGCGCAGACTCCCGCACCCAGCCATTGTCATGGAACAAGGCTTCTGCGGCGTCTTCTTTTTTCAGGCGACCCAGCAGTTGGATACCGGTGAGGTAATTGATGCTTTTGGCTTCGGGCAACTCGCGTTGGTGGGCATAACTGAGCATTTTTATCCCCTGATTCCAGGTGCTTTCGCTTTTCGGCGCCAGGTAATGCTCCAAAATGATGAGGTTAGGCACCGCAGGGGCATACCCATCTTCAGAATAGCCTCCGGTGAGCACCAGTCGAATCCCGGCATCCTGCAAGCCGTTTGCCTCAACCAGCGACCACACCATGTCGTGGAGCTGCTCCATAGGAAAAGGAAGCTGCAACCCCAGCACACCCGCTGAACGCTCAAAACGCGCCAAATAGTCGCCGAGAAAAAGCGGCGTTCCCTGCCGCACGGCTAAAAAATCGAAAACGCCGTATCCGCGCAGCAACGCCAGATCGCTGATGCCTATACTGGCCGTCTCAACAGGACTCAATTCATCGTTTATATAACAGTACTTTACCTCTTTCATGATAAAAACAGTTTGAACGCACAATTTCATTGCCGAAAACTTGCTCAAGTTAAAATATCATTTTATCATTAGGCAAAATTCACTCAAGAAAGATTATTGTCTAACCAAATCTATAAAACGAGTTCCGTATGAGCTTTGACACCAGAAACATTCGAAATGTAGTCCTGTTAGGACATTCCGGTTCAGGAAAGACGACCTTTGCAGAAACGATGCTTTATGAGGCGAAAGCCATTAGCCGCCGGGGCACGGTTGAAGAGGGCAATACCATTTCAGATTACACCAGCATTGAGCAGGAACGAGGCAGTTCCATTTTCAGTACCCTGTTGCACGCCAATTGGAAAGACTCTAAAATCAATATTATAGATACGCCCGGATTAGACGATTTTGTCGGCGAAATTGTTGCCTCCCTCAAGGTGGCGGACACCGCCGTAATGCTCCTCAACGCCAAACAAGGGGTTGAAGTGGGCACGGAAATTATCTGGGAATACATTGAAACGTTTAAAGCACCAGCGGTTTTTGTGGTCAATCAGCTCGATCACGAAAAAGCCGACTTTGAAACGACTCTGGAGCAGGCTCGCGCGCGCTTTGGCACGAAAGTGATTCCGGTGCAATACCCGGTCAACCAGGGCAAAGGCTTCAATGCCATCATTGACGCCTTGCGCATGGTCATGTATGTGTTTCCGGACGGCGGCGGCAAACCCGAGAAGAAGGACATTCCCGCTTCTGAAAAAGACCGCGCCAGGGAAATGCATAACGTGCTGGTAGAAGCAGCGGCGGAAAACGAAGAAGGGTTGATGGAAAAATTCTTTGAAGAAGGCACCCTTTCTGAAGAAGACCTCACGGTTGGCCTTCGCTTAGCCATTGCGCATCAGCAGATTGTACCAGTTTTTTGCTGCTCCGCGACGCAAAACATGGGCAGCGGGCGCATCATGGGCTTCATCAACGACGTCTGTCCTTCTCCTGCCGACCGGCCCGATGCAGACCTCGTCGGCGGTGGAACCTTAGCGTGTAAATCGGATGGGCCAGCCACGGTTTTTATCTTTAAAACCATTTCTGAACCCAAGGTCGGATTGGTTTCTTATTTCAAAATTTATTCCGGCGTGCTCAAAGCTGGCGATGAACTGAACAACAGCAGCGGCAACCGCACTTCGGAACGTTTTGGCCAGCTTTACATTGCCAATGGCAAAAACCGCGACAGCGTGGAAGAGCTGAGAGCGGGCGATATTGGTGTGACAGTGAAGTTAAAAAACACGCACACCAACAATACCCTGAATACGAAAGGAACGGAACGGTTGATAGACCCGATCCACTTCCCGGAATCGCGCATCCATGTCGCCATCCAGCCGCCGAGCAAAAACGACATGGAAAAGTTGATGAAAGCGTTGATCGGCATTGCCGAAGAAGACCCGACCCTGGTGATTGAGCAATCCAAAACGCTCAAGCAGACCTTGCTGCACGGCCAGGGCGAATTGCATTTGGACATCACCCGTTACCGCATTGAAAAGGTAAACGACGTGACCATGGAATTCCTGCCCCCGCGCATTCCTTATCGGGAAACGATTACCAAAGAGGCGAATACCATGCATCGCCACAAAAAACAAACCGGAGGCGCCGGTCAGTTTGCTGAAGTACACATTCGCATTGAACCTTACCACGATGGCATGGCTGATCCGGCTGGCCTCAGCGTGCGCAACAAAGATGTGGAAGAGCTGCCCTGGGGCGGCAAACTCGCCTTTTATTGGTGCATCGTGGGCGGTTCCATTGACAATAAGTTCTCAAATGCCATCAAAAAAGGGATCATGAATAAAATGGAAGAAGGCCCGCTGACCGGCTCCAACTGCCAGGACATTCGCGTGAGCGTCTACGACGGCAAAATGCACCCCGTGGATTCCAACGATATGGCGTTTATGCTGGCCAGTACGATGGCATTTAAGGAAGCGTTCGGCGAAGCTGCGCCGCAGTTGCTCGAACCCATTTACGACGTAGAAATCCTTTGCGCCGACGACGTGATGGGCGATGTGATGGGCGACCTGCAAACGCGCCGCGCCATCATCCAGGGCATGGGTTCGGAAGGGCACTACCAGAAGGTTATGGCTCGGATCCCGTTGGCGGAGTTGTACAAATATTCATCCACGCTGCGCTCTCTGTCGCAGGGCAAAGCCAAGTTCCATACGCAATTTGCTGAATACAACGCAGTACCTGCCGACATCCAGCAGAAATTGAGGGAAGGGCACAAGGAGGAAGCGCATGAGCACTAACCTTTCTAACCTTTAGACGTAGGCTGTGTAATCTGATACCATGATCCCCCGGCACTTTTGAGTTCTTTTTCCATCCTGCGTCGAACCCCGTAGCGGTTGTGGCAGACGTTTGCGCAGCGCCATTGATCAAGCATCGGACCGGTAACTGATTTCATTGCCGTTTGGACGAAGCCACTACTCAGGGTTTGATTGTACAGGGCAATGGACTTCTACTGGGCAAGCATCAGATTTGTGTTGCCAAAGCCACTACTTAGGGTTTGATTGTACAGGGCGATGGACAGCACGTCGGCGCTAATGGCCTTCATTCCGCCCTTGTTTTTGTAGCGGCCGAAGATAGACTCGATAATCTCCGAGCAGCAGAGGAGTTGATGGCCGTTGGCCATTCAAGTCTTGGGTCAGCTGGAGGGCGTATAATCCGCAGCGCTCTACCCAGTTACTGATCGTTTTCCAAGCTGGGGCTTTATATTTCCAGCCCATCAACTCGCTACTGTAGAAGCCAATCGTAGCCGCCGCGCAGCGCAACGACCCGCCATGAAGGACGATGAACACGGCGAGAACCATCATCTGAGCGGGATAGTGGCAGTCAAACACGCGCTCCGGCTGGAGTAATAGCTTTGAGGTGGTTCACCTCCGCTCGGAGCTTGACGATGGTCTCATTGCGATCACGGATTTGATCCTTGAGTCGGCGGCGCTGACCAGTGCGCTGTTTGGAGCGTTGATATAGCCGAAATATCGTAGCTTTGAGCGGTGCCCACGTGGAGGTCGTTTTTGGTTTCACATCTCAAAATTACGGAAGCGTGGGCACTCTTTTATCAACTAAAAACGCCGGGGTGAAAGGTAATCAGATTACACAGCCTATGTTGTTTTGGTGCGAGAAAAGAAACGTGAAGCAGCCAAAAAGGGTCTCCTTTTTTGTGAATGTTGCGACTTTGATTTTTCAAAAGTGTACCCCAATCATGGAAACGGATTTATTGAATGCCATCATAGAATTCCGATTCATCAAGGCGTTAGGGCAACGACATCAGAGAATTTGGCATTGGTTTGTGCCAATTGCCATCGGATGTTGCATAGAAAAACGGGGGCTGGAGCCTATATAACTTGTGCTGAATTGCGTAATATTTTAGGTAAATGAGCACACAACCTGAAGAAATACTCGAAGGCAAACCCGTGCACCAGCTCGGCACGTTGGGCTACAGTTTTGTCGCCATTCGAGACGAGCAGGAGTTGCTGCATGGGGTGTTTGTATAAGCCGTATAAAAAACAAAAAACGTACTTTTGTAAAAAAAGGAAGGCATGATTACACGTCTGGAAATCACAGGCTTTAAATCTTTTGACCGCTTTGACATTAACCTGGCACCTTTTGTTGTCGTGGCGGGTGTCAATGGCGCAGGCAAAAGCAACCTGTTCGACGCCATCATGTTGTTGTCCCGCTTGGCACAGCATGACATCCGGACGGCTTTCAGTGAGCAGCGTGGCGCGGCGTATGAGCTGTTCACCCAAAATACCGATGGCTCACATGTCGGTGCCATGGAGTTCGCCGTTGAGATGCTCCTCGACAACCGGGTACGCGATACTTGGGGCAGTGAAGCCGAGTTGAAATACACCCGCTTGCGCTACGAACTCAGCATTGAGCGGCGGCCGGATAACAGGGGTATCGAGCGTTTATTTGTGCGAAAGGAAGAACTTACCGCCATCCGGCGTGGCGACGACGAATGGTACAAACGCTATGTGGGCCTGCACAACCATAACTGGCACAAGCAGGTGACGGGTGGCCGAGCGCCTTTCATCAGTACGACTGGAGGGATAGAAAATGGCATTGCAACGGTTAACCTGCATCAAGATAAAGGCAGCAGGGGACGCCCCAGGCCGGCAGGGGATCTAGAAAGCACCATGCTGAGCGGGGTTACGAACACAGAATTCCCACACGCCCTTGCTGTACGGGAAGAAATGCGCAACTGGTATTTTTTGCAACTCAACCCCGTTGAATTGAGCAAGCCAGCCCTGAAATTCACGGCAAAAGAAGTCATGGGTTCCGACGGTTCTGGAATGGCCGCTGCCTTGTTCCGCATCAAAACCGAAGACCCTATCGCCATGCAGGACATCGCACGGGAGATGGCCAGCCTGATTCCCGGCATCAAAAGTCTGGACGTAGAAGAAGACGCGGTAGAGAAAAAATACGTGGTAAAGATCAGCACAGAAGATGGTCGCTCTTTTAGCTCGCTCGTACTGTCGGAAGGTACGCTGCGGCTTCTTGCCCTCATGACGTTAAAATACGACGAAAAACACCGGGGCGTGTTGTGTTTTGAGGAGCCAGAGAATGGGGTAAACCCGACGCGCATTCCGCAAGTCATCCGGTTGTTACGTGATTTGAGCACCGATTTTGAAAGGGATGAAAAGGCGCTTTTTCCTGGCCGACAAGTATTGATAAACACACATTCGCCTGTTTTGGTTGGGGAGGTGTTTAAAATGAAGGGAATAGAAAACTGGGGCACCGTGTTGTTTGCTCGGCTTTCCACCCGTGTCGGGCAGGGCCATAAGATTCAGCACACACTCATTTCACCGGTGAATTTTTCGGCCCAAACAAGGCTGCTCTGGAAGGGAGAATCGCTTTCTGAGGGCGAAATTCAGGTGAATAGAATGGAACTGGTTCGCTATCTGGAAACGGCCAACTTTGAAGAAACCCTGACCCAACTCAATGAACCATGAACGTTATCAGCAGCACATTTTGGGGTGAAGGCCCTTCTGATGAGCGTTTTTTGCCAAAAATCATACAACGCACCCTTGAGGCCGTGCTCCTGGAATGTGCACGGGGAGAGTGGGAGGTGATGGAACCTTGTATTTTAAAAAGCCATGCCCAAGACTTTCCGGGAAAAGTTGTTGATATAGCCAAGCAATCCGCAGGTTTTACGTTGGTATTTGTCCACACAGATGCGGATGCTCCAAACGAAAATGAGAAGGCTATCCCAAACAAAATTACGCCTGCACTCCAGGCCGTTCAGTTACTACTTGAAGTTGATGCGTGTAAAAATATCATTGCGGTGATACCGGTCACTAAAATGGAAAATTGGAAACTGGCAGATTTAGACGCGTTGCAAGCAGTTTTTGGTGTAGCATTGGATTGGGCGCAATTAGGATTAAACCTTGGCACAAGGCAATTAGAGCAACGGGCGAACTCGAAAGAATTGCTGTCAGAATCCATGAAGGCCGCTATGAATTTACGGGGCAGGCGGCGCAACCAATTTCCACTTGAAGACATAGATGATGCCCTTGCGAAACGTATTTCGCTTCAAAAAATAGGGCGTTTTGATTCTTTTCAGTTGTTCCTGTCGAGACTAAAGGAGACCTTGATTGAACTGAACATTATCCGGAAGGATTGTGACGTTGTTCTTTCCTGAAAAATTACGCATTAACCTGCGACAGTTGAATTGCTCTTTACGAGCGTATAATCAATTTTATGAGTACCCAGCCCGAACAAATACTCGAAGACAAACTCGTGCGCCAGCTCGGCACGTTGGGCTACAATTTTGTCGCCATTCGAGACGAGCAGGAGTTGCTGCGCAACCTCAAAGCGCAATTGGAGCGGCACAACAACCTGCACCTGATGGAGCCGGAGTTTTTGCAGGTGCTCAACCATTTAGACAAGGGCAACGTGTTCGACCGTGCCAAAATCCTGCGCGATAAAATGAGCCTGCGCCTGGATAATGGGGAAACCGCTTATCTCGAATTTTTCAATACGGAACATTGGTGTCGCAATGAATACCAGGTGACACAGCAGGTCACGGCAGAGGCTGTGTAATCTGATACCATTATCCCCCGGCACATTTGAGTTCTTTTTCCATCCTTCGGCGAACCCCGTAGCGGTTGTGGCAGACGTTGTCGCAGCGCCATTCATCAAGCATCGGACCGGTAACTGATTTCATTGCCGTTTGGACGAAG
>JBBQGV010000034.1:0-47424 GCA_038323375.1 Chitinophagales bacterium
GAACCACGTTTACTAAACTTTTGAAGTTTAGTAAACGTAGTAACTCAACCAAGAGGTTGAACCACGTTTACTAAACTTTTGAAGTTTAGTAAACGTAGTAACTCAACCAAAAGGTTGAACCACGTTTACTA
Source organism: Chitinophagales bacterium (assembly GCA_038323375.1). Classification (GTDB taxonomy): domain Bacteria; phylum Bacteroidota; class Bacteroidia; order Chitinophagales; family Saprospiraceae; genus JABWAJ01. The sequence goes on from JBBQGV010000034.1 coordinate 132, forward strand.
AACTTTTGAAGTTTAGTAAACGTAGTAACTCGGCCAAGAGGTTGAACCACGTTTACTAAACTTTTGAAGTTTAGTAAACGTAGTAACTCAACCAAGAGGTTGAACCACGTTTACTAAACTTTTGAAGTTTAGTAAAGGTAGTAACTCGGCCAAGAGGTAACACCTTTCCAAAAGGTGTCACCTCTAAGCAAAAAAAAGGCGAATTAGATGACTAATTCGCCTTTGAAACATTTTCTTTAACCAAGTTTTACGTGTCGGAAACCCGTAGCTACAAGGTCTTTATCTATACTTTTCAGGTAAGAAGCAACGGTCATGCTGCCATCTTTCACAAACGACTGGTTGAGCAGTGTGTTATCCTGATAAAATTTGTTCAATTTGCCCATTGCGATTTTTTCGAGCATCGCTTCCGGCTTGCCTTCATTGCGGGCTTGTTCCATACCGATCTCGATTTCTCTTTGGATCACGGATGGATCAACGTCGTCTTTATCTAAGGCAACCGGCTTCATGGCAGCTACCTGCATCGCTACATCGCGGCCTGCGTCGTGAATGGCGGCACCGGTTTTATTCAGACCAACCAATACACCGGCTTTGTTGCCCATGTGGATATAAGACGCTACTTGTGGCGCTTCGAGTTTTTCGTAAGCAGACAATTCGACTTTTTCGCCGATAACGCCAACCTGCTCGGTCACTTTATCGCCAATGGTGATGTCTTCGAAAGGCAAAGCCAACAAATCTTCCAGCGTTGCCGGGAATTTTTCCAGGGCAATGTTGGCAAATTGTTTGGTCAGCGCAATAAAATTTTCGTTTTTCGATACGAAATCCGTTTCACAGCTCAGGCGAACAATGATGCCGCGGGCTTGGTCGTCGGCAACCAAGGCGAGGATGCAGCCTTCTTTTGCTTCGCGATCTGCACGTTTTACAGAAAGCTTCTGGCCTTTTTTGCGAAGCAGGTCAATTGCTTTTTCAAAATCGCCTTCCGCCTCAACCAAGGCTTGGCGACAATCCATCATGCCGGCTCCCGTCATCTCGCGCAATTGCTTGACGTCGGCAGCGGATATAACTTTTTCTACGCTCATGATTATCTTATTGATGAGGATTTTTAATGATAAAGGGCAAGTTTGCAAGGGGCGAGTTTGCAAGTTGGCAAACTTGCAAGTTTGCAAACTTGCCTCTTAAACAAAAGCCTATGCTTCAGCGCCGGCGGCAGCTTCGCCCTTCACCTGCTTGCGCTCTTCCATGCCTTCACGAATCGCTTGCACCATATAATTGGTGATGATCGAGATGGATTTGGACGCGTCGTCGTTGCCTGGAATGGCGTAATCCACGAGGTTCGGATCGGAGTTGGTATCCACGATGCCGAACGTGCGAACGCCAAGGCGGCGCGATTCTGCGAGTGCAATGTGTTCGTGCTGAATGTCAACGATAAAAACAGCAGCAGGCAGGCGGTTCAGGTTGGTAATGCCCCCCAGTACGCGATCCAATTTGCCGTGTTCGCGCGTCAGCGTGAGGCGTTCTTTTTTAGTGATGCTCGACAGGGTGCCGTCGGCCAGCATGCGCTCGAGGTTGGTCATTTTTTTGACCGAACGGCGAATGGTGGCAAAGTTCGTCATCATCCCGCCCAGCCAGCGATCGGTGATGTAAGGCATTCCGACGCTGTTGGCTGCACTGGCAACGATGTCGCGCGCTTGCTTCTTCGTAGCAACGAAGAGGATTTTACGGCCCGATTTTGCAATCTGGCGCAGGGCATTCGCGGCCCGATCCATTGCTTCAAGCGTCCGGTTCAGGTCAATGATGTGGATGCCTTTGCGCTCCATGAAGATGTAGGGTGCCATTTTCGGGTTCCATTTTTTCTTCAAGTGGCCGAAGTGCACGCCAGCATCCAATAATTCTTTATAAGTGATCTTTTCCATGTTATTAAATTTTGCAGTCTGCCGCCCCGACACGAGTGTACAGCGTGCAGACAAGACCAAACCAACTGGTTAACGCTTGCTAAACTGGAAGCTCTTTCTTGCTTTGGGTTTACCATATTTTTTGCGCTCTACTTCGCGAGCATCGCGGGTCAGGAACTTGCGCTCCTTCAGCGGCTTGCGGAATTCGGCGTTCAATTTGACCAAAGCGCGGGAAATTCCCATTCTAACGGCTTCCGACTGGCCTTTGTAGCCGCCGCCAACCACCGTCACTTTCAGGTCGTAGATGCTGACCGCTTCCACCGTTTCAAACGGGGCAACGATGTTGATCTGAACGTGCGGTTGTGGGAAATAGTCTTTGTAGTCTTTTCCGTTGATCGTGATTTTACCGTCGCCTTTGGTCAGGTAAATTCGCGCTACGGATGCTTTTCTTCTGCCAATGGCATTGATCATTTCCATATTCGGTACAACATTTGAATATAAATTGCCCCGGTGTAAACCCCGGGACAGATTTTTAGAAATTGAATGGTTCGGGTTTCTGTGCCTGATGCGGATGCTCCGAACCTTCATACACAAACAGTTTTTTGTACATGGCTGCACCCAATTTCGTTTTGGGCAGCATGCCTTTTACGGCTGTTTCGATGATGGCGTAGGGCTTCTTGGTGAGCACAACCTTTGCCTTTGTGATTTTCTGACCACCCGGGTAGCCGGAATACTGCTTGTATTCTTTGTCTTCCCACTTTTCTCCAGTGAAACGAACTTTGCCTGCATTAATGATGATGACGTAGTCGCCGCAGTCAACATGAGGCGTAAAAGACGGCTTGTGTTTGCCGCGCAGGACGTGTGCGATGCGGCTTGCCAAACGGCCAACCACTTCGCCTTCCGCGTCTACAACGAACCAGTTGTGGTCCACCGTTTCTTTCTTCGCAGATTGCGTTTTATAGCTTAAAGTATTCACTTTTTGACGCTTTTTTAATGACTTAAAATTACCCTTGTTTTAAAGCGACTGCAAAGGTAGATGCTTTTGTATAACTACCAAGCTTTTGATAAAAAAAGTGTAGTGGATTTATTGTAATTGCTTGAGAAACAACGAAAATTTGTTTCGGTTGCTTTTGTCGGTAGGGCATCTCATGTTTCGGGGCGGCTGCGAAGTTATAACCGCATACAATTTAGAGGTCGGTATCACCATTCTATCTCCTCCAACCCACGTGGTTCAAAAAGTACATTCATGTGCGAAGGAGCTATTCGGCGATGTGAGACGTTGCTTCATCAGGATTCCAAGCTACGCCGAGGTGTTCAGCGATTTCTTCGACGGAACTGAAGCACTTGTAATGTGCAGTATCGCCGCGCTCGATTTCCTGCATGGCCTTCCAAATATGAGGATCAAGGGCTACGATAGCCGTATTGATAAGACCGTCTAATTCGGGCAGAATTTTACTGATAACAGGAAGTAATTCCTTGAAAGATTGCTGCTCTGTGGGCACCTCCCGAAGAAAATGTAGTGATTTGGAAGTGAGTTCCAGCAATGTAATTTCCGGCCGGGTCAGCAGGTGAACAGGCGTCAGTTCTATTGATTTGAGCGCTTGGTAAAAGTGGTTGCCTTTGGTAATAAACACATCAATTGCCTCGCGCCGGCAGGCTAGATCGTAAGCGCTGTCGCTCAGCGCGCGCGCAGCAGAGATGATTTTATGCTCTGTGGCGATGGTCGTGTTCATCTGACAAATATAGGCTTAAAATGAGAAATAAACAATTCACCCCCGAATTGGGGTACAAATCCCGAATCCATGACTCACCGCCTTTCCCAAACCAATGCCGAATGGCAGCGCCAGGTTGGATGTGAAAGCCACATCAAAACTGACCATGTCTAACCCAAGAAAGCGGGTAGGGCGGGTCGCTGCAATTTCCTGGATAGAAACTTCAAGCCGCTGTGGCAACTGCCAGTTGACGGCTCGGCAAAACGTAAGGAGATTAGCTGCCAATTGCCCGTCGAGTTTTTCGGCGCGTGCTTGTAAGTCAGGCAAGGCTTGCCATTCCCGATAGCGATCCGCTTTGAAATGCTTTTGCCATACGACCTCGGAAAGATCAGAGGTTTGTAGAAATGTAGCATTTCAATGTTTTCCCGACCTGGAGAGGTCGCAAATCATAAGTATTTAGGGGCGGCTGGATAGTTACGAAAACAGATGATCACTACCACAGGTTACTATTTTTGACACTTTTTTTACAATAATTTTTTGCACGAAACAAAACACGTACAATCAAGGAAATGTTTATTTGTTGATGCGTTTATTCGATTCCCCACGAATAACCAAATAACCAAATAACCAAATCAACAAATAAACATTTTCAAAACCATGAGCAAATCCAAAATATTCAACGACCCCGTCTACGGTTTTGTCAGCGTACCGTATGGTTTGCTGTTCAACTTGGTGGAGCACCCGTGGTTTCAGCGGTTGCGGCGCATCAAGCAGGTGAGCCTGACGCACTACGTGTATCCCGGAGCGCTGCACACGCGGTTCCACCATGCGCTGGGGGCGTTGCACCTGATGCAGCAGGCCATCGAAGTGTTGCGCTCGAAAGGCACGTATATTTCGGATCAGGAATCGGAAGCGGTGTCGGCGGCCATTTTGCTGCACGACATCGGGCACGGGCCGTTTTCGCATACGCTGGAACACACGCTGGTGCGGGCGCACCACGAGGATTTGTCGGTGTTGTTCATGGAGCAGTTGAACCACGAATTGGGCGGCGCTTTGGACATGGCCATCCAGATTTTTCGCGACCAATACCCCAAGCGGTTTTTACACCAATTGGTTTCCGGGCAGTTGGATATGGATCGCATGGATTACCTCAACCGCGACAGTTTTTTCACGGGCGTCCACGAAGGCGTGATCGGCTACGACCGCATCATCAAAATGCTGGCCGTTCATCGGGACGAATTGGTGGTGGAGGAAAAAGGCATTTATTCCATTGAAAAATTCCTGATTGCGCGCCGACTGATGTACTGGCAGGTGTATTTGCACAAAACAGTGCTGGCCGCCGAACAAATGCTGGTGCAAACGCTGCGCCGCGCCAAAGACTTGGTGCGCGCTGGCGAGTTGGTGCCGGTTTATGGTGCCCTCGCTTATTTTTTGCACCACGACATCGCAGCCGGAGATTTTATTGCCCGCCGCGACGAGTTGTTGGGGCGCTTCGCCGCGTTGGACGACCATGACGTCACTTTCGCGCTCAAAACCTGGATTTTTCACCCCGATCCTGTCCTGTCCTACTTGTCTTCGAGTTTGGTGAACCGGAAGTTGTTCCGCGTAGAATTGCGCAAGGAACCGTTTGAAGAAAGCTTAATTCAAAACATAGAAACCGCCGTTGCCAAAAAATGGTCCGACAACGCAGCGGAATACCTGATCATCAAAGGGAAAGAAACCAACAGCGCGTATACGGTAGATATTGACGAGATCAAAATCCTGTTCAAAAACGGCGAAGTGAAACCGATGTCCATGATTGCAGATCACGCGGTGCTGCCGGGGGTGTTTACGAAGTATTATCTCGGATATCCGAAGTCAGTTGCCTCACTTGCCCCTTGCCCACTCACTTCCCCGGCATCCACACCACTTCCTCCGCCCCCAAATCCTGGCCCAATTTTCGCGAAAGCACAAAAAGATAATCCGAAAGGCGATTGAGGTAGCGGATCAGAAGGGCGTCCACTTCCGATTCGAGTGCCAGGGCAACAGTGAGGCGTTCGGCGCGGCGGCAAACCGTGCGCGCAATGTGGCAAAAAGAAACGGTCGTGTGCCCGCCGGGCAGGATGAAATGTTTCAGGGTCGGCAGGGATTCATTCATGGCATCAATGGCTTTTTCCAACGCCTCCACGTCGCTGTCGTGCAGCGGGGGTAGGGACATTGGATTTTCGGGATCGGTGGCTAAGTGGGAACCGAGCACAAAAAGACAATCCTGGATGCGTTTGAGCAGGGCGCGCATGGTCTCGTCGGCGGTGCAGTCGCGCACTAAGCCGATGTAGCTGTTTAGTTCGTCCACGGTGCCATAAGCATCAATGCGCAGGTGGCTTTTGGGCAGACGCTTGCCGCCGAACAGTGCAGTTTCGCCTTTGTCGCCGGTTTTGGTATAAATCTTAAGCGCCATGTTGTTGCATTACGCTCACAGGGTTATGGTTGGGGATGTCGCTTTCGATCAAACCGTCGCGCAGGCGCACGATGCGGTGGGCGTGCAGAGCAATATCTGGTTCGTGGGTAACGAGGATGATGGTATTGCCCATTTTGTGAATTTCTTCCAAAATGCCCATGATTTCCAGCGAAGTTTTGGAGTCGAGGTTACCGGTTGGTTCATCCGCCAGAATGATGGAGGGTTTGTTGACCAATGCGCGGGCGATGGCGACCCGTTGGCGTTGACCACCTGATAATTCGTTGGGTTTGTGGTCCATGCGATCGCCGAGTCCGACGGATTGCATCACTTCTGTCGCCCGATTGATGCGGTTCGTTTTGCTCATGCCGGCATAGACCAAAGGCAGCGCCACGTTTTCAAGCGCCGAAAGCCGCGGGAGCAGGTTGAACGTCTGGAAAACGAAGCCGATTTCCTTGTTGCGCACCTCGGCCAATTCATCGTCGGTCATGGTGCTGACATTGGTGCCATTGAGCATGTATTCGCCGGCAGTGGGGGAGTCTAAACACCCAAGCAGGTTCATGAGCGTAGATTTACCGGAGCCGGAAGGGCCCATCAGTGCTACGTATTCATTTTTATCAATGTTGAGGGAAACCGATTGCAAGGCGCGCACTTCGGTTGTACCCATGATGTAAATTTTGCTCAGATCCTTTACGGAGATTATGGACTTCATGTTTGAGATTTTGTAGATCAATTACGCCATCATTTTCGGCACCTTGAAGAAAGAACCGTCACTGAGCGGCGCATTGCGAAAAGCAGCATCGCGCTGATTCCAGTCTTCGGCCACGTCTTCGCGCAGGGGTTGAACGGCTTCATTGACGTAGACGAGCGGTTCCACAGCTTCGGTATCCGGCTCATTTAGTTTTTCAACCATGTCAAGAATTTTGTTCATGTCCTGCAAAATCGTTTCGCGGGAAGCTTCTGAAAGCTCCAAACGTGCTAAATGCTCGATGCGTAAAAGTAGTGCGCGATCTATTTGCATAAATTTCTATTTAGAAGTTCGTCCGGTTTTTATCGGCCAAAGGTAGGTAATCGGACGGAAGTAGATTGAGGCGTACTCCTTTTTGCTAACGCATTGTGCAAAAAAAGTTACGCTTGTTTTAAAAGGACGCCTTATTTTCGTGCTGATTATAACAAACTGGTCGTCCATATGAGTCAGGAACCTACACAGCCTATTGTCAAGCACATTGCCATCGCCGGAAATATTGGCGCCGGCAAAACTACGTTATGTACGCAGTTGGGAAAAAACTTCGGATGGGAAGTTCATTACGAATCCACTGACAACAATCCCTATCTCAGTGATTTTTATGTGGACATGCGCCGCTGGTCTTTCAACCTGCAAATCTTTTTCCTCAATAACCGCTACCAGCAGGTGTTGAAAATCCTCCAGGGAGACACCACGGTGGTGCAGGATCGTACCATTTATGAAGATGCTTACATCTTTGCGCCCAACCTGCACGATATGGGATTAATGACCTCGCGGGATTTCGACAATTATTTCAGCCTGTTCCAGACGATGTCTTCGCAAATCCAGCCGCCCGACCTGCTCATCTACTTGCGCGCCGGGATTCCCACGCTGGTAAACCACATCCAGCGCCGGGGCCGCGACTACGAAGGAAACATGAGCTTAGACTACCTGCGTCGCCTCAACGACCGCTACGAACAATGGGTCAGCGGCTACAAAGAGGGCAAACTCCTGGTCATCAATGCCGACGAAATTGATTTTATAGACAGCCCGGAGGATCTGGGTAAGGTCGTGAATATGGTGAGCGCGGAGCTGCACGGGCTTTTTTAAGGTTTTTCCACCCTGCTATCCAAAGTAGCCACATCCTGCTTAGTGGCCTGCTGTGCTTCTTCTGCCAGGCTGCTGTAAAACAAAGCGCCGAGTACAACTGCATGGACAAGTACAGTAATCAGGAGCGCCAAAGCGCGGTTGCGGCCGGCATTGCGATGCTCAAGGATTTGGGTGGAATAATTCATGGCTTGTGTATTTTATTCTTTAACGGTCACCATTTTCAATACAATACATCCCTGCCGTTAAAATATTCATAAGAATGCTTCTACCGGTGCCGGGTTTTTCAAAAGCTGCTCCAGCAGGCGTTTGTTCTGTTTGTCTTCACTTTTAGTCGGGGATTCCGGCAATAATTTTAACCCGGCACGCGCCAATTCGCGGGCGTGCTCATTTGCTCCGGTTGCCACAGCTATGGCCGACTTGATCAGCGCAGCTACTGCATTGGGCTTTTTATCTAAAGCGGGCTTGATCTGATTCATAAAATCCTGCGCTTTTTCAGCATCCTTTGCAATCAGGGCATAAGCCAAAGCCAATTCTTTCAACAGTTCATTTTTGAACAAAGCGGGTTGGTCAGCGATCAGGGGTTCGGTGAGTTGAATTTGCCGGAGCGCTGCTTCCGGTTCATTTATATCTAAGTAATAGCGGAACAACAAGTTTCGGGCATAAATCTGAAACATCGTGCTGTCCTCTGATGCGATGGCTTCCAACTGCGATTTATCCAAAGCGGAATAAGGTTCGCCGCCCATAGTTTTGGCCAGAACCGTGAGGATAGCCTGTTCGATTTCAGCGGCTTTTCCACCCCCGATGAGTCTGAAAAAACGCGCGCGGTCGGTGAAAAACGTGCCGGTTTTGCCGGGTATGGTCGTGGCTGCAAAGAGTAGAAGAGAGGCAGCGCCAAAGGCAAAACCAAAATTGAGCGCAATGCGCAGCAGGGCGGTGCCTTGGGTTTCCAATTGCGGGAGCCAGGCATAGCTGAGGCCAATGCCAAGGATGGCACCCAGCAGGCTCACCACAGGCCCCATCGCGACGATGAGGGCGAATTTTTGACGCAAATTGGGTTCATCGCGCATGGGAATGGTCGCGGCAATACCGCCGGCTAAGTTGACGTCGCGGTTCAGGAACCACTCGATGTCGTCGGTTTCCATATTTCGGCGCACGCCAAGCAGTCCTACAATAAATAAATGGAATTTGAATCCCTGTGCCAACCCGCTGATCAAATGGCCCAGTTCGTGCGCTACCCAAGCCCCCCAGATTGCGAAAAGAATTATAGCAATTTTAGTGGGGTTTTCCCACGCATAGTCTGAATGTGCTAAGCTTTTGATGACCGATTTATCTACCAGATAGGTAATGGAAGCGTATCCCATAAGACCTGCAATTGCTCCGGTTATTCCACCCATAGCCAATTGGCGGAGCTGACTTTTTTGCTTTGTTGACATGTTGTTTTGAATTTAAAGAATTAGGCTTCCAGTTCTTTCAAATATTGTTGTAGCGCTTCGTGATAGCGACCATAACCCCACCAGACCGCCCAGCGCACATAGCGATAGCTCCCCCAGATGACGACTGCTGCAAATGCGATAACTGCGACACCACCCCAGATTGGGTAGGCATCGAGAAATCTGTCTAAGGGTTTCATCGCGGAGTCATCTACGTCGTTTTTTGCGAGGGTGAAACCCACGATACCTCCCAACACCGCAGCAAAAGGAATCACCCAGGAAGCGTATTTCAGATAAAGCCGGATGAATTCACCAACAATGAAAACAAGGCTGTTCAAGGTTTCCCGGAGGTTGCCCTGGGTGATGGCGATGTTTTTCAGCTGGTGGCTTTGCAGGTAAAAAGTAGGTACCTGAACGACCGTGGTCAAAAACATCAGCAGCGCCATCATGCGCACAACCCAGGAACTGTAAAGCCATGCAGCAACTCCGAACCCCGTCACCATGACCACACCGAAAGCGATCTCGATGAGCATGTTTCGCCGGATTTTGCCCACTGCCGTTTCCGTTTTTTTGTGAAACAATCGGATCAGTTCTGCCGCTGATTTTTCTGCGCCCGGACTTTGTAGCCGTTCGCGCAGTTGTTTTTTCATATCGTCGAGTTCCATAAGGCTACGCATGTTTTTTTACCAATTCCCGGAGCTGCCCTTTGATTCGGTTCAACTTTACGCCGACATGGTTGGCGGTGATGCCCAACATTTCTCCGATGATTTTGTGATCGTAATCTTCCAAATACAACATAATCAGTGCTTTATCAATTTTTGAAAGCTCCCCGATCGCTTGGTACATGGTGTCAATTGCAGCTTCTACTGCCTCGGAAGGCACTGCCGTGAATTGCATCACAACCGGATCCAATTGCGAAAAAGGGAGCTGCATTTTAGCCTTCCGGAAATGGGAAATCGCCGTATTGAGCGCCACCTGATAGAGCCAGGTAGAAAATTTTGCCGCACCCTGAAAGCCGGTTATCCCACGCCAGGCCTGCAACAGGATTTCCTGAAACAGGTCTTCCCGGTCGGCCGGATCCGCAGCGTACAGGTTACAGACTTTGTGAATGATGCTTTGGTGCTGTCCAATGAGCGCCAAAAACGCTTGTTCTGTCATATTGGCTTTAAAATCTGAAGCATTAGTCGCAGCGAACTGCAAAATCTTACAAATAAAGCATAATTTTTTTCACCTCCTCGCCCCTCGCCCCTTGGCCCTTTTTAAACTATCTTCGCTGTTCAAACCGCGCTCATCATGTTAAAGGAATTGCTCCAGGAATTACAACTCACCGCCACCAAATTGGTTGCAGTAACCAAAACGCATCCGGTTGCCGACATTGAAACCCTCTATAATCAGGGGCAGCGGCGGTTTGGCGAAAACCGGCCCAAAGAAATGGCGGAAAAGCACCCGCAATTGCCTGCCGATGTTGAGTGGCACTTCATCGGCCATTTGCAAAGTTCCAATGTGAAATACATCGCACCTTTCGTGAGCCTGATCCATTCCGTGGAAAGCCTTTCGCTGCTACAGGAAATCAACCGGCAGGCAGCGAAGCACGGGCGTGTCATTCCCTGCCTGTTGCAGTTCAAAATTGCACAGGAGGAATCGAAGTATGGCTTGGATTTGCCGGCAGCCCGTGAATTATTGGAATCCGAAGCCTTTCGGCAAATGGATCATATTCGGATAGCCGGGGTGATGGGCATGGCGACGTTTACGGAGGACACCGGGCAGATTCGGGCCGAATTCGGGAAATTAAAGCAGTATTTTGAAACCCTGCACGCGGATTTTTTCGCGAACGATCCCGGCTTCTGTGAAATTTCGATGGGCATGTCGGGCGACTACAAAATTGCGATGGAAGAGGGCAGTACAATGGTGCGGATTGGGAGTTTGTTGTTTGGACGGTAGAAAGTAGAGGGTAGAGGGAACCCCACCCACCATATCAAGCCTAACGAACAATATTCAGCCAAATTCCCCCTTTTGGGGTTAGGTGGCTTAAGGAGCGTTTCGTAAATAAGTTACATGAATTGGGCGAGGGGATTTTTTGGCTACGCCGAACTTACGTTTCATCAGGCAAGGCGCGAGAAGGGAGCATAGCCTAAGCTACGCGACCGACGATCAACGCAGCCTGATGGAAAAAGCCACCGCGCAAACCGGTAAGTTATTTACGATACGCTCCTAAACTTCACTACTAACCTCACCATCCGAAAAATGCGTCATAATCTGGTCGCCTGGTTTTAGGGCAGCGGCGGAGCGTAGCATTTCCCCGTCTTTTGTCGTCAACGTGAACCCGCGTTTTAGCGTATTTTCTATACTGAGCAGTTCCACCAGCGCCTCCTGTTGTTGCAAGGCTAAGGCGCTTTCGCGCAATCGCTGGCGGAACAAAACGGGGATCAGCTCTTCCTGATATTTCAAAGCCTGTCGCTCCGACCTGATTTTCTGGCGAATCGCTAAATCGCATTGCTGCGCCAGGTATTCCAACGACAGATTGGCCGTTTCCAAACTTTTCCAGAGGGAATCCCGGATGGAAAGTTGCAGTTGAACTAATGTACTTTCAAAATGGAGGTTGTGGCCAATCAAAAAATCAGCCACGGCGGTCGGCGTTTTCAGAGCCGTATGGGCGACGAGGTCAAGCACGGTTTCATCCGCGTCGTGGCCAATGCCGCTAAGCACCGGCATGGGCAGTCCGGCCATTTGAGCGCAGACGTCAAAGCTGTCGAAAGCCGTCAGGTCGAGCCGCGCCCCGCCGCCGCGGATGACTACCACGCAATCGAAGCCCTCGCGCTTTGCCTTGATTTTTTTCAGTTGCGTCAACACTTCCTGCTCCGCCTGTTCGCCCTGTACGGCAACCGGGAACAGCGTCATGGAAAACCCGTAGCCATACCGGTTGTCCTGAAGGTGTTTCCAAAAATCCTGAAAACCGGCAGCGTTGCGCGAAGAAAGCACAGCGATGCGCTGTATGACCAAAGGCAGGGGCAGGCGCCGGTTCTGGTCGAGCAAGCCCGCTTCCTGTAATTTTTGAATGGTATTCCGGCGCTCCAGTTCGAGTTTGCCGAGCGTGTAAGCCGGGTCAATATCCTGGATCAGCAGCTTGAACCCGTAGCGTTCGTGGAATTCTACGCGCACTTTCAGCAAAACTTCCACGCCGGCCCGCAGGAGGTCGCGCCAGATTTTGCCAAGCTGGAATTGCAATTGCCGCGCCGTTTGCTGCCAGATGACGGCTTCTGCCTGCGCTAAGATGTCTTCTTTTGCGCCGCCTTTTTCCACCAGACTCAGGTAAAAGTGTCCGCGACTTTCATTGACCTGGGCGATTTCGGCGCGCACCCATAGCGCATCCGGCAGGTTGAGCGCCAGTACGCGCCGAACGTGCTCGTTCAAGTCGAATAAGGAATAAGTATTAACAGCGTCTGGCATATAATATAACGAATAAATAGCTGTCCAGTTAGTGTCTGTTTTTTAGAGTTCGAGAACAAGGCATGCGAAGATCCAAAAATCGGAGTTTACTCGCGTAAGTGACGCTTTTTGGGCCGAGCATAACGCAGCTATCGGACTATAAAGACAGACACTACTCAGATTCGAAGCTGAAGCGGCCATCATGATAGCGCACCGCCGGCAAATAGCGATAGCCTTCTACCTCCTGCGCTTCATCCACTGCGGCGTGATACACCGTTAAACCGGTATCCTCGCGCAGCACGTAGAAATAATCGCCCGCACCAGCCCACCAGCCGCCAACCGCTATAACGGCTTCTTTGGGGATGTCGTAGGTCGCATAATCGGAAGGAGCGATTTTATCGCAGGCATTGATGTTGGCAATTTTGGTTTTGCTTTCATTGACAATGACAAAAACGCCATTTTGCGGATTGTCCGGATCTTCGCCAGTCGCCTCGCAAACGAGTTGCACATTGAGGGGCTGAGGCGTCGTTGCGGTATCTTGCTCCGCTTTTTTATCCGTGTTACAAGCCGTGAGCAGCAATAGTCCTGAAAAAATGATGGTTGTAGAAAGGTGTTTCATTGTAAAAAAATTATTGATTTTTAAACTTGACAATCAGTTAGTTATTTTTGTTTTTTACTTGCAAAAGAATTAGCAAACCGAAAATTGGCAACCGATTTATGAAATATTTATCCCAACGTGTTTTGTATGAAAGGGAACTTTTGTAAATTTGCCACGCTTTTTAAAGATGGTGAGTGTAGCTCAGTAGGTTAGAGCGTCGGTTTGTGGAGCCGAAGGTCGCCGGTTCGATCCCGGTCATTCACCCTAAAAAGTTAGCCTCTGCACTTTTGCAGGGGCTTTTTTTATTGACCGCCACACTTACCAATTGGTGAAGGCTTTATTAAAAATGTCTTCCATAATCTGATCGCCGATCGCCTGAATGGCTTCTTCCTGCACTGAAGTCAAACTGGTCACGCTCGGGAAATTGTAGAAAAAGGTAAAGTTCTGTTTCCAGTTTTTCGCCTCATTCTTGTGGTTGATGAATTCGATGGCCGTCACGATCGTCAGGCGGTTCAGCGCGGTTCGTTCTCCGGGCTGTGGCGATTCGGCAGACACCCGGAAGTCAACAATAGCGCCTCTGAATTCAATGTCCGGGTTCTTATCATCCAAAACCAGCCTCGATTCGGTTCTGATTTTTTCTTTCAACGCTTCTGTGAAAGTCTGGGGCAAGGATGGAGCCGCATCGAGGGCATTGTTCTTTAGCTGCTCGACATAATAGGTGCGTGTTTCCGCGTCTATGTCTATGCCGCGGAAAGAGTAACACCCGTGCCAGAAGGTAACGGAAAGCAGGGAAAGGAATATTAGGGGATGCGTTCGCATGGTCATGGTGTAGGTGGTTTATTTGAGGATTTGGTTATTTGGTTATTTGATACCAAAACGACCAAATCCTCAAATCCTCATTGAATATCATATTCCTTAATCTTCCTGTACAAAGTGCGTTCAGAAATGCCAAGATCCTGCGAGGCTTCTTTTCGTTTGCCGCTGTGTTTGCGCAAAGCCTTGCGAATCAATTCTTTTTCGTTTTCTTCAATGGAAAGCGTTTCTTCCACTACTTCCGTTGAGTCGTAGGTCGAATGACCCTGACCATCGAGAATAATGGGCTTGGAAGGAGAAGGTGCGTCGAAGTTTTCAGAAGCGCCGTGCGCTGGTTCTGGTATGGGTTTGCGGTTAAACTCCATGACCCGTTCGGTTTCCAAATTGTAGTCTGGCATCTGCAAACCGCGTAGGGTTGCGTTGTCCGGCATATTCAGGTCATTGCTCCGGATGAGTTCAAAAACGAGTGACTTGAGGTCATTCAGGTCGCGTTTCATATCAAACAGGAGTTTGTACAGGATTTCCCGCTCTTGAAAACTGCCGCTTTCCTGGCTATTCCGATCCCGGATGGCGGGCAGGTTGCGCTGCGCAATGGTTGGGATCAACATCAGCAAGTCTTCTGCCGAGATGATGCGGCTTTCTGATAAAACGGAGAGTTGTTCCGCTACATTTTTGAGCTCCCGGATATTTCCAGGCCAGCTGTAATTTTCGATCAGCAACTGCGCCCGTTCGTCTAACTGAACCGGCGGCGTTCTGTATTTTTCAGCAAAATCAGACACAAATTTCCGGAACAGGAGGTAGATGTCTTCCTGTCGTTCGCGCAAAGCAGGCAAGCGGATGGGCACCGTATTGAGCCGGAAATAGAGGTCTTCCCGAAACTTATTCTTCCGGATATTTTCGTCTAAGTTGACGTTCGTGGCGGCAATGATGCGCACATCGGTTTTTTGAGTTTGGGAGGATCCGACCCGAATGAATTCCCCGCTTTCCAGCACCCGAAGGAGGTAAGCCTGAGTATCCAACGGCATTTCGGCGATTTCATCCAGAAAGATCGTTCCGCCGTCGTAGGTTTCAAAATAGCCTTTGCGTTCGCCTGTGGCACCGGTAAACGCGCCTTTTTCGTGACCAAACAATTCGGAATTGATCGTGCCTTCCGGAATGGCGCCGCAGTTGATGGCGATGAACTTGTTGTGTTTTCGAGCGCTTTGTTCGTGGATGATGCGCGAAAAAACTTCCTTGCCCACTCCGCTTTCTCCGGTAATCAGCACAGATAAATTGGTGTTGGCCACGCGCAATGCCGTACTAAGTGCCCGGTCGAGTTGTTCCGACCGGCCCACGATGCCGTAGCGCTGTTTTATCGTTTGGAGGGTGTTGCTCATTCTATAGGAGACAAAAAATGTCAGATGTTAGCTATTAGATTCACACCAATTCCCCGCGCAGTGTTGCGCTGGTGGCGTCCGTAATTTTTACAAAGGCATAATCTCCCGGCTTCAGGTCTTCCCTTTTCGGGAAAACCACCACTTTGTTTTGCGAATTCCGGCCTTTGAATTCGAGTTCCGAACGTTTGGAATCCCCCTCAACCAATACTTCCACCGTTTTTCCAATATCGGCCAGGTTGTGTTGCAGTGAAATCTGATTTTGCAAGCGGATAATTTCTGCCAGCCGGCGTTTCTTCACTTCCTCCGGAATATCGTCTTCGTATTTTCGGGCAGCCAGTGTTCCCGGTCGTTCAGAATAAGTAAACATATAAGACAGGTTGTAATTGGCAAATTTCATCATGCTGAGCGTATCCTGGTGTTCGGATTCTGTTTCGGTGCAAAAACCTGCAATAATGTCAGAAGAAATGGTGCAATCGGGTAAAATGCGGTTGATGGCGCGCACCCGGTTCATGTACCACTCGCGGTCATAGGTTCGGTTCATCAGCTCCAGCACGCGGCTGTTGCCCGATTGCACCGGCAGGTGGATGTATTTGCAAATATTGTGGTAGCGGGCCATGGTGTAGAGCACGTCGTCGTTCATGTCTTTGGGATGGGAGGTGGAAAACCGCACCCGCAACTGAGGATGAACTTTAGCCACTAATTCCAGCAAGTTGGCGAAACTGAGCACTGTGGCGGTTTCCGGGTTTTCCCATTTGTAAGAATCCACATTTTGCCCCAGCAGCGTTACTTCGCGGTAGCCGCGTGCGAACAATTCGGTGGCTTCCGCCACAATGCTGAAAGCGTCGCGGCTGCGTTCCCGACCCCGGGTGAAAGGCACTACGCAGAACGAGCACATATTATCACAACCGCGCATGATGGAAATGAACGCCGCAACGCCATTGCTGTCTAAACGCAGCGGACTGATGTCGGCGTAGGTTTCTTCGCGGGAAAGGTAGACGTTGATGCCTTTGTCACCTTCTTCGGCATTGGCAATCAAATTGGGCAAATCGCGGTAGGCGTCCGGGCCAACGACGATGTCCACCAATTTTTCCTGTTCGAGAAACTGCTTTTTCAAGCGCTCGGCCATGCAGCCCAACACGCCAACCAGCATTCCCGGGCGTTGTTGTTTGATTTTATCGAAAATGCGCAACCGCTTGCGCACGGTATCTTCGGCTTTTTCCCGGATGGAACAGGTATTGATCAGGATGAGGTCGGATTGCTCCGCATTGCGCGTTGGGCGATACCCCAGGTCTGCAAGAATAGAGGCGACGATCTCGCTGTCGCTGAAGTTCATCTGGCAACCGTAGCTTTCGATGTAAAAATGTTTGCCAGCCGGCTGCCCATCTGCTGTTGCTTCCTGCAAAAATACCTCGCCCTGACGCGTTTCGTCAATGACTTTGGGCAGGTCGTTCAGCGTTGGGTTATTGTCGTAAAGCAGCATATCGTAAATTGAATTGCAGGTTGTTGAAATCCGGGATTCCTGAACTGAATTTCCGCTGAATCGAAGTTCAGCGGTATGTTTCTTTAAAAAACAGCGTAAATGTACAGAATTCAAAGCGGAAAAGTGCCATTTTGTCAGCGCAAAGATGTGTGTCTTTCAAAATCCATTGCTTATGCCCGATGCCATTTATTTTATCGCCATCCTTGTGGAAGGAGAAGCCGGCGAAACCATTACGGGGTTTAAAGCGTATGCCGCACAACATTTTGGCGCATCCCGGGCATTGAATTCGCCGCCGCACCTGACGTTGATTCCTCCGTTTAGCTGGCCAGCCGCACAATTGGAAGTGCTTTCGGGCAGCCTTTCCGGGTTTATGGCGCTGCACCCGTCGCCGGCCATTCGGCTGCTCAACTTCAACTGTTTTCCACCCCGCGTCATTTATGTGGATGTTGAGCCAAATCCCGATCTGGACAGCTTTCAACATGCACTGGAAACGCATCTGGAACAACAGCTCAGCATCCGAACCGACCGCGAATATGGGTTTCATCCGCACGTAACCATTGCTTTTAAAGATTTGCGTGAAGCAATATTCCCGCAGGCATGGCAGTATTTTTCCGCACAAACTTTTGCACATGCTTTTCAAGCGCAGGGCATTGCGTTGCTCCAGCATACGGGGCAATCCTGGGAAGTGAAGCAAGCGTTTTATGGAATGAATATTTCCAAAATTCTCTACTTTTACCCAAAACTGCTACTATGAAGATTCTCCGGGCTTTTTCCTTAATCATTATGTCCTTACTCATGTCCTGTAAAACAATGGCACCAATTACGGGTTCTTACGACACTTATCCCGTTTACAACGGCATAGACCTTGGACTGACCTGGTCGCCTGAAAAATCGGTGTTTAAACTTTGGTCGCCCCCGGCAGAGGAAGCCCGGATGCTGCTTTATGCAGAAGGACAGGGCGGGTCGCCTTTGAAAATGCAACCCCTGAAAAAAGGCAAAAAAGGGGTGTGGTCGGCCACAGTGAAAGAAAATATAGAAGGCCAGTTTTATGCTTTTCAAGTCAAAATCAAAGGGCAATGGCTGGCTGAAGTGCCCGATCCCTATGCGAAGGCAGTAGGCGTTAACGGCAAGCGCGGTATGGTGGTGGATCCCGCGAAAACGAACCCATCCGGTTGGGAGAATGACCGCAGGCCTGCATTAAAAAACTATACCGATATTGTCCTCTATGAATTGCACGTTCGGGATTTGTCGAGCGACGCCAATTCGGGCATTCGCAACAAGGGCAAATTTTTGGGCCTTACGGAAATCGGAACCCGCAGCAAAGAAGGCGAAGCGACGGGGCTGGATCATATCGTTGACTTAGGCGTCACCCACGTTCACCTGTTGCCATCATACGATTATTTGTCTATTGACGAATCGAAACCCTACGACCCCCGGGTGTACAATTGGGGTTATGATCCCCAAAATTACAATGTGCCCGAGGGCAGCTACGCCACCAATGCTGAAAACGGGGCGGTGCGCATCCGCGAATTCAAACAAATGGTGAAAGCCCTGCACGACAAGGGCATTCGCGTTATTTTAGATGTGGTCTACAACCATACCGGCGTAACGGAAGCTTCCAATTTCAACCAGTTAGTGCCTGGTTATTACTATCGCCAAAACGAAAAAGGCGGGTTTTCAGATGCTTCTGCTTGTGGCAATGAAACAGCTTCCGAACGGGCCATGATGCGCAAATTCATCGTTGAGTCTGTGAAATATTGGGCAACCGAGTACCATTTGGACGGTTTTCGCTTTGACCTGATGGGCATTCACGATATGGAAACCATGAATGAAGTGAGCCGGGAATTGCGAAAAATTGATCCCACCATCTTTGTATATGGAGAAGGTTGGACGGCAGGTGCCAGTCCGCTGCCCGACGAACGCAAAGCCATCAAAAAAAATACCTACCTGATGGAAAACGTGGCTGCCTTCAGCGACGACATGCGCGACGGGATCAAGGGGCATGTATTTCACCCCGAGCAAAAAGGTTTTGTAAGCGGGCTGGCCGGGTTGGAAGAAAGCGTGAAATTTGGCATCGTTGCCTCTACACAACATCCGCAGGTCAACTACGAAAAAGTCAATTACTCCAAAGCGCCCTGGGCAAAGGAACCGCAGCAAACGATTACCTATGCGTCCTGCCACGACAACCATACCCTGTGGGATCGCCTCGCCATTTCGGCATCTGAAGCCAGCGAAGCCCAACGGATCCGGATGCATAAACTTGCAGGCGCTATGGTGCTGACTTCGCAGGGCGTTGCTTTCCTCCATGCGGGCGTGGAATTGTTGCGCACGAAAAAAGGAGAAGAAAATTCCTACAAGTCGCCCGACGACATCAACCTTCTGGATTGGTCGCGCAAGTCGAAACACAAAGACGTGTACGTTTATTTTAAAGGGCTGATTGCTTTGCGCAAAAACCACCCGGCATTCCGGATGACGAGCGCAGATATGATTCGGCAGCACCTGAAATTTCTGGAGCTGAGTGAATCCAATCTGGTCGCTTATACCATTTCCGGCAATGCCAACGACGATAGCTGGAAAGAAATTTTAGTGGTTTTTAACGGAAACCCGGGTGATAAAAAATTCCAAATTCCGAGCGGAAAATGGACCGTCGTCGTGAACGGCAACCAAATCAACGAACAGGGTTTAGATAGCATCGGCAATGGCAGCATGAGCATCCCGCCCTACACGGCGATGGTGCTTTACCAACAGTAGTCCCTCAAAAGAATAAAACGATAAAGTAGAATTATCCGGAGGCTATTGCTAATTTTGACTTCCGTATTAAAGCCCGGTTTTGTGTTGTCGCAGTGAAAAACCGCGCACAATGCATTGAGAAGCAAGGCGAAAAACAACAAAAGCAATTACAATTATGAGTTGGTTCAAACGGCTCAAGGAAGGGATTCAAACCGCAACACGGAACAAGAAGGAGGCGCCGGAAGGGCTTTGGTATAAGTGTAAGCGTTGCAGGCACACCTCTACCGTGAAGGAACTCAGGGATAATTTTTATAAGTGCCCTCAGTGTAACTACCATGTCCGCATCAGTTCGCAGGAGTATTTCGAGTTGCTTTTTGATGGCACCTACGAAGAAATGTTTGGAGAGCTGCGGGCAAGGGACATGCTCGAGTTCACGGACATCAAGCCTTACCCCGATCGCCTGGCAGAGGCGGCACTAAGCACTGGTTTGACGGATGCCATTGCTGTCGCAAAAGGCAAAATCAACAAAAGACCTTTGGTGATTGCCGCAATGGATTTCAAGTTCATCGGCGGGTCTATGGGGTCTGTGGTCGGACAAAAAATCGCCATGGCGATAGACCTTTGTATCGAAACGCATACACCGTTGCTCATCATCTCCAAATCGGGCGGCGCGCGCATGATGGAAGCTGCTTTTTCGCTGATGCAAATGGCTAAAACCGCCGCCAAACTCACCCAATTGGCTCGGGCACGCATTCCTTATTTTTCACTGATGACCGACCCGACTACCGGCGGCGTAACAGCCTCTTTTGCCATGCTGGGCGACATCAACCTCGCTGAACCTGAAGCGTTGATTGGCTTTGCCGGACCGCGGGTAATCAAAGAAACCATCAAACGGGATTTGCCGGAAGGTTTTCAAAGCGCCGAATCGGTGCTGGAACACGGTTTTCTCGATTTCATCGTGGATCGCAAAGACCTGAAGGAGCAGTTGTCAGATTTGCTGGCGTTGTTCAGTGGCGTGGAGGAGTAGGGGCAACCCTTGCGGTCGCCCAATATCAGGCGTCCCCTCGCGCCAGCAGTTGGTATGGGGGGACTCTTGCGGTCGCCCGAATACGAGGCAGAGCCTCATAAATAGTAGACACGAGGCCGGAGCCTCGCGCCAGCAGTGGCCGGAGCCTCGCGCCAGCAATAGGCCTCGCGCCAGCAGTCAATCATCAATAAAAAATCAAGGTAACAGGCACTGACGCTACAACAATGAAGCACAACCTACTTTTCTTCTTTGTCTGGTTTTTTACTGCCACCTTTGTTTTTGGCCAATCCGCCATTGCGCCGCAATTGGATCCGCGCCTGTACGAAATAGCCAAAGCGCCTTCCGCACAACGCCTTGAAAAAGACATCCGCATTTTAGCGGGTTTCGGTACGCGCAGCACCTTGTCTGATACCTTGTCGGAAACGCGGGGCATTGGCGCGGCCCGGCGCTGGATCAAAGCGGAATTTGAAAAAATCTCCAAAGACTGCGGCGGTTGTCTCGAAGTCTTTTACCAGCGCACGTTGTTTAAAGGCGGCGTTAATCCGCGCATCCCGCGCGATGTGTGGATCGTCAATGTGGTCGCCATCCAACGCGGCACGAGGTATACCAATCGCTATGTCATCATGTCGGGCGATATTGACTCCCGGCCTTCCAATCCCAGCGACGGCGAAAGTGACTCACCGGGTGCAAATGACAATGCTTCCGGCATGGCTGGCACAATCGAAGCGGCGCGGGTGCTGACGAAATACAAGTTTCTCAACAGCGTCATTTATGTGGGCCTTTCCGGCGAAGAACAGGGCCTGATCGGCGGTCAATACATGGCAGAAAATGCTAAAAAAGACGGCTGGGAAATCCTCGGCGTGCTGAACAACGACATGATCGGCAATATTGAAGGCATCAACGGGGTCATTGACAACCGCACCTTCCGCATTTTTTCCGAACCCGTTCCGGCCACTGAAACCGAACAACAGCGCGCCTGGCACCGCGTGTACGGCGGCGAAGTGGACGGCCCTTCGCGGCAATTGGCGCGCTACGTAGATAAACTTACGGATCTCTACACCACCAACCTCGACGCCATGCTGGTCTATCGCCTCGACCGTTTTGGGCGCGGCGGCCACCACAAGCCGTTCAACGATCTGGGTTTTCCGGGCATCCGCATCATGGAAACCTGGGAAAACTACAACCGCCAGCACCAGAATGTGCGCATTGAAGATGGCATCGCTTATGGCGACGTGATCGAAGGGGTCAATTTTGAATACGCCGCCAAACTCACCGGCGTGAACGCCATCGCCTTAGCTGCTTTGGCCTGGGCACCGCCTTCACCGGTCAACGTCATGATCGGCGGGGTTGTGGAACCTTCCACCCGCCTGAAATGGGATGCCGTGAACGACCCCGATCTGGCCGGCTATAAGGTCTACTGGCGCGAAACGACGGCTCCGCAATGGCAGTTTTCCCGCTATGTAGATAAAAATCTGACCGATATTATGCTTGAGAACATCGTCATTGATAATTATTTATTTGGGGTCGCCGCAGTGGGGAAAGATGGAAATGAGAGTTTGGTGGTGTATCCGGTGACGTTGATTCCGAGATCCCGAAATTAAGGCTTGTGAACCTGAAGAATTTTTAGGATGTTTGTAGGATATAAAGTCAGTTGTTGTAATAAAGTAAAGTGCAGATATGAGTTCAAAAATCAAAAAAGCCAATACCCTGCCTGAAATTTACCGCAGCCTGACGCCTTCTACTTTTTTGACGCAGGAGGAGCGGGAATTTTATACCAAAATTTACGACGAGGAACTGAAAGGCAAGTTTGAAGAACGCTTAGAAGGCACGCGTCAGCAGTTGGAAGGCGAACTAAAAGTGGAGCGCGAAACACAAAAAAGCCACCAGGCTAATGCGGGCGCCAAAGCAGAAGTTGGTTTCGGCGAAAATCCGATTCTCAAATTTTTGAGCATTTTCCAGATCAAAGGCGGTTTTTTTGCAGATTACAAATTCAATTACGACAAACGGCAGATCGTTCGGGAGGTGTTGACACCCCGCCGCGACGACCTGTTGAGGCTGCTCAACGAACTCATTGAAAACTACCGCATTAAAAATAAAGGCAAGCAAGTGCTGCTCATTTTTCACGAGCTAAACCACATGCAAAACCCCGACGCTATCGAAAAGCTATTTGTTAATGACCGCTACTACCTCGAAGGCATCCGCGCCAAAAAAGTGGTAACCATCCCTGTGGCGCTGGTGCCGATTACTGAGTTTAATCAGGAAGAATTGGACGAAGCCCTCAAATACCACCACTCCGCCTTCGAAATCTACCACCAGCTCAATCACGCTGAAGGCATCCAAAAAATGGAAGACAACATCCAATCCTTAGAAATCGCAAAAATAAATACACTAGCAGCATAAATGACCAACCTATCCGTTAAAACTATGGCCGAAATGGCCGCCGCAGGCGAAGCGCCGGAAATCCTATTCTGGGTAGGCTGCGCCGGTAGTTTCGATGCGCGTGCGCAGAAAGTGACGCGGGCCGTCTGCGAAATCCTGCAACAAGTGGGCATCAACTACGCCATTTTAGGAAACGAAGAAGGCTGCACGGGCGACCCCGCACGTCGCGCCGGCAACGAGTTTTTGTTCCAGATGATGGCGTTGCAAAACATCCAGACCTTAGAGATGTATGCCGTAAAGCGCATTGTGACGGCCTGTCCGCATTGCTTCAATACGCTCAAAAACGAATACCCGGCG
This sequence comes from Chitinophagales bacterium, assembly GCA_038323375.1. Taxonomy (GTDB): domain Bacteria; phylum Bacteroidota; class Bacteroidia; order Chitinophagales; family Saprospiraceae; genus JABWAJ01. The sequence continues at coordinate 23,617 of JBBQGV010000034.1, forward strand.
CTGGGGGGCAACTACGAAGTCATTCACCATACCCAGCTCATCCACCAGCTCATCACGGAAGGCAAACTGAAGCTGAAAGAAGGCGGTTCTTTCAAAGGCAAAAAAATCACGTACCACGATTCCTGCTACCTGGGGCGCGTGAACGGCGTGTACGAAGCGCCGCGTCAGGTGCTGGAAGCCTTGGACGCCGACCTTTCCGAAATGAAGCGCAGCCGCACGAACGGCCTGTGCTGCGGGGCGGGCGGTGCCCAAATGTGGAAAGAAGACGAACCCGGCGACAAACGCATCAACGTCGAACGCGCGGAAGAAGCCTTAGCTACCGGCGCGCAGGTCATCGCCGTAAATTGCCCGTTCTGTCTCACCATGATGAGCGACGGCGTGAAAGCCAAAGACCGCCAGGACGAGGTGATGGTGTATGATATTTCGGAGATGATCGTGGCGGGGGGGTGAGGCGATATTTGGTGAATACCTTTTCTTTTCCAATCAAAACCAGCCAACATGAAAAAGCGCTACTTTTCAACACTCCTTTTTTGGGGGTTTTGTGTTTCTGCCTTTGCCCAACAAATTGGGGAATTACCAGCGGTATGGCATTATAGCTACGATGGGCTTTCGCAAACGGGATCCATGCTACTGGAACGAGATGGCGAGGCTGAAATTGGAGGAGAAACCTACGTGCAATTAAAAAGAACCGCATATTACACGCACCGGATATTTTTAAATACAGATACCATTTTATTTCCTCCCATCCTTCTCCGATCGGAAAACGGAATCGTCAGTTGTTACGATGGATCGAATTACATTGATACCTTGATCAATTTCAATACAGAACCCGGAGATAGTTGGGTGATTGGCGGGTAAAGCGCCTTTGGACAACTGAATACGCTGGCGACAGTGACGGATACCGGCCATCATCAATGGAATAACCAGGCATTGAAGTGGATGGCAGTTGAATATACTTTCCTTGTTGAAGGAGCAGAATCTTTCCTCGTACAGGATACGATTGTGGAGCAGATTGGCAACATCAACGAGTATTTGCTTCCCTGGGATTATTATGAAAGGGCTATAGATGGCGGTCAGGGCGGCCCGCTGGTCTGTTACCAGGAGGCAGGGGAAGTCGCCACTGGGTTCAATGGGGCAATTTGTAACATTACCCAAACGATCGTACCAGACCAGAAGGACGCCTTCGCTGTATGGCCCAATCCCTTTCAAAACGAACTCACCATCACCAGCAAAATCGGAATGCAATCCATTTTAATAGTTGATCTGACGGGAAGACCTGTGCTGCAAGCGAAATGGAATGGCACTGTCACGTCGTATCGCTTGGAAACCAGTACATCACCCAGCGGACTGTACGGGGTCATTGTAAAAAGCGAAACGGGAAGTGTCGTCATCCATAAGGTGGTACGGCAATAGCATTCATGGAAAGTAGAAGGTATAAAGTAGAAAGAAGGGTACGTAATTTCATGATGTTACGCCATTCCTGATAGTATTACGTAGCCCCCTTTCTCCTTTAACCTTTCTCCTTAGCCCGTCAATCCAACGGCGGCCGTACAATCGTAAACACCCGCGAAATATTGAATCCAAAATGGATGCCGCCATCTTCCCACTTGTTGGTGGTTTCTGCAATGAATCCTTTTTCGACCATAATTCTGGAGTTGCTAAAGTGCAACTGAAAAACGTGGCCGCCCGTTTCGATGTCGAGGCCGACGGAGAGCGAATTTACAAATTGGGGTGCCAATTGATCAGGAAGCACGTAGATGTATTCAAAGTTGATAGACATACGCTTCGACAATTTGATGCGGGTGCCAATGCCTAAGGCATAGACATCGTTGGATTCCTCAAAGGTAGCCACGAGGTTTCGGTGTACGATGGTTGGCGACAACTGAAGGCTGAACCCTTCGCTGATTTTTCGACCCAAAATAAGCTGCCCGGTGTAGTAGAGGCGCGAAGAAAAGTGGTTGTCGCGATCCGGATTGGCCCATTTCAGTGTTTGCATGGCCACGCTGCCGAATGCGACCAAGGTGATGGGCATGTTCCGTTTGCCCTTACTTTGGCGCAGAATTTTGTACTTGGCAAAGCTGTCGAGGGTTTTTTCATAATTGCTTCTGCCAAACCCAACGGCTAAGCGATCAGACACGCCAAATTCGAAGCCAATGCGCAGGTTGGCGCCATCTAAGCCAAAGAAGTCGTAAAGCCCGTTTTGTACCGTGTTGAACCGGTGCGAAATTTTGACATCCAACACCCCGCTCGCTGTATTTTCCAGAGAGTGCAGGTTGATGACCCGACTGGTTTTGAAGCTGGCTTTGGCGTAATCCGTGGTTTCTTCTTCTTCGCCCAGTAGCGAGAGCAAATCTTCCTGGCTAAAAAGTGGAAGCGCTGCCAAAGTGAGGGCAAGCGCCATAAACAGAGGGTAAAGGTGCTTTTTCATTCATCCGTATATTTAGTGGTAAAATGCAAAAATGCTACCCGTTCAAGGCATGAACGGGTAGCAAGTCAATTCTTATCGTGCGATCCGGTGGATCAGGAACCTTTCTTCAATTCCTGGTAGCCAACCGAGATGTCAATTTTTACCGTTTTGGCAATGTTGTCGCGTACAAGGGCCGGAATTTCAATGCCATAATCCGCTACGGCAACTATAAAGGCAGACGTAGCCGAAACAGCGCCGCCTTTGACCGTAAATTTGCCTTCCGTTTCCACTTCTTTTGTGACGCCATGCATCGTCAGTTGTCCTTTGACTTTAACCGGATAAACGCCGTCTTTGGCCAAATTTACCGCTTTAAAATCGCTAACGGTTCCTTTAAAACTTGCCTTCGGAAATTTATCGGTTTCCATGTAATTTTCATTGAAATGTTCCTGCATGAGGGCTTTTTCAAACTGGAATGCTTTTACTAATACGGCAAATTCCATCTTACCGGTTTCGGCATCGTACACACTGGTCGCCGTTTTGTTGAGTGCTTCAATCTTTTCGACTTTCGCATCGGAAAAGAAAGACACTTTGCCTTCGCGGGTAAAATACTTCTGAGCATTAAGGGCACTGATGGCGAACAAGCCAAACAGGCCAAATAGGATGCACTTTTTTAACATGATATGTATGGTTTGAATGAGTGAATTAAAAAAATGGTAGAGGGTATCGAGTATAAGGAATAAAGTAATGTCAACAAACAACTATTTTATTACTTCTACGCATCGGGTCAGGACAACATCCATCAAAACGCCGTCGCATTTGCCTTTCAGGCGCACTTGTTCGCCGATTTGAAAGGTAGTGCGTTTGTGTTTGGATAGCGGATCCAATTCGCAAATAATGCCCCCCATTTCACTGCCGCTGTCGAGCATAATTTTTACACTGCCCGTTTCGTCTGTGGTGGTTTCGCGAACCGTTCCGCTTACCTCCACAATTTTACCGAGGTACTTGGTGTTTGCCGCAGCTTCATCCGCTTCGTATTCGCTGTAAAGCGTGGTGGCATCTGCCTTCACATCGGCATCGGCAGTTTGCATGTTTTGGTGGGGCTTATTCCACATAAAATAGCCCGTAACGCCGGCTATAACAGCAGCAGCCAAAAGTCCTAAAAGGATTATTTTTTTCATAATACTGACGATTTAGCTTAGTCAATCAAAATGCCTGGGAGCTTTGTAATATTGCATGCTCCCAAGCCTGCACGGTTTATTACGAATGATAGAAATTAGTGTCTGTCTTTATAGTCCGATAGCTGCGTTACCCTCGACCCCAAAAACGGTCAATTACGCGAGTAAACTCCCGTTTTTGGGGCCTTCGCGTGCCTTGCTCTCGAACTCTAAAGAACAGACACCCGGATAAATGGAGAAACACTAATTATCTGGTGCGCCATCGGTTACCCACTGCTCAATCTTGTCAATATTACAGGCCGATAATTTCGCAGCGCCCTGTGGCATTGCAGGAAACCTGGAATCGTGGTTGATGACGCCAACCAATTTGCTGTTGTCCACATAAATTTTCAGATTGGTGTATCCTTGCAACGTAACATTTCCCAACCCCACCCCTTGTGCATGACACGCATAACAATTGGTTTGAAGGATCGGAACAATGTCGGTTGCGTAACTCATGTTTGTGGTTGTGCAATCACCCACGGGATATAAATCCTCTTCTACGTCGTAGTAGCAACCGCCTGCGACTAAAATAGCGCTTATTGCAAGGGCGCTTAAGAACTGTTTTTTCATATTGAGCTGAATGTTTAGAGATAAGAATCAATTGACTTAATAATACGGTGTTTTGATACAGAATAGCTGCGTCAGTTTAGTCTAATACTGTCCGCCAATTTACTATTCTTTTATTCGCGCTGCAAAAGTATCAATTGTTTGGCGCGCCTGCATCAATCCACGATTTGATCTTATCAATAGAACATTGAGGTAGCTGATTTCCTCCAAAGGGCATCGCTACAAAACCCGGTTGTCTTGCGACCGCGCCATACAGCCTGCCATTATTGGCTACTGCAGCCACACCGTTGTGTGTTGACAGGTTAATACCGCCAGAAGGAGCAGTTCCGCTGTGGCAACCCTGGCAACTATTTTGAATAATGGGGCGAATGTTACTGGCAAAGGACATGTTTTGGGTATCGCATTGGCCTGCATTCGCGTCGCATTCTAAGTTTTTCGCGCCTTGTAAAATCCACTTCGCGATCAGGTTGATTTGATCCTGTGAAAGCGCAGGATTTGGGGCAAGGGGCATGCGGTCTTCAGGGTCATCATCCGTGATTGCCCTGTACAAGTCGTTTTCGCCTAAGTTGAAGGGGACGACTTCGGCTGTTTGCATCACTTTTTCGTAAGTAGTCAACACGACACCCTTCTGTGCCGACGCCTCGTTGTGGCATCCCGAAAAAGCGCAGCGCGATTGCAAAATCGGTAAGATCTCAAGGTTAAAATAGACCACATTCGGGTCGCAGGGCGTACCGCCGGTTCCTGTCGTATCATTCGGGATAGTGTCCGTGATGATCGGGTCGTCGTCTAAAGGGCCGAGACCATTGTGCTTGCAGGAATAATTCGTAAGCATGCTTCCTGTTATAAAAAGTAGAATCCAATAGCTGCTGAATTTCATTTCTCCCGTGTTTCGTAATACTTTGATCATTGTAACGCCAAAGGTAGGCCGGGGTCGTGTTAAGGGAAAAGTAAAGCTTGCTGAACGGGAAAAAAGGCACGCCGAACCGGGAAAAAGCGGTCAAGTATAAACTATTTGAATAAATAATTGAAAACATTCACGATAAATGAACTGTATTGTTATTTTTGTTCGACGACTTTTAATGCCTCTCTGGCAAAGCAGACTCCGATACTATGAATAGCATCATTACGCAACGGTTCATTAAGTGCCATGACCGGCTCCGCGAGGAAGGGCGTGTGCGCTCCAGCAGACAATTTGCCATGTCGTTGGACTACCTGCCACAGAGTTTAAGCGAAATATTGAAAAACCGTCGTGATGTAACAATCGAGTTGCTGAGAAAAGCCATTGAAAAATACAAAATGAACCCCGTGTACGTCCTGACCGGCGATGGCCCGATGTTCATGACCGAAGAAGACCACAAAACATTCCGGGTGCTGACCATCGTTACCGATTCAAAAGACGAAGAGCGCATCGTTCATGTGCCGGTTCCTGCGCAAGCCGGTTATGCCTCCGAGATGGCCGGCCCTTCGTTTGTTCACGATTTGCCTTCGTTTACGCTGCCCGACTATAAATATAAAGCGGGCACCCATCGTTCTTTTGATGTGGCGGGCGACAGCATGGAACCCACCTTGTTTGAAGGCGACAAGGTCATTTGCAGCTACGTTGAACCCATTTTGTGGGAAAACGCCATCAAAGACAATTACGTTTATGTGGTTGTCACCAGGGGTGACGTGTTGGTGAAACGGGTTTTCAACCATTTGAAAGACGAAAAAGCCCTGTTGCTGGCTTCAGACAATGTATTTTACGAACCTTACCGGGTTTTTATGAACGATATCCGGGAGATTTGGTACGTTCGGGCAAAAATAAGCCCTTTTTTACCTTCTCCCCAAAACCTCCAAAACCGAATCCATGAAGAAATACGCGAGCTTCGGCATACGGTGCAGCAGCAAAGCAAACAGCTCGACCTGATGCATTCCACCATTGAAAAAATTTTTACGAACAACGGAAACAACCATGAGTAACTTCACCATAAAAGGCAAAGTCATTTACAACAAACTTGGTATGGGATTCTGGGGCATCATAGACGATGCCGGCAACCAGTGGGAGCCGGTGAATTTGCCCAATCAGATCAAATACGACGGGAAGCAGGTCGAGGTCGTAGCCAAAGAAACCCATGAGGAATCCATCAACATGTGGGGCCGGACGGTTAAGATTGTTTCGTTTAGCACGATGGCGCCGTGATTGGTTATTAGGAAAAATAACTCATCCGAATAATCTCCTCCGTTTCCGCCCGCGAGCGAAAAACATCGAAGGTCGTGCCCTGGGTTCTTAACGCACCGAGTGCGTTGGCAAACTGCGCAGCCCGGACATAGTTGTCACGGTCTTCCAGCAACCCGAAGGCCAGTCCACCAGCAAAAGAATCGCCGCAGCCAGTGGTGTCAATCACTTCTTCTACCCAAACCGACTTCACAAAATCGGTTTTCATTTCGCCCTGAGCGTCTAAAGAATAGACCATGCACCCCCTTGCATCGAGGGTGATGCAAAGCGCTTTCAAACCCAGATTCAGCACATAGCGCGCAAAATCAGCCATATCAGCTTCGCTCAATTCCTGGCAGGTTTTGGTCAGCTCATCTTCTGCGTATTCTTTTTTAAACCAGCAACAGCCAGCTTCTTCGATGTTCATTTTGAGGATGTCAATATAAGGCAGCCACAAATCCCGCTCCACCCAAAAACGCCGAAGTCGGTCGCCGGTAGTCGTCACGGTAGTCGTCGGGCCGTGTGCGTCGAAGATGGTGATGGCATCCGGTTTTCGATGCTCGTGGATGTAGCGCAGCGTTTCCAGCGGAACCTCATAATCGGATATCGGAACGCCGACAAAAACATCGCTGTCTAAAACCGACTGGACATCCCGTGGGCTGATCGGCGGCATAAACGCCGTTTGTTTTTCAAGGCGGTTGTTCTGATCCACAAAACGAAGCTGGATGACATCGCCCTGGTCAGCTTCATCAAAAATGGTTTTCAAGTCAATATTGGCGTAAGCCCCCAGCAGTTCGCGAACAGCCGCTGTGTCCTTTTTCCGGATATGGGTGACCGGCACCACCGTTCCAATACCCTCCAATAACTTGGCCAAAGCAATTACAGGATGGGTTGCGCAACCATATTTGACAATCTTCATCCCTTTGCTGGTCGTGATGTGATCATACGGAATTGGACCGAGGACGGCAATCTTGTAGCTCATTAGTTTTTCATTTTGTGGAACCAAGATACACCTTATGGCTAAATTTCATTGCAGGATGCCGCATTTTCAGTTTCAGTTCGATTACTTTTGCATGCTTTGCCAAACTAAAATCCATTCGCACTGATGCCTGAACGATATAAATACGACCAGCGGGGCGTTTCCGCAACCAAAGACGAGGTACATGCCGCTGTTCAACACTTAGACAAAGGCTTGTTTCCCAATGCATTTTGCAAAATATTACCCGATGTGGCCTCAGGCCACCCCGACTATTGTAACATCATGCACGCCGATACGGCGGGCACCAAAACCAGTCTGGCCTACCTGTACTGGAAAGAAACGGGCAACCTCAACATCTGGGAAGGCATTGCGCAGGACGCCATTGTCATGAACCTCGACGATATGGCCTGCGTGGGGTGCGTGGATGAAATCATCCTATCTTCCACCATCGGGCGCAACAAACACTTAGTGGATGGTTCGGTCATCGGAGCGGTGATCGGTGGAACTTCCCGCTTTGTGGAAAAAATGCAGGAATACGGCATCCAGATTCATTTGGCCGGCGGCGAAACGGCGGACGTGGGCGATATCGTGCGGACGATTGACGTTGGATTCACCGCTTTTGCCCGGATGAAGCGCACCGATCTGGTGGTGAATGACATCCGGCCCGGCGACGTGGTTGTTGGCCTGGCATCCTACGGGCAGGCGATTTACGAGGATACCTACAACGGCGGAACCGGCAGCAATGGCCTCACCTCGGCGCGGCATGATATCCTGCATAAAATTTACGCCGAACGCTACCCGGAAAGTTACGATCCGCGCACACCCTTAGATTTTATCTACACCGGCAGCAAACGACTGACCGATAAAGTAACCATAGGAGGCAAAGTTTTGGACGTGGGCCAACTCATCCTTTCGCCTACCCGAACCTATTTGCCGGTTTTGAAAAAGGTGCTGGACCAGCTTCGCCCGCACCTGCACGGCCTTATTCACTGCACGGGGGGCGGACAAACGAAAGTACTGAAGTTTATCGAGAATGCCCGGGTGGTAAAAAACAACCTCCTGCCCTTGCCTCCGCTGTTCCAGATGGTGCAGAATGAGTCCGGAACAAGCTGGAAAGAAATGTACCAGGTTTTTAACATGGGACACCGGCTGGAGGTCTATTTGCCCGAAGCGTATGCACAACAAGTCATAGACATTTCCGCAGCTTTTGGCATCGAAGCGGCGGTGATCGGCCACGTAGAAGCCCACAAGGGTAGCGCCGTCCGCATCGAAAGCCCGCATGGAACCTTTGAATATCAATAAGATGGCTCTCGGAAAAAAACAAAAAGCAGCGGCCATTGCGGTGATCCTTGAAGAATTATTTCCGGAAACGCCCATTCCGCTGTCGCACGAAGACGCCTACACGTTGCTCATCGCCGTGCTTTTATCGGCGCAATGTACCGATGAGCGGGTGAATAGAATTACACCGATCCTGTTTGCCCGAGCCGACAATCCTTTTGAGATGGTCAAATTAGAGGTGGAAGAAATCCGCGAGATCATCAAACCCTGTGGTCTTTCGCCGCGCAAATCGCAGGCTATTTTTGGCTTATCGCAAATTCTGATTGAAAAATACAGCGGCAGCGTTCCAGCTAATTTCGAAGCGCTGGAAGCCCTGCCCGGCGTTGGCCACAAAACGGCTTCGGTGGTGATGTCGCAAGCCTTTGGCGTAGCTGCTTTTCCGGTGGATACGCACATTCACCGCTTAGCCTGGCGTTGGGGTCTGAGCAGCGGCAAAAACGTGGAGCAAACCGAAACCGACCTCAAGTACCTCTTTCCAAAAAACACCTGGAATAAACTGCACCTGCAGATTATCTTTTTTGGCCGCCAGTATTGCCCTGCACGGGGGCACGATCCGTTGAAGTGTCCGATATGTAGTAAGTATGGGATTAAGGCGTTGTTTGAAGGGTGACACGAACGACTCCTGGATTTATGCTCTGGGTTCACGTTGGGTAGAAAATATAGGGGGCCAGCCGTGGTGGGAAAAAAGGCCCGCATCCCGACTAATTGTTGAAACCGCCACGATGGATGCATTGGCGGTGGTGTATCCGGAAAACCTAAAATTCATCGTTAAATCTGGGTTGCAAATTGTTGTAAAAAAGCGGGTGTTTTAGGGGGTTTGTCAAATTGACGTCAAAATGGAGACTTGTTGTGCACAAAAATCAAGTTGGCTTGTTAAGTTTCCAATATTGATTTTTTCACCCAAAACGATTCAAGCATGTTCAAAGCACTTTTGAAAAAGCACTCAGTTTTATCTGCTGTAGTGCTCGCACTCTTCACGACAATGATTTTTTCTGCCTGCGACGACGACGATGATCCGGCTCAGGGCAAAGTATTGGTAGTACATGCTTCCCCGGACGCTCCGGGAGTAGACTTGCTGGTGGATGACATCAAAGTGAATTCCGCTACGCTTGCGTTTCCGAACAACACCGGATACTTAGATGTAGAGGCTGGCAACCGCAATTTCAAGGTAAATGCTGCAGGTGCGACTACTTCGGTAATCAATGCCAATGCAACAGTTGACCCGAATACGAATTATTCGCTGTTCGCCATCAACCGCCTCAGCAGCATCGAAGCTTTGTTGATTGTAGATGACCTCACGACGCCTGCTGCTGGCAAAGCGCACGTGCGTTTCGTTCACTTAAGCCCAGACGCACCTGCTGTTGATGTTACGCTCACGGATGGAACAGTGGTATTTGGCAATACCAGCTTCAAATCAGGTACGGCCTTTACGCCGCTCAATGCCGGTACTTACAACCTGCAGGCAAGAGTTGCCGGAACTTCCGTCGTAGCGTTGGAAATCCCCAACGTTTCTCTGGCAGCCGGTAAAATTTATACTGTTTTTGCAAGAGGATTTCTCGCGCCGCCAGTAGGAAATACCAATGCACTGGGCGTAACGATTATCGCCAATAATTAAGATTTTAAGTGTTGAAGAACTGATGTTCTTTCATTCGCTTGTCCGCTCTGTAGTTTTAGCTGCAGAGCGGATTTTTTGTATAGTCTACTGATGTAATGATGCTCCCGGGGCTCCTAACATGGGCGACCGCGAGGGTCGCACCCTACCGCAGGCTGCCTGCCGTTACGCAAACTTCTTCATCGTCAACCTTACCGTATACCCATTATCCCGGATAATTTGAAGCGACGCATTCAGGCGTTGGGCGCGCATTTGAATATTGGAAAGGCCCTGGCCGGTTTTGAAAGAACTTCGTGCGCGGCCGTTCCCGTTGTCTTTGATGGACATTTCAAAAACATTGCCGGCGTTGATAAATTCGACCCAGACTTTGGTGGCGTTGGCGTGCTTGGCGATGTTGTTGATCGCTTCGTTGTAGATAAAATAAAGGTTTTGGCGCAGGTGAACCGGCATCTTTTCCTGTAGGTCAATTTTGTCAATTTTCAACTCATAGGTCACGTCCATGGGTAAGAGCATGTCGTCGGCGTGTTCCCGCATGCGCTGAATGAGGTCTTCCACCTTGTCTTTTCGGGAGTCTATGGCCCAGATCACGTCGCTTAGTTTGGACATGGCTTTGCGGCTTGCTTCGCCGATGGTATGCAACCGGGCTTTGCTGTCTTCGTCCTGGATTTTCATTTGCAGCATATCACTTTGCATGGCAATGCCCGAAAGCAAACCGCTGACCTCGTCGTGCAGGTCGCTGGACAATTTCATGCGCAGTTTTTCAATGCTAAGTTGTTGTTTCAGGCGGTTGTATGAAAAAGCATAGATTCCGCCAGCAATCAACAACCCGACCAACATATAAAACAATGCCCGCCTGTAGAACGGCTTGTTGACCACAATGGGAATGAGCAGGTCTTTCGCGCTCCAGTTGCCGTTGGGAGGTACGCCCCTTACGCGCAGCGTATATTTACCCGGAGGCAGACTGTTGTATCGGATATTGTTGCTGAAACCGAGGTAGGACCAGTCGGAATCAAAACCTTCCAACCGGGCCATGTACTGACTTTTTCGCGGATTGCCGAAATCGGGAAGCGCAAAATGGATCAGGAAATACGTGTCAGAAGGATCAATGGTGATGCCTTTCGTAACCTCAGTTTCATACTGGGTAAGCAGGCTGTCTTTGGCGGAATTAAAGCGAACGATTTTGGTCAAAATCGGAGTAGGGGTTGGGGCGTCGTTGAGTAAATCGTTGGGATAGAACGCATTCAAACCATTGACCCCGCCAAAATAGTAACGCCCGGTTTCGTCTTTGTAGAAGGAAAAGCGGTTGAATTCATCGTGAGTGAGGCCGTCTGACTGGAAAAAATTTCGAAAATTTTGGGTTTTCGTATCGAAGTACGACAAGCCGTTGAAGGTACTGATCCAGTAATTTCCTTTTTCATCGGGCAAAATCCCGCAAACGGTATTGCTGGCCATTCCCCCTTTGATTTTGTTGTAAATCTCTACCTTTTTCGTATTCAAATCACAGACATTGAGCCCGTTTTTAGTGCCCAGCCAAAGCTTGCCCATTGGATCCTCGTAAATCACATAAATCGTATAATCGCTCAGCGTCAGCCTTCCGCCTTCGCTGCTGTCGGCATATTTTTCAAGGATTTTAGCCTTTTGATCAAAGCGGAATAACCCATCTTCCGTGCCAATCCAGATCGTCCCGTCATGTGCTTCTGTGATGTAGCGGGGCACCACTTTTTTGAGCGGATTTCCCCCATCCGGGTTGGCGAAAACGGTAAATCTTTCCGTAGCCGGGTTAAAATGAACTAAGGACCCCACGCCGGTCTGTGACTCGCAAAGCAGCCAGAATGTGCCGTTGCGCTTTACCATGAACGCCCTGAAATTGTCTTTGTATAAAAACCGCTTTGTGGTACATTGTTCGGTGTCGTACAGCAAAAGTTGCCCCTGGGTGGAGTAGTAGCAGGTGATGCCCCAAAGGTGATGGTCGAGCAGGAACAAATCAAGACCGCAAGTGAAATTAATGGGCTGGCCGGTTTTCTGATCAATCAGTTGCAAGGTATCAAGCTGGTTCGTTTTTGTATCAAGTACGTACCAGTGGAGCGATTCCCGGGCGATATAGAGCAATCCTTTGCCGTTTCCCGTCATGCCGCGCATTATTACCCCCCGCTGTTGGTTGGGGACATCAAGGTTCTTTGTCAAAAACGCCTTTACGCCAGAGCGGTTGTTCCGGACAATTTTTAAGCCGGTATCCATGCCCATAAAGGTCGTTTTGGAAAAGTCATTGCTGTAAATGCACGTATATATTTCATTTGCGGTAAGCAAATGCGGCGCTTCCTGGATTTTTTGATCGGAACCGCAATGGTATATTTTTTTTGTTTGCGGATATGTGCCAATGCCGTTGGAAGCCATAAAAAGCAGGTTTCCTTTCCGGTCTTCCGAAAGGTAGCTGATCATGTCTTTTTCCAGGGTTCGGGTAACCGAATAATTGCCGGAATTTTCGGGAACCAGGTTGTAAACACCAGGGATGTTTTTGAAAGCTACCCGAACAATGCCTTTCCGGTCTTCGTGCAGGAACCAGGTCGCTGACGGGTACTGGTGTGCGCTATCGGGCTTGATATCGAAATCCGCCGCTTTGAAGGTTCTGACAACTGAGCCGCCTGCATTCAGGAGGCGCAGTCCCTTTTTGCTGTCATTGAGCAGGAAATTGCCGTTTCGGCAGTGCAACATTTGGGCAACCGTACCTGTATCGGTGCGCGCTTCTTTCAGTTCAAAACGCTGAAACAACTTTTCGGTTTCGCAGTCGTACTGCCAGACCACAATCCCTGCTTGACTGGTTGCCATGAGTAGCAGGTCGCCTGCATGGTCTACGGTGACGTGCCGAATGATGCCCCTGACTTCCTGTTGAAACGGAATCACTTTTTTTACCCGGTGCGTGTAGGGATTCAGGATGTCAAAAAAAGAAAATCCATTTTGATAGAGAACCACAATGTTCCCCAATTTATCTTCTTGAATCTCTTTGATGTCTATGGCCGACAGGATCGGGCGCTGACTGGCGCTTTTGCTTTTGCCAAAAGTTACAAATTCGTAGCCGTCGAAGCGGTTCAGGCCATTAGTGGTTGCTACCCAGACAAATCCAAAACGGCTTTGCAGGACGTCGGTCACTAAGCGATCAGACAACCCGTCGTTCAACGTGTAGTAGACTGCCTGTGGGGTGGTCTGTTGCGCACAAAGCGCAAAAGAAGCCAACAAGCCCCAAAGGCTTAGCATACAAGCATTTACTGAGTTTTTCAACATAAGCGTGTTTACTGTGTTTTCAAAGGGTTTGGGGGGAAGGGCAAAAGGCAAATTGGCTATCCCTAACCATGTTCTTTCCAAACGTTCAATCTTCAAATCCTCAAATCATTCTTGTTGGTGGTTCGTTGGGTGTTTGGGCGACCGCGAGGGTCGCACCCTACCGGCGTTCGAATCTTCATATCTTCCCGTCCAATTTTTTTCGAATAACCTCCGCCTTACTATTCACCTGGAGCTTTTTATATATTTTTTTGATGTGATCCCTCACCGTTTCCACTGAGATCAGGTATTTATCAGCGATCATTTTATAACTCAATCCATCTACAAGGCCTTGAACGACTTGCTCCTGTCTACCGGTCAGGTGATGATCCTCGTCGTCTTTTTTACTGGGGGCGAAATAATCCACTACTTTCCGCGCAATGGACGGCGACATATAGGCTCCGCCCTGAAACACGGTATTTAATGCCTCCCGAATATTCGGCAGACTCGTTCTTTTGGAGATATAAGAAACCGCACCGGCGCATAATGCCTTGAAAACCTTGTCGGAGTCGTCGTAGGCAGACAATACAACGATGTCTGCATCGGGGCATTTATTGCGAATGTGCCGAATGCCTTCCAACCCCGACATGCCCGGCAAATTAATGTCTAACAACAACATATTCAATGGCGTACCTACGGGGAAACGACGCAAAAACGCTTCTACGGAGTCGGTACTGAGCACTACTTTAACATCGGGCTGCCCGCCCATAAATTCTTCAAGATTCTCCCTAACGAGTTTTTCATCTTCAATAATACCCAGATAGATCATGGCTTTGTGTTTGGGTGTAACGCTTCCCGTGGGAAGTGTAGATTCATATTATTTGTTCACTACTATAGTGTTAATCTGCGATAAAATTAAGGATAATTTAGTCAATCCGGAACATTGATTTTACGGTTAACCGATGAAACGTTCCAATTCATCTAAAGGATTTGGCTTTTTACCGGCGCGCTGCTTACCTTCCGTTTCGTTTTTGACCATTCTATCTCCACTGTTGGTGTTATGAAGACATTGAACAAAATTATTCTGGAAAGCATCGGCCAGGCCCTTCAGCAGTTGCGGGGCAACCGCCTGCGCAGTTTCCTTTCCCTATTGGGCATTTCCATTGGCATTTTTTGCATCATTGGGGTCTTGTCGGCGGTAGATTCGCTGGAAGACAACGTGCGCGGCAGCTTAGAAAAGCTGGGCAACAACATCGTTTACGTAAAAAAATGGCCGTGGGCAGATGCAAGCGACAATTGGTGGAATTATATGAAACGCCCCAATCCGGATCACGAGGATTACGAAGCTGTTACGGAAAAATCGCGCTATGCTTCCCTCACGGCCTATCACGTTGTTATTGGATTTAAAACCCTGAAATTCAATTCTAACAGTGTAGAACGAACGATATTAATCGGTGCCTCCGAGGGGTTTGCCGAAATGTTTAAAATAGAGTTTGCTCAAGGGCGCTATTTTTCGCCCGCTGAATACCATTACGGGGCTAACAAAATCATCCTCGGCTACAAAGTTGCCGAAGGCTTGTTTGGCCCCATTGACCCGCTTGGGCGCAGCGTTAAGCTGTCTGGCCGCACCTATGAAGTAATCGGAATCATCGAGCAAGCTGGCGACGACCTGATTAATCCATTGGATTTCGACGACTGCATTGTAGTTTCTTATCCCAATGCCCGGAGCTTGGCGAACCTGAAGGCCAACCAGATTTTTGACGCCACTGTTACCGTTAAAGCTTCCGATAATGTAGGGTTGGATGAATTAAAAGACGAACTCACCGGCATCCTGCGCGCACACCACCGCCTGAAACCCAAACAGGAAGAAGATTTTTCGCTGAATGAAATGTCTATGATCGCCAGTTTTATGGACAGCTTTTTTGGGCTGTTGAATATTCTGGGCTGGCTGATCGGGGGATTCTCTATGGTGGTCGGCGGGGTCAGCGTTGCCAATATCATGTTTGTATCGGTCAAGGAACGGACTAACATCATCGGGATAAAAAAAGCTTTAGGCGCCCGGCGCTATATGATTCTGCTGGAATTTCTCATCGAATCCATCATCCTTTGCCTTATCGGTGGATTGATGGGCTTGTTGTTCGTTTTCCTGATCACGAAAATCCTCACGGTAGTCATTGGTTTCGACATCTATCTCGACCTTGGTAATATAATGGTGGGAATCGGCTTCTCCGTCTTCATCGGGGTCGTTGCCGGCTTTATTCCGGCCATGCAGGCAGCCCGGATGGATCCTGTGGAGGCCATGCGGCAGCAGTAAATAAAGGGGTAAGAGACGACTATTGTTGACTCCGCGAAAAGAATAACATGGAGTTCCATAGAGTAGACAAGGCGTTCCACGGAGCTACACCCACCTCTCCGCGAGCCTCCGCGAAAAAAATAACACGGCGTTTCACGGAGAGGACATGGAGTTCCACGGAGCTACCCCCCCAACTCTCCGCGAGCCTCTGCGTTACCTCCGTGAGACTCCGCGAAAAAAATAACACGGCGTTTCACGGAGAAGACACGGAGTTCCACGGAGCTACACCCCCAACTCTCCGCGAGACTCCGCGTTACCTCCGCGAGCCTCCGCGTTACGTCTGTGGGCCTCCGCGAAATAAAATAACCCGGAGTTCCACAGAGTTGCACCCGCCCTGGCTCAAATCGAAGATTCGACGTAGTCAATCCCGAAATCCCGAACAAGCCCTTAGAGGCTTTGCGTCTTCTATTCCTCTTTTTTTCCTTCCGATCTGCTTTGGCATCCCTTTTTTATCTGAACCCAAATTTCTGGCACGGTTTTAGGCTTGTAATGGATCAGGAGCAAATCCACCTGACTATGATGAAGTTCCTCCTCCAATCAAAGTCCCGAAAGCTACATGCACTGAAAAAATCCAATTTCTGGCTGTGGCAATTCGCGCAGTATATATTGTTTCAAGTGTTTCAGCTGCCCGGAAGCTTATTGCGACCGGGCAGTTTTTTTTATTTTTGACCAATAGTCCGCCTAAAGTGTCCATACCCTGCCTCAGACCGACCACTTTCTAAATGCAAATGTTAAAACTAAAAATAGGTTTTCACATCCGCTCCCGAATCCAAACCAAACTTCTATCTTTGGTCGCGTTTTTTCAGACAGATTAAACGCTAACTTTACGGGTCTCAAAAACTTATCCCATGACGCGAATCCTCCTACTACTCTTGTTGTCATTGGCGCCTATTGCCGTCTTTGCTCAACAACTCTCCCTGTTTACCCAATATCGGGAAAACGCCACCCTGATCAATCCTGCTGCCATCGAAGGTGATTACTTCGCCTATGGCCAGAATATGACTTTCGGCGTTTCCTACCGGGCGCAATGGGTTGGGTTGGCAAACGGCCCGCGCACCCAAACCCTTCGGGGTTCTTATTTGAATACGGATTATTCCGGCGTCACCTTGATGGCTGGCGGCCACCTGATCAACGACCAAACCGGCCCGACCGGTTTCACAGGCGTTTACGGGCGCATTGGCGGCGTTGTCAGCGGCGATCCGGAATACAGCGGCCTTTCCATTGCGCTCAGCGCAGGTTTGGTTCAGTACCGGGTGGATGCTTCAAAAATCCGCCTGCGCGATCCGAACGACGTGATCGGCGAACAAGACCAGTCGCAACTCTTTCCCGATGTTGGCCTCGGCGTTTACTACTACCAAATGGTTGGCGACGGGGATTTCTTCTACACGGGCGTATCCGTGCCACAAGTCATTGGCCTCGACCTTACGTTCCAGGACGAAAACGGAGAGTTTTACACCAAACGCGTGCAACACTTCTATGGTCTCCTGGGCTTTTACAAGTTTTTCGATAACGACAGTTTCCTCGAACCTTCCGTTTGGGTGAAATACGCGCCCAACGCACCCATCAACGCGGATATTAACCTGCGCTACCAGATGCCAAGCAGCTTTTGGATTGGTACGGGGGTCTCCACCGGAGGAAACTTCCACATGGATGCAGGCGTCATCATCGGCCAAAACACCTTTGATAATACCATCCGCATCGGTTATGGTTTCGACTACTCCTTCAGTTCTTTTGGCCCAACTGCCGGAAGCACACACGAAATCAACCTCACTTTTTCATTTGAAAAATAGAAGTTCTACCTTCGCAGCCATGCGTTGCAAGGAGACTTCGTTATTTGGATCTTGTATCTGAACTGACGTAGAATGTCTCATGAATAAAACGAGCGTATCCTGCATCCCAAACTCATTCGGTTCCATGAAAAAAATTCTTGCCCTCTTGGTTTTTGGTATGACCCTTGGCGTTTCCGCCATTGCGCAGCCAACCATCAACTTTTCCACGGAGTCGCCCTGCAACGGGCAGAACTTCTGTATGGATGTGACTGTAGAAGATTTTACGGACATTAAGTCCATGAAGTTCACCATTCAGTATGATCCTTCCGTTTTGCAAAACCCGACCATCAGCGGCATTGGTTTGCCTGGTATGACGGTAGGGGGTGATTTTATTTTTGACATAGGCGGATTCATCCACGTTGACTGGGAAAGTTCGCCTTGTAGTTCCCCCACACCGGGTGTAGATCTGCCTGACGGCAACCTGATTTTCCAGATTTGCTTCACCGCGATGGGAACCTACGCCCAAACAGCCGAGGTCTGCATAGCCGGCCTTCCGGTGCCGGAAGTATACCGGGAAGGAACCGGGTGTAATAATATTGGCTTGCTCAGTACCTGCGGGTTGGTGTCGGTTTGCGTCCGACCGGTGGAATTGCTCATTTCGAGTACATCCGGCCAGGAAGGCGACTTGGTTTGTGTGGATTTCCGGGTCACCGGGTTTGATGCCCTGCGCAGTATGCAGTATACCATCAACTGGAACGCTTCAGTGTTGAATTTTGAAAATGTCGTTGTGGGAAGTGTGCCCAACTTAAGTGTATCCAGCAGTTTTGGCGCACCTCCCGATCTTCCGGAAGGAACCGCTACGTTTACCTGGTCTTATCCGCTTCCCGATCAACCCGGGATTACTTTACAAGACAGCTTCCTCTTTTTCCAGATGTGTTTCCGGGTTGTTGGGAACTGCGAAGAATCCACGCTCATCGAAATTTCCGATGCGCCGACTATGATCGAAGTCACCAACGACATCGTTGCCGGAACGAACATCACTTTCCTGCCGCACGTAGGAACAGTAACAGTCGGCGATTGCGACCCAACTGGTCTTCAATTGAGCGCCAACTGTGGTAGTCCGGTGAATTTGAACGACAATATTTGCGTGCAGGTCATTGCTGGCGGCAACTTCAACAACATCTCGGATTTTGCCTACCTCATGCAATGGAACGCCAGTATCCTTGAATATACCGGGGTGCAAGCATTTAACCCGCTGATCAGCAATTTCAACATTAGTGATTTCAATATATCGCAGGCAGACAACGGCGTCCTCGGGGTGAACTGGGAATCAACGCCCTTCCCCAACGAAAACCTACCCGCGGGCACCGTCATGTACGAAGTATGTTTCTCCGTTATCGGCCTTGGCGGCAACAGCCCGTTCAATTTTACCGGCCCGACCAATATACAGATCGGCAACGGCCCCGATATCGGCATCAACCCAACCAACTGCGAAGTGCAAGTGATCCAGCCGGCGGGCGTCGTCATGAACCTCTCCAACGCAGAAGCGATACCGGGCGATGTAGCTTGTGTAGAGGTGAGTGTCTCCAATTTTGAGGAAATCCTCAGTTACCAGTTCTCCATGGCCTGGGATCCAAGCCACATGGGGTCTGTGGTCGTCAACAACATCGCGCTTCCTGAGGCGGATATGAGCAACTTTACCATTGCAGAAGCTGCCGGTTTGTTGTTTTTTACCTGGAATCCTTCCACCGATTATACCTTAGTGGATGGCACGGTGATTTTTGAACTCTGCTTCACCATGCTCAGCCAACCCAATGTTTGCGATGACCTGATGCTCGTTAACCTCCCGTTGGTTGCGGAGGCCATCAGCACCACGTCCAATGGCGAAAATATCGGCGTCACGAGCAACGTTGCTGAAGTTTGTACCCTCTTCCCCGAAGGCTACGGCCTCATCGTGGAAGCGGCGGAAGGCGACCGTTTAGATACAGCCTGCGTGGCTTTTTCGGTGACCTCCTTTGACGGCATTACCAATACCAGCTTTGAAATTAGCTGGGATCCAAGCTCCTTGCAATATGCCAGTGTTCAGTTGGCGAATACCTGGCCCGGGCTGGCCCTTGTTAACTTTGACCTGACGAATACGGGAGTAGGATCAATAGGGGTAACCTGGCAAAATGCGGCAGGCGCAAACATCGGCGCAGTAAACGATACCACCATCGTATTTGAAGTATGTTATGAGTTGATCGGAACGCCCGGCGAATGTTTCCCGGTAGAAATTTCCGAAACGCCTACGCCGGTTGTTCAAACATTGAACGGTCCGGGTAGCCTACTGGCTACCGATGGAGAAATGTGCATTAAAGACCGCCTGATTATAGAAAGTGTGACGATTACCCCGGCAAGTTGCGCAGGTACTTGTGATGGCGCCATCGTACTGGTGGTTACCGGTGGAGAAGGCCCCTTGGGAACAACCTGGACACAAGGTGCTTTTACGCAGTTCACGCCACTATTAGTTGGTGACCTTTGTGCCACCGTGACTGCCGGAGATACCCTGTTTGTAAAACTCTTTGATCAGGGAAATCCTGCGCTCATTTTGGATACCTTCTTTATAATTCCGCTTGCGCCCAATCAGCCGATAGCAAACGCTGGCGTGGATCGGGTTTCCGGATGTGGTGCTACTACGGGGGTTGTCGTTACCGGAACAGGCTCTTCAGGGCTTGGATTCACCTTCTCCTGGAAAACCATACAGGGAGGACCTATCTCTGACCAACAGACAGCGGTATTGCCTGGCCCTGGGATGTATACGTATTGTGTAACTAAAAATAATACTTGTACGGTTTGCGATACGATAGAAGTGCTTCAACCTCAAGCCCCTGTGGCCGATGCAGGCGCTGGCCAAACCTTGGATTGTACGAACCTGACTGCCGCTCTGGATGGCTCTGCTTCTACGGCTACCGGGGTTACTTACCTTTGGACACCATTAAATGGAGGGGCAGTTACCAATGGCACACAAGCTGTAGCTACGGCCAATGCGCCAGGCTCTTACGAACTGGTGGTGAAATTTGTAGCCACCAACTGCGAAGCCAGAGATACGGTCGTCATTGAAGACGCGCAGGAACTGCCAAACGCCAATGTCGGCTCGGAACAACGCGAATTAGGTTGTACCGGCGCTGCTGTAACGCTCGATGGCTCTGCTTCAACCAATCCACCTGATCTCAACTTGACTTACCAATGGTTTGACCCCAATAACGTTGCATTGGCACCGGGCATTACCGCTGCCGCTACCGAGCTGGGTATCTACACTTTTATTGTAACGAATATAGACAATAGTTGCCGGGATACGGCCACGGTAGAACTGATTCCAAGCTTAGACTACCCACAGGTGGCTTTCAGCGGGGATTCCTCCATCACTTGTGATCGGCTGAGCGCCATTTTCACGGCTGCGCTTTCGCCGGATACTGTGTTGTACGATTTTAGTTGGACGGTGGTCTCCGGCGGGCCGATTGTGCCTGGAACCGAAACCACTTTGTCGCCGGAAGCAGTAGCGGGTGTTTACCAGATTTCCGTGACTAACCCGAACAACAGTTGCACGACCCTCGATACGTTTATTGTACAGTCGAATAATCAGCCGCCGATTGCGAATGCAGGCGAAGATTTTACGCTTTCCTGCAATAGTCCGTCCTATATCCTGACTGCAAACGGCTCCACGTTGGGAGATTCGATCAACATCATCTGGACAGGGCCGGCAGGCGACACGATTCCAGGCAATTCGTTGGAAGTCAGTCTGCCGGGTACGTATACGCTCGAAATTCTGAACACGAACACCGGTTGTTCGGCCACGGATGAAATGGTGCTTATGACAGATGGCAACCCTCCTCCAACGGTTACCATTGCAGATGCAGATGAAATCACTTGTACGAGTACTTTTGTTACCCTGACTTCAACGGTAACCCCTGCGGGAGGTACCTATGAATACCTTTGGTCTGTTCAGGGTACAGGCAACATCATAGGCGCAACCGACGCAGCTGTCACCCAGGTGAATCAAGCCGGCATCTACTTAGTCTCGGTAACCGATACTAATAGTGGTTGTGCGGTAACTGAACAGGTTGTCGTCGTAGTGGATACAATTGCGCCGGGGGCAGTCGCAGCCAATTTAACCCCGGCGTTGGTCATTACCTGCGCAACGCCATCCGTCACCTTAGGCGGAGACGGCACCGCGGTTGGCCCGGATTACACCTACCAGTGGACGACCGTGGTCGGCTCCGGCGCTACGGTGCCCAGTCCGAATAATATTTTTACCGCTGAGGCAACATCAGGTGGTTCTTACATTCTGACTGTACGCGATATAACCAATGGTTGTCTGGCAAGAGATACAGCGATCGTGACTGCTGATACTGCCAGTGCGGTGATTCCGGATGTGATGGCTGAAAAAATCACCTGCGTTGTGGCATCGGTGACGCTGGATGCTTCCGCGACGTTGCCGAATACCGGAATCACAATCCTGTGGACAGGTACGAACGGCGCGCCAAGTCCGGCGGATCAATTGATCACAACGGCGACCGTGGCCGGTACCTATACGCTTACGGTGCGCAACAATGCAAATGGTTGCGAAACCAACAAGGATGTAGAAGTTGGTGCTAACCTGACACCCCCGGACATTTCTTTTGTAACGCCGCCGCTGTTCTCCTGCGCCTTCCCTTCGGTTGTTGTGGACGCTTCAGCGACCGGCCAGGCTACCAGCTTTTCTTCGATTACCTGGACTGCCATAGATGGCGGAACGATTACGCCACCGAGCGGCGCACTGATTATCACGGTGAATGCTCCCGGTACCTATGAGCTGACGGTGGTTCGGGACGACAATGGTTGCACCGCCACGGAATCCATAGAGGTCTTGCCAGCAAATGACACGCCGGTCGCGGATGCAGGCCCAGATTTTACCATTGGGTGCGGTGAAATGACCATATTGGATGGCTCGGGCTCAACCACTGGCACTTACCAGTGGTCGAACATCAGTGGGGGCGTCACGCCTACTCCGGCAAACGCCCAAAATCCGGCTATTGATGCGCCGGGCACCTATCGGTTGCTGGTCACCAACCCGCTGAACAATTGTATGGATGCAGATACCGTGGTGGTTACCCTCAACAACAGCTTGGGGAATGCCAACGCTGGCCCTGACCAGGATCTTTGTGGTGATTTGACTACCCTGACCGCTAACCTACCCACAGGAACAACCGGTTTGTGGACTAGCGTATCCAGCGCCGTGATTGCAACGCCGGATCAGGGAACAACTGAAGTCAGTAACCTGCGCAATGGCACCACGACTTTCGTCTGGACGCTTTCTGCACCGGGATGCGCCAATTACAGCGCCGATACGGTCGTGGTCGTCTCGTCGGGGAAACCGGTGGCTAATAATGACGCGCTCAACATTAGCGCTGATATGCGCAGCGGGTCAATCAACGTAACTTCCAATGACATCCTCACGGGCATCACGAACTTTGAAACGACCCTGTTGGGCAATCCTGCTTTCGGTATGATAGACAGTTTTGTAAACAATACCCTGTTTTTTAGCGTGGGTATTGGTGCAGAAGGCGCTACCGAGCTGGCTTACCAGATTTGCAACCTCGATTGTCCGGGCCAATGCGATACTGCCCTTATTATCATCAATGTTGCAAATGACGGGAGAGAACCTGAGCTTCCGAACACCATCACCCCCAACGGCGATGGATTGAATGAAGCGCTGGTCTTTGACATCCTGTTGAGCAACCCGGCAGAAGAATTTCCGAACAACGAATTGATCGTTTTCAACCGTTGGGGAGACATCGTATATCAATCCAAACCTTATGCGAATAACTGGCAGGGCACCAACAATGATGGAAAAGAGTTGCCACACGGTACCTATTACTACATTCTGAGGTTGGATATTGGTAACCGGGATATCATTCGAGGAGATGTGACCATTGTGAAATAATATTGTCCCGGCACTTAAGGAACGCCGAAATAATAACTTCCCGATTTGGGCGGTGGCTTTTGGCTACGCCGAACTTGCGTTTCCCACCGGACTTCCCGCAATTGCTTTCAGTCGGCGCAATTGCCTTCGTCGGTCACGTAGCTTTGGCTACGCTC
>JBBQGV010000035.1:0-46937 GCA_038323375.1 Chitinophagales bacterium
GCGTAGCCAAAGCTACGTGACCGACGAAGGCAATTGCGCCGACTGAAAGCAATTGCGGGAAGTCCGGTGGGAAACGCAAGTTCGGCGTAGCCAAAAGCCACCGCCCAAATCGGGAAGTTATTATTTCGGCGTTCCTTAGGATTACTTCAAAAACTTCCCTTCAAACACCCGCTCATTCCCCATCGCATCGCTCACGTGTAAGCAAAGCTCGTGCTCGCCCGCCGGCAATTTCGGGTCGAACCAGTGGTAAAGTAAGCTGATTTTGGCGTCGAATTCCATCAGGATCCATTTCCCGTCTAGGTATGCGCGGTATTGGAGTCCTTTCACATTCGGGGCAACGGAGTAGTTGTCACTGATTTTAAACGACATCCGCTTAAGGGTTTTCATGTCGTATTGGAATTTAGACGGTGTGATCCAAGGCGGCACGGTATCGGTCATGATGCAATAATCGCCCAGACTGCGGATTTCAGTATGCATCCAGCCGTCAGGTTTCCAGGTTCCGCCGCAGTTGGTTGCTCCGCCGTTGCTGCGCCGCTGGCCTATGAATGCTTTGCGCTGCAAATACGCCGGCAAAACAGAGTCGGGACGCAATGCAATCGGAAAAAAGTCGTGTACCGGAGTGCGTGCGCGGTGCAGGTGGTGAAGCGCCGAATAGACATTCTTCGCAGTAACCCGGCTTTTCTGGTATTTGAAATAGACATTTTCATAAAAAGTGCCTTCCAGGAAGCGTACCTGGATGCCGTCGGATTCAAAATCTGCTTTTTGATGGTAAGGCAATTTTTGGGCATAGTCACCTTTTTCAGGGGTAGTAGCTGGCGCTTTGTATTTCACCCAAAAGATCAATTTCGAGCGGTTGCCGCCAATATCCGTGGCGACGAGCATAATTTTAGTGGCTTTACCCGGGCGCAGGGCAACCACACCGTCGTTCAACCGCTGCTTGTAAATGGGCAGACAATTGCCCGGCAAGACATAGCTACGATAAAAATAACTGTTGCGTGCAATCTGTTCTTCGTAGTCCAAATGTGCGTTCAGGTAGCGGGTATCACCGTAAGAGAAGTTTTCCATGTCGAACTGGTAACTGAGGGTATCGTTCCGGTGAAGCCGCAGGCTATAAATACCGTTTTTATTGTTCATGCCATTCATGAAATCGTACACCTTCAATCCAAAAGCGGCGCGGGGCGAAGTGACATAGAGCGTATCGCCTTTGATTTTGTAATTTTTGGCACCTTTAGGCTTGATGACTGTATGGATTTTGCTGCTCAGGGTTTCGTGCTGCGTGTTGAGGTCGTAAGTTTTCAACTCGTACATCCGCGGCGCGGTGGTGTCATTGACTTTAAAGCCAAACAACATGGGGTTCACCAATTCGTCTGTTTTGGTGTCCCGGATCTCAAAATGCAGGTGCGCGCCACGCGACCCGCCGGTATTACCAGTAGCGCCGATGCGGTCGCTTTTTTTGAGGGGAAAAACCGAGCTGGATGGCCGCAAGTCAACTTCAAAACGCTCCTGGTCGTACTGCATTTTTTTCACGTATGCTGCGATTTCGGGACTGAACCGGCTGAGGTGTGCATACTGGCTGGTGAAGCCGTTGGGATGGGTGATGTAAATGGAATTGCCGTAGCCGCTGGCCTGCACCCGAACGCGCGAAACGTAGCCGTCTGCAATCGCATAAAGGGGCGTGCCTTCCGGTCCGCGGATGTCCAAACCTGCATGAAAATGGTTGGGTCGCAACTCCCCGAACGTAGCTGTCAACTGGATCTGCCCGTCTATCGGTGACCGAAAATACCCCACCGGATACAAACTGTTTTCGGAGTTCCGAAAGGCCAGGATCAACGCACTGACCATCAAAAGGAGCGTAATTTTAAAGCGCATAACTATTAGATTTTCAAGACGGGGTGTGTCCCCGGGTGAAACAAGGTGTTATTGATGAAAGAGGATTGATGATGTATAACTTACGGGTACATCATCAATGATCAATTAGGTAATCGTCAATCATCAATAAAAAAACGGTCTACAAAAGGTTATCAGGCTAAGGTCCATCTTCCAATCCATGTTTCTTCTTTTTCATTTAGTTTCAACAAGTCCAAAAATTGCTCCCGATCAATCGAGCGGGCACCGAGGCTGCCAAGGTGGTTGGTTTCTTGCTGACAATCAATTAATTGGAACCCTTTTTCAGCTAAAAACTGAACCAGGGTAATAAATCCGAACTTGGAAGCATTGGCCTCCAGCGCAAACATAGATTCTCCAAAAAAAACCTTGCCCAGCGATAGTCCGTATAAGCCACCGACCAGCTCATCGCCTTTCCAAACTTCTACAGAATGGGCAAAACCCATTTTATACAAGCGGGTATAGGCCGCAATCATGTCGTCAGATATCCAGGTTCCGCCGCTTCTGCCCCGATGTCCGCTGGTTCCGCAAAGCCGCATCACCGTTTCAAAATGTTGATCCAGCGTGACGGAAAATTTTTTTTGGTTAAAATAGGGGCGCATGCTGTGCGATACCTTCATTTCGTCGGGAAACAACACAAACCGGGGATCCGGCGACCACCACAGGATGGGTTCGCCTTCATTAAACCAGGGAAAAATGCCCATGCAGTACGCTTTCAGCAAGCGCGCTGCCGACAAATCGCCGCCCACTGCCAGAATGCCGTAATCGTCGGTCAACGACGGATGCGGAAACGCAATGGTTTTTTCAGAAAGATAAAAATAGGGCATGTCGGCGCTTCTGACAATGATTGATACGTACTGTGCTGCCAAAAATATTCGATATTTTCGGAATGCCCCATTTTTTTTGAATGTTTAATGGAACACGTTGATTTTTGGCGACCGGGCATTGGGCGACCGCGAGGGTCGCCCCTACGACAACCGTTCCACCATCATCTTCGCGGCTCGCGCAGAAGCGCCTGCCGTGCCGAGTTGTTCGCGCAATGCTGCGTATCCCGCCTGAATGGATTGGGCGGCAGCCGGATCAAGCAGCCGGCGCAATTCAGCGCTAATGTTGCCGGCGTTGCAATCGTCCTGGATCAACTCCTCCACCAATTTCCTGTTGACAATCAAATTGACTAACGAAATATAAGGCACGTTCACCACGCGGCGCGCAATCCAATAAGAGAGCTTGCCTCCGCGGTAACAAACGACTTCGGGTACCCCAAACAAGGCTGTTTCCAGCGTTGCCGTACCGGACGTGACCACGGCAGCCTTTGCTTGCCGCAATAAATCATACGTTCGATTCTGGATCAGGGTTACCTGTTTGCCCGCTTTTGTTTCCGAAAGCAATTGGTGGTAAAAATCTTCGGGAATGGCTGGCGCGCCGGCGATGACAAAATGATAATCGGGAAATTGAGGAATGACTTCCAGCATCAGGAGCAGGATTCGACTGATTTCCTGGCGCCGGCTGCCGGGTAAAAGCGCAATCAAAGGCCGATCAGGCAAGTGGTGCGCTTCCCGCAAATCGGAGTCATGCGGGTGTTGATCCACTACGTCCAGGAGCGGATGCCCGGGAAAATCTACTTCGTAGTTGTATTTTTGATAAAAAGCCTGTTCAAAGGGTAAAATGACGTACATCCGCTCCACGGCGCGCCGGATGATTTTCACCCGGCTGCTGTGCCATGCCCAAAGTTGTGGGGAAATGTAGTAAAAAACCCGCATCCCATGAGTTTTGGCCCATTCGGCGATGCGCAGGTTGAAACCCGGGTAGTCAATTAAAATGAGCACATCGGGCTGGTATTGCAAAATATCGCTTTTGCAAAAACGCATGTTACGCAAAATGGTCGGCAGGTTTTTGATGACTTCCACAAAGCCCATAAAAGCCAAATCGCGGTAATGCTTCACCACCGTGGCACCTGCCGCTTGCATCAGGTCGCCGCCCCAGGCTCGGATATCTGCTTCGGAGTCTTCTGCACGCAGCGCCCGGATGAGGTTGCCGCCGTGCAAATCGCCGGAAGCTTCGCCTGCTATGAGGTAGTATTTCATGAGTATATAGACATCAGATGTAAGACATTAGATACAAGACACCGGATGCTTTCAAATCTTCAAATTTCCAAATCCATTATTCCGGTTCAAACCCGAGAATAATGTTAAAATCCCCCATATTGCGCAAACTGCGTTCGCCACCTTTGTCGAAACCGACGCCATAATCGAAGCCCAAAACGCCGAACATGGGCAGGAATACCCGCAAGCCCAAACCGGCTGACCTTCGGAGGTCGTACGGATTGAAATCGCGTGTCGTACGCCAGGCGTTTCCTCCCTGCGCAAACGCCAGCACATAGATCGTAGAACTTGGATTGAGCGATAAGGGGTAGCGCAATTCCAGCGTAAATTTATTGTATAACGGTGTCGCGGAGGTGCCGCCGGTCGGGTCAACGTTCGCCGGCAGGTCGGCAACTTCGTAGCCGCGCAGCGAAATGATGTCCACGCCGGCAAAGCCGAATTGCTGGTTATTGATGCCGTCGCCGCCGAGTTGGAAGCGCTCGAAAGGCGAGGTGCCGATATCGCTGTTGTAAGACCCCAAAAGCCCCATTTTCACACTGGCTTTCAAGACTAATTTGCCCACAATTGGTTGGTACCACTCTGCATTGAAAGTCCACTTGTGGTATTCTAACCAGCGGAATTTTTCTATTTCCGGCAAATCGCCGTAATCTTTTTTATTGAACAGCGAATAGGGCGGCGTCAACTGCACCGATAAGGATATGCTGGAGCCGTCGCGCGGGAAGATCGGGTCATTGATCGTAGACCGGGCGATGGTTTGTTTGATGCTGAAGTTGTTGTAATTGCCCTCCGAAATAACCGCGCCACGGTCGGTGCGGAACAAGCCCCGCGCCCAGTTGGTCAATTGCAGGGTCTGAATGTTGATGGCGGTGCTTGACACAAAGTTGTCATCCGGCCATTTCAGGCGGGTTCCAAGGCTGATGGTTGCCTGAATGATGTTGAAACTCTGGTAAAAATCGGTGCCCCGGGTTCCATAAGCAAACCGGTTGTAGAAGCCTGCCACAGTAAGCGAAGTCGGTTTTTTGCCTCCTAACCAGGGTTCGGTCAATGAAACGTTATAGGACTGGAAGAAATCGCCGTTGGTCTGAGCGCGCAGGGAGAGGCGCTGGCCGTCGCCTTGCGGCAGCGGATGCCAGGATTCTTTTTTGAAAAAATTGCGCAGCGAGAAGTTGTTGAACGATACACCAAGGGTGCCGATCACACGGCGCTGACCTCCCCACCCTGCCGAAAGTTCCAACTGGTCGGAAGGTTTTTCTTCTACTTTGTATTCGATGTCTACGGTGCCACGTTCGGGGTTAACGGGGGTATTGATGCCCAGCGTTTCCGGGTTGAAGTAGCCGAGGTTGATGATTTCGCGCTGGGAGCGAATGATGTCCGAGCGGCTGAATTTATCGCCGGGTCGCGTGCGCAATTCCCGACGGATGACGTGCTCGTGAGTACGGTCGTTGCCTTTGATGATCACCTTGTCAATGGTGGCTTGCGGGCCCTCAAAGATGCGCATTTCCAGGTCAATCGAGTCGTTGTCCACCGAAA
This sequence comes from Chitinophagales bacterium, assembly GCA_038323375.1. Classification (GTDB taxonomy): domain Bacteria; phylum Bacteroidota; class Bacteroidia; order Chitinophagales; family Saprospiraceae; genus JABWAJ01. The sequence goes on from JBBQGV010000035.1 coordinate 5,517, forward strand.
CTTCGGTTGGTTCCACCTGGAAGAACAGATAGCCGTTGTCCATGTAAAGCGTACTTACGTCGCGGCCATCCTGGCTGAACCGGAGGCGGTTTTCCAGCAATTCCTGGTTGTAAACCGCACCTTTTTCGATGCCGAGCACCGACGAAAGCGTCGGCGTATCGTAAATGGAGTTCCCTTTCCATTCGATGTTGCGGAAATAATAACGCCTGCCTTCGTTGATGGTCATATGGATACGCAGGTCGCCGTCTTCTTTGCGCCAAATGCTGTCTTTTTCAATCACGGCATCGCGGAAACCAAGCGTGTTGTAATATTGAATCAATTTCTTTTTGTCTTCGGCGTATTCGTTCTTCAGCAGTTTGGAAGAAGCAAAGATTTTGCGCTTCACTTTGGTCTTCTCTAATTTCTTGCGCAGTTTGCCGGCTTTGGCGTTGTCGTTGCCACTGAAGGTAATGTCCTGAATTTTAATGCGATTGCCGCGATCCACATTAAACACTAAGCCCACTGCGTTGACCCGGGAATTATCTGTTTCCTCCAGCACCGTCACCCGGGTATCTAAGTAACCTTTCTCAATAAAATATTTTTCGATGCCTTTGCTGGCGTTGACTTTCACGTTTTCGGTCACAATACCGCCTTTCAGCAGGTGTTTGTTGACTTCTTCATTCAGGTCGTCGTGGAAAGATTTTTTGGTTCCGGTGAAGGAGTGGCGGGTCAGCCTGGGGCGCTCCTGCACCACGATTTCCAGAAAAATCACATCCCCGATGGTTTTTTCCTTCAAAATTTCCACGCTTTCAAAGAGGCGCAATTTCCAAAGCGCTTTGATGGCTTTGGGGATTTCGGGGCCGGGGATTCGTATCTTGTCGCCCACCCGAAGGCCGGCAATGCTGGTGATGGCGTTGTCGTCGCTGTAATCCGCGCCGGTCACTCTTACGCCGCCCAGCTCGTAATCTTTAGGCTCGCCATAGTTGAACACTTCTTCCTGAGCGAAGGAAAAAACGGGAATGAGCAGCAGGCTCCAAAAGGAAATGATTATTTTATTCATCCTGGTATGTATGCGTTGGTTTCGCAAAACGCGCGGCGAAGGTACTTAGAAACTAAATGAAAACCCCCTTTCGATTTTCTAAAAGTGTATTTTTGCCAACAGACCGCCATTTTGTAAAGGTATCAGCGAATTGATGCACGGAGGAAAGAGCGCGAGCTTTTGGGAAAAGTTGTATGGCCTTCCTGAAAAAGTAAGCTATTCATCACTTGATCCCTCAGGAGCGTGTCGTAAATAAGTTACGTGAATTGGGCGAGGGGATTTTTTTGATCTCCCTGGCAGCGTTTACCTGCTCACAGCCACGGATTCCAACGAGATTCAATATTCGGAAAAATTTTTAAAATTGTAATTTTGTAAAAACATAAAAAACTCATGAAACACCTCCTCATAGGTTTCATCCTCCTTTTGGTCATTAGCTTGTGCGCGCAGCCTTCCATCCTGCTGGTGGATGACTCCAAGGACAATTTCAGCAATACCGCGTTTCTTGCCCTTGCGCTCGACTCAGCCGGGTATGAATATACCGTTTTCGACGCAGCTGGCAGCAGCGGGAGTCCGACTTCCGAGGTGCTTTCCCAGTACGATTTGGTCATCTGGCATACTTCCACTGACGGGGTTGCCCTTCAACTTTGGGATGCTGACGATCTGGACAACGGCCACCTGATGAGTTACCTGCTCAACGGTGGTAACCTTTGGCTCATTGGCAACGATTTTTTGTTTGACCGTTATGGCGCGGCGCCCGATACGTTTCAATTGGGCGACTTCCCGTATGATTACCTCGGTATTGACCGGTACGTCGCGCAGTCTTATGGTGATGACGGGGGCGTGGGGGTGCCCGGGGTCGCTCCTGCACCCGGACAACCGGCTGACGGCTTGGTTGCATTGGACTGGAATTTTGCAACCCTTTGGTGGGCAGATGCCGTGTCGCCCCTTCAGGCAGCAGCGCCGGTATACCTGATGACCGGCGATGCCTACCCCCTGGCGGGAATGCCGGCAGCGGTGTGGTACAACCAGGGAGATTTTCGCGTCATGAGTTTCTTTTTCGATTTGGTGCTGGTTTCCGATTTTCAATTGGCTAAGCAGACCGTAGCATCCGTCGTGGGTTTGTTTGAAAACCTGATCAGCGGCACAGCAGCCCAATTGCCCCCCGGAATCGAGCTAAAAATCGCGCCCAATCCATTTGCGGAAAGCGTAACCCTATCTTTGTCGCTGGAGCGGAAAGCCCCTGTCAGTATTCAGGTTGTTGACCTTATGGGACGCAAAATCGCCCAACCACTCGTACGAACAGAACTCGCCGCAGGGTTTCACAATTTCCAGTGGATCCCCGAGCCGGGTCTTCCGAACGGCGTTTATCTCGCCCGTTTGGAAATTGATGGGAAATCAACTGTCGAATACCTCGTTCTGTCCAAATAATTATGCTTACTTTTGTAGTAGCCTGGAGAAATGGCTGATTGTTTTAAAACCAACACCGCTCCGCTGAACTTTCTTTGCGATCTTGCGGTTTTGGAGGTATTGATTTACTTTGCTTAACGAAAAAGAGGACTCTGTTTGAGCGAAATTATTTTAACCATTGACAACGTTGATCTCGTCGCCCTGTTCGGCGAGAACGATGCTAAATTAAACTTACTGCGAAAGGCATTTCCAGAAGTTACCATCACCTCGAGGGGCGATAGCCTCAAGCTCGCCGGTGATAAAAAATACACACAAAAAGCCAAGTCGAAATTCGAGATCATGGTGCGCCTGCTTAAGGAGCACGAGGAACTGCCATTGAATGTTGTGGAAGATTTGATGAACGGCAGCAATCCTTTTGAGACGCGGCTTGGCAGTGGCAGCGGCAACAAGACCATTGTGGTCGGTGTAGATGGCAAGGACATCAAAGCCAAAACGCACAACCAGCGCAGGTTGGTGGAGGCTTCCGAAGGCAACGATATTGTTTTTGCCATCGGGCCGGCAGGTACGGGTAAGACTTACACCGCCGTAGCGTTAGCCATACGGGCACTCAAAAATCGCCTTGTCAAAAAAATCATCCTGACCAGACCGGCTGTAGAAGCGGGGGAAAATTTAGGATTTTTGCCCGGCGATTTGAAAGAAAAAATTGACCCCTACCTGCGTCCGTTGTACGATGCTTTAGACGACATGGTACCCGCTGAAAAATTGGCGCATTTCATGTCTACCCGCGTCATCGAAATAGCGCCGCTGGCCTTTATGCGAGGACGAACATTGGACAACGCCTTCATCATCTTGGATGAGGCGCAAAACTGCTCCACCATGCAGTTGAAAATGTTCCTGACACGAATGGGGCCTTCTGCCAAATGCATCATTACCGGCGACTTATCGCAGATTGACCTGCCTTACCACCAGAAATCCGGATTGCAGCAGGCCATCAACCTGCTGAAAAATCTGGAAGGGGTCAGCACCATCTACTTAGATGCAGAAGACGTGGTTCGCCACCGTTTGGTGAAAGAAATCATCAAGGCTTATGAACGGGCCGATGAAGCCGCGCGCAAAAGGTTTGAAGAAGAAGAAGAGGAAATCCATAGAAGGAGAAGTTTGAGGAATGGATCCGCTCCCCACGAAGACCAGTCATCACTTGCAAGGTTGGACAACGCTGAAGAAGCGCAGCCGGCAGAAATTTTATAGCCAGTGGAATACGCCGTACGCATTAATCCGGAAAAGCAGAATGAGTTTCTGCAATTGCTCAAAGCCTGGCAGAGTCTGGGCGTAGTCGAATATTACGAAGTGTTGAAAGAAGGAGCGCAACTCCTCTCCGGCCATTCGGCTGCGACCAGCGGGGTGCAAAAACCTGACTGGGCCGATCACTACCGGGATTTGGTAGATTGATTTTTTATGCCTGTCTTTATAGTCCGAATAGCTGCGGTCGTTTCGACTTCGCTTAACGAACGCCCGTTGAGCGAAGTCGAAACATGGAGCCAAACATACCTTGCTCTCGAATTCTAAAGCTCAGACACCGACTAAAATGGACAGACACTAAATAGTAAGATGTCAGATTTTAAACTGCAAGTGTTCATGATTTCTGATGTCTCGCATCTAACGTTTTTATAGCACACATGACCCGAACAATAAGCAAATCTGATCGTACCGTTCTGGGCTCGATCGAACTGGCAAGTTCCAAAAGTATCAGCAACCGCATCCTCATCATCCGCGCTTTGAGTGGCGCTCCTTTTACCATCCACCGGCTCGCCAACGCCAAAGATACCCAACTACTTGATGGTCTTTTGAATTCAAAAGCGGCTGTATTGGATGCAGGTGCTGCGGGTACGACCTTCCGCTTTCTGACGGCCTGGCTTTCCCTACAGGAAGGAGAACAAGTGCTAACCGGCACCGAACGCATGAAGCAACGTCCGATCGGTGCCTTAGTGGATGCCCTGCGGAAAATCGGGGCCGATATTCAATACGTTGAAAACGAGGGCTACCCGCCCCTGCGCATCGGATCGCCTGTCGGGATGGGAAAAACAAATGCGTTGAGTGTGCCGGCCAACATCAGCAGCCAGTACATTTCCGCACTACTGCTCATTGCGCCGTCGCTGCCAAATGGCTTAAACCTGACTTTAGAAGGCGATATCGTATCCCGGCCCTACATCGAAATGACGCTGCGCCTGATGGCGAATTTCGGCGTGATGCACCGCTGGGCCGGCAATACAATTCAGGTTGAACCACAAGCTTACAAAACTAAAGTCGCTGACACGGGTTTTACAATCGAGGCAGATTGGTCAGCCGCTTCTTATTACTATGCCTTGGCGGCAATAGCAGATGAAGCGGATATTCGGTTGGGAGGTTTGTACGCAAACAGCTTGCAGGGAGATTCGGTGCTGGCAGATATCATGGTGAAATTCGGGGTGCAAACCCATTTTGAAGCTTCCGGCATCCGGATTGTCAAAATGCCGGGAACACCGCCGCCGGCCTTTTTTGAATACGATTTTGTGAAATGCCCCGATATTGCCCAAACCTTAGCAGTCGTTTGCGCCGCTTTGGGCACACAAGGGCTGTTCACCGGCTTAGATACCCTGCGCATCAAAGAAACAGACCGGATCGCTGCCCTGCAAACGGAATTGCAAAAGACCGGGGTGTACCTGAGCAAACTGCCTGCTCGTTTTTCAAGCAAAACGGAAAAAGAGTTTTACATGATTGAAGGAAAATCGGAGTTAAAAGGTACGCCGGTTTTCGATACGTACGAAGATCACCGCATGGCGATGGCTTTTGCGCCGCTGGCATTGCTGGAGCCTGTTGCAATTGCCGACGCTGATGTGGTTGAGAAATCTTATCCGGATTTTTGGGATGATTTTCAGAAACTCGGATTTATAAATTAAAAAATGACAATGCCTAAACATAAAAAATCAAAAATCGCGGGCGAAAAGCTCAGCGCAAAAGACCTCAAGAAGGAGGTGCTTTCTCTGTTTCGTAGAGAACCTAAAAAGCAGTTGAACCCCAAGCAGGTCATCCAAAAACTAAAATTAGACACCAACATGGATGCCGTAGCGCATGCCCTGAACCAACTCACAGAAGCCCAGCAATTGGTAGCGCTGCCGGATTTTAGGTACCAACTCAACCGTTCGGCTACACCTGAACAAGATTCAGCCCGAAGAAGCGGAGGCGGAGGCAATGTCCGCGTGGGTGTGGTAGACATGACCCGAACGGGCGCCGCCTACATCGTATCCGAAGGCAAAGAAGCCGACGTATACGTGCCCGTTAAGTCTATGAACACCGCCATGCACGGCGACCGGGTGGAAGTGCGCGTCTGGACGCCGCGGGGTCGTTCCCGCGAGGAAGGCGAAGTGGTGAAGGTGATCGAGCGTGCCACCGAACATTTTCTCGGCACCCTGTTCCTCTATCCCAAATACGGCATCGTTTCGGTGGAAGGCAAAATGCCCATCGAAATCATGGTGGATCTCAAGGATTTAAAAGAAGCGAACGAAGGCGATAAGGTCGTGGTGAAAATCACGAAATGGCTGAGCGGGAGGTTCCAGCACCCGGTTGGCATAGTCACCACAGTGCTCGGCGCTGCGGGCAGCCACGACATCGAGATGAAAGCCATCCTCATCAACAACGGCTTTAATATCGAATTTCCGGAAGAGGTCATTGCCGAATCGGAGGCGTTGTCGGAAGCGATTCCCACTGAAGAAATTTCGCGCCGCCGCGATATACGCGGGATCACCACCTTCACCATTGACCCGGATGACGCGAAAGACTTCGACGATGCGCTCTCTATCCGCTACCTGGAAAACGGCGATTGCGAAGTGGGCGTACACATTGCCGACGTATCGCACTACGTGAAGCACGGAACGGCTTTGGACAAAGAAGCCTACTTGCGTTCGACCTCCGTTTACTTAGTGGATCGCGTGTTGCCCATGCTTCCGGAAAAACTATCCAACGGCTTGTGCTCGTTGCGCCCGAACGAAGACAAACTCACTTTTTCTGCGATTTTTGTATTCGATCAAACCGATAAAATCAAGGAGCGCTGGTTTGGCAAAACCGTTATCCACTCCGACCGCCGTTTTGCGTACGAAGAAGCCCAGCAAATTATGGACGCCGGCGAAGGCGATTTTGCAGAAGAGCTAAAGTACCTGAACAAGATTGCAAAGCGCCTGCGCGCCGTGCGGTTCAAAAAAGGTGCCATCAACTTTGAATCGGAAGAAGTGAAATTCCGTTTGGATGAACACGGCGCGCCCATTTCGATGTTTGTCAAAGAACGCAAAGAAGCCCACCTGCTCATTGAAGAATTTATGCTGTTGGCCAACCGCGAGGTGGCAACCTTCATCTCCAAAAAAGCAGAAGGGCAATTGGAAATCCCCTTTGTTTACCGCATACACGATGAACCAAACATGGATAAGGTGGAAGACCTGGCCCGGTTTGCCATGGAACTCGGTTTCCAGATGAAGATCAACACGCCGAAGGAAATTGCCAATTCCTACAACCGCTTAGCCGAAGCTGCTTTAGCTGACCCAGCCCTGAAAATGCTGGAACCGATTGCCATCCGCACCATGGCCAAAGCAGCGTACAGTACCGAAAACATTGGTCACTACGGTTTGGCTTTTGAATACTACGCCCATTTCACCTCGCCCATCCGCCGCTATTCGGACGTGTTGGCGCACCGCATTCTGGAACCGAATCTGGCGCCGGATGCCTATCTCCGGGTCAAAAAAGACAAATTAGAAGAGCAGTGCCTGCACATCTCCAAGCAGGAGCGCTGCGCGATGGAAGCCGAACGCGAATCAGTGAAATACAAGCAGGTAGAATTCATGGACAAACACATCGGCGAGGTGTTTGAAGGCTTTGTTTCCGGCATCGGCGAGCGCGGTCTTTACATTGAGCTGAAAGAAAGCCGCGCAGAAGGTATGGTCAGTTTTGACACGATGTCCGAGCCTTTTGAATTTTCCGGCGGCAGCCGTCTGCGCGTACGCGGCTTACACACCGGCAATGTGATCAAAATGGGCGACATTGTGCAGGTGCGCGTGACTGGCGCAAATTTGGCAAAACGGCAGATTGATATGCAGATGGCGTAAGGTGCGTACTGCTGATCTCCCGATCAGCGACTACTTCCCCGAAAAATGCTTCAGCATAATTACCTCCCGGTCAGTGAGCTTGCGAAAGAACCCGCGCGGCAGGTCTTTTTTGGTAAGGCCGCCGAGGTAGACCCGGTCGAGGCGCTCGACGGTATAGCCTAAATGCTCGAAAATCCGGCGCACGATGCGGTTTTTCCCGATGTGGATTTCGACGCCCAATTCGGTGTGTTTGGTGCCTTCTACATAATCCACCCCGTCCACCATGGCGATGCCGTCTTCCAATTGAACACCTTTTCGGATTTTTTCTAAATCGGCATGCGGGAGTGAGCGATCCAACTGCACATGGTAGATTTTTTTCACCCCGTGGCTGGGGTGGGTCAACTTTTCAGCCAGTTCGCCATCGTTGGTCAGCAGCAGCAGACCGGTGGTGTCGCGGTCGAGGCGCCCAACCGGGAATACCCGCTCGTGTACTTTCCCGGCCAGCAAATCCATCACGGTCTTGCGGCCCCGTTCGTCTTTGGCGGTGGTGATCACGTTTTTGGGTTTGTTCATCAGGACATATACCTTGCGGCTTTCGGGCTTCACCGGTTTGCCTTTCACGGAGACGAGGTCGTTCGCTTTCATCTGGTAAAACGGCTCCAGCATTTCCTTGCCATTTACGATGACGGCACCTGACTTCACCAAATCGGCAGCCTGACGGCGCGAACACACGCCACAATACGCGATGTATTTATTGAGGCGCATGCCTTCAATGGACTCACTTTTTTCAGCGTCTTCGGGGTTCTTTTTGGGACGGGATGAAAAATCCGCTTTGGGAGACGGTTTCTTCTTTCGGTCAGCAGACTTGCCCTTAGCGGGCTTTGAATTTTCTTTTTTCATGATGCAGTATTACCAATGCGGGGCAAAAGTACGGAAAAACCTGGCAATTTGAGTTTGAAATGCTCCAGGGAGGATTACCTTTGAAGAAATTGGCAAGCGGCAAATTGGCAAGAGGCAAACATGAACTTTAGTACTTGCCCTTTGCCCACTTGTCCCTTGCCCTTTTATTAAACAAACTCGAAATATCCATTCATTCATGCCCAATCCCTTCGAGATTCTATTTGAAGATGACCTCCTCATCGCGATCAACAAGCCGTCCGGGATATTGGTGCATCGAACTAAGATCAGCGAAGACCAGGTATTTGTGCTTCAATTGCTGCGCGACCAAATCGGGCAGCGGATTTACCCCGTACATCGCTTAGATCGGGGCACTTCGGGCGTACTGGTTTTTGGAAAAAGCGGTGCAGCAGCAGGTGCGCTCTCTGAGCAATTTCGGGAAAAATCGGTAGAAAAAAATTACCTCGCCATCGTGCGTGGGTACGTGGAGGAGCAGGGCGTCATTGATTATCCCCTGCCGCACCCCAAGTCGGGTTTGCCCAGGGAAGCGTTAACCCGATATACCAAACTGGAACAAACGGAGCTTCAAACCCCCGTTGGCCGCTACGCCACGGCGCGTTATTCTTTGGTAGACATTACGTTGGAAACTGGCCGAACCAACCAAATCCGGCGGCATTTCGGCCACATCCGGCACCCCGTCATCGGCGATAAAAAAAACGGCGATTGCAAACACAACAAGTATTTTGAACAAGAATTAGGCATTTCCCGGCTTTTGCTGCACGCCTGCCGGTTCGCTTTTTCGCACCCGGTTCACGGCGAGCGTATTACGCTGATGGCGTCGCTTGATGAGGCATTTAGGGAAGTTTTGGATGCTTTGAACCTGCGACAGGCAGTGGATACAAGTTTGCTGGGGTTTCCTCCGGCAAAACCGATCCACCTCAGCGGGTTCCTCAACGAAGGTTAGGAGCAAAAGGCCTCCTGAAAAAGTGGACAGTTATTATTTCAGCGACCCTAAGCCCCGATTTTCGTTATCTGGAATCTATTGGCTTTCTTTGCACCACGATTCATCACAAATAGTTTTTTCATGACAACAAGACTCATTTACCTGATTTTTATAGCCTTCCTTTCATGGCCGATTGCCGGAGTCGCTCAAAAAGTGCCGACGCTGCCGAAAAAAGAAATCAGCGTCATTCCGGCGCCGAAAAGCGTAAAATTCGCACAAGGCGACCTGAAAGTTGCCGATCTGACCCATATCCGCCTTCCGTTGCAGGCCGATTCTGCCCTTGAGGCAACGGTGCGTTTTTGCGCGGAGTACATCAAGCTGTCCACAGGCCGGTCGTTGGAAATCCGGCGCGGTGGCTACAAAGGCCGCAACGCCATTGTGATTGCCGCCCGAATGGACTCGGTAGCCGTCACCCCCGAAAAAGCTGGTGCCTATACGATGGAGGTGCTGGGCACACAGATTTACATCAAAGCAGCCGATAACGCGGGCATTTTTTATGCCTTCCAAACGCTCCTTCAATTGATGCCCAAAGGATTTATTCCAAATATGAAAATCGAAGATGCGCCCCGATTCCGCTACCGAGGTTTGCACTTAGATGTGGGCAGGCACCTATTCCCGGTGGATTTTATCAAAAAATACATTGACCTGATGGCGATGTATAAACTGAATTATTTCCATTGGCACTTGACCGAAGACCAGGGTTGGCGCATCGAGATCAAGCAGTATCCCAAGTTGCAGGAAGTTGCCGCTTATCGCAAAGAAACCTTAGTTGGCCACGGCAGCAATAAACCGTACCAATACGACGGAACGCGCTATGGCGGTTATTATACGCACAATGAGATCCGCGATGTGGTGCGTTATGCCTCCGAGCGCTTCATCACCATCATCCCGGAAATAGAAATGCCAGGCCATGCCCAAGCGGCTGTAGCGGCTTATCCGGAATTGGGCTGCACGGGCCAAAATATTGAAGTTGCCACACGCTGGGGCGTATTCGAAGACGTTTTTTGTCCAAAAGAAGAAACCTTTACTTTTTTGGAAAACGTGCTTTCGGAAGTCATCCAACTTTTCCCCGGCCCCTATATCCACATTGGCGGCGACGAATGCCCCAAAGTGCAGTGGGAAAACAACGCCTATTGCCAGGAATTGATCAAAAAAGAAAAGTTGAAAGACGAACACGGCTTGCAAAGCTATTTCATCAAGCGCATCGAAAAATACCTGAACAGCAGGGGCAAACGCATCATTGGCTGGGATGAAATCCTGGAAGGTGGCCTCGCTCCAAATGCAACCGTGATGTCGTGGCGCGGCGAAAAAGGCGGGATAGAAGCTGCCAAGAGTGGCCACGAGGTCATTATGACGCCAACCGATAATTGCTATTTAGATTATTATCAGGCACTTGGAAAAGACGAACCCCTTGCCATCGGCGGCTATTTGCCGTTAGAAAAAGTATACGGCTACGAACCCGTTCCGGCTGAACTGACTGAAAATGAAGCGAAGTTTGTACTCGGCGCGCAAGGCAATGTCTGGACAGAGTACATGAAAACGCCGGAACAGGTAGAATACATGGTTTTTCCACGCGCCATTGCCCTGGCAGAAGTGGTTTGGTCGCCCAAAGCAAGCCGCAATTTTAAGGATTTTGGTCGCCGCCTCGGCATTCACATTCCGCGCCTGAAAGCTGCCGGTGTGAATGTAGCCAACCACCTTTACGATGTCCAAATGAATATACAATCGGGCGAAGGCAAAGGCGTACTTTTGGAATGTGCCAACTTAGCGGGTCTTGGCGTTGTTCGTTATGATGAAAGCGGCAAAGTGCCAACGCCCAACAGCCTTATTTACACCAAAACTCCGATCAAAGTTGAAGGGTATCTTGATGTGCAGGCGCAGACTTTCCTAAAAAACGAACCGGTTGGCAAAAGTGCTTCGGTATCTTTCCTCTGGCATTTAGCGGCGGGCAAATTGATTACCCTCGCCAATCCTCCACACCCGAAATACGCATCCGGTGGCAAAGGTGCCATCGTCAACGCCGTTATGGGCAGCGATGAACGCTACGGCGATAAGGAATGGCTGGGATTTGACGGAAAAGACCTGGAAGCCGTGATTGACCTGGGCGAAGCCACCGCAGTAAAAGAAGTGACCCTGCGGTTTTTTAATGACCCGGGACAGTGGATCTACCCGCCCAAACAAGCTTCGGTTGCCGTTTCGACCGATGGCAAGTCGTATGACAAGGAGGTGGTGAAAGAGATTTCCCCTACGGTAACGGACAAAATTGTAACCATAAAAATCGCTTTGAGCGGCAAAACCCCGCGCTACCTGAAGATAAAAGCACAAAACCTCGGCATCATTCCGGATGGCAAACAAGGTGCCGGGGAGCCAGCCTGGTTGTTTGTGGATGAGATGGTGGTGAAGTAGTTAGTGTCCGTCTTTAGAGTCCGACAGCTGCGTTATGCGAAGGCCCAAAATTGGTCACTTACGCGAGTAAACTCCCACTTTTGGGCCTTCACATGCCTTGCTCTCGAACGCTAAAGAACAGACACCCGACTATAAAGACAGACACCCGACTAAATGGACAGACACTAGTTAGATGTTGGCGATTCGATTCAGTAGAATTCATTCAAAAATACCCTCAAGGTGAAAAAACAAAGCTTCTTCTGGTCTCTGACCCTCGCAGTTCTTGCAGTGCCTGTGTTGCTCCGGGCGCAGGATGGCGCTGATCCGCTGCGTTATCTGGAACAATTCAACGCCGAACACGGTGCCGTTACGGCCCGGAATCTGGAGTACATCCAATATTCCGTTCACGTTGAAGACTACGTTGAAGTGGAAAAAAAGCGGCAGGAAGTGCTGCGCCAAATGGATGAAACCATTAAAAGAACCGCAGCGATGCCTGCGTATAAAGGCAATGCGGCCATGCGCGACGAAATGGTGGCTACCATAAAGAGTTACCGCGAATCTTTTACCATCGAGTTCAACGAACTGAACCTGCTGAAACAGGAAAGCAAAGAGTCGTTTGAAGCGATGGAGGCCTATTTCAAGGCACAGGACGAAGCTGAAAAAAAGCTGGGGCAGGCCTCCAAGCGCTTTTACACGGCTCAAAAAACGTTTGCAAAGGAGCACAATATTCGCTTAGTTGAAGCGGAAGAGAACTCGGAAGTGGAGCAGATCAACCAAGTTAATGCTTACCAGCGGGCTATTTTTTTGAAATATTTTAAAGTATCAAAACACAACGCGGTGTTTATGGATGCTTTAGCCAAAGAAGACCCGAAAGGCATGGAACGCGCCCGGATGTTGTTGTCGAACGACACGGATGCCGCACTGCTGGTGCTGCGCAAAATGCCCGGGTTCAAAGGCGATGTCGCTTACCGGGATGCGGCGATCAAACTCATTGAGTTTTATGATCAATTAGCAGAAGACGGCTTTCAAAAAATCACCGCAATCAAGCGCAAAAAGGAGTTGACACAGGAAGATGTGGACATTTTCAACGGGGTAATTGAACACTACAACGGCAATGCGGACGGGTTGCTGAAAAATTACAACGATGCGCTCAATCAGTTGCTGCGGAACAATGTGCCGAAGCCTCCGACGAGTACGAAGCGGATTTAAAAACCTTTCACCTTGGTCTCCTCTGCACAGTCGGTTGGCAGCAGGGGATATGCTAACTAAGCGACAGCATACCCTGTGTAAGGACGGTATTGAGCATTTCTACAAAACTTTGACCTCTCCGAGGCCGGAAATCATAAGTATTTAGGGGCGGCTGGATAGTTACGAATAATTTAATCCTAATCATCCCCCCCCTCAATAACAGCAGACAAACCCCGCTCCACCAAAGCATCTTTTTTCGGCAACAACTCGCGCTTCGGTGCCGTTTTCACCGTCGCTTTGCCCTTGTAGTGGATGAGGAGGGCTAATTGTTCTGCCTGGGTATGCACGTGATCGAGTACATCCATGAAGCACTCGATCACCCATTCAAAGGTATTGACGTCGTCGTTGTAGACGATGAGTTGGGCAATCTCACCGGTTCCGGTTTCGTCCACTTCGTCTTCCACGAGGACTTCTTCCAATTCTTCGATAGCGTGATAGTGGCTCATAGTGGTTAAATCTTTGCCTGACGGGAACCTCTTAATTCAATTTTGAAAGGGTTTCCTGTATAGCCCCAAAATTAGGCAAATCGCCGGCGGATTCCAAGACTTCGGCATAACGAATAGCGCCTTCTTTGTCTATTACAAATGCAGCGCGCTTGGAGACGCCTTTCATACCAAACGCAAATTCTTCATACAATGCGCCATACGCCTTCGAAACTTCTTTGTTGAAGTCAGACAGCAACGGAAAATTGAGGTTTTGTTCTGCTTTGAACTTGCCAAGCGTAAACAGGGAATCCACGGAAATGCCCAGTATTTCCGAGTTCAGGCGTTCGTATACGTTCATGTTATCGCGCATTGAACACAATTCAGCGGTGCAAACCTTGGTGAATGCCATAGGAAAAAAAACCAACACCACGTTTTTGCCCCGGAAACCTTCCAGCGCAACCGATTCTTTGTCTGAATTGTAAAGGGAGAACACAGGAGCCTTATCGCCTGTTTTTACGGACATTGTGCTTTATTTTAGAATTTATTTATAATCAGATTAAAATAGTTGCAACTGTAAACCTGCCAACTAAATCCTGTCAACTCATAAAACTCTCCATCACACCAATGGTTCATTCCTTTAGCAATTTCAACACTGCTTCTTTTTCCGGTATGGAAATGCCTGCCGATTCCATCCATTCCAAATCGGATAGCGCATATTCGTTAAAGCGCCATTTCCGGAATATTTTTTTACCGGAATACCGGCGATAAACAGGTTCGGCTTCTCTGAACCGACCCACGAGTACCCAGTAATGACCCAGGTTTTTGTTGAGCGCGGTACTCTCAGGGAATTTTCCTAAGCCTTCGTAAAGCACATTCCTGGCCGGTTCATTTTGTTTAGAGAGCAATAAAAACCAGGTTGCCCAATAGTAGTTCTCTTCTTCTGCTTCGCCGAGGCTGAGCAATTCCTGATATTTCTGCGCGAGGCCTTTGTAGTCTTTGATGGCATTCAAGCCGTTGATTTCCGCTTCGATGGCCCGGATTCTGGCTTTTGCGTTGCTTTTGTCTGCATAGCCCGAGGCACTCAAACACTGTTGCCGGATGCTTTGGAGCTGGTAGTTTTTTTCGGAAGGCGAAAAGCCGGTCCAGGCCGATGGCAGGTGTTCGTTCGCAATGCGGTCGCGGGTACAGTGACAAACGCTTTCCGCTTCTGCATCCTTGCGGACGAATTTTTCCATGCAATCCTGGAAGATTTCTTCTTTTCCTGTAGCCACCCATTCGTCTGCGTATTCGCGGGTTTCCACAATCGCCGCTGCTTCAAAGTTGACGAAAACCCCCTCCGTAAGCGCTGAATTGTTGAAACACAGGTATACCGTACCACTTTTTACGGCATCTATCCGGATGACGCCGTCTTTCCCGTTTTGCACCGAACCTTCTTCATAATAGCGCTTCGGGCGGTCGTAAGTCCAGGCAGCGCCCATATATTTGGTTTCAAAAAACTGGTTACGGCCTTCCAGGTCGGTCAGCCAGGCATCGCACACCGCCACACCAGAGGGTTTTACAATTTGCCCCACCGCACTCGCTGCAATACCCACCAGATTGGATTTAAGAAAACCTTTGCCAAAAAATTGCACCAATTGTCCCGCCAACTGGATTTTTTCGCGGGCGCCAGAACTTTTTTCATTTTCCGCAGTGGTAAAAACATAATACCATTCCACGGTATTGGGGGGCAAGTCTATGCGGACTGCATGCCGGGGTTTGCCGCCAAGGCTCATGCTGCCGTTTAGGTAAAAGGTGTGTTCGCTGTGCAAAGGCACGACTTTATGCACCGTGCGGTATTGCTGGGCGGAGGCTGGCGTCAGGCCAAAAACCAGCGCCATCACAGGAAGGGATAGGTAACTTATTGCTTTCATGATTTAGAAACCTGAATTAGATTGGCCAAAATTAAAGAAAGCCTGTCATTAATTTTTGTTCTTTTACAGGCATGAACAAGGTAAGAAACGCTTATATCGAATTGCACATTGCCGTATTGCTTTTTGGTTTTACGGCTATTCTCGGCGATTTGATCCAATTATCTGCGCTGGCCCTTGTTTGGTGGCGCGTGTTGTTCACCACGCTGAGTTTGTTGCCCCTGGCGCAGCTCCGCTATCTCCGTTATCAACTGCCACGACGAACCTTGTGGTCCTATTTTGGCGTTGGCGCATTAGTCGGCATGCACTGGATCGCCTTTTATGGTGCCATCAAACTTTCCAATGCTTCCATCGCGCTGGTCTGTATGGCAACAACTTCGTTTTTTACCGCCCTTGTCGAACCGTTGCTCATGCGGCAGCGATTCAAGGGATATGAACTGGCTTTGGGTGCCCTGATCGTGCCGGGCATGGCGCTGATTGTTAACGGCGTTCGCATCCCGGTGCTCTCCGGCCTTGCGGCAGGGCTGGCCGCTGCCTTTTTGGCCGCCTTGTTTGCCACGCTGAATAAAAAAATCGTGGGCAAAACAGATGAAAAAAGCGTCACTTTTGTGGAAATGGGAAGCGCATGGATGTTTTTGAGCGTGATCTGGCTGTTGTTTTTTGCCTCAACGAGCAGGGATACCGCTTTTTGGCCGCCGGCGTTACTCGATTGGATTTACCTGCTCATCCTGGCTCTGCTTTGTACCACGCTGGCTTATGTATTGGCCCTGCGCGCGCTACGGCACCTCTCGGCGTTTACCTCCAACCTTGCGATCAACTTAGAACCGGTCTACGGCATTGCCTTAGCTTGGTTAATTTTGAAGGAAAACGAAGACCTTTCCGGTAATTTTTACTGGGGCGTCGCGATAATCCTGCTGATGATATTTGTACATCCCCTCCTGCGTCGTTATTTTGAAGCCGGAAAAATTCTCTGATCATGAATCCAATTGTAATTGCCACCAATAATCCGCACAAAATCAAAGAAATACATGAAATATTAAACGGCGCCTTTGAAGTAAAAGGGCTGAAAGAGATCGGCTGCACAGAAGAATTGCCGGAAACGACCGGAACCATTCCCGGCAATGCGGTTCAAAAAGCGCGATATGTATTTGATCATTATGGGGTAGATTGTTTTGCGGAGGACACCGGCCTTGAAATTGACGCGCTGAACGGTGCGCCCGGTGTGGACACGGCCCACTACGCCGGCCCTGAGCGCGATGCGCTTGCCAATATGAATTTAGTGCTTCAGCAATTAGAAGGACTGGGAGACCGTAGTGCCCGTTTCCGCACGGTAATTGCGTTGATTCTGGGCGGTGAACTACATACGTTTGAAGGCGTGGCTGAAGGTCGGATTGCCAACACCCGTTCGGGGCAGGACGGCTTCGGGTACGACCCGATTTTTATTCCCGAAGGGCACGAGCAAACTTTTGCAGAACTTTCTTCCGAAATAAAAAATGCAATCAGCCATCGTGGCCGAGCCATGGAAAAACTAAAGGCTTTTTTGATGTCGGATTGATTAAACAGGGTGCCTGTGCGGCTCCCTAAAGTAACTTACACCGAGTTTCGCGGAGGAGCACGGAGTTTCACGGAGTTCGCTATAAAGTAATGGCAAACTCTGTGAAACTCCCTTTAACTCCGCGAGACTCTGCGTAATCCTAAAAACGCTGTTTGGCCGAGTGTAACGCAGCTATCGGACTCCAAAGACAGACCTAAAACAAGCAGGATATGAGTCGAAAAACACTGATCTTCCTACTCCTCACCGCAGGGGCACTCTATGGCGTAGGCCGGTTGTTGTGGCCCGGCCAGCGGAGCAACTTCTTCACCACCGAATTGGCGCAGGTGGATACGGCCTCGCTCAACCGAATCGTGCTCTACCACAGCGGTAACACGTTTTCGCTCAAACGGGAACAGGAAGGCTGGATCGCTTCTAAAGGCAGCATGCACCTTCCGGCAGTTCAACAGGTAGTGAATGAATTATTGGGCGCTTTATCCGGTGCCATCCGGACGCATGGCATGGTGGCTCAAAGCCCTGAAGCCTGGGGCAAATACGGAGTGGGCGAAGGACAGGGCGTGCGCGTACAATTGTACCAATCAAAGGTTTTGCTGGAGGATTTTATCCTCGGCGGACAACCGGGAGCGGCTACGTTTTTGCGCTTTAGCGGACAACGCAGCGTATACGAAGTGGAAGACCTCCCCTTCGATCTGATCGGCAGGGATTTTGCTGCTTACCGCAATCCGGATTTATTGAAGTTGTCGGAAGGGGAGCAGATTACCGGTTTTGAATGGCAATTCCCGGATACGGTGTATGCTTTTTCAAAATCGGGAACCAACTGGTTTTGCAACAACCTCGCGCTCGACTCTGCGAAAGTTTTGCGCTATCTGAGCGGACTGCGCCATATTTCAAGCAAAACTTTTGCCAATGATTTCGACGAAGTCGAGGCCGGTCGGTATGCCTTCAGCACGTTGAACCTCATGAGCAACCAGACAGAAGAACCTTACACCATCGAGTGCTTTCGCGACACCTTGCGCAAGCCAGTTTATTTTTTTCGCTCCGGCAGCCAGGCAGAGGTCTTTTTTGCAGAAGACTCAACAGGTTTGTATCGGCGATTGTTTAAGAACCTGACAGATTTGATTACTGAAACTTCCCGTCAATAATATGGAAACTGCCCTGCATACCTTTCAGCCCCTGCACACAGAAAACCAACTTGGTTTATGGATTGGACTCCTAGTCGGCGTGCTTGCATTAGCCGGCATGCTCCGCCTGTTGAAAAACAAAAGCGGCGACCAGAACCGGCGGCTGTTGGGTGCCATGCTCTTGTTTTTCGTTTGTACCATCTCTATTGGAACGGCTTTTTTTAGCTGGCTGACGATGCGAAAAATCGGGCCGGTGAACCTCTACGCCGATGCCATCACAACGCCTTACGGCAAATTGCCTTTCGACAAAATCCGCAGCATTTACATTAAGGAAGAGCAGGATAAATCATTGCTGCAGCCACAAGGCAACGGCAAAAGCATCCGCCTGCTGGTGTTGGAATCCAAGGACGGCAAAGTACACGTATTGTCTGACCAGAACTATAACATTCAGGCCATTCTGGGCAATTTAAAAGAGAGGATAGACGCCTCGAAGGGAAAGCAGCCTTCCGACGATGTACAAAAGTGAGTGTGATAGGGATGAAAAGAAAGAAAAGAACGGTTGCTTATTCTACCGCGATCGTTTTGCGGATAACGCCCGTGAAGGAACGCAGTTCCACCTCGAAAGTTCCTTTGCCGTACTGGCTCAAATCCAATTCATAAATGGTGTTGACCGGAAGATCGAATACATCGTCTTTGAGGAGCACCTTACCCTGGTCGTTTTTGAGGATAATTTCACTCAAATTCATCCTAAGGTCTTCAAAATCAATATAAAAAACTTTTTCGCTGTCGCCAGTGTACAAAGATTGATCCTCGGAGATGGCAGCAGTAGCGCCCTTTGCGGTCAGGGTTTCAACGGAAGCTTGTTGTGAGAAGGCAGAAGTTGCGGAACAAAAAAAGGCAATCAGAATCGGAAAGTAAATTTTGCGTTGCATTTCTGTGATGTTTAGATATGTTGTAGAATTTTCCGCGTGCAAAGTTAGCATAAAACTGTTCTCCCGTTGTGTTTTTTATTTTGCGGCGCAGCTATGTCGGTGAATGTACATTTTTGGACGGATTTTGAGCATTCGGGGATGTGATCACCCTCCCACCCAAGCCTTAAAGCCCGCCGCCTGCTCCTGGCTCACCACCACCTCAAATGGCGGTTTGGGCAACAACTCCAGCAACAATTTGCTCTTGCTCACGGTACTAAAGCTGCGCACAGCGCGGGTGCTCACAATCACCTGATTATGTGACCATTGAACAACCTTCCTCCTTGCCCGACATTGATGAACCAACGCCTCCACAGTATGACTTTTCTGGCCTGGCCGGAAAATTGGAGTGGAAGGGAGATGCGGTTACTGAACAAAGATTGTTGAGAGAGGAATGGCACTTCTGATGCCTTGATTAACCTTTTGGCCAATCCCCAAACAGAAACTCATCATTCCTTTTTTGATGTAAGTCCAAAAGACATGCAAAAATAGCCGTTGGAAAACGGTACCTATGAGAAGCAAAAGTGACGTGTTTTCCATGGCTGCTTGTTTCTAATTTCTAACAAAAATAAAGAAATTTGATCAAAAATTCCATGAAGCGTGTCAAAATTAACCACCACCTCCCAACGCTTACGAAGTGTTCGTCCATTTAGTCGGTGTCTGGTTCTTTAGAGTTCGAGAGCAAGGCATGCGAAGATCCCAAAAATGGGAGTTTACGCGCGTGTGACCGTTTTCAGGGCTTCCAGTTCTGCCGTCACTTTCAGCTTTTCTAAGTTGGCGGCCCGCAGGCGTTCGTCTTCCCAGTCCCTGAGCAGGAAGGTCGTTTCATAGATATTCGTGATAAAAATAACCGCGATCACATTCACGAGCTCTGTTGTAACGATCACATTGTTGTCGGCGGGCACGCCCGACCACCAGAACCAGAACGCGCACATGGCTGCCGTGAACGGTGCCGTATAAAACAGCAACCCAAACAGCATGGTGAGGATGCGCATGAAAGGCCGGCTAAACCAGTCGTAGTAGTCGCGCTGGCGCAGGTAAATGAAGCGGTTGCCCCGAATATCGGAGCACGCGGTATATGCTGATCAATGGCGGTTATGTCCCCGTGGCGTTGGTAGTGATGGGCGTTATCCTTGGCCTTTGGCGTTGAATACGTTATTTAACAAAAACAAACTAAAACGATGGATCAGGTAGAACTCAACATGATCGAAAACTTTCAAAAAAACACGGGCAAAACCCTTGACGAGTGGAAAGCCATCGCGGCTTCGTGCGGCTTGTCCAAACACGGCGAAATGATCAAGTACTTGAAAGACGAATTTGGACTGGGGCATGGTTTTGCCAATTTTGTGGTACATAAAACGCTGGGTACTGACGCTGGCTCAGCAGAAGACAAAAATCAATTAATTGAAAATCAATACAAAGGCAGAGAAAACCTGCGCCCGTTTTACGAAACACTGATGGCCAGCATCTTACCGATGGGCGACGACATCGAAGTGGTGCCCAAAAACAGTTCGGTCAGCTTGCGGCGCAAAAAACAATTCTGCCTCCTGGAACCCAAAACCAAAACCCGCTTAGAAGTGGGCCTGAACATGAAAAATGTGGAAGCTTCCGGCAAAGTGGAAACCTGCCCTCCTGGTGGGATGTGTACGCACAAAATTCGCATCGAAAAAGCAGAAGACCTTGATGCCGAAGCGTTTGCATGGATCAAGCGGGCGTACGACGGAGCCGGATAATCGTAGGGGCGACCCTCGCGGTCGCCCAACCCATAACGCGACAAGTTGCCTAACACCCCCGATATTGCATGAATGAAAAAACCTGAATATTCCGTAAACGATTGACTTACAGAAATAAAGTTTGAACAACACCCCCATTCTCGCCTTTTATTTCTGATTTTACACCTCATCCTGAATAATTGTCTTGGTTTTTTATTATGGCTGTTGTAGCTTTGAGCAAGCTCAATTGTTTCCGCTTTCACCATTGTTATAATTGCACCAACGAATGCTTGTTGAAGGTCAAATTCACAAGTGCGCACCCTGCAAAGGGCATAAAATCAAAGCTTCGTCCAAGCAAAAAGCGGGGCTGCTGATGGGCATTTTTTTGGCAGTTTTGCCGAAGTGCCCGTTTTGCATCGTGGCTTATTCCAGCACCATGGTCTTGTGTAGCGGAAAAACAGTTTCATTTGGAGCCACTCATGTCTCCCCACTAACCATTGCGATCACGGCTTTTATCGGCGTGGTCACCTTAACTTGTATACTGCTCAATTTTCGCGACAAAAGAACAATTTACGCATTCTCGCTGGCCTCAATGGGTCTGGCTCTGGTATTGTACAGTATGACAATGGGGTTAGAACCGTGGCTTTATTACAGTGGCGTTGCCGTAGTTTTTATAGGTACCTGGTTCAATACCAGCCTGTTAAACTACCTCGGAAAAGCAAATGGCTTTCGCCGGATTTGAAAACTCCGGGAATAAAGCCGTCAAACCCACGATTTATATCAACCCGGTTTGTGGCGTAGCAGTAGGCATCAACAATCCACAGCACGTGGTGGAATACGAAGGCGAAAAGGTATATTTCTGATGCGATGGGGGTAAGGTGAAGTTTGAGTTGGCACCGGGGCGGTATGTGAAGGTTGGGGGGGTGAAACGCCTGCACAAACCTTCCTACGTCTCTTTGGAAACTGCTCTGCGCTATTACAACTTCATTCCGGAAAGCGTTTTCAGCATAACATCAATCACAACAGCCAAACCTGCCGAGTGGCATACTCCGGTTGGGCATTTTGTTTACCATTCAGTGCAACCGCGCTTGTTTTTTGGATACCAACCGGTGGAAAAGCAACACTTTCCAGCCCGATTATTCTCAGTGATGCCATTGTTAATTATCAAACGGATCATATTTTTTTTCGAAGCCGCATCACAAACGAATATGTGGTCTTTCAGTTAACGGGCGCTACACCACAAATACCCGATACAGGTATCAATATTGGGGGATTTTCAGGCTTTGGACTTACTGGCCAACTACAGGAGGTCTCTGTTTACAATGCAATGATATAACAAACAACGACACGACATTTCCACCTACATCAGCGTTAGTCTCTTGCACGTGTAATGCCGCTGCAGTAGCCTCTACAGGTTGTATATCTGGTGGTCAAGGGGCATCTTCCTGTACACAAAGTGAAGGCGGTGGTGGTGGCGTCACGGTCATGGGAACTGGAGGAAATACCAATTCTACATCTTCCTGCAAAGTTACCTGTACTCAAGGCTATTATGCTTGTTGCACTGTATCATAGACTAGTGTCTGTCTTTAGAGTCCGATAACTGCGTTGTATTTGGAAACGCCAAATGAAAAATGGGAAACCGTAGCCCTCATGTTGCGTGATAGAAGCATCGAAATCCCTGCCTTCAATCTGGTACCACAAAATGACAACAAAATAACCATATCCTTAGACGAAGTCAGGTCACTAAGGCCGGACAGAGCCATTCAAATCAATGAAAATACAATCAAAGGAATGTGGTTCAAATTTGAACAATGAAGCAATGACTGCCCTACGAACAAGCGCTAATCCTCGACCAAGCTCACCTCCAACGCCTGCACCTTCGGAATCCGTTCCGGCGACAGCGTAAAAAACACCGAAATGGCCTTCTTTTCGCCATTTAAAATGAACGTACCCCGCAACTGATTTTCCGGAACAATTGGTTCGACAGACACAATTTTTCCCGATTGCGCCAACAGTTGTTCGTATTCCTTCATCCGGTATTCCCGCGAAAAATCCGGATAAAAATTTTCGGCCAAAATTTCGTCGCCCAGCTTGGAATCCCAGGTTTGCAGCAATTGCACCACTTGTTCCTTCCGCTTGGCCAAGATGTCGGAAACAGGGAGTTGGCGAGGTTGCAAACCGGCTTGTTGCACCAGCAACCGAAGCGCTCTGACATTAGCAGCACTGGCCGGGGCATAGGTCAGGTTGACAAAAGAAATGATGCCGATGCCGTAATCCGGGAAAAAGCTGTGGTTGCTGCCGAAGCCAGGCAAACCGCCGCTGTGGCCGATGCTGGTCAACCCTTGACAATCTTTTCGGACGCCCAGGCCATAGCCGTATCCCGCCATGGCTGCACAGGGATTGCCGTCGGTATCTTTTGCATTCGGGATCAGCCGGGGCGCAACGATTTGGCACATTTCGCGAACCGAACTGCGCTTCACCGGGCCGGTTTCGGAGCCATTTTTTGCCGGCCACGCCGATAAAAGGAACGCTACGTATTTACTAAAATCTTCAATCGAAGTAATCATTCCGCCCATTGCGCCATAAGCGCCGTCGTGCAACATCGGTTCAAGCTTCCATTGTTCGGCCTCCCAGCGGTAGCCTAAAGCTAAGCGTTCAGCGGGCAGACCTTCGTATTCCCAGTGCGTATCCTTCATGCCCAGCGGCTTGAAGATGTTTTCGGTAATGTATTTTTGATACGGCATCCCGGAAACCTGCGTGATGATGCGACCCAGCATGGCGTAACCCATATTGCTGTATTCAAAAGTAGAAGAAGATACGGTCGAAAATGAAATTCCGCCCCGGAGAAATTCCAAGAATTCTTCGTCAGTGTCTTCCAATTGCCGATCCCCCCAGGGGTTGTCTTCTGGAAATCCGGCGGTCATGGTCATCAGATTATGGAGGGTAGGCGGCGGTGCATCGCTCGTCAACGTGTTGAGTGGTGCCAACTGCGGCAGGTATTGGAGTACCGGATCGTGGAGCGACAATTTGCCTTCGTCCCGCAGTTTGAGGATGGCCATGGCCGTAAAACTTTTGGTCATGGAGGCAATTCGGAACAGGGAGGCGGTCGTTGCCGGTTGCCGGCTGTTCACGTTAATGACGCCGTCGCTCCTGGCGTGTATGAGCTTTCCATCCACCACAATGCCATAGGCATAGCCGGGATAGTGGTTGGTTTCGGCGAATTCTCGAAATATTTTTTCGACTTCGGGAATTGATTTTTTGATTTTGTCTAAGCGCCCGGCGTCTGTAAATTCCAGCGCTTTGTAGGTGGATGTCGGTGCGTTCGGGCTCATGTCCGAAGAAGAATTTGGTTTATTGACCCCACAGGCGCTTAGGCAGCAGCTCAGGGTGAAATATAGGAATACCTGTATGGGTTTCATAACGACTGGTTTTATTCGTTCTCAACAAATTTAACTATTTTAACCAATTCAACCCTTCCTCCACTGCGTTTCTGCTTCTGCCAATTTTGCCAACACTTGTCTTTCGGTCTGCGCTCCCTTGACATAAGCGATCAGGTCGTCGTCGCCGATCAGGATTTCAGCGGCTGTGCAGGTAGAATCAAACTCTTACGCACCTTGTCGCCAGAAATTTTCTTCGCCAAACAAAGGCATTAACGCTTGCACGAGGTACAATGCGCCAAAAACGCTATAGTAAACCTGCGCATTCCGCACATGCAATTGAAAACCCTGGCAAAACTGGTTTGATTGCCGAAAAAAACGACATTTTTGATGCGTTGGAAGGATGGGTTGGTGAAAAGGTTGTGGTAGTTCATGGTGCGGCCATGCAGGTGAGGTTCACATTCACCAATTTTTACCCCAAGCAGGGCGACCGCGAGGGTCGCGCTTGTTTTGGGCGACCGCGAGGGTCGCACCCTACCCCGGCATTTTACATACTTCATCCGCTTTCCGCCCACAAACGGAGCATTGGCCGATCTGATCCTGAAGTTTCGGCGTCAAATTGGCGCAGGTGCCACGGAATGGTTCTTTTTTGATGATGAAGCGCAGGCTGATGAGCGCGAATGACAACGCGAACACGGTAAAGATGGCGGCAAGGAACGGAAAAAACTGCGACATAGTGGTATGCTTTAATTTTGCAAATCTACACACCAAAACAACATCCCCTATCGGAAGAAGGTTTATTTTTGCCATCCAAACAAGCGTTATGGCCAAAGACCTGCAATATCAACTCGATGCATTCGCCCGTCTGCTGAAAATTATGGACGAATTGCGCGAGCAATGCCCCTGGGATCGCAAACAGACTTTTCAGAGCCTGCGCAACCTGACCATCGAAGAAACCTATGAACTGGCCGATGCGCTTTTGGAGGAGAACCTGACCGACATCAAAGAAGAAATTGGCGATGTGTTATTGCATTTGGTTTTTTATGCCAAAATTGCCGATGAAAAAGGTGCTTTCGACATCTCTGACGCCATCAATGCCGTTTGCGACAAGCTGATTAAACGCCACCCGCACATTTATGGCGACCTGAAAGTGGCCGACGAAGCGGAAGTGAAGCGCAACTGGGAAAAACTAAAGCTGAAGGAAGGCAAAAAATCAGTGTTGCAGGGAGTGCCGACTTCCCTGCCCGCCATGATCAAGGCCTATCGGATGCAGGATAAAGCCAAACAGGTAGGCTTCGAGTGGGAAACGACGGAACAGGTGTGGGAAAAAGTCGAGGAAGAAATCGGGGAATTGCAGGAAGCGGTGACGCAAAACTTCTCTTTTGAAAAGCAGGAAGAAGAATTTGGGGATGTCCTGTTCTCTTTGGTCAACTATGCACGCTTTATCGGTGTTGATCCGGAAACGGCTTTAGAGCGCGTGAACAAGAAATTCAAAAAACGCTTTGAATACATCGAAGCCAATGCCAATAAAGACCTCAATGACATGACGTTGGCAGAAATGGACGCGTTGTGGAATGAAGCGAAGGGGAAGTGATTGGGGGATTTGAAGATTTGATGATTTGAAAATTGGCGCACGCGGGCAGCCGGGTGGATGCGAGAACAGAACGACGTTTCGACTCCGCTCAACGAACAACGCTCAACAAACAGAACAAACAACGAACAACTTTTCCATACCCAAATAACTGCATAACCGAGTGATTTCTAAAAACAGAGCTGTTTACCGATGAAGAAAATACCTTTAGACATTGTCGCCTTATCGCATAGTGTCACGCAATCGCACAATTACGCCGTCATTCTCGGCGAACAGGGTGGCAATCGCCGGTTGCCCATCGTGATTGGAAGTTTTGAAGCCCAGGCCATTGCGGTAGCCCTGGAGCGCATGACGCCCAACCGCCCGTTGACCCACGACCTATTCAAAAGTACACTGGATACCTTTAATATCCAGTTGCGCGAGGTCATCATTAACAACCTTTTAGACGGCATTTTTTATGCCCGCATGATCTGCCACAAAGACGGCGACCGGATTGAAATAGATTCCCGTACTTCCGACGCCATCGCAATGGCTGTGCGCTTTGACTGTCCGATCTATACCTACGAATTCATTTTAGACGCTGCCGGCATCGTACTTGAAGAAACCGAGGAAGGGCTGGAAATACTTGAAAAGCAGGATGCCCCCCCCAAAGGTTCGCCCCTCTCGGCATACTCCGCCGATGCCCTCAACCAAATGCTGGAAGAGGTGCTCAATGCAGAAAACTACGAACGCGCCGCAGAGATTCGGGATGAGATTAATCGGAGGAAGTCTTAGTTTAGAAGGAGTTGGCAGTTTTTTAGTTGGCAGGGCGCGTATGAAGACACGAAATCCGAAGGTGACCCCTTTCCCAAAAAGGTGTTACTTTCTCGAAGACCCAAAACTGTTAAGAAACCTGCTGAAACGCCCTTGTTCCCGAATTAGCTTTCGTTTCGTGAAGAGGTAAGTAACCAACATTTTGTAATATGTAAACAACTGCCAACTGAAAGACTGCCAACTTCACTCCCCCCAAAACCCAATCGTTTAGTAACCAATATCAGGGAATACGAAACAAGCCTGCCAACTGCTACCTGAAAGACTGCCAACTGTAAAACCTGCCAACTGTAAAACCTGCCAACTAAAAACCTGTCAACTGAATAATATGGCTGAGCCGAAAAAAATCACCAAAAAGTACACCAACGGAGAAGTAACCGTTGTGTGGAAACCGGATATTTGCATCCATTCCACCATCTGCTTTCGTGGATTACCGGACGTATTCGATCCCCGCAAACGACCATGGGTAACTACTGAAGGCGCAGAAACACAGGCAATCATCGAACAGGTAAAGCAGTGCCCCTCCGGCGCGCTTTCCTACTATCTTAGTGAAGCGGAAGCCCAATCAGGAACCGTGTAAATGAAACACGAAACCATTGTCGAAGTGCCGCCAAACGGCTCCTTGATGGTGTACGGTACGCGGTCAAACACACCGACGGAACGCAAAGCAAACAACACTGCGTAACGGCTTTCTGCTGTTGCTGCGCTTCTTCTAATAAACCATTTTGCGATGCACCGCACCGTACGGGCAGAACATTTTCTGCCCCGGCATGAGGCAGAACATTTTCTGCCCCGGCGCCACCATATCGGGCAGAACATTTTCTGCCCCGGCGCCGCCACCATATCGGGCAGAATATTTTCTGCCCCTACGCCTGCGCCTTCGGCGTACTGAAATTCATCGGCGGAAACGGCGGCGTATCCGGTTCATCAATGATTCCGAATTGCTGTTCGTATTTTTTTACATTATCTATCAACGCATTCAGCAGGCGCTTGGCATGCTGCGGCGTAAGGATGATGCGCGATTTAACTTTGGCTTTGGGTACATTCGGCACCAGCCGAATGAAGTCTACAACGAATTCCGAGTGGGAGTGCGAAATGATGGCGAGATTAGAATAGGTTCCTTCCGCGATATCTTCCGGAAGTTCGATATTGAGCTGTTGATTTGGTTGCGGTT
Source organism: Chitinophagales bacterium (assembly GCA_038323375.1). Classification (GTDB taxonomy): domain Bacteria; phylum Bacteroidota; class Bacteroidia; order Chitinophagales; family Saprospiraceae; genus JABWAJ01. Next base: position 33,220 of record JBBQGV010000035.1, read on the forward strand.
TTTTTATGTCTGACATTGTTCCTGGATTTTAATGATTGTGTATTCATAATACGTTTATCCAACCTGATGGGTTGAATAAACGGAGAAATTTACTTCCCTTTCTTTGCAGCCGGCTTCTTTGCAGCCGGTTTTTTTGCAGCCGGTTTTTTCGCAGCCGGTTTTTTTACTTTTTTTGCAAAAGCGTCCGGAATTTCCACCTCAATCATCGCTTTTATTTGCTCCAGCGTCAAGTCTTTGGCCATTTCCGAAGTCACCTTTTCATCGTTTACCCGACCCATCTTGACATTCTTTTTGCCAAAACGAATATAAGGACCCCAGCGACCATTTTCAACAGAAATACCTTCATCTTCCCACTGCTGAATATAGCGCACCGATTCCTTTTCAACTTTGGCCTCGATCAGCTCGTAGGCTTCTTCCGGCTTTAATTTGTCGAAATCAAATCTCCTGGGTACGTTGATGAACAAGTCGCCCCACTTGATAAAGGGACCAAAGCGGCCTTTCCCTTTGGTGACGGGCTGGCCTTTATAGGTTGTGAAGGGCGCATCCGCCGCTTTTTTCTCCTCAATCAGCTCAATGGCGCGGTTCATGTCCACCGAATGCGGATCTTCCCCCCGCGGCAGGGAAATAAATTTTTCGCCATGCCGCACATAAGGTCCGAAACGGCCAATGCCAATGGCAACGTCCTGGGCTTCGTGCTGGCCGAGGAGTTTGGGCAATTTGAACAATTCCAGCGCCTCTTCAAACGTGATGGTTTCGAGCGATTGCCCGGGCTGGAGACTGGCGTAATGCGGTTTTTCTTCTCCAAGTTCTTCCGGGGTGCCAATTTGTACCACCGGCCCGCGGCGGGAAAGGCGGGTCAGGATCGTGCGGCCCGTATTAGGATCTTTACCCAAAACGCGTTCTTTGTTGGGGCGGTCGGCATCCAACAGCGCTTTTTCCACCGTTTCATGGAAAGGGTTGTAAAAATCGCGGATCATTTCCGGCCATTGCTGTTTGCCGGCGGCAATATGGTCAAACTGCCCTTCGATGTTGGCCGTGAAGCTGTAATCCATGACGCGCTCGAAATGCGCGTCAAGGAAATCGCTCACAATCATCCCCATATCGGTCGGAATAAGGTGGTTTTTTACCGCGCCGACGATCTCCGTTTTTTGTTCTTTTTTCAATTCGCCAGTATTGCTCAGCGTAAGCACTCGGTAAATGCGTTCCACCCCATCGCGGTTTTCTTTCACCACATAGCCCCGGCCTTCTTCCATAATTTTCGAGATGGTCGGCGCATAAGTGGAAGGGCGCCCGATGCCAAGCTCTTCTAATTTTTTGACCAACCCAGCTTCCGTGTAGCGCGCTGGTGGACGGGTAAAACGCTCGGTGGCCGTGAGGTGGTTGAGCGGCAGCACCTGGCCTCTTGCCAGCGGCGGCAACATGCCTTTTGCTTCTTCCTCGTCATCGTCGTCTTTCGATTCTAAATAGAGCTTGAGGAAGCCGTCGAATTTAATCACTTCGCCTTCTGCCACCAATTTCGATTTGGGAACGGTGGATATGCCAATGTCTACAATCGTTTTTTCTAAAATTGCATCGGCCATTTGCGAAGCGACGGCGCGTTTCCAGATCAACTCGTAAAGGCGTTGCTCATCGCGGCCCATCGGCACGGTCTGGTTCTCTACCTCTGAGGGGCGGATGGCTTCGTGCGCCTCCTGTGCGTTTGCCGATTTGCTTTTAAAGCGCCGCGTTTGCACGTATTTAGCGCCGTATTGTTTTTCAACTTCCCGGGCGATGTTTTGCAGGGCCAATTCGCTCAGGTTGACGGAATCCGTACGCATATAGGTAATGTGTCCGGCTTCGTAAAGGTGTTGCGCCACCGACATGGTGCGGTTCACGGAAAAGCCGAGTTTGCGACTGGCTTCCTGTTGCAGGGTAGAAGTGGTAAACGGATACGCTGGCGTGCGCTTCTGGGGTTTTACCTCGATGTTGCTGATGCTGAACGTAGCGCCTTTGCATTGCAACAGAAAGGCTTCGGCGTCTTTTTGCTGGTCGAAACGTTCAGGGGCTTCGGCTTTCAATTGCACGATTTTGCCTTGCTCGTTTTTGACGTCGAAGATGGCGGTGATCTTATGATAAGGAGTCACCTCGAAGCGCTGGATTTCGCGTTCGCGTTCCACGACGAGCTTCACGGTCACCGATTGCACACGCCCGGCAGAAAGGCCGCCTTTGATTTTTTTCCAGAGGATTCCCGACAATTCGTAGCCCACAAGCCGGTCAAGCACCCGGCGCGCCTGTTGCGCATCCACTAAGTTGACGTCTACCGTGCGGGGTGCCAGAATGGCTTTTTGAATGGCCGGTTTGGTAATCTCTCGAAAAACAATGCGTTTGGTGGTTTTTTCATCCAACCCCAACACTTGGCACAAGTGCCAGGAAATGGCTTCTCCCTCGCGGTCTTCGTCCGTTGCGAGCCACACTTGGTCTACTTTTTGAACCAGGTCTTTCAATTCCTTGACCACTTTGTACTTGTCGGGCGTGACAACATACTTCGGTGCAAATCCGTTTTTAATGTCTATGGCGTCATCGCTTTTTTCCAAATCGCGGATATGACCATAACTCGATTTTACGGTAAAATCTTTTCCAAGATATTTTTCAATCGTCTTTGCCTTGGCAGGCGACTCAACAATGAGCAAATTTTTTGGCATCGCTTAGGGATGTTTTTTTTGAGTTTTGCGAAAGCAGGCACAAAAGTAGAGCCTGCAAGCTTCAAATGCAAGGGGAAGGAAAGATAAGCGTGATTATAATGCATGTTATTGCATGGAAACGCATTTTATGCCCATAACTGATGCCTTTCAGAGTAGCTTTTCTTATTTTTCGCTTTCCAAATCAATGCCACCCATGCTCGAAGCACCGGAAAAACAATGGATACCCGACCCCGCCGACGAAAATGCCGTGCGGGAACTTCACGATGCCTTGCGCATTGCACCCGTTTTTTGCAAGCTGCTCGTGCAACGGGGCATCTATACTTTCGAGGCAGCGAAGCAGTTTTTTCGACCCGATTGGAGCGACCTGCACGACCCTTTTTTGATGAAAGACATGGCCGAAGCCACCGATCGCCTCACTATCGCCATTCAAAAGAAAGAAAAAATTCTCCTTTACGGCGATTACGATGTAGACGGCGTGACCTCCATTGCACTCCTGTATAGCTTTCTGGAGCCGCTTGGCGCGGAATTGGACTACTATATTCCGGATCGCTATAAAGAAGGATACGGTTTGTCTTACGAAGGCATCGAATACGCGAAAGAAAACGGCGCAGCGCTCATCATCGCGATGGACTGCGGCATAACGGCTCGCGACGAAACGCGGCGCGCCCGCAGCTACGGCATAGACCTAATCATTTGCGACCATCACCTGCCGGGGCAGCTGTTGCCGGAAGCCAACGCCATCCTCGATCCCAAGCGACCGGATTGCAACTATCCGTACAAAGAACTGAGCGGTTGCGGGGTCACGTTTAAACTGGCTCAGGCTTACGCCCAAACCCAGCACCTCCACCCTTCTGCTTTGGAAGCGCTACTCGATCTGGTGGCCATCAGCATTGCCAGTGATATTGTGCCGATTACCGGCGAAAATAGAACCTTGTCGGCCTTGGGGATGCAGCGCCTCAACCGTACGGAACGCACCGGTTTAAAAGCGCTGATCGAACAAAGCGGGCGGCAACATCCACTAACGGTAAGCGATATTGTGTTCGGATTAGGCCCCATGATCAATGCTGCCGGGCGATTGGCCGATGCCGGGCAGGCAGTTCGGCTCCTGTTGTCCAACGAAACAGACACCGCTGCCGATTACGCCCGCATTTTGGAATACCGGAATAAGTTACGCCGCGAATTCGACCAGCGCGTTGCAGAAGAAGCCCGCGCCCTGCTGACAGCCGAACCCGACTGGGAGCAGCGCCGTTCCATTGTTTTGTACCAAAAACACTGGCATAAAGGCGTAGTCGGCATCGTTGCCTCGCGCATGGTAGAGCAGTTTAGTCGCCCGGCCATCGTGCTGACCGAGTCGGAAGGCCGCTTGGTAGGTTCGGCGCGTTCAGTGGCCGGTTTCGATTTGTACGAAGGTTTGCGCGCCTGCAAAGACCTGCTGATTAGTTTTGGCGGGCATACCCACGCCGCAGGGCTGAGTCTGATGCCGCAAAACCTCCAAATTTTTAAGGATCGCTTCGAGACGATTGCGCACATGGCGCTTTCGCACGTAACCCCGGCACCGGTGATCAACATCGCTGCCGAAATTGAATTGAAAGACATCACACCAAAATTCTGGAACATCCTGCGGCAGTTCGCGCCATTTGGGCCGGGCAACCGCAACCCGGTGTTTGCAGCCAAAGGGGTGGTCAATGCCGGCTATTCCCGCCTGCTGACGGGCAACCACCTGCGGCTTTCAGTGAAACAGGGCGACGCTCCGGTTTTTTATGGCGTCGCTTTTGGTCAGGGCGACGCACTGCCGAAAATACTCAGCGGAAAACCGTTTGACCTTTGTTTTACGATAGAAGAACAGACCTGGGAAGAGCGGACGTCGTTGCAGTTGATGGTGAAGGATTTGAAGTAGACCTGCACCGGGGCTGTGTAATAAGGTGCAAGGTGCAAAAGGCAAGAGGCAATAATTCCGCGAAATTGGATGATTTCAAAAAGTCGTTCTGTTCGTTTTCAAAAGCAACAGGTGTTATGAAACAAAATTGCCTTTTGCACTTTGCCTTTTGCCTCTTTACACAACCCCGGCAAATACCCCGGTACAAGTCACCCATACAACTCGTAATGCACCTGCGACTTGTCATAGCCCAATTTCAAAATCAAATTAGCTACTGCCTCATCAATCATATTGCTCCAGCCGCAGATGTAAAAATCCACATCGGAACGAGGCTTTTCGTAGTCGCGCAGGTAAATCGGATGCACGTAACCGCTTTGTACTTCGAAAGGAAAATCGGTAGGATTGAGCGCTTCCTCGCGGGACAAAGCCACACTGTAGCGGAATCCGGGCAAGGTCTTTTGCAACGCTTCAAATTCAGCCCGATACAGGATGCCATCGGCGTTGCGGGTGCCAAAAATCAGATGAATACCGCGGTGAGGCTTTTCCTGAAGGGCAATGTCCTGAATCATGCTGCGGAAAGGCGCAATGCCGGTGCCCGTGCAAATAAAAACCAAATCCCGGTCGAAAGGCTCGCGCAGGACAAAGTTGCCATCAGGGCCTTTGAAACGGATTGGGGTTCCCAGGGCTACTTCTTCAAAAAAATAGCGGGTTGCGCCGCCGCCATCCATATTGACGATGCAAAATTCTAGTAAATTATCGTGATTGGGCGCATTGGCGATGGAGTAGCTGCGCCAGCGCTTGAGTCTTTTTTCATCAATCGGCAGATCCATGGTAACGAACTGCCCCGCTTCAAACGGAATCACAGTTTCTCCTTCCACTTCCAGCCAAAAACGCTTGGTCGCCGGGGATTCATCTTCAATGCGGACAACCTTGCTATCGTACCATTTCCAGGGCATCTCTCTTTTCTTTTTGTGATGGTTTACCGGCGGATTTTGTCGTCGGTACACAATGTACGTTTGGGTGAGGTGTTTTGTTCAAGTTTTGTTCTATTTGTATAGAAATAAAAGCACTGCGCAATGACGACGCTTACCACTTAGTAACGGTCTTTGAGCGCAGAGATGAAGATGGCCGTTGGTCGGCAATAGATCACAATGCACCGGATCAGACATTTACCATAGAAGGCAACATCGTTTCATTGGCAGACATTTATGAAAACATACTGAAAGCGTTGATTATCAATCTACCGGAGTATCTTCTACCACAGCCGGAAGGTCTTTGGCCTTAATAAGCGAAACCGCAATGCCCGACGCGAGCGCTACGAAGATAACAGCCAGCGACATCCATTCTTCGGGTTTCCAAACTTCGTGCAACAACATTTTGACACCAACAAAGAACAGGATGGCGACCAAGCTGTACTTTAGGTACTGGAATTTGTCGAGCACGGAAGCCAGCACAAAATACAGCGACCGCAGCCCCATGATGGCAAAAATATTGGAGGTAAACACTAAAAAAGGGTCGGTGGTGATCCCGAAAATGGCCGGAATGGAGTCGAATGCAAACAGGATATCGGTTGTTTCCACCACCATCAGGGCAACAAAAAGCGGTGTTGCCACCAACAACCCTCTTTTGCGAACAAAAAATTTATCCTGCTCGTAGGTCTTACTGACGGCAAAAAAGCGCCGGATAAACTTGATGGTTGGATTTTTACTGGGGTGAACGGCTTCCCCGACGGTGAGCATTTTATACGCAGAATACAGCAAAAAGACGCCGAAAATATAAATTACCCACTCAAATTGGTGGATAAGCGCGGCACCCAGCGCAATCATGATCCCCCTGAAAACTAACGCACCCAAAATACCCCAGAAAAGCACCCGGTGCTGATATTGTTTAGGCACCTGGAAGTAGGAGAAGATGATGGCAATGACGAAGATATTGTCCATGCTCAGCGACTGCTCCACCAAGTAACCGCTCAGGTAGAGCAGGACAGCCTTTGAGCCGGTGAGGTCGCCGGCAACCCAATCCAATTCGTATGCGTAATAGACAACAATACTGAAGAGTAAAGATACGGAAACCCAAAGGGCAGTCCACCCAAAGGCTTCACGCGTACTGACGACGTGCGGATTTTTATTAAAAACCCCCAGGTCAAGCGCCAGGAAAAAACAAATCAATACGATGAAAATTATCCAGAGTAACATTTTCTATTGTTGAAGGCTTGTTGTATTGCACAAAACGCCGCGAACTTATGACTTTTTAATAAACGAACAACATATACTTGACGAACTAAGTTACGTAAAAACACAATAATGGGTGCGCCCCCTCTATCAATTCCATGAAAAATCACCCTGGCATCTGGTTTAACCTGACAAACAACCGATATTTGCCGACTAAAGATAAAACCGGGTTTTTACTGTTTCACAGCAAAGGTTCAATGCTTCGACGTAGAATCTTTTTTGGGCTTTTCCTTAAACAAGGGCTTCACCGGCACAGAGTCAATCAGCGTTTGCAGGGTCGGCTGCTCGGGCTTGAACGGTTTGGGCGGCTTAAAGGTCGTATCCAATTGCATGCGCGCATTGGCAATGATGAGCGAATCCGCGATCAACGAAGCGGCGGTCAGTACCTCATCCCGGCAGTTTTGCTCTTTTATTTTTCGGAAGACCTCTAATTTACGGGCTACTTCCTGTTCGATGGCCGCTTGCCTAACAGCCAAACGGTCGGCTTCACCCTGGCAGGCGCTTGCCGCAACGAAGAGCAGCGACGCAAACGCAAGGACAGGTAAGGTAATCACAGAAACGCGTTTCATTGCTCTTGCTGTTTGATTCGTTCACGCAGTCGGGCTTCTTCCTCCAGCCGGGTGCGCACTAAAGAATCAACCGCCGCTTTCAGCATCATCGGACGATTGGTTACACAAAGCGTATCCCAAAGCGGGCGCAGGGAATCAAGCCGGCGCAGGTAAATCGTATCCAAGATCTGCCGGTCATTGGCGCTAAGCCGGATTTCCCGTTCGGTACAGCTGCTTGTTAGGGCAAAGATAATGATGATTGGTATGATCGAAATTTTCATTTTAATTCATGGTTAGTCTACTAATCCACCACCTTCCTGCGCAGCACAAAATGCTTGCCCAGATAAACCTTGCGCACCATTTCGTCGGCGGCCAATTCTTCTGCGGTGCCGGCTTTCAGAATTTGCCCTTCAAACATGAGGTAGGCGCGATCGGTTATGGAAAGGGTTTCCTGCACATTGTGGTCCGTGATGAGGATGCCAATATTTTTGGTTTTCAGCTTTGCGACGATGGATTGAATGTCCTCTACGGCAATAGGGTCAATGCCCGCAAACGGCTCGTCTAGCAGGATGAATTTGGGGTCGGTAGCTAAAGCACGCGCGATTTCCGTGCGCCGGCGTTCGCCACCCGACAAGGTGTCTCCGTTACTTTTGCGCACTTTTTCAAGGCCAAATTCATCAATAAGCTCTTCTAATTTCGCTTTTTGCTGCTCGCGGGTCAGGGTCGTCATTTCCAGCACAGCGATGATGTTGTCCTCTACGCTCAGTTTCCGGAACACAGAAGGCTCCTGTGGCAGGTAGCCGATACCCCGCTGGGCACGTTTGTACATGGGCAGGGTGGTGATTTCTTCGTCGTTCAGGTAAACATTGCCACCGGTAGGGCGAATGAAACCCACCACCATATAGAAAGTCGTGGTTTTACCGGCACCATTAGGCCCGAGTAAACCGACGATTTCCCCCTGGCGCACCTCGACAGACACGCCACGAACGACCTGGCGCTGGCCATATACGCGATCGAGGTTGTCGCTTCTTAATATCATCATGTTCTTGAAACAGTTTAGTCCTCGATATAGATCACCTTCCTTAAAAACCGCAATCCAATCGTCACTTCAAAAGTCAGGTTGCGGATGCGGCGTTCGGGCAGGGTGCGCAGTTCGCCGCTATAAGGATCGGTTACATTCGGAACAGCCGGCTGGCGATACTGATCTGAAAAATCAGGGTTGACCGAAAACTCCACCATGCCGCCAACAAATTCAGACAACGCTACCTCGAATCCCCCGCCGACAGTGATGCCATAATTGATGCGCCGGATAAATTCATACGTATTGAAAGGATAAATGGCAAAGCCCGGGTTAAGTTCATTGAACAGCTCGTATTTGCCGAGGTTGGTGCTGATGGTGTAGTCGCCGCGGATTCCAAACAGGTAATAAACCTTGGTGTCCTTCGCAAAGTCGTATTTCTGCTTGCCTCCAAGGATCAGCGAGGCGTTGTTAAAGATAAACTCGGTAGCTGGCGCTCTGGTGAACCCGCCATTGAAAGCATTGCTAAAAAACAAGTTGCGGAAAGCGCTGCCTCTTTGATGATAACCCGCCTGGGCAAACAAAGAAAAGCGGTTGCCTTCCGACAAACTCTCGACAAATGCAACGCCGTGATAGGCCAGCAAAGGGTCACGCTCGAAGCCGTTCCAGCTTTGCACCCCAATGGAGAGGCCGCCTTTAATGCCAAAATAATAGCCCTGCGCTGAAGTTTGTCCATTCATCCCAAACAACGCGACAATAATCAGTAAAATGGTCTTTTTCATGTGTATCCTGCTTTCTGCTGCAAATTTGCTGTTTTTTTTTGATAGTCCCGCCCTCCCCTCTCCCCCTCTCCCCCTCTCCCCCTCCCTCCCCCTCCCCCTCCCTCCCTCTCTCACTCCACACACTCCCAATTAACCCCCAACACGTATTTCTTCACCACGCCGATGCTCGTTGCCGTTTCAGCGCCTTTGAAGCCGCTGATCAGTTCGTCTTTCAGCGTTTTCCGGGCTTGTTCGGTCAGGATTTTTGAAATGGGCAGGTAAGACCAGTGCCATTTTTCTTCGTGGTAGCCGTTCGGCCGGTCTTTACCCTGGGGGCTGTAAGGCTGGCAATAGCCGTATTCAGCAGCGTGGGTTCGCAACCATTCGTAAACTTTCCGGCCTTCGGGCGTTTGAAAATGCGCGTCGTTCAGGTCGTTTAAATCAATATCTGTGCCCCAGTGGTGGCGCGACGAACCAGGCATGGAACTGTACTCCAAAATTTTGAGCGCGCGTTTCACGGGATCTTCGATGGTTTTGGCAATGTTTTCGCCGCCTACGGGTTGTGCGCCCGTCCATTTGGCCTCCCAGATTTGCTTTTGCCGGTCGAAATTGCGCGTCGCCGAGATAATCAGCAGCCGGATGCCGGCCTGTTTTGCCGCATCGTGCATTTTGATAAAAGCGTCGTAGGCATCTTTGCGCAGGTACATATCCGCGCGGCTGGCGTGTTTTTGCGCGATCAACGTGAACGCCGGGTGCTGGGTCGGCTCGAATTTGCCCATGAGATAATCGGTGGAAAATTCCTCTGCCAGCTCCGTTGGCGGCTCTTCAGCAGGTATCGTGTCTTGCGTTAGAGCAGGGGCTGATTCCAGCGTTTGGGGCTTGGTTTCCGGTTGGGGAGTTTCCCGCATTTGGCATCCGAGCGCTGCAAGAACAGCGATGCTAAAATATACTTTCCCGGTTTTAAAGCCCCGGGAAATTTGCGTAAGGATTGGTTGGACACTCATTTTTTTATTCATACTTTGATGAAAATCTTGTATTTATACAAAATCCAGGCAATGCCCCAAAAGAATGCAACATTGGCAAGCGCGAAAGCCAAAGAAGCATTGTAGTCTGAAAAAACGGATTTAAAGCAATTTTGGTACAACCAGCCCTGCAAAGACAGGCCGGGGGTTCCGTCGGGTCCGGCTATTACTTTTATCGCGCCCAACAATTTGGCGACTAAGCCCGACAACACGAATACAAACAGGGCGTTCATCCCATACACTTCAAAAAAGCGGGCCCACCGACGGTATTGGAGTACGTCCACCGTCCAGTAAATCATGCCGAGAACCAGCATAGCTATCCCGCCCGTGTAAAGCACATAAGAGCTGGTCCAGATTTTTTTATTAATTGGAAAAGCCAGATCCCAGATCAGTCCCAACGCCATCAAAAGTACACCGACGGCGAAAATCCCCGTGAGGTGTTCGTAAGGGCTGCGCGTTGTTTTTATCCAACTGCCCGCCTGCATGCCGATCATGCCGGTTACGATGGCGGGCAGGGTGCTGAGCAGGCCTTCCGGATCCCAGGTAATGGCTTGCGACCAGAGGTGGCTGCTCATCAGTACGCGGTCGAGCCAGGCGCCGAGGTTGGTTTCTGCTTCGAGGTTTGGCGCTATACCGCCGGGCACCGGCACGAGGGTCATCAACCCCCAGTACAGCAACAGCAATCCGGCGCCGATCCAGATTTGGCGGCGCGTATCGGCAGCTAAAAAAATGAAAGCGCAGGCGCAGTAAACCAAAGCGATGCGTTGCAAGACGCCGGGAATGCGCAGGGAACTGAGGTCGTAGGCCCCCCAGATGCCGATGGCCGCCATCCCCGCCGCCGCAGCTAAAGCAACCCAGCCTGCAATCCTGCGGTGTTGAGCAACCGGGGAAGCCCCGCGCCAGAAGATGGCGATCAGTCCTACTGTCATCAGCACCAGGTGGGGCAGCCAAAGGTGATCGTGCCCTTCTTTGAAACCAAAGCGCGGGAAAGCAGCCAGAAGCAACCCTAATCCAAAAATAATGAGCGTGCGGACGATGATTTTGCGGCGAAGACCGCCCAACCCCTCCCCTTCTGCTTTTCGCCGACCCAATGCGATGGGAATAGCCATGCCCACCATGAACAGGAAAAATGGAAATACCCAGTCGGTAGGCGTACAGCCATGCCAGTCGGCGTGCAACAAAGGTTTGTAAACGGTACTCCAGGAGCCCGGGTTGTTGACAAGGATCATCCCGGCGATGGTTATGCCCCTAAACACATCTAAAGCCAGCAAGCGATTGGTGGTGTCCATTGTTGGTGTCGTTTTGTCTTGTAAAAGTAAACATTTCGTCTTTGTAAACCCTGTGCTTATCTTTCATTTCTATCTTTCACGCAACTTCGACAAAATCGGTGTGTCCATAAAACAAGCTCTTATTCACATTCACAGCAAAAATCTTATCAAGTATGAAACTGACAAAAGTATTCTTTGCACTTCTTCTGTGCAGCGCATTCGCACGCACATCCGCTTATGCACAATGGGGGAACGGCATCAAAGGCGAAGGCCCGGTAGTCAAAAAAGAAATCAGCCTTTCGGCAATTGAAGGTATTGGGTTGGGCATTTCGGGGACGGTGTACCTCACGCAGGGCAGCTCGCAAAAAATTGTGATCGAAGCCCAGCAAAACATCATTGACAACATCAAAAAGGAAGTCAAAAACGGCTCCTGGAACATCAATTACCAGAAAAACGTCAAAGGCCACGACGGGGTCAAAATCTATGTCACCCTTCCGAACGTAAAATCGCTCAGCATTGGCGGCAGCGGCAAAATCATCGGCCAGAACAGCTTCGACGATATAGACAACTTAGCCATCAGCATCGGCGGCAGTGGTTCGATTGAATTAGCTGGCAAAGCTAAAGACCTCAACATCAGCATCGGTGGTAGCGGCAAAGTAAAAACGGGCAACCTGAAAGCTGAAAACTGCAAAGTGAGCATCGGCGGTTCGGGCGATTGCTACGTCGAGGTCAGCGAGTCACTCAAAGCTTCCATCGCTGGCAGCGGGGACGTGTATTACAAAGGCCGCCCGAAAGTGAATTCCAGCATCGCAGGCAGCGGACGGGTGCAGAGTATGGAGTAGTTCCTGCGCGGACGGACGAGAGAGGCTGTCTCATAAGAGGCAAAAACCCTACTTTGCGCAACAAACAAGACACACCGCCATGTCCACTACCGGAGCCAACCTGCTGCACCACTTTGAAACCTTAGACGCCACACCCCTGCCCCCGCTCCCCGATGGCGTGGAATGGCTGAATCCCCTGCGCACCTACCCGGAAACGCGGGTGGTTTTTCAGGCTTTTTTAGAACGCTTTTACGCCGACGAAGCGCCGCGCACCCTCATCCTCGGCATCAATCCGGGTCGTTTTGGCGGCGGCATCACCAACATCGCGTTCACCGATCCGGTTTTGCTCGAACAGGTTTACGGTATTTCAAATGGCTTTGAAAAACGAGCGGAGCTGTCTGCACAGTTTGTCCACCGCGTCATTGATGCGTATGGCGGGTCGGCCGCTTTTTACCAGCGCTATTATATCAATTCCATTTGCCCGCTTGGCTTTGTAAAAGGCGGTAAAAACTACAATTACTACGACGAAAACCCCTCCAGGCCGCCGTGCTGCCGCTCATCCGGCAACACCTCGAAGGCCTGCTGCGCAACTGCCGCGCCGATCCCACCCGCTGTATCTGCCTCGGCGAGGGCCAAAATTTTGCTTTTTTGCAAAAACTGAACGCTGCGGAGGGGTATTTTAAAGAAGTGATTCCCATGCCGCACCCTCGTTTTGTGATGCAATACCGGAGGAAGTTAGTGGAGGATTATGTGGGGCGGTATTTGGAGGAGTTGGCTCCCGTTTACTAAACCTTAGAGGTTTCGTAAACGTTCGCGGAGTTAGTGTACACGTTTACTAAACCTTAGAGGTTTAGTAAACGTTCGCGGAGTTAGTGTGCACGTTTACGAAACCTTAGAGGTTTCGTAAACGTTCGCGGAGTTGTACACGTTTACTAAACCTTCGAGGTTTCGTAAACGTTCGCGGAGTTAATGTACACGTTTACTAAACCTTAGAGGTTTAGTAAACGTTCGCGGAGTTAGTGTACACGTTTACTAAACCTTATAGGTTTAGTAAACGTTCGCGGAGTTAGTGTACACGTTTACTAAACCTTAGAGGTTTCGTAAACGTTCGCGGAGTTAGTGTACACGTTTACTAAACCTTAGAGGTTTCGTAAACGTTCGCGGAGTTAATGTACACGTTTACTAAACCTTAGAGGTTTCGTAAACGTTCGCGGAGTTAGTGTACACGTTTACGAAACCTTAGAGGTTTCGTAAACGTTCGCGGAGTTAGTGTGCACGTTTACTAAACCTTAGAGGTTTCGTAAACGTTCGCGGAGTTAGTGCACACGTTTACTAAACCTTCGAGGTTTAGTAAACGTTCGCGGAGTTAATGTGCACGTTTACTAAACCTTAGAGGTTTAGTAAACGTTCGCGGAGTTGTACACGTTTACTAAACCTTCGAGGTTTCGTAAACGTTCGAGGAGTTAATGTACACGTTTACTAAACCTTAGAG
>JBBQGV010000036.1:0-46476 GCA_038323375.1 Chitinophagales bacterium
GTTATTACGCCGGGTAGTAATACTTGTATAACTGGTAATCCTGAAGGTGCGCTGGAAATATGGGGCTATAAAAATTTCTAAAACCAATCACCTTTCGGCTACTTCATGCAAGAATATGGGGTAGCCGAAATAATTTCCCGGTATCATGAAAAGTAATCTATTTTTCAAAGCAATACCATTGTTATTGCTACCGTACACCTGCGCGGCACAAAACCTTTGGGTGGGACTTTCTCATAGCCTATCTTTGAACCTTACTGATGTAAATGATTTTGACGCGCTTGCGTTCAATCCTTCCCATGTAAGTTTGACTAATCATTACCATTTCAATGTTGGCTACCAATTTGGCCAGGGGTCTCTATTTATAGAAACAGGTTTTGGGAAAAGCAATTATGCGATTGCCTTTAGCATCAAGGATGGCGACCCCGTGGTCTATGGTTTTGAGAAACCTATGCGCGTCAAGAATAATTTTTTTGCCCTGGAAATTCCCATAAAGATTGGCTATCGTCTAAATATTTCAAATGACACAAAGTTTTTTGGTTCCTTAGGAGCAGTGGCGATGTGGAGTATCAGCCCCAGTGTAGAACATGTAGATGGCAGCCTATCGAGAAGCAATGAGGACATACTTTATCGTTTTGACTATCAATTGCAATCCACTTCAGAGTCATGGAACAGTACTCGATTGGAATTTGGCTTTGGCGCTTCGCATCGCCTCGGTCACCGCATCTCATTTGGTGTTGAAGCTATACTTGGCATGGGGCTTCATCCTATCGTATCACAAGTATTCAGCTACAAAGTGTTTAAAGATGACGCCTTATTTGCAGATATACCTTATCACACCCAGCTTATCCACAGGAGCGACCAAGTTTTATTAAAAACTTCCCTCAATTATCACTTTGGGAAGCTTGTAGAAGAAAAAGGAAAACGCAAGAAGAAATAGCTTGTGTGCGCTGATTTTATTTCTCCAAAAACTCCCGCACCGCAGTAAAAGAAACCGCCTTGTCGCTGAAATAATCAACCGCTTTGGCGCAAGCCTCGTGCTCAGCGCCAAGGTGGTTGAGGATGTTCATCAGGTGCATTTTCATGTGGCCTTTCTGAATGCCGGTGGTGATGAGCGACCGCAACGCCGCAAAGTTTTGGGCTAAGCCGGCAGCAGCAATCACGCACATCAATTCCGGGGCACGGGGATTGCCGAGAAGCTCCAGGGAGCGGCGCGCCAAGGGGTGCAGTTTCGTCAAACCACCCACTGTGCCCACCGCTAAAGGAATGTCCAACCAAAAACAAAAGATGCCATTGTCGAGGCTGCAATCGCTCAGACTGCGGTAGTGGCCATCTCGGGCAGCATAGGTATGGCCGCAAGCCTCAATGGCGCGGAAGTCGTTGCCGGTAGCCAGCACCACGGCGTCAATGCCGTTAAAAATGCCTTTGTTGTGCGTGGCGGCGCGGTAAGGGTCAAGGTGTGCAATCCGCACGGCCTTGTGGAATTTTTCTGCAAAAACGACTGGGTCAATGCCTTCGCAATTGCCCATTGCTTCGATCGGGCACTCTACCCAGGCACGCACTAAGCATTCCGGCGTATAATTGGACAGAATCGCCATGATGATGCTGATGTTTTTTTCCGGTCCCGAAAAATCGGGGTGCGCCGAGACAAAGCGTTGCAGCGTATCGGCAAAAGACTCCAGCACGGAATTGATAAAATTGGCGCCCATAGAGTCGCAGGTCTCAAAAGCCACCATCAACTGGTAATACCCGGTTTCGAGGTGGGTCATGTCTATGATGCGGATGTCGCGGATGCCCCCGCCGCGCTTTTCCATATTTGCGGTAAGCGGCGTTGCTTCTTCTAAGAGTTGTGTGCGCAGTGCTTCAAAAACATGGTACAACTTGCGCACATCGCCGGTCCAGTTAAAATGCACCTGCCCTAACTTTTTGGTATCCAGCACTTCGGCAAAAAAGCCGCCGCGTTCCATCCAATATTTTGCAGCGCTGGAGGCTGCTGCCACCACCGAACTCTCTTCGATCACCATTGGTACGGCGTAGGCTTTGCCATTGATGACAAAATTGGGAGCAATTCCATAAGGCAGGTGATAATTGCTCACCGTATTTTCGCTCAGGCCGTCCAATATTTTTTGGGTAGCTTCCTCCGGGTGGCAAAAACCGGCCCAATCCCGGATAACCTGCTCAGGATCATTGAAGAAATGTTGAGCGGCCCAATTCGCTTTTTCCGACTTGGAAAGCTTAGAGAAACCGTTTATCGTTTTTTCCTGCATGTTGTTATGCTGTCTATTAAAAAAGTTTGCAGTTTGCAGTTTTCAGTTTTGGGCGTACTTCTGATCATGTTTCATTTTCCTTTAGTTGGCAGTTTTGGGCGTACTTCTGATAAACCTCCTGCCAACTGCCAACTAAAGTCCTGCCAACTCTACGATTGGAGAACGAACACCTTGAACCCAGAACCTCCTGCCAACTGATCAAACTTATTTTACTTTCAAAAACGCATTCGCCACTTCCAGCCCCCGAATCTGCGCATCTACATAAGCCTGCAACTCCGCATAATCGCCTCTGGCGTGCTTCAGAAAGCCGGAAGCCTGACCGTACACCGCCGGCAACGTCAACTTGTGCATCAGGTAGTAGCCATCCAAAAAATGGCGGATGCCCCCGGAAATGACGATTTGGTTGCACTTTCGGTGCTCGCCAAGTTCATTGACAAGCTGGTTGACGAGCTGCACCATTTCTTCGGCAGTATGGCCCACATAAGCCAATTGGCCATAAGCTTCCTGGCTTAGCGGATTGCTTCGAAGCAGCTCCAGCAGCGCGAAATTGGTGCCACCGCTTGCCGCGAAATCCAACGCCTGAATGGGCAATTGCAGCAGCGCTTTCAGGCTTTCGTAGCCCATGCCCTGACCAACCTCTTTGACAATGACCGGAATATCGCGTTTTTCCAGAAAATCGCTGATGGTGGATAAAGGCGCGCGTGCAAAACGGTCGCCTTCCGGTTGCAGCCATTCCTGGAGCGGATTGACGTGGATGATGAGGCCGTCAGCGCTGAGTTTGTCAACCAATTCATCCACTTTGTGCAGCGCAGTTTTTTGGATCAATTGTTCCACCTGCGCGATGCCGAGGTTGGCATACAGGGGCAAATCGTCGCCTATGACGGATCTCACATTAAAATCATCGAGGCTGAGGTCGTCGTGCAGCAGGGAACGACAAGAACCCAAGCCCATCCCCATGCCAAATTCACGGCAGGCTCGCGCCAGGTTGTGGTTGATGATGCGCGCCCATTCTGTTCCGCCGGTCATGCTCGATACCCACATCGGTGTGCGGAGCGACTTCCCGAGGAAAGAAATTGGCGGCAGGCAACCCGGTCGGGGGTGTGCAGCCAGCATGGGTTCGTAGCTAAAGCGACGATCCAGCTGCTGAGCCGTTATCTGCGACTGGAGAGCCAGTTCAATATGGTCGCGCTTCCGGGAAGCTGCGGTAGGGTCATCCTGCTGTAATTTATCCATGTGGTTTATTTCAAAACATTTGCAAAATTAGTGCTTTTACGTTCCGGGGTGCTCAAACTTTGCTTCTTTGGAAAATGAAAAGTCTAAACCGGAAAAGCCTTGAATGGTTCACGACCCATTTTAATGCTTTTGAAAACAGGTTAATTTCATAGAAAAGAACCCGACAGCAGATCATTTTAAGCTTTTAAATTACTGATTTTTAAATAAAAACAAAAAAATCGCCTCAATCCGGAAATTAGCCAGAAAGCTGACTTTAGCCATAACTTGAATTTTGATCAACGAAACAGCGCCTTATCTTTGAAGGCGTCAAACTACCACTTTATACCTACTTTGGGATAACCCCAAAAAATAACTTGTTTTTCGGAGCAGGTTTCCGTTTATGTCATCCCAGAGACAAGGCAAACTTGATTGGTTTTGAAATCAAGGTTAATTTTCTTAACATTGTGCTCTTTTTTAGCGGTTTTGAGAAATTTTCTAAAATTCGATTATATGGTACGTTCTTTACTACTATTTAGCTTTTTCTTGTTGTTCGTTGCGGGAGCGGCGGCCCAAACCTCTTTGTCGGGGAAAGTTACCGACAAGGAGTCGAAGGAACCGTTGATCGTTGCGACGGTAGCGCTGTACAAGAATGGCGTGCTAATTACCGGGACGGATACCGATTTCGACGGTAATTATAACTTAGGTAACCTCGACCCTGGTACTTATGAAGTCGAGTTCAGTTACACGGGCTATCAGCCCCAGCGGATTGTTGATGTGAAAGTGCTGGGCGGCAAGTCTAACAAAGTAGACGCCGAATTAGAAACCGGCGGCGGGATACTCCTCGATGTAGTCGAAGTGAAGAGTTACCGGGTTCCGCTCATTCAGCAGGACAACACGACTTCCGGTCAGACCATCACCAGCGACCAGATCAAAAACCTGCCAACCCGTAACATCAATGCGCTTGCAGCCTTGACGGCCGGTCTTTCTTCTGCCGACGAAGGCGCCGCTGTGAGCGTTCGTGGTTCACGTCCGGATGCGACCAACTATTATGTGGATGGTATCCGTATTCAGGGCAACCTGATTCCTGAATCAGAAATTGACCAGTTACAGGTCATTACCGGTGGCGTGGAAGCGCAGTACGGGGACGTAACGGGAGGGATCATTTCCATCACGACTAAAGGCCCGGCCAGCAAGTTTTCGGGTGGCGTGGAAGCGGAAACTTCAAGTTTCCTCGATGCATTTAACCAAAACTTAGTTGGGGTCAACTTCAGCGGGCCGCTCATTAAAAACAAGGCCGGTCGTTCCATCCTCGGTTTCCGCATTGCAGGCCGGGTGACCTACAACGAAGAAGACAACCCGGCTGCTTCTCCGATTTATCGGGCGAGAGAATCGAAAATTGCTGAATTGGAGGCCAATCCAATCCTTTTGCTGGGCAGCGATAACCTCGTAGCGGCCGACTTCCTCAAGCAGGGAGACGTAGAAGCGATGGATGCGCGGATGTTTGAAGAAAATCAGCGCTACGACTTCACCGGAAAAATAGACGCGCGCATCAGCAATGCAGTGGATCTGAGTTTTACGGGTGCGTACGTCACCAGCAAAGATCGCTTTACGCCGGGGGGCTGGTCCTTGTTGAACAACCACAACAACCCTTACGCCCTCAACAATACCTACCGCGGTAACTTCCGCCTGCGCCACCGCCTGAGCGGTGCGTCGTCTACTTCGGCTGACGGGCAGGCGCGCCAGACTTCTACCATTCAAAATGCTTCTTATACCCTGCAGGCGGGCTACGAAAAAACGACTTATGAGGATTATGACGCCCGCCATGAAGATCGTTTATTTGATTACGGTCACGTAGGGGTTTTCGATATCCGCTGGGTGCCGACTTTTGCAGCAGAATTCAATGATGAAACCCAGCAGGTGGATCTGCGCCATTCTGACTACCGCCCGATTTTGAGAACGTATACGAACGGTGCTGAAAATCCGGTGCTGGCCAATTACAACAATGCAATGGATATCAATTTTTCGGAGGGCCTGAACAGCTTTATCGGGGATTACATCATTACAGGCACAGACGCAGATGACCTCATTCTCAACCGCGAATCTTTCATTGCTCCAAACGGCGCAATTTCCAGCGTATTCACGGGATCGTGGGGTTTTCATACCAATGTGGGCGCGGTTTATAACCGGGTACTCAAGACAGACAATGATATTTATTCGTTCAACGCAAATGCTTCTTTCGACTTAGTGCCGGGCGGTTCTGAAAAAGGACGCCACAGCATACAGTTCGGTATCTGGTATGAAGAGCGGGCGAACCGTTCACACGCTGTATTTCCCCGCGGTTTGTGGGATGCTGCACGTCTGCGCGCAAACGACCACATCAAAGGGATTGAAGCCGGCGCCGACACCATTGGCGTAATCACAACAGTGGAGCTGGGCGATGCAGCATTGCTTGAGCAAACCATTTCTACAAACCCGGATGAACTTTTCTACAAACGCGTTCGCGAAGCGCTTGGCGTGCCACTGAATGCTTATGTCAATGTGGACGGACTTGACCCAAGCCAATTGAGCTTGGACATGTTTTCTGCAAAAGAATTGAACGATCGGGGGCTTATTTCTTATTTCGGATATGATTACCTCGGCAATCCTTTCGATGGGAGCTTCGATGACTTCTTCACGGCAACGGATGCTGAAGGCGTGCGCACCTTCCCGGTAGCGCCAAATCGCCCGATTTATACCGCAGGATATATCCAGGACAAATTCACGTTCAAAGACATCATCTTCCGCCTCGGTTTGCGGGTAGACCGCTACGATGCCAATACCCGGGTGTTGAAAGATCCTTATTCATTGTATGAAATGATGGGTGCAGACCAATACCACACTGATTTTGGAGGCGAGCGTCCAGGCAATATTGGCAATGATTTCAAGGTATACCTGAACGACGAAACGGTTACTTCCGGCGTTGCTGCTTACCGCGATGGCGATCAGTGGTATCTTCCTAACGGAGCGCCTTCGAACAACCCGGCGCTGATCTTCCCGAGCGGTCTGGTATTCCCGAAATACCAGGATGAAAGAGCGCAGTCTGTATCTAATTATATTAAGGAGCGCGATTTCGACACGAACGTCTCTTTCGAAGATTACGAAGTGCAGTTGAGCGTTATGCCGCGTTTGGCATTCTCTTTCCCGATTTCTACGGTTGCCAACTTCTTTGCACACTATGACATCCTCGTTCAGCGCCCGCCAAGCAATACGATCGCTACGGCAAGGGACTATTTCTATTTCGTGGACGACAACAGCGTAAAGAACAACCCGAACCTGAAGCCGGAACGCACCATTGATTACGAAGTGGGCTTTCAACAGAAACTTTCGGAATCTTCGGCGCTTAAAATTTCCGCTTATTACAAAGAGCTTCGGGATATGATCCAGTCCCGCACCTTCTTCCCGGTACCTATCGTAACTCAATATACAACTTACGACAACCAGGATTTTGGTACGGTGAAAGGCTTTTCGTTCCAATACGACCTTAGAAGAACCGGAAACTTGTCGCTACAAGCCAACTATACCCTGCAATTTGCAGATGGTACCGGTTCGGATGCCAACTCTCAGCGGAACCTGAGCAGCCGGGGTAACCTCCGCACCCTGTTCCCGCTGAACTTCGACGAGCGCCACCGCTTCGTAGCCAGCCTTGATTACCGCTATGATGGCGGCGTTCGCTACCGCGGACCAGAGCTGTTTGGAATCAAAATTTTGGAAAATGTAGGGCTTAACCTCCAGGCTACGGCAGTGACCGGACGTCCTTACACGGCACGTTTAGTTCCTGAAGTATTGGGTGGTTCGGGTACAGTAGGCTCGATCAACGGCGCAAGAAAACCGTTAAATTTCAACCTTAGTCTGCGCGTTGACAAAACCATCACTGTTGCAAAAGGGTTAGACATTAACGTTTACCTGCGTATTTCCAACGTGTTGAACCGCAAAAATGTACTCAATGTTTATTCCTTCACTGGTTCGGCTGAGGACGATGGCTACTTAGCTTCCGACAGAGGACTTGACCAGTTGGAAACCATTGCCGGTTCACGCCGCGAAGTAGAAGCGTATCTGGCTTCTTATTCCTGGGTGCTTTTGAATCCGGATTTCTATAGCTTGCCAAGAAGGTTGTTCTTCGGCGCCAGCTTTAATTTCTGATTTATTTAAGCCACGCGGTCTGGCAATAGGGCGCATGGCTTTTCATAAATAGCTTTAAATCATGAAAAGAATGCATACGATTAAAAAATGGCTGCTGGGGTTAGCCGGTCTTGCAATTTTTGCAGCAACGGCTCAGGCGCACATCAACCCGAACCACAACAAGCAGCCCCGCCCAGACAACAATAGTTCGGGCATCAATTACAGGGAAAACTGTGCGGTAGCTGTAAACCGGATAGACCAGGCCATTAACAACGTTCGCGCACGTCTTACGACCGGCGGCGACGTTTGGTGGGATGGAACAAACGGCATTTACGTTGTTCCCAAAGTACCTGCCGGGGTTCCTCCCGTATCTGCCATTTTTGCCGGCGCTGTATGGCTTGGTGGCGTTGACCCGGGCGGGAGCTTGAAATTAGCAGCACAAACCTATGGCCGCAATGGGGGTAATTTCGACTTCTGGCCTGGTCCAATTGATCCTGAAACCGGACAAACGACTCAGGAAACCTGCAGCAAATGGGATAAGTTCTTCGTCGTAACCGGCCCCGAAATTGACCAGCACTTAGCCAATTATAACAAAGCCAAATTAGCCGGCGTCCCCTACGACCCTGCGCTGATTCCGCGTGGCGTGAAAGGCTGGCCGGCGTTAGGTAATCAATTCTTTTTCGACGTTCATTTGTTCGATCTCCCAACTGCATCTCAGGGATTGGCCGGATACTGGGATGAAGACGGCGACGGAACCTATTCGCCCGAAGGCGGGGATTACCCGGTAATTGAAATACGGGGTTGTAACGAGAATCCGCAATATCCGGACGAAATGACGTTCTGGATTTATAACGATGCTGGCAATACACACAACGAGTCTAATGGCGATAAAATTCAGATGGAAGTGCAGGTACAGGCGTTTGCTTATGTATCCAGCGACCAGTTGAACGATATGACCTTCCAGCGTTATAAACTCATCAACCGCGCTGTTGAAAGTATTGACAGTACGTTTTTTGCCATGTGGGTGGATCCGGATTTGGGTTGCTACTTAGATGACTATGTGGGTTGCGATACCCTCCGCAGCCTTGCTTATGTATACAACGAAGACGCCGTTGACGGCGCGCCGGGCACTACTTGCCCAAGCGGAAACAGCAGCGTGAATACCTATGGTGAGAACGTGCCAATCCTGGGCGTGGATTATTTCCGCGGCCCAACCGATGAAAACGGTAACGAACTCGGGATGTCTTCCTTTACCTATTACAACAATGGAGGCATTGGTTCTCCTCCTCCAGGTACGACCGACCCGGGTAATGCACTGGAATACTACCGGTATCTGACAGGCTCCTGGAGAGATGGCTCTCCGTTTACGTTTGGCGGCGACGCTTATCAGGAACCAACTCAACCAGTGAAGTATGCATTTATAGATCCGCCAAACGCGTCAACCGGATGGTCCATGTGTACGGCAGGTCTGCCTTTCGGCGACCGCCGTACCATACAGGCTTCGGGGCCTTTCCGCCTCGATCCGGGTGCCGTAAACGAGTTGATCGTCGGGGTGGTTTGGGTACCAGACCAGGTTTATCCCTGCCCGAGTATCCGCAAACTTCAGGATGCTGACGATATTTCCCAGGGTTTGTTTGATGCCTGCTTCGACCAGTTGGATGGCCCGGATGCTCCGGACATTGATTTCATTGAACTGGATCGCGAAATCATCGCTGTATTCACCAACGATACGGTGTCGAGCATCTCTAATAATGCTTATGAAGCCTACGCTGAGGCTGTTCCGGGTATTGGCGGCACGGATGTAGAAGATTCGCTGTATATCTTCGAAGGGTATAAATTGTACCAGTTTTCAGGCCCGGATGTCGGGGTTGCAAGTTTGGATGACCCGACTAAGGCACGCCTGATTTATCAGGTAGACATCAACAACGATGTGGGCCGCATTTTCAACTGGGAGCAGGTGGAAGTTGATAACGCCAACGTAGAGGAGTATTATGTTCCTGTGCTGGAGGTGGAAGGTGCCAATCAGGGCATTCGCCATACCTTCCGCATCACCGAAGACCAGTTTGCATCGGGCAACCGCCGCTTGGTTAATCACAAAAAATACTACTTTGTTGCTATTGCTTACGGCTATAACAACTATTTGGAATTCAACCCGCTGACGATCATCGGGCAACGAAAACCTTACCTTCAGGGCCGCCGGAATGTGGGTGATAAAAACGGCAACAGGCCGTTCTACACCGTGATTCCGCGACCAATCGTGGATCGCAGGTTGAACGCGGAGTATGGCGATGGTGCCATCATCACGCGGATAGACGGCGTTGGAACGGGAACCAATTTCTTAGATATTGACGATGATACCCGTGCCGACATCGAATCCGGGATCAAAGGAACGCCGGTTTTTGACGGTGAAATCACTTACCGTCCGGGCCGCGGGCCGATCCAGGTCAGTGTCTTCAACCCGTTAGACGTGATTGACGGCGAATATGAGCTGACGTTTGTGGATGAGAACATGGCCAATAATAAATTGGATAATATCGTTCGCTGGACGTTGAAGAGCCTGACCGATCCGAATCAGCCGATCCTTACTTCTCAGAATACGATTGATTTCTTCAATGAAGAAATTGTCAAGCAATATGGTTTCACGGTCAATATTGGCCAGGTGAAAGAACCGGGCGTTACGCGTGACGCAGCGAATGGCATCATCGGCTACGAGGAAGAATACCTCAATGACAATGCAGCACCGTGGTTGAGCGGGATACCGGATGAGTATGCGCCGTCGGATAACCCGTTCGCATCCGCCATTTTCAATTACGTGCGCAACCGGACTGCAGAACGCGATTTTGAACTGGATCCCAAGCAAGCCTTCTCACAGGTAGGCCCGGGCTATTTCCTGCCTTACCGCATCGCGAACTGGTTCCGTCCGAACGGTGATCCGGATATTCCTTTCCTGACTCCCGCATGGCAGGATCGCAGCAATGCCAACAACATCGTGCGCAACCAGACGTCTTTTGCCGATCTGAACAACGTAGACATCGTGTTCACTTCCAATAAAGAGCTTTGGAGCCGTTGCGTGGTGATTGAAACGGCCAACCTATACTATCAGGATGCCGGGCTTCTGTCAGAAGGCGATCGCAAACCATTTGACCTCCGCAATAGTCCGAGCGTCTCAAAAGATGACAACGACAACGACGGCAAACCGGATCCTGATGGATCAGGAGAAGGAATGGGTTGGTTCCCGGGTTATGCCATTGACGTGGAAACCGGTCAGCGCCTCAACATCTTCTTTGGCGAAAACTCTGCCTACGACGGATCCTTGTTCCCCGAAGCTTTCAACGAATTGCCTACGGGCCGCGACATGATGTTCAACCCATCTTCACAGGAAATTTTGAACACAGGTGGTTTTCTATCCTTGTACAATTTCTACATGGGTGGTCAGCACTTCGTATACGTGACCAAGCAAGCTTACGATGGTTGCGCGTTTATCCGCACCCGCTTGACGCCTGGCCCTGTTGGCACGCTTAAAGTGAACGCAGTCCGGGAAATTACCTGGGCAGGTTTCCCCTTGATGGAAGGCGGACAGCGCATGAAAGCTTACAAAGACGGGTTGATTCCTGAAGACCTCGTCGTCAAACTGAGAGCCACTAATCCTTATGCGGTGCGCATTGGAACGGGTGAATTCAATGGATACCCGACCTATCGCTTCAAAATTGAGGGCAAACAAGCCAGCGCGCTGACTGCGCCTGAAGTGGAAACTGCATTAGATATGATCAATGTGGTACCGAACCCATACTATGGCTACTCCAACTACGAGAATTCTGCGTTTGAGACGACGGTCAAAATATCGAACCTGCCGGCCAAGTGCGTAGTGAGCATCTATACGCTGGACGGTAAATTCATCCGCCAGTACGTTCGCGATGAAATAGGTGGGATACTGCTTGGCAGTAACCGAGCCATCAGCCGGACGCAGATTAGCCCCGATTTGGAGTGGGATATCAAGAACAGCAAAGGCATTCCAATTGCCAGCGGTGTTTATCTGATTCACGTGTCGGCAGAAGGCCTGGGTGAACGCACCATCAAGTGGTTTGGGGTCAGTCGTAAGTTCGACCCGTCAGGACTTTAATAAATAATCATAATCCCGGGGTTGTCTAATACAAATTACACAACCCCGGGCATTCATTCAACTATAAAAGGCAATCTTATGAATAAATTGCTATACTCCTCCCTCGTCGTTTTGCTTTTTGGCGCCACCTGTGTTCCTGCGTTTGCAGGTAACCCGGATCGCCAGGGCGAGGCAGGCGCTTATGAACTTCTGATGGCTCCCTATGCAAAGATGGCCGGGCTGCACTCCATGAACACCTCTTCGGTGACTGGCGTGGAAGCCATGCACCTCAATGTGGCGGGCTTGGGCAGGATTAATAAAACAGAAGTGAGCCTGGGTCATGCCATCTACCTGCAAGGCACGGGCATCAACATCAATGCATTTGGACTCGCCCAGCGCGTTGGTAAAAACGGCGCATTTGGCATTAGCCTCATGGCGCTCGATTTTGGAGACATCCGCGTGACTACGACCTCGCAGCCGGAAGGCACCGGTGCTACCTTTTCGCCAAGTTTTTTTAACATCGGGTTTTCTTATGCGCATGTGTTTGAAAACAAAGTTTCCGTAGGTGTTTTGGTGAGAGGCGTTTCTGAATCAACCGCAGATATTTCTGCCTTTGGGTTTGCCATTGACGCTGGCGTTCAGTATGTAACCGGCCCACAGGACAATTTCAAATTCGGGATTTCACTGCGCAACATTGGTTCGCGTATGGCTTTCAGCGGTGAAGGTTTGTCCTTTCAGGGCCCGGCTGCCGGCTCCAGCCCGCAATACCAGCTGACCTTCGATCAGCGCACTACGGGATTTGAATTGCCTTCTATGTTGAACATTGGCTTGTCATACGATTTCATCCTGGCTGAAAAAAGCCGGTTCACCATGTTGGGGAACTTCACTTCGAATTCATTTTCCCAAGACCAGATTGGCGGCGGCATAGAGTTTTCTCTGAACGACATGTTTATGCTGCGCGGCGGTTACAGATACGAGTTTGGGTCGGATGACGTAATTACCCGTCCGATTTACACTGGCTTGTGCGCGGGCGCTACCCTGCAGGTGCCATTGAGCAAAGAAAAGCGGAATACACACTTCGGTATTGACTACGCTTACCAGCAATCGCGTATTTGGAATGGTACCCATAACATCACCGTGCGATTCAATTTGTAATAGTATTTGACTTATTGCCCGGGATTGTGTATATTTGTCCTGGGTTTAAAGGCGAGAACGTTTCTGTGCATCGTGCGGAAACGTTCTCGCCTTTTTGTGCGAAGCAGGGAACCGCCTGTTGTGACTGAGCATCCGGGGTAACTTGCCTGAAAAACTTCAACAACCCAAAACGGATATTACCTGATGTCGAAGTGCAAACCTTCGCACCCCACTTTTTAACTCATTTGACTAAGAAAAAATTATAGAACCATGTCAGCGATCAACTACCTGACCAAAGAAGGTTACGAAAAGCTCAAGGGCGACCTGGATGAAATGAAAACCCATGGCCGCGACGAGATGGCCAGAGCGATTGCGGAAGCGCGCGAAAAAGGCGACCTCTCGGAAAATGCAGAATATGATGCAGCCAAAGACGCCCAGGGTATGCTGGAACTGAAAATCAACGAGATGGAAAAGGTGATGGCCACGGCCCGAATCCTTGACGAGAGTCAGTTGGATACCTCCAAAGTAACCGTGCTTTCCAACGTGACCATCCGCAGTGTAAAAACCGGGAAGGATGTGACCTACAAATTAGTTTCAGAAACGGAAGCAGATTTGAAAGCAAAAAAAATCTCTGTTGGCTCGCCTATTGGGCAGGGATTGCTGGGGAAAACGATCGGGGATATCGCCACGGTTGAAACCCCTGGCGGTCAAATGGAGTTTGAAATCGTTGACATATTTTTCCAATCTTAACTGTGCGGCAACCCAACCGACTGTAGGCGCTTTTGGCGCTGAAAGCCGGTTGAGTGCCGGTCAATTGTCTGGCCATGGCAAGTATTTTCACCAAAATCGTAAATGGAGAAATCCCCTGCTACAAAATTGCGGAAACGCCGGAATACTTAGCTTTTCTCGATATCCGGCCCCTGCACAAAGGACATACTTTGGTGATCCCGAAACAGGAAATTGACTACTATTTCGATTTAGACGATGAGACCCTCTGCGGATTGATGCGTTTTGCAAAGCGCGTGGCAAAAGCCATGAAATCTGCAATTCCCTGCAATCGCGTAGGCGTGGCCGTTGTGGGTGATGAAGTGCCCCACGCACACGTCCATTTGATCCCGTTTCAAACCGTTCGGGACATGCTTTTTACCAATACTCCCCTCAGCTTCAGTTCTGCCGAAATGGAAGCCATTGCAGCCTCCATCCGGGAGCATTTCCAGTAAAGACAAAAATCTATCGTATGAAGTTTGCGCTTCCTATTCCCGTTTCGGAGCTTGCGAAAAAAATTGACGCAGAGCTGATCGGCGATGCGAGTCTTATAGCTACCGGCATCAACGAAATCCACAAAGTAGAGCCTGGTGACATCACGTTCGTAGACGTGAAAAAATATTTTGCCAAGTCACTGAATTCGGCGGCTACCATCATTCTCCTTAACGAAGTGGCCGAATGTCCGCCGGGCAAGGCGCTCCTGTTGTGCAACGATCCTTTTAAGGTTTACAACAGCATCGTACTCGAACATCGTCCTTTCCGGCCCCTGACCACGGTAATCAGCGATACCGCCGAAATTGATCCTTCCGCCATCATCGAACCCAATGTCGTCATCGGGCATCACGTAAAAATAGGCCGCAATTGCTATATTCAGGCAAATGTAACCATTGCGGAACACACGGTGATCGGCGATGAGGTGGTCATACAGTCGGGTGCCCTCATCGGTACGGACGCTTTTTATTTTAAAAAAACCGAAGCCGGTTATGAGCGCTGGCGTTCGGGTGGCCGGGTGGTGCTGGAAGACCGGGTGGAAATCGGCGCGGGCTGCACCATCAACAAAGGCGTTTCGGGCGATACGATCATTGGAGCCGGAACCAAATTAGACAGCCAGGTACACATCGGGCACGATGCGGTCATTGGCAAAAACTGTCTGCTGGCGGGCCAGGTAGGCGTTGCAGGCAATACCACGCTGGGCGACGGGGTGGTGCTTTTTGGCCAGGTTGGCATTGCACAGAACCTGAAAATTGGAGACAAAGCGGTTGTGCTGGCCAAGTCGGGCGTCTCCAAAGACCTCGAAGGTGGCAAAAACTATTTTGGCTACCCGGCGACCGAAGCGATGACTAATTACCGCGAAATGGCGGCGCTTCGGCATTTGCCGGAGTTCTTTAGCAAGTACTATAAGTAGATGTTACATATTGTCTTACTTTTGCGTCCAATTTTAAAAAAAACATACGGATGAAAAAAATCACTTTGTTTCTTGCCCTGCTGTTGACAGGTGTTGTTGCTACCCAGGCTCAAAAATACGGCCACCTGAACTTTGGCACTCTGTTGTCTGTCATGCCCGAAACGGATGCTGCTGATAAAGAACTGGAAATCCTCCAGAAGGGATTGGTGGCGAAAGGCGAAGAATTGGCCAAAGCGTTCCAGGCTAAATACGTCAAAGCTGTGGAGGAAGTGCAATCCGGTGCTTTGTCGCCTTTGCAGCAACAGCAAAAACAGGAAGAACTTCAAAAAGAACAGGCGGAGATCGGCAAATACGAGCAGGAGATTTCGCAGCAATTGGAAGCTAAAAGGGCGGAGCTGCTGAAACCCATCGTTGAGAAAGCGCGCACAGCCATTGACGAGATCGCAAAAGCCGGCGGCTACCTGATGGTTTTTGACAGCAGCGTCTTCAATGCCATCCTTTTTGCACAACCTGCTGACGATCTAATGCCGGCGGTTAAAGCAAAACTGGGAATCAAGGAATAATTATGTCTGTTTTTAGAGTCCGATAGCTGCGTTGTGCTCGGCCCCAAAAACGGTCATTCCGCCCGGCGGGACTTGCGCTTTTGGGGCGAAGCATGCCTTGCTCCCGGACTTTAAAGAACAATTGGTAAGCTCTTACCGAAAAGTTTAAAATTTCCTTAGTTTTGCCGTTCAAATAAACAGATTGACATGAGCAACAGCAAATCTTTTGCCTTTGACTGGTTGATGACACTGGCTTTCTTAGGTGCGATTATTGTATTTCTGATGGTAATGCCGGAGTGGTTTTGGGTGGTGCTGCCGTTCTTCCTGACTTTTTTTGTGAAGGCACTGGATAGCATGTAGTGGCGGTATGGAACTCTACGATCAGATACAGGAAGCATGCGCCTGGCTGCGCACACAAACGGATTTTCATCCGCGCTACGGCATCATTCTGGGTACGGGACTGAGTAATCTTTCTGATGAAATCGAAAAGGTAGCGGAAATCCCGTATGGACAAATTCCGCATTTTCCGGTTTCGACCGTTCAAAGCCATAAAGGGAAGCTCGTTTTTGGCATGCTCGCGGGCAAACCCGTTGTCGCCATGGCCGGCCGCTTCCACTATTATGAAGGTTATTCGATGCAGCAGGTGACTTTCCCCGTGCGGGTACTTAAATTTCTGGGTATCGAACAGCTCCTCCTTTCCAATGCAGCCGGCGGGCTTAATATTGCTTATCAGGCCGGCGATCTGGTTTTTATCAAAGATCACATCAACCTCCAACCGGAGAACCCCCTGCGTGGGCCCAACGACGAACGCCTTGGGCCGCGGTTCCCCGATATGCTGGGCACCTACGACCGCGCCCTGAATGCAAAGGCTTTAGCCATTGCCCAAAAGCACAATATCCGTGCGCACGAGGGCGTCTACTTTGGCTGGCAGGGACCGAACTTAGAAACGCCTGCTGAATACGAATTTCTGCACCGCATTGGCGCCGACGTTGTTGGCATGTCTACCGTACCCGAAGTTCTGGTGGCGCGCCACATGAGCCTACCTGTTTGGGTAGTGTCGGTCATTTCCAATCAATGCTATCCGATTGAAGCCATTCAGGAAACTTCCGTAGAAGACGTGATTGCTGCCGTGGAAAAGGCCGGTCCCCACATGTCGTTGGTGGTCAGGGAATTGTTACAGGAGATGGGATGAGTTGGGCAAAATTTGCCCCTTGCCAATTTGTCCCTCGGCATTTTGATTCTAACCGAGGCGGGGGTTCCCGACCTTAGCCATAGCTAAGGGAGGCGGTTCCCCAACGAAGGGTAGGAGCAAAAGGCCTCCTGGAAAAGTGGACAGTTATTATTTCAGCGACCCTAAACAGAACATCCTTTGCAAAACAAGATAAAGTTTGGCAGAATGCTTTCTTAGGCTTATATTGGGACAGAAAAAATTACGCTAACCAATAAAGCACATGGACTGGATATTCAGCATTCGGGCGAAACTCAAAATGGCTTTTTTATTGGGGATCATCTGTTTATTGGTGTTGATGAATATCTATTGGGAGCGCAGCAACATGACCAGCATGAACGACTCCTTTTGTTCCATTTACGCCGACCGGCTTCTACCTGCGACGTATGTGTTCCAACTGACCGATCATTTGTACCAGAAACGCCTGATCTTAGAGCACCAACTCCACCACCACGACACCCTGGAAGCTGCCGAAGCCCTGCGGCAGGTGGCAACCCACAATAAAGCGATGGACACCCTGATCGCCGATTTTGAGGCCACTTACCTTGTTAAAATGGAAGGGCAATTGCTCGGCGCTTTCAAACAGCAACTTGAAGACTATAACCGTTTGGAAAAAAGCCTGCTGGAAGCGGCGCAACTCCGGCAACCGTTTGAAAAGGATCGGGTCGGCCTGATTGCCTTATTTGATATCACCCTGAACGAACTCACTCAACTAAGTCAGCTCCAGATTGACGTTGGCCGAGCCATGCGCGACGATTCCCTGCGCCTGCTCGCCAGTACCAAAGTGCTCACCATGCTGGAAGCAGCCCTGATCGTCATTATTGCCCTCATCATCCAGGGTTTGGTTTTTGCCTCGCGGTCGATGTCGCCGCCGATGCCGCAAAGGCACGATTTGAATTGAAATCGTTATATCCCCTTAATCCGTTCCCAAAGCCGACGGAACGCTGCGCCCGCATCCGGGGGCTGCTCGCGGTTTTGTTGGGCATTCAATACTCCATTTTTATCCTTTAGGATAAATCGAAACACAAAATCCTTTTCGGTTTTGAAGGTTTCTCCCAGCGAGCCAAAGCGCAGGTCGTTGAATTGGAGCGTGCCATCGGGGTGGACAAATACGGTGTAATAGCCGTTGGAAAACCATTTCAGGATACCTGCAACGCGGTCATTTTCGTAGGGCTTTAGCAAGTTGTGCCCTTTCGGAATGGTGGAAAACTCAAGCACACGCGGCTCGCGGTCAAGCAGGGAATACATGCCGTGGTAATAGGCGGTATCCCCTTCGGCAAGCCCCTGCCAAAGGATGTTGTTAAAAATGGACGGCGAAACCGTCATGCGGTGGTAAGCGATGCCTTCGCGTTGCAACGACTGCTCAAAAATTTCATGGACGCGGTATTTGTTGTAAAAAGTGAAGATCATGTAAGCACTGCTGATGGCAATGCCGAGGTAGTTCAGCCGCAGCCGCCACTTGCTGCCGCGTTGCCGCCGGGAAGCAAGAATCAGGCAAATCAGGAACGGAAGGGTATAGAGCGGATCTACCACAGAAATATTGTCAATGGCGGCGCGGTGGTCGTGAAACGGCTGAAAAAGTTGCGTACCGTAAGTGGTGCAGGTGTCTAACAACGGGTGCGTAACGATGGCCCAGAAAAACAGCCACGCCCAGGCTTGCCAGCGGATGGGTTCTGCGTCTATATGGCGGTTGCGCAGCCGGCGAATCAGAAAGACTGTCACTGGGAAAATCATAATCACTGTGCTCACCGAAAAGCCGATGGCTCCTGCGTCGGCTGCTGAAAATGGCATGGGCAAACTACCGACCCCGATGAGCAAAAACAGCGACAACCACACCAAACCAGCTGATTTCCACCAATGCAACGGTGGTTTGGTGCCCATCCGGCTGACGAGCCAACCCAACAACAGCGGGGTCACTGCCGCAAAAAACAGCGAGTGGGTGATGGCCCGGTGAAAAGCCAGCGCGCTGATTTCATCGCTGACCAAATTGGCAAATACATCCATGTCGGGGATCGTGCCCCCGATTGCGCCCCACACCATTGCGCGGTTGCCTGCTTTTTTTCCAAGAACGACTTCGCCGACTGCGGCGCCGAGGGTGAGCTGCGTTAGAGAATCCATTATTCGGGTTGAAGAAATTTAAGACAATAACATGACAATTAGAACAATAAGGAGTACGATGACGCTCATTGTTATGTAAAAACTATTGTTGTTTCGATATTTATTATACAAATAATCCATCGCTTCGCGCCATTCTACTTTGCGTGCGATAGGTTCGATGACCAGTACAAAATACCGGCGCTCAAACTTGCGGGGATTCCCATAGCGGCGAAGGATAAAAAATTCTTTGTCCAAAAAAGCCAGTTCAAACACTTGTCCTGCGCCTTCTTCTACGTCCGTCTCATGATCGGTGACTTCCACTCGGGGCCCAAATGCTAATTTGTTCCCCATAAAACGCCAGCGCCCCAGTGTCAGTTCACCATCCGTAGATTTCAGGTATTCGCCCTCGTCGTTGAAGATATGCAGAACCAGCTCGTGGAAAGTTTCGTCGTCGCGCAATTCGATCCAATGCCGGCCTAAGTAATTCCCAAGCTCACGCAGGTCTTCGCTCCAGGGGCGTATCATGGGAATGATTTTGTCGAGCATTTCATCCATCGAATCCGCCATGGGCGGTTCGCTGTTGAGGGACTTGGTGATGCGGTCTAAGAACTTGGTTTCCACAAATCTTGCTGTTTGAAGGATTAAGAATCACGGCTGAAAACTGTTCTACGGGTAAAAATACGTTCATTTTTTTTCGATAGGGTCAAAAGACGGCAATTTCCCCAAAATGAGTGCTTCAAAGTCTGAATTTGCCCTCAATTCTTATCCAAAAAATAGAATTTTTGCTAACTTTTTTGGGTTTAAACTTATTCAAATTGTAGCCGTCAAAAGAAAAAGATGTCCAAAAGTTTGATTTTCTGAAACAATTATCGTAAATTATCGAAAATTAATTAAAAAAGGAGGTAATATGACTATCTTCAAAACTATCAACACCCTCACCCTCCTGCTGTTTACAACATCCTTTGGGATCTCGCAAGAGGTTGAAAAAGTGTTGGTTAAGTCCTTTAACTTGCAAGGCAGCCAGGCGGTCATACTTGAAATGGATGCACCTACTGAATTGAAAACGTGGAAGAATGACCTACTGCGCGTACAGATGACGATTACACTCAGCAATGGGTCTGAGTCCATGCTCAAGTCGCTGATAGAAGTGGGACGGTACAACCTGAAATCTGAAGTGGTTGATGGCCAATTTAAAGTTTTTGCACCCGCTCTGGCTAAAGAGGTAAAAATTGGAGGCAAAACGCTGGATGAACGCGTTTCCATTGTGGTTTATGGACCCGAAAGCGTTCAGGTCAAACTGACCGGGGCAGGAGCAGTTCAGGCTGCTGCGAGTGCCTCTTCGATGTAGATCAGGCATCATCTT
Source organism: Chitinophagales bacterium (assembly GCA_038323375.1). GTDB lineage: Bacteria > Bacteroidota > Bacteroidia > Chitinophagales > Saprospiraceae > JABWAJ01. Next base: position 20,268 of record JBBQGV010000036.1, read on the forward strand.
TTCTAGGATAAGCAAGAGCCATCCCAAGTTTTCGGGGTGGCTCTTGTCATTCGTGCTATCCGAAAACCGGTAGATCATAGTTGAAAAACAGGAGACATCCCGAATTTTCGTCAGGTCAGTCCTGTAGGAACCTAATGTCGGTAAACGGAGCTACAATAAAAACGGATTTTGGATACGGACACCGGCAATTACCCCGCCGTGGTGCAAATCTTCTGTAATAATCGCGTGGCAATGAGCGCTTTTCGCCGCGCTGATGATCAAGCTATCCCAAAAAGAAATTTGGTGAAGCGTATGAAGATCAATAGCCTCCTTAATCTGTTCAACACCAATGGTAACTACTTCAAAAAGAGCCAAATCATTTAAAATGGCTTTAACTTCAATGGGCGCTTGCTTAAACTTTCCGAGCATTACAGCAGTAAACTCATTCAGCACTTGAGTACTCAGTACAAATTTTACACGCCCGTTTGCTTGCCTCAAAAGGTCAAGACATTTCTGTTGCTTTTCCTGCTCATCTTTGCTAAAGCAATAAACAAGAAAGTTGGTGTCAAGAAAATATTTCCCGGTCATAAAGCGCTGATCTGTCCCACTTCCAGTCCCGGGTATTTATGCTCAGACGCTGGCTGTGATTAATTAATTTTTGGATAGGATCTTGCTCTGGAGGGCTCACCACCTGCCTCAATAAAGCCCGGATGAGTTCATTCAGACTGGATCCGTGTTTTTCTGCATATTCCCTGCTTCTGCTGAGCAAATCTTCGGGCAAGGACAAAGTTACATTTTTCATGGCACGCAGTTTATGTGTGCAAATATACACAGTAATTACAAAAAAAGCAAGCTAATCATTAATGGTTCCTGAGCTGGGACGATTAGAAATATAGCAATCCGCATAAAATGCCCCCTCTATTTTTCGTTATTGATCGCGGAAGGCGATATTTGCCTGCCGTATTGTCGTGGATTGTACCTTTTGCACAAAACCAACGTCTAAATTTTGGTATCTTTCTTCTATCTCAATATCTCAAGAGCAAGCTAAACTCATGACAAAGACGATCCTGTTCCTTTTTACAGCCCTGCTGGGTAGTGTGCCCATGCAGGCTCAACTCCAGAAAGTGCTCCACCGCCCGTTTGAACTGGACAGTGCACAAGTTCTCGTGCTTGACTTGTACGGCGAATACCTGGTTCAGCCCTGGGCGGGCGACAATATCCTGGTCGAAACAACAGTCAAACTTTACCAGGCCAGCGACGGACTGCTGAAACACTTCATCGAAAAAGAAAAGCGCTACGAAATGGAAGTTGCCCGCGAAGGTGAGGTCTTCAAACTCGTTTCCAAAGACAAAAAACGCGCGACCATCAAAACCCCACACGGAGAGTGTTTTGAAACGGTGGAGGTTCGGATTTTCCTGCCCGACCGCTTCGATCCGGATGGCGACCATCGCTGGAAGCGCAAAATGGCGCCCGTTGAGGTGGAGAAGCTGGAACAAAACTAAAATATGGTTCGGGAAATTGAATTAAAACTGCTGCCCGCAGAAGTAAACGACCAGGCGACGCTCCACAGCAAAGCAGCCAAAATGTGCCGCTTGCGCGAAGACCAGATCGCTGAAGTGCGCGTGCTGCGCCGCTCGATAGACGCCCGCGGACCACAGCCGTTTTTCCTGCTGCGTGTGGCCGTCTATTCCGGCGAAACGCCGACGCCCGAACCCGCCCTGCTTGCGCAACTAAAACCGGTAGGCGACGCCCGCAGGGTGCTCATCGTCGGAACGGGCCCGGCTGGCTATTTTGCGGCGCTGGAACTGATTGAACTGGGCCTCAAGCCCGTCCTTTTTGACCGGGGTACGGACGTGCGCACCCGCCGCCGTGACCTGCGCGACATCCAGCAGTTCGGCAAAGTGAACCCCGACTCCAACTACTGCTTTGGCGAAGGCGGTGCCGGTACCTATTCCGATGGCAAGCTCTATACCCGTTCGCACAAGCGCGGCGACATTTACAAAGCCCTGCGCCTGCTGGTGGAACACGGCGCGCCGGACGACATCCTCGTAGACGCGCACCCACACATCGGCTCCAACAAATTGCCGAACGTGGTGGCCAATATCCGCGAAACGATCCTGCACTACGGCGGCGAGGTACATTTCGACAGCAAAGTCACCGATTTCCTGCTGCACGACGGTAAAATCGCCGGCATCGTGGTCAATAATGCAACTGAACATTTCGCCGACGCGGTCATCCTGGCCACCGGCCACTCCGCACGCGACATTTATTACTTGTTGGATCGCAAAGGCATCCGCGTCGAGGCTAAACCGTTTGCCCTCGGCGTGCGCATCGAGCACCCGCAACCACTCATAGACCGCATCCAGTACCGGCAACCGGCGCGCGACCCCAACCTGCCGGCTTCCAGCTACCGTTTGGCCTGTCAGGTGAACGGACGCGGGGTGTTTTCCTTTTGCATGTGTCCTGGCGGTCTGGTCGTCCCGGCTGCCACCGCGCCAGGTGAAATTGTGGTGAACGGAATGTCTATGTCGCGGCGCGATTCGCCTTTTGCCAATTCCGGAACCGTAGTGGCTGTGGAATTGGAAGACCTTGCCGGTTTTCAGCAGCACGGCGTATTTGCCGGCTTAGAATTCCAGCGCCACGTGGAGCAAACGATGTTTGCCGCCGGCGATGGCAGCCAGCGTGCCCCGGCCCAGCGCCTGCCCGATTTTGTGGCGGGTCGCCTTTCGCCTGACCTGCACGCGACGTCCTACATCCCCGGACTGCTTTCTGGGCCAATGCACGAGCTGCTCCCGGCCGGCATTTCCGAACGCCTGCGCTTAGGTGTGCAGCAGTTCGGCAAAATGATGCGCGGCTACGACACCGCCGACGCGAACGTGATTGGCACGGAAAGCCGCACCAGTTCGCCCGTTCGCATCCCCCGAAACCCCCTTACCCTGATGCACCAAGACGCAATGGGGCTTTTCCCTTGCGGCGAAGGCGCGGGCTATGCCGGGGGGATTATTTCTGCGGCGATGGATGGGGAGAATGTGGCACGGGCAGTAGGGCGGTTTTTAGGTTCCAAAGTTTCATGACACCCTCACTAACCGTGCCACTAATCAGCGCACCACCATCATTTTCTGGTGGTAAACAGCTTGGTCTGGTGTCCCCACTCTGACCGTATAAATACCGTTGGTAAAGGTGCTGGCGTCAATTTGAATTTTTTGAAAAATATCTTCCGCTTCAAATACCCGCCGTCCCGTCGCATCAAAAACCACAACGCTGAACGTTTGTTCGGGCAGTTCAACAGCAAACGATTGCTGCGCCGGGTTGGGGTATACAAGAACCGGGCTATCCGCTTCAATCTGGTTGTCTACGTTGGTGACATTGCACATGACAGTATTGAGTTTTTGCCAAATGGTGTCGTTGAAGGTGACCGGAACTTCGCCTACGCCCGGCGCATTGCCCATGCGGATGTAAACTAAGTTCTGGCTGGGCACTATGTTAATGATTTGCCCGTTTTTTCCCAACGCTGCAATCATATCATCCGGCGCGCTCGCGTTCAGGTCAAAAGGAAAAACAAACTGGAGGCCGGGCGCCATAAAAGACCCCTTGCCATTCAGCCACCACAGGTAGCCATAAGATTTGTTGAGTTGTTGGGAGGTATTCACCATTTGATTAAAATAGGCCGTATCCGTCAAAACGGGCGTATTGTTCCATTTGCCTTTGTTCAGCATCAGCAGGCCGAAGCGAGCCATACTTCTTGGTTTGCTGAAAAACACGTTGTTGTAATCTATCTGCAAAAAAGTACCGGTCATGCCGGTCTGTGTTTTGATTTTTTGGTTGACATAAGCATTCAGCGTTTGGCCGGTAGCCGCCTCAATGACCCCGTCCAGCAGGGTATAAGGCCCGTTGTGGTAAGCCCAACGCGAGCCCGCGTCGGCTTTGTATTGCAGGCAATTCGGGAGGGTGCAATAAGGGTCGCCCGTGCCGTCGTCCAACCCGGAAGTCATGGTGAGCTGATTGCGGATGGTAATGTTCGCCTCTTTGTCGGGCGGGCAGGAAGTCCAGCCGGTGCCGAGGTAGTCGGAAGTAACGTCTTCGATAGACAGGTGTCCTTCCTGCTGTGCAATCCCTACCGTGAATGCCGTCAGCGTTTTTCCTGCCGAAGCCCAGTACCAGAGGCTGTCCTGCGTGAAGGTTCCGAAATATGCTTCAATGACAATTTTGCCGTCTTTCAGTACGATGAAAGCCTTGCTGTTTTGGGTCTCCAGATAGTCAAGCAGCTCGTCAATTTTGTCCGGGCACCAGCCCAATGATTCCGGCGAAGTGGTGCTCCAGGTATTGCCGACTAACGGTGGGAAGTAGATGTTTTGAGCCTGGAGCGCAAAGGAAATCAGGCCCGGAATCAGGAAGAGTAGGATTTTTTTCATGGTAAGGATGTTGTTTCGGGGTTGGACTAATGGAAAGAGGGAAGGTTTAGTGGCTCCTTACTTAGTGTCTGTCCATTTAGTCGGGTGTCTGTTCTTTAGCGTTCGAGAGCAAGGCACGCGAAGACCCCAAAAACGGGAGTTTACCAGCGTAATTGACCGATTTTGGGGTCGAGCGTAACGCAGGTATCGGACTATAAAGACGGCCACTACTTATACCCCTCCCGCAACAAAAACACTGACATCAGCACCACCGGCAAATAATTCAGCGTAGCCAGCAGGATGCCGTTTCGGATATGAACGGGTTGCATCTGACCCTTGGCACCCAACTGAATGCAGTCTATGATCACCTTGCCCGCAATATACCCGCCCCAGAGCAGGAAAGCCCAGCAAACGACGAGGTTAACCGTGCGTATAAACCCAGGCAATGGCGTGTTGGTCAGGTGAAAAAATAGGTAAACCCCAATGAAAAGGCATAAGAAAGTATAATTGAGGAAATTCATGGCGAGTCAGTTTTGAGTGATTAGTTCCACCTTGCGTTTTTGCCGCTCAGTATAACAACGCCCAACCACAACAGGTAGGGAAGCGCCACGACCATCGGGATGCAGACAACTGACAATGCAGCCCTATTGTTCCCGTGATTTTTGAGATACAGACTGCCGCAAATAAGGAGCAGCATGGCTGCAAACAAAACGACCCAAAGCCAGATGTATCTGGAATTCGGCGCAGCATACCGGCCAAAGACGCCCGTAATGAACTCCCGATGGCCAAAGAGGGTGATGAGTACATCCAGCAGCCAGATAATCCAAAAGAGGACGAGTGTTGTTTTGGACATTGTTTGTTTTGGGAAGAAAGAAACGAAAAAACACAGACAAAGTCAACTATCCTTATTCTTTTTACTCCACCACCACCTTTCTCCAAAGCACCTTTTCACCAATGATGATCCGGGCCAGATAGACCCATTGATAGGTATAACCTGCTACATCGCCGGAAGGCACTAAAAAAATTGAACCGTCGGCAGAGCCGGAGCAAAGCGGGGCGACCAATTCAGCAGCCGGAGTTGGAAGATCAGAGACGTTGATGCTAAATGAACAAGAAGTACTATTGCCGCTTGGATCCATCGCTTCCAGTGTGATCAAAGTTTCGCCAAATGGCAGTATACTTCCGATCGGCAAATCAGCAGTCACTTCAACCGGAATAAAAACCAATTCATTGCCGCACAATTCGACCACGGGAGGATGCTGATAATCCAACACAATATTGCACCCAATCGCATTCACGTTAAAAGGGCATTCCAGCTCAGGAGCGATGGTATCGAGCACCGTAACCGGAAAATCGGCCGTGGTTTCGTTCCCTGCCGCGTCAATAGCGGTAAGTATGATGGTTTGGATGCCGGTTTCGTCGCATAAAAACTCACTTTTGTTGAGTTGCAATTCCACAATACCGCAATTGTCTGAACTGCCGTTATCCGCCATTTCGGGGGTGATTTCCGCTTCACCAATTACATTCAGGTACACCGTTAGAGGTTGTGCCACAACGACCGGCGGGTTGAGATCTGGCAACAAGGCAACGGCTGTTGAAGCGGTCAGGCTGCAATTGTTGGCGTCGGTTATGCTGACCGAATAGACGCCGGCAGCAAGCCCGGAAATCAAAGGGTCAGTATCACCATTCGACCATTCAAAGGTAAAGGGTTCGGTTCCGCTCGCCACAGCAGCGGTAACACTACCGGTCATATCGTCCTGGCAAACCATATCGGTGGGCGTTAATGCTACGGCAAAGCCACTGCAAATAGCGTTATTGACCTCAGCCGCCGTAGAAGCGGTGCAACCCTGACTATCCGAAGCGGTCACACTGTAAGTACCGGGCACCAACCCGGTGATGGCAGCGGTTGTGGCACCTGTACTCCACACGAAGGTGTAATCCGATGTACCCCCTGTGGCCATCGCCGTTGCGGCACCATCTGATGCGCCGGGCACCGTTTCTGCTGTGGTGAGGACATTGACAATCAAAACCGGCGGTTGGGATACCATTGCGCTGCTGGTAGCCGTACAGTTGCCGTTGGTGGTTGTGACGCTGTAAGTGCCAGCTACCAGGCCGGTGATTGGTGCAGTTGTTGCGCCCGTTGACCAGGCATAGGTATAGTTGCCGTTACCCCCGGAGGCTATGGCCGTAGCCGTACCCGTATTGTTGCCAAAACAGTTAACCTGGGTCATCTGAACTTCAAGTCCCAGCGCTGTATTGATTACAACGCTTGCCTGATCCGTAGCGGAACAGCCGTTGTTTTGATTGGTCACCGTCAGCGTATAGGTTCCTCCCAGATTCACCATTGGCGTTGCCGTTGAACCACCGCTCAAAATGCCGGAACCACTCCAGGCATAAACAATATTTGCGCCCGAAGAAGACCCGCTACCATTTAATTGTATTTCAGCATTGGTACAGGCAATGCTGGTATCCGGGCCCGCACTGGCAACAGGCAACGTGGTATTGCTTAGTACCATCACCTGGCTGCTTGCGGTGCAACCGTTGGTTTGATTGGTGACGGTCAGGGTATAAGTTCCGGCTGCGTTCACCACAGGTGAAGTCGTTGTTTCCCCGCTCACGATTCCCGGCCCCTGCCCAGGCATAGGTAATATTTGCGCCTGAAGAAGAACCCGTACCGTTGAGGGGCACGGTTGTTGTGATGCAGGTAAGGGTTTGTTCCGACCCTGCATTAGCTGTTGGCGGGGTTATGCTGCCGGCAACTATAACCTGGTCGGTTGACGAGCAGCCGTTGGTTTGGTTCGTGACGGTCAGCGTATAGGTCCCGACAGCGTTCACCACAGGCGCGGTCGTTGCGCCGCCACTCACAATCCCCGAACCTGTGCAGGCATAGGTGATGTTTGCGCCGCTTGCAGATCCGGTGCCATTCAGCGTCAAGGAAGTGGCACTACAAGTGAGCGACATATCGGCACCTGCATTGGCTGTGGGTGGTGTCGTATTGGTTGTCACGATCACCTGGTCGGTCGCAGAACAGCCATTGGTTTGGTTGGTGACGGTCAGCGTATAGGTGCCTGCCAGGTTTACGACAGGCATATTGGTCGTGCCGCCGCTGACAATCCCCGGTCCGTTCCAGCCATAAATGATGTTTGCGCCGGATGAAGACCCGCCCCCATTCAATACAGCGGTCATATTGGTGCAAGTGATGACCCTGTCGGGGCCTGCGCTGGCCGTTGGCGGAGTAGTGCTGCCCGTCACACCGACCTGGTCTGTGGCCGTGCAGCCGTTGGGCTGGTTGGTCACGGTTAGGGTATACGTACCTGTTTGATTGACCACCGGCGAGAGCGTAGTTCCTCCGCCGACGATGCCCGGCCCCGTCCACTGGTAGGAGATACCCGCTCCGGTTGAAGACCCCGCTCCGCTCAGTGTAGCGGTAGGGTTGGCACAGGAAATGACCCTGTCTGGCCCTGCAAAGGCGGCTGGCGGAGTTGTATTGGCAGTAATGGTGACCGAAGTGACGACCGGGCATTGACTGGCGTCGGTTGCTGTGACAAAATACGTTCCCGGCGTGCTAAATACCGCCGATACCCCCGATGCCCCCGTTGACCAGGCATACGTATAACCGGGCACGCCGCCGCTTGCCTGGGCCGTTGCAAAACCGTTTGGGTTGGTGCAGGAAATATTTCCGGAGGCCGTGATGTTGACAAAAAGCTGGGGAGGGGAACTGATGGTGGTCATTCCAACGCCCATATCCCCCAAGCCATTCATGATCGTGACGAAGTAGGTTCCGGCAGACAGGTTGTTGATGGACTGTTGCATAGACCCTGTTGACCACATATAGGAATATGAACCACCACCGCCACCGGATGGATTGGCGGTGGCAGTACCGTTGCTTCCGCCAAAACAAGTTACCGGGGTGCTACTGACATTGGGGATAATCGGGCCGCTCGTGGCGTCTAAGGTGCCGCTGGCCACCGTTGTGGTGACAAAGTCGCCCGTAGTACTGTTGTTGTTATTGACGAGATTAACCGCAGCGTACAGGGTAATAGGGTAGATAGGGTTTGATGTTGGCCTTGCAAAGAGAATTTATTCGGTTGACGGAAAATCCGGCAGTTCCAAACGCCGGATCTGAGCAGCAGCGGGCAGAACTGGCAATTGATTTGGGATGCCCGAGATGAGCGTGACGTACTTACGCCTTCGTATACCGGGCGCTAAAGACAGACCCTACACCGTTTCCACATAATCCAAATCCTTATGGAAGGTCTCCTTCATTCTCCAAAGGGATAAAAACGCGATGCCGATACAAACCGCCCCTACAATATAAGCCGCAGTGATCACGCTGCCCGTAGCGCCGGGGTCTTTCAGGTATTTAAAAGACATAGAAATGGGAACCAGCATGCCGCGCGCAAAATTGGGCACCGAGGTAGCCACGGTGGCGCGCAGGTTGGTGCCGAATTGTTCGGCGGCAATGGTAACAAAAATAACCCAAAAGCCGGCGGAAATGCCCAGCAGGAAGTGTGCAAAATACATCATTGCCGGGCTTGAAAAATCGCTCGTCAGGTAATATAGAACTGCGAAAAGGTCTGCAACCAGAAAAATCCACATCACCTTCAGGCGGCTTTTTAGATATTGACTGAGGACGCCCGCAAAGATATCACCGAGAATCAGGCCGGTGTAGCAAGCCGCGATAGCGTTGCCACCGGTGACGCCTTCCAGCCCTTTTACCGCAGCAAATTCAGGTGCCAACGTGACCAAAATGCCCACCACAAACCAGGTCGGCGAACCAATTAACATGCACCGCATGAACCGGACGAAACGCTCTCGCTGGGTGAATAGCGACAAAAAATTGCCCCGGCTGATATTTTGATTGCTTTTGACTTCTTTAAATATCCCGCTTTCGGAGACGCTGATTCGAAATACCAGCAAAGCGATGCCCAAACCGCCGCCGATAAAATAGCAGTTTTGCCAACTGAAATTGGAGCTGACAACCCAGGCGAGCAAGGCACCCGACAACCCGATACTGGCTACCAGCATGGTGCCATACCCCCTTTTTTCTTTGGGCAATATTTCGGAAACCAGGGTGATGCCGGCACCCAATTCTCCGGCCAGGCCAATGCCGGCAAAAAAGCGGCAAAAAGCGTATTCTGCCGGCGTGGAAATGAACCCGTTGGCAATATTTGAAATGGAATATAGCGCGATGGAAAAATACAACACGGAAACGCGGCCTCTTTTATCCCCCAAAATGCCCCAAAATACCCCGCCAATCAACATGCCGATCATCTGCCAGTTGAACAGCGAAATCCCGACATCGGTAAGCGCCTGGCCCGATAACCCCAGGCTTTCCAGGCTCTTGACCCGGACAAATCCAAAAAGCAACAAATCGTAGATGTCTACAAAATAACCTAATGCCGCAATGATGACGGCTGCGTTTAAAATCTTTGTGTTCTTGTCGTGCTGAGCTCCCATGAACGTTTTTTTGTTGTTTTGGCAACGGAACAGAGCTGTTGGTCTTCCAAATGCTAACAGCTCTTGAACAGCGGAATACAGACACTTACTATGCTGCCTGCCAAAGATACATATAGATTTGAATGAGAAAAAAATCTAATAGTAAATCTGGGGGATGGGCTGATCGTGGTCACCAGTTTTAGCTGGTAGACCAAATCAGTAAAAAGGCTTACACGAACTCTAAAGACCGACACTATTTAAAGATTTGTTAAACGCCCCCTGCTCACAAATTACCATCGTACCTTTGAGCGTTCTCCTCACAAACACAATAAAATGAAAAGATTTTTGCTCTTACTCCTGATGGTTGGTTCGGTCAGCTTTGCGGCAAACGCACAGTTTGATCTGAAAAAAGAAACCAGCAAACTGTTGAAAAAAACCACCGGCGTGGACGGCCTTAGCAACGAAGACATCGGCAACGGCCTCAAAGAAGCGCTCAATGCCGGCGTACAAAAAGGCGTAACCAACCTCAGCGCCACCGATGGCTACTTCAAAAACGCTTTATACAAAATCCTGATTCCGGAAGACGTACGCACCATCACCAGCAAACTGAAGCAGGTGCCGGGCTTTGGCAACGTTGAGGATCAACTGATTGAAAAAATGAATCGGGGTGCGGAAAAAGCGGCGACAAAAGCAGCGCCCATTTTCGCAAACGCCATCACTTCCCTGACCTTCCAGGATGCCCTGAATATCCTCATGGGCGAAAAAAATGCCGCCACCCAATACCTCAATAAAACGACGGGCAACCCGCTCTACCAGGAATTCAACCCCATCATCAAAGCTTCGCTGGAAGAAGTGGGCGCGATGAAGTATTGGGCAGATTGCGTCACAGCGTACAACAAAATCCCGTTCGTGAAAAAAGCCAACCCGGATCTGCCGGATTACGTGACCAAAGAAGCGCTGAAAGGTCTCTTTGGCATGGTGGCCGAAAAGGAACTGGAAATCCGCTCCAACCCTGCCTTGCGGACGACGGACTTGTTGAAAAAAGTATTCGCAAAACAGGATAAGTAGCCTTGATAGGGGACAAGTTGGCAAATTTGCAAATTTGCCAACTTGCAAATTTGCCCCTTTTTTCTTACACCAACCGCTTCACCCGCGTCTCTCCCGACAACTTCCCATCCGCGCCAAGCGACGACAACAAATTCAACCCCGGTGTTTTGCCAGGCTCTATGCTGCCTAAATCTTGGTCGAAGCCCAGCGCTTCCGCGCCATTGAGCGTGGCCCAGCGCAGCAGGGTTTCAAACGGGATGTAGGATTGATAGCGGGCAATGGCTTTCATTTCTTCCAACACCGACAATTGCCAGTTGGAAGTCAGGCTGTCGGTTCCAATAGTTAGGCGGGCGTCGTTTTCCAAAAAATGCTGGTAGAAAGGCATCCGATTTTCGATGTAAAGGTTGGCGTTGGGGCAAGTGGCCCAGTAAACGTGTTCGCTCCAACCCTGAGCCGCTTGAATGTCTTTCGGCCCTGTCAGCGTGTTGTGAACAAACAGGGTGCGGCAGTGCGGATCCATGTTTTCCAACGCGTAATGGATGGCGGTTTTTCCGCTGGCGATGAAGCCGTCGAGCGGGATGTCGAATCCTTTGTAAAAATCTATGAATCCGCCGGTTTTGCTCAGGAATAGCGCGTCTTCATGCGGCGTTTCCTGGTTGTGAATGCTGATCGTATCACCAGGGCCGTTCGCTGAGTTGAGGCGTTGGAACAGCTTGCGCGACACGGAGTAGGGCGCATGCGGGACAGCGCTTTTCCGATTGCCATCTGCACTGCTTTGGCCTGCCAGTACCGTTTCCGCTTGTTGAAAAGTGCGGTCTGCGTTATCGTCTGAAAGGAAGTCGAACGCCTCCACAAAGGTGTAGTAGCGGATGCGGCTTTTGTCTTTTTGTGCAGCGGTGTCTATTTTGTTGGAAATGTCGCCCACGGCTACGATGCCGGCTTCGTACATCTCCTGATCCGCTTTTTCAATGGCGTCCAAAATTTCTTCCATCGGAAAATTCCGGAAGGAGACCACGTTGTGTATAAAAGGCAGGAGCCCTGTTCCTGTATCCACACGTCCTTTCATGTGCGACAACTCTAAGTGGCAGTGGGTATTGACAAACCCCGGCACAATCGCGCCGGCATGGTATGCTAAGCTGGCCGGATCGTGGGAGTCGCGGGGTTCGATGGCGAGGATTTTTCCCGCATCGTCAGTGATTACAACGCCGTTTTTAATGGGCGCCGAAGCAACAGGGTAGAGGTAATCAGCAGTGAATTTGCGCATGATGGGTTGCAAGTTTTGTGCGCAGCGAAAATAGGGATAGAACGCAATTATCCGATGTTTTTTTAATGGGTATACAGGGACAAAAAAAGCAGCCCCAACAAGAGGCTGCCGAAAATGCTCCATTTCAAACCAAACTTAATAGATTTTAGATGTCAGACATCAGATTTTAGATTCATCGTTACTCCTTCACCACCCGTATCGCCGGTACACCCGGCAAACCCACACTCACAAACCAGACCCCTGCGGGCAGCTCGGAAACCGTTTCCGAAAAATCGTTGCGGCCTTCAATTAGCGTGATGGGCGTATTGCGCACTACCTTGCCCGAAGCGTCCTGCCAACGCAGGAAAGTACGGGTTGGTTCAGCAATACGAATGCGGATTTGTGCGGTTTCGGAAACCGGATTCGGGAACAACTCCAGGATAATATCAGCGCCAGTTGCAGGCGTTCCGGAAATACTGCCTGCCAGGGGCGCAATACCAGCGGGGCCTGCCAAAGTGTAGCGGGCCAGTTCATCCTGACTGGCAATTTCCACCCAGTTTTCAAAAGTATTGCGGGTGTGGAGCGGCAGGGGTGACCAGGTAGTACCGCCGTCGTCGCTGCGCCACACGATGAGTTCGTTTTCGTCCAATCCGCCCAGTTCGGCATCTAAGTACCAAAGGCGGAGCTGCGCGTTCAGGTTTTGATTGTACTCGGGCAGCACCTCGTACCACCGGGCGATGCTGTTGCCTGCCGGAGTTACCTGAGAAGCGCATCCCCGACGGAATTCGGCATAATCTTCCTGATCGCTATGCAGCACTACCAGTCCTATATTCCCGGGGCCTGCGTTGTTTTCGGCACCAGCCAACAGTTTTGTATAGAGCGTAGCGTAGCCGATACCCATTCCGGTCATCCGGCTGTTGTCGTTTTCAAAATAAAAGCTGCCGCCTTCATCCGTTAACCGAACCGTTTGATCGCCGGGCAGCAGGAATCCCCCGTAAAACAGGGCTGCTCCCCGAAAAGCTGCGTCGGCCTTCAGCGCTACGTCTGTGCTAAGGTGCGCATCAAAAAACGTTGTGGCAGCGCTCCCGCTGATCGTGGTTGGTTGCCCGGAAAAATGTACAGTGCTTTCTCCTGCTTCAAAATTGCCGTTGTTGTCGAAGCCTGCGCTTTGCAAAACAATGGCGGGGCTGCCGTTACAAACCACGTGGCTCTGGCTGCCGATGAAGAAGCTCCCCTGGGCCGAAGCGGCCTGTTGGCAAAGCCCCGCCATAAAAATGGCAATGATCCAATTCTTTTTCATAATGCTGGTTTTTTGAAGTTAAGGCTTGTGGGTGACAAACTGGAAAGCCGACTGGATGCCGACGTTGCTTGCATTGTAGCAATAAACCAGCAATTTGCCGCCGACGCTGGTAACTTTCGTGCGGGCAACGTCGCCGGCGGGCGTTACGCAGGTGATGTAATTGAGGTAGTAATAATCTTCGCCTTCGATGGTGATTTCGTAGCGTTTGTAGGTGTTGTTCCACACGCACGTAAAGTTGCCGGTGTTGGCGTGGATGACACCATTGGCCACGATCATCCCGTAAGCGATGGGCAGCAGGTTGGCATTGCCGGTTTTGCCGGAATGGTTCAACTCGCCGGAGGCAATGTTGATGCTGCCGAACGCATTGATGGCGCGTGTGCCACCCAATTGCACTACCGGCGCAATGGATGAAATGGCGGTTTCGGGGGTGGGCTCGGAATAGCTCACCTTATTGATGTCAATGCGGTTGTTGTTCGAGGTAATCTGGAATTCATTGTGGGAAGTGGGGCTGACTTTGTGCCGCATGGCAATCATGTTTGTATTTTCCGAGGAGGTTTCCATGAGCAGTTCGGGGCTGAAACCGCCCGGGTCTTTGATGACCACATGGCCTTCTGAAAGCACGCCGCCGTGTATGGTCATCACCGTATCCGAGCCGGGGTTGAGCGTCAGCAACTGTTGCCGCGCGATGAAGTCGTAGTTAAAAAAGTCGTAGAAAATATTCATGTGGCGGTTGGCACCGGATTTGCCTGCGGTGACCGAAAATTCGCCCCATTGCAGCGGCCCGGGTTGATCTACGCGGAACGACATCCCTACCCAGCCATCGTCGCTGCCGTTGAGGAGCAGGTCTTTGCCGGGTCCGGTATTTCTGATTTCGAGTTTGGCTAAGGGGTCGTTGGTGCCGATGCCAATGCTACCGGGGTTGTTGTTGAACATGTGATCGCCGCTGGCCGACCACAAGCCGCCGTCTGCGCCAAGCTGCGTCCAGATTGCGCCATTGAAGTAATAATATCCGGGTACGCCGTCAGTTTGAAAAACCATTAACCCGGTGGCCGGTGCGGCAATGGCTGATTTCTGGGCGACCGTCATGCGCGGCACCAATAGCCCTTTAGTGGTGGATTGTACATCGAGCATGGCCGAGGCGTGGGGTAAAGCGCCCGTTTCATTGATGGCTACATTTTGAGCACGCAGCGCGCCAGTAGCAGCAATTGTCACCATAAAGAGCAACAGTGTCAACTTTCTCATAGAAATGTTTTTTGGTTGTAGATGATCAATTGTTTTTTATAGTGTGCCAAATGGGAAAAAGATGCCCACGTTTTGACCTTTATGCTAACCAAAAAGAAAAGCGTTACCGAAGTGCAGAAAAAAAATTGCTGTACTTTGCCGCACGATAAAAAACAACCCATGCAAGGCTGGATCCTGTACCGAGATAAAATCACTGCACCGGAAATTGCTTCCCATGCCATAGACCGATTGATGGAATCGGCGGAAGCGAACGGCGTTTCCCTGAAAGTGGTGCGCCCCGAACAAATTGACCTCGTAGTAAATGCGCCGCAGCCAAACCTGATTGGGTTAGACGGGCGTTTGGTTCCGCTGCCCGATTTCATCATTCCGCGCACCGGAGCTGCCACTTCTTATTTGGCCTTGTCGGCGATCCGCCATCTGGAGCACCTCGGCGTTTACTCTTTGAACTCAGCAGCCTCTATTGCCGTTTCTCGCGATAAATTAGCGCAGATGCAATTGCTGGCGCAAGCCGGCCTCTCGGTTCCGCGCACCATGCTGGCGCAGTTCCCGGTTAACTTCGCCACGGTGCAACAAAACATCGGTATTCCCACTGTGGTGAAAGCAGTTTCCGGCTCCAAAGGCAGCGGGGTGTACCTGTGCCGCACTCCCGCCGAATTAGAAGAGATTATGATGCTGATCGAAAGCGTGAACCGGCAAGCTGCGGTCATCTTTCAGGAGTTCATTGAATACAGCCTCGGGCGCGATGTGCGCGTACTGACAGTAGGCGACCAGGCAATTGCCGGCATGGAACGCCGCGCTGCCGGCAGTGGGTTTAAAGCCAATTTTTCAAGGGGTGGCGACGTCCTGCCGTTTGAAATCACGCCGGAAGTTGCGCAATTGGCCGTCGCAGTTGCTAAGGTATTCGGGTTGGACATTGCAGGCGTAGATTTACTGTTTGACAAAAACGGGTTCATGATTTGCGAAGTCAATGCTGCACCGGGTTTTCAGGGGCTTGAAAAAGCGAGTGGGATGGATATTCCAAAAGCGATTTTTGATTTTGTAAAAAAACCGGCGGGGCATTGTTAAAACCTGTATCTTGCAGCCGCAACACAGCCATCATTTTAAGTTACGTTCGCGCCCATCCCGGGCAATCGTGTCGTTTTCATGTCGAAATTTTTTCGCTAACCATTGTCGTATCCGTTTTCAGGATGGCTGTTGTCCCATTCATTCACCATCAAATAATTGGCCTTGGTCATTCCCGGGCTGAAAAACGGACATGGACGATTTATTGTACCAGATTGCCCTTACCCAGGCACCTTTGGTCGGGGCCGTGACGGCGCGAAACTTAGTAAGTTATTGCGGTAGCGCACGAGGCGTATTTCAGGCAACCAAAAAAGAGCTGCTCAAAATTCCAGGCATCGGCGAACGCACGGTGCAGGCCATCCTGCAAAAAGACTATTTTGAGGCAGCAGAAGCGGAGATCCGTTTCATTGAGCGGCACGACATCCAGCCTTTATTTTATTTGGATAAAAAATACCCGGAGCGCCTGCGGCATTTTCCCGACAGCCCGGTAATGCTTTATTGCAAAGGCAATATGGATTTGAATGCGCCGCGCACCGTAGGCATCGTGGGAACCCGCCAGCCAACAGTTCACGGCATCAGCGTCTGTGAAGAGCTGGTGGAAAGCTTAGCCGACTACCAGGTGCTCATTGTCAGCGGGTTGGCGCTGGGCATAGATGCAACGGCCCACCGGAAAGCGTTGGAAACCGGACAGCCGACCCTCGGGGTGTTGGGGCACGGCTTGTCGCAAATATATCCCTACCGCCACAAACATTTAGCCAGTCAGATGATCGAACAGGGCGGCGGCATCCTTAGCGAGCTGGGGCACCAGGCCGGGCCGGAGCGCGAACACTTCCCCATGCGCAACCGCATCATCGCCGGGCTGTCTGACGCAATTATTGTGGTGGAAACTGCATTGCAGGGCGGTTCCGTGATCACCGTCAACTTTGCCAACGAATACAACAAAGACGTTTTTGCCGTGCCGGGGCGACTGAAAGATAAATTTTCGCAAGGCTGCAACCACCTGATCAAGACCCATAAAGCGGCTCTTATTGAAACCGCAGCTGATATTGCCTATACCATGCGCTGGACGGAAACAGCCTCAAAGAAGGGGTTGCAACAGGAATTATTTGTGGAATTGAACGAGCAGGAAAAAACTGTGGTAACTTTGCTGCGCAAAAATGAGACGATGAGCATTGACCAGTTGACCTTTGAAATGCGTGTAACCAACAGCGAAATGGCAACGTTATTATTGGAACTGGAATTCAAAGGCCTCGTGGCAACGCTGCCGGGTAAAAGGTATATACTGGCTTGAAAAATCAAAATATAGCAATGAAAATCGGCACCTTATTTTTATTAATTGGCTTAATCTTTACCGCTTGCAGCCCCGTTGGGCCGGTTCAACCCATCATTACGGAGTCGGACGAAGCGAAAAAACTGAACAAACGCCCGCTCAACGTAATTCTGATGATCGGCGACGGCATGGGGTTGACCCAAATCACAGCGGGGCTTTACCGCAATGGCAATAAATTAAATTTAGAACGTTTCCCCGTTGTCGGGTTGCATAAATCTTACTCCAGCAGCGACTTAGTTACCGACTCTGCTGCAGGAGCCACTGCTTTTTCGTGTGGGATAAAAACCTACAACGGGGCTGTCGGCGTAGACAAAGACGCTGCTCCCGTGGCCACCATTCTGGAAGAAGCAGAGGGCAGAGGTCTGGCAACGGGCATGGTCGCCACCTCCTCCATCACCCACGCTACCCCGGCATCGTTCATTGCTCATGTGCGTTCCCGGGATCAATACGAAGACATCGCCGCCGATTTCATGAAAACAGAAATTGATTTATTCATCGGCGGCGGACGTCAATACTTTGAACGCCGCAAGAGCGACGACCGCAATCTATGGCAGGAACTGGAGGCTAAAAATTACTTAGTCAGCGCTTTAGCAAAACAAGACCTGGACGATGTCGTCCTTGATTTTAGCAAAAATTTCGCGTTTTTCACCGCCGAAGGCGAGCCCGTTCCTGCTTCCGCTGGTCGCGATTACCTTCCCCTTGCTTCCCGCTTGGCATCGGTGTTTTTGAACCAGCGCAGCAAGGGCAAAGGGTTTTTCCTGATGATTGAAGGTTCCCAAATAGACTGGGGTGGCCACGCCAACGACTCCCAATACATCATAGACGAGATGATTGATTTCGACAAGGCCATCGGCGCCGTGCTGGATTTTGCAGCAGAAGATGGCAACACCTTAGTCATCGTCACCGCCGATCACGAAGCCGGGGGCTACTCCATTATGCTGGGTTCCTCCATGGACAGCATCGTGCCGGGCTTCACCACCACGGGGCATACGGCCACCATGATTCCGGTTTTTGCCTACGGCCCCGGGTCGGAATTGTTCGGCGGCATGTATGAAAATACGGCGATTTATAGGAAGATGCGGGCTGCGTTGAATTTTTGATTTTGGAACGCAGCCCGCAACGCTTATTTACGACACGTTCCTCATTGCTTCAAAAACCGCCGATACCTGACCGATCTTCCATCCTGTTGCCGCAACACATACGCGCCGGGCGCTAAATCGCCAACATCCAGCGTCGTGCCGGTTGCGCCGGCGGGTATGGCAACGCTTTGCAGCAGGTGGCCATTGGCATCCACAATATACAATGCGGCATCTTCCGAACCGGCTGCGGGCCATTGTACAAAGAGCTGTTTGGAAGCCGGATTGGGTGCTGCCTGCAATTCACCCGTATCAGCACTGCCTACGCGCACAACAACCAATTCCGAATAGGTTTCCCGTCCGTCAAAATCTACCTGGCGCAGGCGGTAATAATTCAGACCCGATTCGGGGCGTTCGTCCCAAAGCGAATAATTGCGGGACTCCAGCACCGTACCTGCGCCCGCTACCCGCCCAATTTCGACAAAAGAAAGGCCCGACTGGGGGGACGCCGAGCGTTCAATGGTCATGTAATCGTTGTTCAATTCAGAAGCCGTGCGCCATTTCAGCAGCACACGTTCGCCGAGGAGGGTGGCGGTAAAATCAATCAATTCGATCGGCAGCGGGCTTTGCATGGTATTGACCTGGCCCCGGGACTGGCTGAGTTGCGGTTCCCATAAAAAATCGGAAGGGCAATTGCCAATCCCCACCGCCTGCATGGAGGTGCCAGCTGCGAAGGTTTCAAATTCATTAGGATTGCCGCCGTATTGATCTGTGCCCTGGGTGGAAGTCATACCCGCTGCAACGCCATCCTGCGCCACCAGCGTTTGCCGGTAGCCAAACAACTGAACCACCGTTTGGCTCACGCGGTTGTATAAGGCAATGGCGCCGGCGTTGTCCGCCATATCGGGCGCAGCAAACCACACGGCACCGTGTCCGTTGCTTTGATTCGGGATGGTGCCGGAAACCGGGAATGACATGTAAAATGTACACTTGCCGGGCGAAGTGTATTTATAAAAATGCAGCTCGTAGGGGTCGAGCAAGGTTCCGGCCGGGCCGAACAATTCCACCCCTTCGTCCTGGTCTTCCCCCGTATTGTTGTAATGCAGCTCGTTGATAAAAACAACATCATAGCCGCCAAGTTCCGTACAGCCTCCGCGGGGCACCACGTTGAGCGTTGTGCCACCAGTCCAGCTATTTCCTTTGCGGATGAAAAATTTGAAATAATAAAGGGTTCCGTTGCTCAGTCCGGTAACCAAAACGCTGTTGCCGATGCCTTTAAATATCGGAAATGCATTGGCTGCAAAGCCGGTGCCCTGGCCAAACTGGGCATTCGCGAGGTAAGCGGTGCCATTGCCGGAAGGCATTTGTACAATCGGCTGGGTAGAAGCCACCACCAGTACTTCGTCGTAACACAGCGGGCTGTCCCACATCAGGCTCGCGACGCTGCTGCCGGGCGAGACAATGGGTTTGCGCACGAGCGCGGGCAACTGGCACAGCGTTGCCTGAAAGCCGGTGGCCGGAGCCGATTGCTTGTAACAGAGTTCGGCGTCGCTGCGCTCAAATACAGCTACATAATACGTTTGTCCGTCCGTTAATCCGGTGACCGTGACGCTGCTTCCCGTGCCTTCGTACACCACGAAAGCCTCCTTGGGAAGGAGGCTGCCCTGGCCGTAAATGAGGTTGGCTGTGTAAGCTTCACCATTGCAGGGGGCAGCGTTTACTAGTGCGCCAGCGCGTACCGCAACAAGCCGGCTGTCACCGCTACCTCCGCCAAAATTGATTTGGAAACTATTGGTGGTCAGGTTGCTAAAACTGACCGTGCCGGATGTGGCAGGCGGGGAGCACGCGCTGAGGACGCTGCCGCGCACTTCAAGCGTGTTGGCAGCAATTTGCCAGCTCCCGGTTTCCGATTCGGCGTTGTAACCGTAGAACCGAAAACAGATGGGAGCGCCGTTGCAGGCGTCAAGATTCAATCCGTTTAATCCGTGGCTGCGGGTGTTGAGGTCGTCGGGCACATGAATCGAGTCCAGGCGGGTTGCCGTCGTAAATCCGTCGTTCGACCAGTAAATTTCAAAAGCGCGGATGCCGTCGGCGCTGCGCCGTTCGGAAAAAACCAGTTCAGTAACGCTCAGGGTGATGCCCGCCTGCGGGGTCAAACAGACCTCATAGTAATCAACGCTTTCTTTGCGAAGGGCTGTTGGCCATCCGGTTGTAGCCGCCCCTGCCGGGGTAAAGTTAATGACGCTGATGCCATTGGCCCTTGTGAAAGAACCGGCGGCGATGGAAGCCGCTACATTCGTGGGATTTTTCATGCTGGTGGGGTCTGCGGGCCACTTGGCCAACACCTGTCCGCTGCATACGGGGGCATAGGCCAGCAGGCATGCCGCCAGCATGGTGTAATACGTTTTTCTCATAGTATGTTTATTAAAAATTAGTATGTCCCAAATACCGTAATTGCTGCCCCGGGCATACAAAACCCAAAACAACTTTTGCCCGCTTCCATACATGATGCAAACAAGGCTTTAGAAACATAGTCGTATGTTTCTTAACTGCAATCTTAATTCAAAAGGGCAATACGATAGATAGAAACAATGCGAAGTTTACCTTAACAGGTAAAAGAGAGGGGGGAGGGGTTGGTGTGAAAACTCATGTACTTAGGGCGTATAAAACGCTCGCTGCAAATATAAGGTAAAAACAGGACTTGCATCAAAAAAGTTGTGCAAAGTTTTCAGGAATATTAAGGAGCGATCTTTTGTGTTGTTTAAATCGAAAACGGAGTCGCCCATGTTGAGGCAACTCCGTCCCGGGTATTTATTCACACTTATTTGAATGGGTCTTAATTTCTCATAGTCTCCATTTTCAGGATGGCATTTCGGGTAAATAAGTAGTTCTCCTGAACTTTGCGGATGACCTCTTGGCGGAAAGTCTGGTCGCCGAAGAGTTTTTTCAGGCCTGGGTGCTGCTCAATGTTCACGCCTCTGGCGCGGTAGGTATCTTCCAGCAGCAAAATGGCTTCTTCCACCTGCGTTGCATCGAAAGCTACCGGAAGGCTTGCCTGTGCAATCCCGGTTTCAACTGGCATTGCGGGAGGCATCGCAGGCGCGTAAGGTTTGCCCGATTCCAAGGCTGCCAGGCGCTGTTCTAAGGAAACGAATGCTTTTTCTAAGGCTTCGATTTTTTCCTGCTGTTCCTTCACCAATCGGGCAACGTCGTTCGTATTCAGCCCAATAGCGAGGTTAATAGCGGACAACTTGCTGCCCGCCGGCGCTGCCGACCAGGCGATTCCCACAATTTCGCCGTATTGATCCGGGCGGATGGATGCGGATGAAACGCCGATCCCGGCACCGTCGTTCAGCCCCGAAGGCAGGACATAATCGCCGATATTGACCTGTCCGCGCACCTTTACCGGAATCTGACCCATAAATGCGACTTTTTCGTAGCGTTTTTCTTCGCTGGCATTTGGCATATTGCCCAGCACGGCAGGATTGGTGGAGATCACTAAATATTGTGAAGCCTCTACCGTTCGTTTGCTGATTTTGCCGCCTTTCACGCCAACAATGTCCCCGGGGAGCATACGTTCTTCAATATTGGTGCGCTCCAGCCATTCTGCATAATCGGCAGAACCGGACTGGTAGGTTACGCCCACATTTGCAAAAGCAAACGCCTGATAAGCTACTTCATTCACAATAGCCAATACTTCTTCCGCAATGGCGATGGCCACAACAGAAGGCTCTGGCGGACAAGCCACTGCGCCAAGACCTGCGCAGGCATTTGGGAGCGCCGACAATCCGATGTTGACTCCGGCAGCTATAATTTCCGCAGCGTAGATGGAGGTTTCAAAAATGTATTCCGGCTCGCTGGCCACTTCGGATGAAGTTTGACCTTCAATGCGGCCCCGCGCACTGTTGCTGCTGTCGAAGAACGTGATAAAGTTGTTGTCGCCATCCGGCGTGCTGGCATTTACCTTGATGGCAATGCCCTGGTCGCTGCCCTGCACCCGAAGTGGATAAGCATTGTAGTTGCCATCACCGCCGCCAACGTTGGCATTGATGGTGACCTGGCCATTAGCGGCTAAAGTGCTGTTGAGGGTCGTAGCTCCGGAAGCCGTGAGGGTACTGCCCAGGGAAGTAGCGCCATCTGCGCCAAGCGTACCGGTCACTTTCATATCGCCGCCGATGTTGACGTTTTTTTCAATGCCGACGCCCCCTTCTACCACGAGTGCGCCATTGTCTTTATTGGTGGATTGGGTTGTATTACCGATGGTGAGGATGCCGCCGATGTCTAAGGTGCCGCCAAGAACGGTATTGCCGCCTACGTTGAGGTTCTTTTCAATACCGACGCCGCCTTCTATAATCACCGCACCGTTGTCTTTATTGGTAGACTGGGTTGTGTTTGTAAAATTGACGATGCCGCCCGCCGTCAGGTTCTCCCCAATGGTTGCATTGCGATCCACGTTCAGGTCGCGGTCAATATCCGCATTCTGACCTACCTGCAAATCGTTGTCCACATTGGCATTGTTGTCTACATCCAAATCATTGCCGACATTGACATTTCGACCTATGTTGGCATCCCTGCCCACGTTGATGTCTACCGAAACAAAGAGCGAGCCGGTTATTAAAATATCGCCGTCGGCGGTGATGCGCATGCGCTCTATGTCATTGGTTCTAAAAATAAAATCTTCGTGAATGGTGGTGCCGATGAAATGACAGTCTTCGCGCACATTGGCATTGCCTTTGGTAGTCCAGAAGGGGAGGCCCGTGTGTTGACAGCTCGCTTTTTCCTGGCCTTCGCTTTCAAGGATGAGGTCACTGGCAGAACCGGCGTGGAAAGCATAAGGCACGGCCATGAGCTGGCTGGCATTGATGGTGGAGAAGTTGTTGCCGCCGGTTTCGTCTAATGCCAGTTCCATCCAGACGTTCATGGTGCTCCACGGAACCTGTTTGAAATCGCCGCCGACTATTTCACCTTTGCCGACCACAAGACTGAAAAGCCCCAGTTCGTTGGTTTTGATGCGGTGGATTTCGCTGTAAGTGCCTTTGCCGCCGCTTTCGCCTGCGAAAAGGCTGATTTGCAGGCTAATGGTTTTGTTGGTCAAAACCTGCCCTTTTGCGTCGCGTGCGACAGCCTGGTAATTGATGCCCGGAGGCGTGGTTTGTGCAAAGCTCGCTGAGGCAAACAGCAACAGCAGCAGGAGTAAGCGGTTTCTGAATTTCATGATTCAAAATTTTGAGATGATGAAATAAGCATAGGGATGACCTGCAAAGGCAGGCATTTGTGTTATAAACCAATATACGTTGGGAGGATAGAGCCTGATAAGCAGCCCGGGTAGTTTGGCTTGCAGAAAGGAACTCAATATATGCAATCAAAGATAGCAAAAAAGTATAGGGTATGTAATTTTTTCGTGCTATTTAAATAAACAGGAGCCATTCCTGGTTTCTGGCTTGGGGGCATAGTGCCTGCCTACCGTTTAAAACCTACTTAAAATACCATGAGCCACCCCGAATTGTTGGGATGGCTCATGTTTACAACATTAGAAATCGCGGGTGTTACTCTTTGCCCTTTATTTTTTGGTCAAAATTGCCCCAAAGGGTTTCGAAGTTCGCTTCCCTGCGTGCTTTTTTGATCGCAGCAATGGGATCGTTGAAAAAAGCGGCTACTTCAGGAAGTGCTTTGATGTCAATGCCTTGCGCTTCCATATTTTTTACTAATTCGGCATAAAACAGGTTAAGCCGGGGTGCGCGCTCATCTATAAAGCGGTCAAATTCCGGATCCGTCATTGTTTTGCCAAGGCGCGTCTGGTTTTGAGCTATTACAGCTGGCTGTGTTTGTGGTGCGATGATTGCAGGGGCGTTAGCTGTCGGCAGGGCGCCTTTGCCTTCTAAGTAGGCCAGAATTCCGGTTACTTGCTGGTTGAGTTGAGCGATCTGGCGCTGTTGCTCTTCCATTTTCCGGGTCAGGTCATTGGTGTTGATGCCCACGGCAACATTCACATAGCTGCCGGGTTTATCCTGCGTGGCCTGCCAGGCCACGCCTACCACGCATGCATAATCTTCCAGTTTCATATCGGCAGGGTTTACGCCGATACCGTATCCATCGTTATTTCCGGCAGGAATGATGTAGTCGCCAATTGCTACTGCACCCACTACCCTTACTGGTACCTGCCCCATAAAGGCAATTTTTTCGTATTTTGCTTCTTCGCCAGGGGTTGGCATATTGCCCAGCACGATCGGGCTTTTAGAAACCACCATGAAGTGATCGGCTGTTTCGGTATTGAGCGAAACGATGCCGCCTCTAACGCCCACAATTTGGCCAAACTGCAGGTCTCTTTCCTGTTCGCTGCGTTCCAGCCACTCGGCGTAGTCGCCGGAGCCAGATTCGTAAGCGACCCCGACATTCCCTTCAACGTCCGAAATATAGCCGTCTCTTTGAATGATTATTCCTGCCAGTTCAATACCGGATGCAGCAACCTGTGCGGCAATTGCAACGCCTTCAGGAATACCGATAATCGTTGCAGATGCTGCTACGCCTTCCGCTACAAGTCCAACAATATCTGCGGTAAAGCCGGCAATACTCAATGCAAACAAAGTGGTTTCTCTGTTGTATTCGGTGCTGCCTTGCAATTCGGTGAGCGTTTGTCCTTCAATTCTGCCTTGTATACCATTGGCATCTGAAAACGTGACAAAGTTGTTGGCTGTACTCCGGGAGCCAGTAACATTGATCCAAACGCCCTGGTTACTGCCTTGCACCACAAGTGGGTAAGGCGCGCTGGAGCCGTCGCCGCCACTCAATCCGAGGCCATTCACCGTCAATTTTGTAGAGATATTGGCACTGGTAGAGACACTAAGGGTGCTGGTGGAGGTATTGCCGGTGATGGTCGCATTGCCACCGACCGAGCTGTTGCCGGTCACGGCGCTGTTGCCGCCGACGTTGAGGTTCTTTTCGATGCCTACACCGCCTTCTATCACAACCGCGCCATTGTCCTTGGTGGTGGACTGCGTCGTATTATTGAATGTAGCGATGCCGTTTACGCCCAGCGTGCCGCCTACGGTGCTGTTGCCCGTTACGCCGCTGTTGCCACCAACGTTGAGGTTTTTCTCAATGCCTGCGCCGCCTTCTACCACAAGCGCACCATCGTCTTTGGTCGTGGATTGGGTGGTGTTGGTTACGGTGAGTACTCCGCCAACGGCTAAGGTGCCACCAAGCGAAGTGTTGCCACCAACATTAAGGTTTTTCTCAACGCCTACGCCGCCTTCAACAATGACCGAGCCATCGTCTTTCGTCGTGGACTGAGCCGGATTGTTGAACCGTGCAATACCGCCTACGGTCAGATCCTTATCTATATTGGCATTGTTGTCTACATCTAAATTACGGTCAATGTTGACATCGCGTCCGATATTGGCATCCCGCCCTACGTTAATATCTATCCCTACATTAAGGCTGTTGGCCATGTTGATATCACCATCTTTGGTGATGCGCATGCGTTCCAGGCTATTCGTTTTAAACACGAAGTCCAGGTAGTCTATTGTTCCAATGAAATGCGGTCCGGGAAAAGTGAGGTTGTTGCCGTTCACCTTCCAGAAGGCCGCCGTTTTTTCCGTGCCGTCGTCATTCTGTCCATTAGCTAAGTCGCCAGCAGTTGCTGCGTGAAACGCATACGGGACGGCCATGAGCTGGCTGGCGTTGATGGTCTTAAAATCGTTGCCACCGTTTTCGTCCAGGGCTATTTCCATCCACACGTTCATGGTGCTCCAGGGCACTTGGAGGAAATCGCCGTCGGTGACTTCTCCTTTTCCAACCACGAGGTTGAAGAGACCCAGTTCGTTGGTTTTGATGCGGTGGATTTCGCTGTAAGTGCCTTTGCCGCCGCTTTCGCCTGCGAAAAGGCTGATTTGCAGGCTAATGGTTTTGTTGGTTAAAACCTGCCCTTTTGCGTCGCGTGCGACCGCCTGGTAATTGATGCCGGAAGGCGCATTTTGGGCAAATATTGTCGTACAAAGCAACAACAACAGTGCCGTGAATAGAGGTCTGAAGTTCATAGTTTAAGTTTTGTCTGATTACTGAATTTTGATGACTTTGAAGGTTTGCATTTGTTTGGAGTCT
>JBBQGV010000037.1:0-45834 GCA_038323375.1 Chitinophagales bacterium
CAGTTCGGTGTCAGCGTTATACCTCCGAACTCCAGTTCGGTGTCAGCGTTATACTTCCGAACTCCAGTTCGGTGTCAGCATTATACCTCCGAACTCCAGTTCGGTGGCAGCGTTGTACCTCCGAACTCCAGTTCGGTGGCAGCGTTATACTTCCGAACTCCAGTTCGGTGGCAGCGTTATACCTCCGAACTCCAGTTCGGTGTCAGCGTTATACTTCCGAACTCCAGTTCGGTAGTAGCATTGTACCTCCGAACTCCAGTTCGGTGTCAGCATTATACCTCCGAACTCCAGTTCGTTGTCAGCGTTATACCTCCGAACTCCAGTTCGGTGTCAGCATTATACCTCCGAACTCCAGTTCGGTGTCAGCATTATACCTCCCAACTCCAGTTCGGTGTCAGCATTGTACCTCCGAATTCCAGTTCGGCCGATTTGCAAATTGATAGAGCGTTTAACCTCAGAAGACGCCGTGCCATAATTGAGTTTCCGCAGAGCCTGCTCCGCATAGCGTATTTTACACCTACTCTTCGGCTTGCCGGTAACAGGGCAAAACCAAAAGCAGGTTGCGTCCATTCAGTACTACCTCGATTCCGTCCGGCAGACTTGTGGGTTTCCGGCCATCCGCGCAAGCGTCATTTCAAGGAATCGGGCGCTTTAACCCGTAGTGTCAGGTTATGCGAATATTGAAAAGCAAACGCCTTTACAAGCGAACGACCTGTTGTTGTCCGGCAGCACGCCCAAAATGTTTTATGCGACCAGAACCAATACGGATTAGGCTTGCAAATACGTCCTTCACCGAAAGGCACAGGTTTTGGGCACGGCACCTGGTTTCCCGGCTATTTGACAAACACTCGACTCTAAAGACGAACACTACTCGCCTTTCTCGATTTTATTCAAATACTCATTGCTAAAATCTATATGCAATTCCACCCATAGGAGGATGTGGTCTGACATTTGGAACGTCCGCCATTTGCTCAGGTAGTAGGTGTTGATGGCCGCTTCCGTTTTTCCTATGGTGTTCTTCTCTTCAAATTTATCCCGGTAAATTGCCATTTCGTCTTTTTTATAAACGACATCCTGGAACGAAAATGAACCGGCTTTGCCATTTACCCGGTCAAAAATGAGCATGTCTTCGTCCTCTTTTATTTTGAAGGCAATCTGGTCGTAGTATTTGGTTTGCCCAAGGTCGGTGGGCTTAGTTTTTAACTGATCGGGGATGTAAAATTTATTCTGTTCCAGCGCTTTCATGGTGATATGCGTGGGGTCAATGATGTTGAAATCGCCGAGCAGGATATAGCTGGCGTTTTCATTTTTAGCCTTTTTCTGAAACCACTTTGCAATGGTGTCAATTTCGTTCACCCGGCGCTTCATACCCGCACTGGTGGGGCTGTCTTCACCATAAAAAATATGTACGGTACAAAGGCTGAATTTGAACCACCCGGCCTGAAAAGCGGCTACAAAAGGCGTTCGGGCAAATTGCAGGTCGCCGTCTAACTTGATGTTGTCGGGTAAAACAATCTCCCCGGCGATGTTCCGGAAACTCACTTTGTTGGTGTCATACAAAAAGGCCATGCGTTCGCCGCCGCCTGCCGAGCCATCCGTCGCGTCCGTCACGATGTAGTCCCAGTTTTTTCCCAGCAGGGAAATCAGGTTTTGAAGCCCTTTCAGGTTGCTGAGCACTTCCTGTATGGCCACAAGGTCAAATGCCTCAATGATTTCAGCCATATAATACAGACTTTCCTGCGAACGGTTGTCGCCAAACTCGCGGATGTTCCAGGTGGCAAGCAACAGCGTTTCCTTAGCCGTGCGTGCAGGGACTTCAGCGCTGATTTTTTTGCGCAATTCCAGGAGTTTGGACACAATCCTTTTTTGGGTGATCAAGTCAGGGATGCCTTTGATCGGCGTGTAGTAGGGCATTTGTTTTGTTTTAGGTATTGAAAATTGTTTTTTAGTCGGTACATTACACCAACCACCCCGATTCCATCTCCAGTGTAATCCGGTTGTCGCTGCGCAAGCGTTCGTTCAGCGCTTTGGTTTTGGGCAATTCGTATTCAAAGAAGTATTGAAAAGCTGCAATTTTTCCTCGGTAAAAATTCGTTTCTTCGTCAGACAGGCCGCCTTGTTGCAGTGCCTTTTCGGCAACGATGGCTTGTTTGAGCCATATCCAGGCAATGGTGACCGTGCCAAAACTTTCTAAGTACAGCGTCGCGTCGGCTAAAAATACTTCTGGTTTGTCGTTCATGGCTAATTTCAGGAGAAAAAGCGTCAATTCGTGTAACGCTGAAGCCGAATCAATCATTTGCCCGGCATAAAGCTTTAAAGATTCAATTTCTTGGGTTTTTGTGATTTCACTTACGATTTCTTTCATAAACAGGGTCAGGCCTTTTCCGCCTGCCATCATCACTTTCCGACCCAGTAAATCCATGCCGTGGATGCCCGTCGTGCCTTCGTAGATGGCATTTACGCGAATATCGCGATAATGTTGCTCCAGCGGGAAATCGTCGCAATAACCGGCACCGCCAAGGCATTGCATGCCTGCGCTGACGGACTGGATGCCCATTTCGGCGGGGTAGGACTTGGCGATGGGCGTCAGTAGTTCAAACAACAGATGCGCCTGTTCTTTTTCGTCGCCTTCGGCCACCTGGGCGATGTCTCCGTAGTAACTGCATTGGAAAAGCAGGGCGGCGCTGCCTTCGGTTATGGCTTTCTGGAACAGCAGCATCCGGCGAACGTCGGCGTGTTCTATGATCAGCGCTTGCGGCAACGCGGGGTCTTTTTGCGAAGGATGTCTGCCCTGCGCCCGTTCGTTGGCGTATTTCAGGGAGGCGTAATAGGCCGCAGAAGCCGTGCCCGCTGCTACAAGGCCGGTGCCGATGCGCGCTTCGTTCATCATCTGGAACATGTAGGAAAGTCCGTGATTCGGTTCACCAACCAAATAACCCAGACAGTCTTCTTTTTCTCCCAGCATCAGGTGGGCCGCCACGTAGCCTTTTTGCCCCATTTTGCCGTAAATGCCAGCGGTGGTTACGTCATTAGGAACCAATTTTCCGGCTTCATTGCGCAATTTGGGTACTACAAAAAGGGAAATCCCCTTGATGCCCTGTGGTGCGCCTTTGATGCGCGCCAGCAGCAGGTGGATCACATTGTCTACTGCGGTATGGTCGCCGCCGGAGATGTATATTTTCTGGCCTTTGATTTTATAAGCGCCGTTTTCAGTCGGTTCGGCGGTGGTGGTCAGGTCGGTCAGCGAACTACCGGCCTGGGGTTCGGTCATGGCCATGGTGCCTTGCCAGTCGCCGCTGTACATATCGGGCAGGTAGCGCGTTTTCAGGTCTTCGGTAGCGAAGTTCCGAATGAGCCGGGCAGCGCCCTGGGTCAAAAAAGCGTGGCAGCCTGCGTTGGCATTGGCGGCATAAAAAATGAGCAAACCGGCATTCATCAAAGTATAAGGCATTTGCTGTCCGCCGGAATCATAGTCGTAAGGCGCTGTGATCCACCCACCGTCAGCAATGGCCTTGATGGCAGGTCGCAGGCCCGGGTGGACGTGTACCTCGCCGTCTTTGTAGTAGGCTTTGTTTTTATCCATCTCCCGATAAATAGGGTAGAGGTGGGTGTCGCCGATTTGCAGGGCGGCTTCTACCGCCATGTCTATGGCTTCGTCGTCGTAGTCGGCAAAATAACCGAAGCGATTGAGTTTGCCGGCTTGCAAGACTTCGTGGAGCAGGAATTTGACGTTGCGAATGCTGACGTAAGTATTGGGCATGGTATATGAGTTTTTTAACTACCGGTGTAACCAAAATGTTTGAGCACCCGTTCGTCATCGCGCCAGTTGTCGCGGACTTTGACGTGAACTTCAAGAAACACCTTGCGGTCCAGAAATATTTCAATGTCCTGTCGGGCTGCGGTGGCTAATTTTTTCATGGCAGCCCCGTTTTTGCCCAGCAAGATAGGTTTTTGAGATTCTCTGGAAACAAAAATAACCGTGCTGATGCGCGCCAGTGGCAGTCCTTCCTTGGTTTCCGTATCTTTAAAATCCGTCACCACCACTTCGCAGGAATACGGAATTTCCTGTTCGTATTGCAGGAATATTTTTTCGCGGATGATTTCGCTGACAAAAAAGCGCTCCGGCCGGTCGGTAATTTGATCTTTCGGGTAATAAGCAGGGCCTTCCGGCAAGGTTTCGATGATGTGCTTCAGCAGCAGATCGGTCTTGATTTTTTCTAATGCAGAAATTGGAATCACGTGGTCGAAGGTGGACAACGCTGCCCATTGAGCAATCCAGGCTTCAATCTTTTCTGGCGTCAGGGTATCAATTTTATTCAGCACCAAAAATTTGGGCGCTTCGACATTGGCTAATCTAACCAACACCGGATCGGTGGCCTCGTATTTTTCACCGGGCTCCGTCATCAGCAGCATCAAATCAGCATCTTCAAAAGTGGAATGCGCAAAGCGGTTCATCGCCTCGTGCATTTTGTAGGATGGTTTGCTAATGATGCCCGGCGTATCTGAAAAAACGACCTGAAAATCTTCGTCGCTCAACAGCCCGATGATGCGGTGGCGGGTAGTTTGCGGTTTGTTGGAGATGATGGACATGCGCTCACCCACCATTGCATTCAGCAGGGTGGACTTACCCACATTGGGCCTGCCGATGATGTTTACAAATCCAGAACGGTGGTTGGCCATATTGTTGATTTATAGGTGATTAGATTGTTTTTAAGGTTAAAGTAGGAAGTAGAAAGTAGAAAGTAGAAAGTAGGGTTACGCATTATCATCAATTTCGGAATTCCACTTTAACCCCCGCTGCGCGGCACAGGCTTTTCGACTTTAACCTTTATCCTTTTTTGCCCTTTGCAAACTCGCCCTTTTCGCCACTTTATCCTTTACTTACTCCCAATCCCCAACTCCCTGCCCGATCATTTTAGTTTCTTTATTGATAATTTTTTCAATGGTTTTAAAGAATAGTTTGGGTTTCCAGGGGCGCCAGTTAAGGTCGTTGAAGACCTCTCCGAAATTGACATAATATTGAAGATGTGTTGTTTGCATTTCGTCGGCAACGTGGCGAAACGTATTTACACAACAAATCCAGCCGTCGTCTTCCGAAACTTCTTCGTACCATTCTTCGTAATAGCTGTCGTCAGAGCCGTGAAAGTTAAAAATATTTTCACAGATCAGGATAAACTTTGAAATTCCTTCCGCTGCCATGTGGTCAATGACCTCGCGTTTGAGGTACATGATGTCGTTGTAAATGCAGTCGTTCCATTCGCCAATCAATTCAATAATTGCGTAGCCATCCTCGTAGTCGGCAAACAACACTTTGAGGTAAAGTGTCTGCGATCCGAAGTCATCCCACTGAGGGTGAATAAAATAATTATATACTTTTTGCGTATAGTGAAATTCGTCGTAGACCCTTCCGTGAAACGGGGAGCGGTCATCTTCGGAGGATATGTAGCGGTCGCGCCATTGGTGATATGGCTCAATATCGTGCATGAAAGTTGCTTTGGACAGTTTAACGCCGCGAAATTAGCGATTGTTTTATCGCTGGTCAAGGGGCGGGTTATTTCTCTTGAAAAAGCAAGACAGATTTGGCAGAAGGAAAAGTTTTGTCTATCCTTGCGACGTTCCTATACGTCTAACCACTCGAACATGACACCATTTTTTACCAACGATGCCATTGTTTTCGGCTTGCTCGTCACAGTGCTTGCATTTGTTTTCGTCACCTCTGCCAGCAAATCGCGCGGGTGGCAAACTTTCTACAAATACGTTCCCGCGCTTTTCCTCTGTTATGCCATCCCCGCCTTGTTGCACTGGCCGCTGGGCTTAATTTCCGGGGAAAGTTCGAAGCTTTATACCGTGGCTTCACAATATTTTCTGCCGGCAAGCTTAATCCTTCTTTGCGTCAGCACCGATCTGAAGATGATCGTCCGCTTAGGCCCGAAAGCACTGATCATGTTTCTGGCAGGAACCTTGGGCGTTATCCTTGGGGGGCCGGTGGCGTTGCTGTTTGTGACTAATGTGATGCCAGGTGCCCTGTCATCAGTAAGCCCCGATGAAATGTGGAGGGGATTCTCCACCATTGCTGGCAGTTGGATCGGCGGCGGTGCCAATCAGGCGGCCATGAAGATTATCTATGAAGTAGACAACAACCTGTTTGCCTCCATGGTGGTGGTGGACATTATCGTCGCCAATATCTGGATGGCTTTTTTGTTGTACGGGGCAAGTATCTCGGATCGGATGGATCGCTTTTTCAGGGCAGACAGTTCTGCGATCGAGGCCGTTAAAGAAAAGGTCGCAAGCTATCAGGCGAGCGTTTCCCGCATTCCGGACACCAAATCGTTGTTCGTGATGCTCGCCGTTGCATTTGGCGGAGTGGGGCTGTCGCATTGGGGTGCAGAAAGTTTGATCAAACCATTGAAAGCCTACAACGAAAGTACCAAAGGTGTTTTTGAATATCGGGAATTTGTGGTTGCAGGACAGGATACCACCTCGCAAATCATCACAGAAGGGCGATACGATACCCTGGCACCCATACAACGCCAAAGCGGCGGCATGATCACTGCGGCCGGTGGCGGTGCCAGTTTTGTATCCCAGAAGGCGATCAAAGACGGCTATAAAAAAGGTGCGCTGGTGGATAACGGCCTCAGCACGATCCTTGCTAACTTTTTCTGGGTGGTGGTGCTTGCCACGACGTTCGGACTGCTGTTGTCGTTCGTTCCTCAGTTTCGGCAGTTGGAAGGTGTTGGTGCTTCGCGGTGGGGCAGCATTTTTATCTACCTGCTCGTAGCCACCATCGGCATGCAGATGAACCTGGGCGATGTGTTCAACAAGCCGGGACTTTTTGCCGTCGGCGGCATCTGGATGCTCATCCATGCCACCGTGCTGATCGTGGTGGCGCGGCTCATTCGCGCGCCGTTCTTCTTTTTTGCTGTGGGCAGTCAGGCCAATATTGGCGGTGCAGCTTCTGCGCCGGTGGTGGCATCGGCTTTCAGTCCGTCGCTGGCATCCGTGGGCGTACTTCTGGCGGTTTTGGGTTACGCGTTGGGTACGTATGGCGCTATTATTTGTACCGGATTGATGCGCTGGGCGATCGGCGCCGGATGATTTTTTACCCGGTTGAAAATTTCGCAGCTATACCGGGACAGAAACTTGTGTTTTTGATAATCATTCAAGATTTTTGCTTGTTTCTTGAATAAAATGTATTTTTTAAATCTTTTTATAAAATAATTTGCAAAGAAGAACCGAATCGCTGTACATTTGCAATGTCGAAAGCGACAAACAACTTCTTTCAAATACTGTGGGGTGATGAAACAGGCAGCCATACCCTCTTGTCTCGGGGGTGAGGAACAACAGGATAAACGTAGCATAGAGCCGGTCTCGTTCACGCGGGACCGACCAGGGTTGACCACTCAGGTTTGTGTTATGGCTAACTGCCTCGTGAAGGTTCGAATCCTTCCCCTACAGCAAAAGCTCTGACTTAAAAAAGTCAGGGCTTTTTTTATGCCTGCCCTTCTTACGGTTTGTCTAAACCGCTAATTTCAGCTAATATTGCCCTTGATTTGGCACTTTACGCCACCCAATTTCTACAACTCAAAGTTTTTTCCCATGATGACTGCAAAAATCAGAATCGCACTCTTGCTGGTCTTGACTACCTTTTTTCTTCAGGCCCAAAATAACCTCAACCAGGGATTGCTGGCTGTTTATTCATTCGACGGTTGCACCGAAGACTTAACCGCAAGTGCAAACGACGGGATTTTAACGGGTAGTGCTACAGCAAGCGATGCTTTGCAAATTCCCAGGGACGATACCTCTGCCTTGTTGCTGAACGGCACTTTTTTGAATGGACTATCCGATTTCAGCATTGCTTTTCAGGTGACTTTTACCGCTTTCAACACAACCGGTTCGCCTCAAACCCCACTTAATACCATCCTCAGTGGTGCCAATGCCACCCAATTAAAAGCCTTAGTATTGGCTTATGACGCTTCGGAAAACACTTTTCTGATTACCATCAACGGGAATACCTACGAGGTACCCAACGTCTCATTCATCCTACAACAATCTTATTGTATTCAGGTGATCCGGCGGAATAATGTCGTACACCTTTACATCAATGGCGTTAAAACCGGCGCTGGTGCAACTGAAAACAGCCCTTTGCAAATTACGGCGAACACTTTAGTCATCGGTCAGGATCAGGACTGCCTCGGAGGGTGCTTCACAGATTATCAGTCGCTCAATGGCAACCTCGACAACCTTCGGTTTTATAATCGTGCATTGTCGGACACCGAACTCAGCGCTTATTGCACGGATCCGGATAATGAAGACCGGACAGAAGACCGCGAGGAAGGTCTGTGTCTGGGTAAAAAAGTATTGCTGGATGTGACTCTGGAAGGCAGGTTGTCGGCGACATACCTTTGGCAGGACAACTCTGCCGATCCTGTTTTTGAGGCATCCGAAAGAGGCACGTACGTGGCTGAAGTCAATGATTGCGGTCAAAAAGTCACTTACAACTACGAAGTAATACGGGAAGAAAACTGCCCTTGCGACCCCATGACACCCAAAGCATTTACCCCGAACGGAGACGAGCGAAACGACGCTTTTAGAGTACTCAATGACTGTGTTTTTCGCGAATTTGATCTTCAGATTTATAATCGCTGGGGCAAAGAGGTTTTTAGAACCCAGAACCCCGCAAACGGCTGGGACGGCACATTGGCTGGGGAGGCGCAACCTTCGGATGTCTATGTGTATGTATTGGTCTATAAAATCAAGGAAAGCGAAATGCAGTTTCAGGAAAAAGGCGACATTACCCTGCTGAGATAAGTGATAAAAATCGCCCTCACCGGCCCGGAATCAACCGGAAAGTCAACGCTTTCACAAGCACTTGCGGCGCATTTCGGCACACTTTGGGTGCCGGAATACGCCCGGTTTTACCTGAAACACCTGCCCCGGCCTTATTTGCCGGAGGATGTCCTGCACATCGCACAAGGGCAAATGCAATGGGAAACGGTCTGGGAAAAATATGCACAAAACTTACTTTTTTGCGATACGGATCTTTTAGTTCCCAAAATCTGGATGGAGCACAAATATGGATATTGTGATCCCTGGATAAACACACAATTAAGCCTTCGCCACTACGACCTCTACCTCTTGTGTGATATTGATATGCCCTGGGAAGACGACCCCCTGCGCGAACACCCAAATGAGCGGGAAGCTTTGTTTGAAAAATACCGGGCAGCATTGGACGCCATGAATGCGAAATATGCGGTCGTTAGTGGCAGGGGGTCGGAGCGATTGAATAAGGCCGTTACAGTTTGCGAGCCATTTGCCGGAATGATGTAATTATTTTATAGAACTGTATACCGTTTTGCGGCATTAAACGCCTTACCTTTCTCGATCTTAAGATTTGATTCCTCACTCCCAAAGCAACCAGCTAATTCATGCGGGTGGTTTTACCATTTCAGCATACTGTTTTTCTTGTTGGGCAGCATAAATTGGTTTCTCGGACTCTTTTGTCTTAATCTTGTTCTGCACATCACTTATGATAGCAAAATTAATAACTGGCACAGTTAGGTGATCCAGGTCTTGTGAGTGGATAGTCCCTGAAATCTTTTTATTGCTTTTTTTAATAGCTTTGGTGCTACTGTTGCCAGGGTTATAAGCAATTACCCATTTTTTTACACTTGAAGTTGGGATATGAACAAACTACTACACCTCTCCCGAATTTTGGTACTCTTGCTTGTGATGAACGAATCCCTGATGGGGCAATGCGTCAATCCGAGTATTTCCCTGCCGGATATGTCCACCCCTGTTAATGGTAACCCGGCTACGGCCTATTGTGTCACCATGAAGTTTGATCCGGCCATGACGGGCTATCCAACAGGATTGTCTATGTTGCTTCAGCATACTTACCAGGGGGATTTGGACTTGTTCATCAATGCCTGCGGCAACACGTTGAACATCATGCAGCGACCGGGCGCGATAGGTAACTGTGCAGGAGGGGCTCCTTTTGGCAATTCGGGCGATATTGGCGCGCCCGGTTCTCCCGTCTTGGTTTCTTTTTCAGACGGTGGCGGCGCTGATCCGGAAAATGGAATTCCCGTCAGTGGAGGAAGTTTTGGCATTACGGCGGATGATGCCTGTGGGGTAGGCACACCCGGTATTAACTCTTTTGCATCCTTATGGGCAGGTTGTCCGCCGGGCATTATTACTGCCCAGATTTGTATTGGCGACCACGCACTTGGCGATTCCGGTGTCGCGCAGAATATCTCGCTGACTTTTCCAATCGCTATTGTTTGCGGATGTACAAATCCCCTTTCTTCCAACTACAACCCGGCCGCTAATGTTGATGACGGAAGTTGTATAGGGTGTTCCCTGACCGCATCAGTTACCCCCACTCAGCCTTCCTGCAACCTGAACAATGGCTCGATCAGCGTTTCGCCTTCCGGCACCGGATACACCTACGTCTGGAGCCCGGCTTCGGTGAGCGGTTCCAATCCAACCAACCTGGCTCCAGGCACCTATTCAGTAACTGTTACACAAACCTCCACGGGCTGTATTGGAAGCGCTTCAGTTACCCTGAATCCAAGCACTACCCTGACGGTAACGGCTACCCCTTTACAGCCAACCTGTGGTATGAATAACGGTGCCATCAGTGTTTCGCCTTCCGGAGCGGGCTATACCTATACCTGGAGCCCGGCTTCGCTGAGTGGTTCTAACCCCACCAATCTTGGCCCGGGCAGTTATTCCGTCACAGTCACCCAAACGGCTACCGGCTGTATGGGAGTCGCATCTGCAACCCTGAACCCAAGTACTTCGATCATGGCATCCCTGACCCCAACGCAACCAACTTGCTCCCAAAATAATGGTTCGATCAGCGTTTCGCCCTCCGGTGCCGGATATACCTATACCTGGAGCCCGGCTTCGGTTATGGGGTCCAACCCCACCAATTTGCCGCCAGGAACTTATTCTGTGACGGTTACGCAGACTTCAACGGGTTGTATGGCCAATGCATCCGTGACCTTAAATCCCAGTACGACCATTAACGCCACCGCTACGCCTACGCAACCAACTTGTGGTCTGAACAACGGTGCCATCAGCGTTTCGCCTTCTGGTGCAGGATATACTTATGTCTGGAGTCCCGGATCCTTGAGCGGTTCCAATCCAACCAACTTAGGCCCGGGTACGTATTCGGTGACCATTACGGAAACCGCAAGTGGGTGTATGGACGACGTTTCCGTGACCTTGAACCCCAGTGCGCC
Source organism: Chitinophagales bacterium (assembly GCA_038323375.1). Classification (GTDB taxonomy): domain Bacteria; phylum Bacteroidota; class Bacteroidia; order Chitinophagales; family Saprospiraceae; genus JABWAJ01. The sequence continues at coordinate 11,247 of JBBQGV010000037.1, forward strand.
CATTACAGTCACCGCGACACCCACCCAACCCACTTGTGCGCTGAACAATGGTTCCATTAGTGTTTCACCTTCCGGTGGAGGGTATACTTATGCCTGGAGTCCGGCTTCGGTTTTTGGGCCTAACCCTACAAATTTGGCACCGGGTACTTATTCAGTCACCGTTACAGAAACGGCGACCGGATGCATGGGGAATACTGCTGTGATCCTGAACCCGAGTTCGCCGGTAGTGATTAGCCTTACGGTCAACCAACCAACCTGTGGACAAAACAATGGTTTTATCAGCGTAATGCCTTCAGGATCGGGCTATACCTATACCTGGAATCCGGCTACGATAAGTGGTTCTGCGGGCGTCAACTTAGCTTCTGGTACTTATTCGGTTACTGTCACCCAGATAGATGGCGGTTGCATGGACAATGCCTCGGTTACCCTGAATCCCAGTTCGCCCCCCGCTGCAAATGCCACTGCAAACCCTGCTGCGATTTGCGTGGGCGCATCTACGCAGTTGACGGCTACGGGCGGCGGTACTTACGCCTGGAGTACGGGGCAAAGCGGCGCTATGATTACCGTTTCCCCCACTGCCACGACCACCTATTCGGTTACCGTGAATAACGCTGGGTGCGCTGCGGTGGCCAATGTGACGGTAACCGTTAATACCGTGACCGCAACGGCTACTGCAAATCCGGCGACAGCTTGTTCAGAAGATCCGGTTCAACTAACGGCTACGGGCGGCGGTACCTACGCCTGGAGTACCGGGCAAAGCGGCGCGACAATCACCGTGAATCCGGTTGCGACGACTACTTATTCGGTGACGGTCACCAACAACGGGTGTACCGATGTTGCCAACGTGACAGTAACGGTTAATACGGTGACTGCAACGGCGTCTGCTAACCCCGCCGTCGTATGTTCCGGAGACCCGGTGCAATTGACGGCTACCGGCGGCGGCACTTATAGTTGGAGTACCGGACAAAGCAGCGCGACGATCACCGTGAATCCGAACGCAACAACTACTTATTCGGTGACGGTCACCAATAACGGGTGTACCGATGTTGCGGATGTGACGGTGACGGTCAATACGGTGACTGCCACGGCGACTGCCGACCCTTTAGTCGTTTGTGCCGGAGACCCGGTCTTATTAACGGCTACCGGCGGCGGCACTTACAGTTGGAGTACCGGACAGACGGCTGCCAATGTGCTCGTTTCTCCTGGGACAACAACGACGTATAGCGTTACGGTAACCAATAACGGGTGTACCGATGTTGCGGATGTGACGGTTACGGTAACCACCGTTAATGCAACCGCTATTGCCAATCCCAATCCTGTTTGCGAAGGGCAATCCGCTGTCCTGACCGCTACTGGCGGGGGCACTTACGCCTGGAGTACGGGGCAAAGCGGCGCTATGATCACCGTTTCCCCAACAACGATAACGCCTTATGTGGTTACGGTTACAAATAACGGATGCACGGGAACCGCTACGATAAACGTAGTCATCAATGTGGTGAATGCCACCATTACTTCCAATCCTAACCCAATTTGCCTTGGCAATGCTGCGATACTAACAGCAACAGGTGGCGCCACGTATAGCTGGAGTACCGGACAAACCGGCGCTTCTATTTCCGTAAGCCCCGCTTCAACCACTACCTACTCCGTCACAGCTACCAACGCTGGCTGTACTGACGTAGCTAATATTACGGTAACGGTCAATTCGGTTACTGCAAATGCCACTGCAGCGCCTGCCACAATTTGCGGAGGTGCTTCTTCGGTCTTAACCGCAACCGGCGGCGGCACGTACAATTGGAGTACCGGGCAATCCGGCGCAACGATTACGGTTTCCCCAACTGCGACTACGATTTATACCGTGACGGTTACCAATAATGGCTGTACCGATGTGGCCAATGTAACGGTGACCGTAAATACCGTTACCGCGCAGGCATCAGCCAGTCCAACCGGGGTTTGTGAGGGCGGAACCAGTGTTTTGACGGCTACCGGCGGTGGGACTTACAGTTGGAGTACGGGGCAGATAGGCGCTTCGATTACGGTTGCCCCAACAGCGACGACAACCTATATGGTGACCGTCACAAATAATGGCTGCACAGCTGTTGCCAGCGTCACCGTAAACGTGACCATCGTAAACGCAACTGTCACCGCAAACCCCAGCACGGTTTGCGCTGGCCAACCAGTTCAGCTTACCGCAACCGGCGGCGGGACTTACCTTTGGAGTACCGGCCAATCCGGCGCTACGATTAATGCTGCTATTGGGTCAACCACCGCTTTTTCCGTTACCATTACGAATAGTGGTTGTACGGATGTCGCCATGGTGACGGTGAATGTCAATTCGGTAGTGGCTACTGCAACGGCTTCTCCTTCAGCAATTTGCCCCGGTCTTTCTTCTACCTTAACGGCAACTGGAGGGGGTACTTATTCCTGGAGTACGGGACAATCTGGTCCATCTGTTTCCGTAACGCCTGCCACAACCACCACCTATTCAGTAACGGTCACGAACGGGGGGTGTACGAGTGTCGCCAATGTGACGGTGAACGTCAGCGGGGTGTTGACGCCTGCTGTTACGGCGTCGCCTGCCACGGTTTGCCCCGGTCAACCCACGGTATTGACCGCGAGCGGCGGCGATACCTATTCCTGGAGTACCGGACAATCCGGCGCCACGATTACGGTAAGTCCATCAACGACAACAACCTACACGGTTACCGCCACAAATAATGGTTGCACGGGTACCGCAGATATTACGGTTATTGTAGATCCCGGCCTTACCGCAACCGCTTCGGCAAGTCCGGGTACGGTTTGCGCAGGTCAAACAACGAGTTTAACTGCTACAGGTGGCGGAAATTATATTTGGAGCGGCGGACAAAGCGGTTCGCCTATTTCAGTATCGCCATCAGGAACAACAACTTATACGGTAACGGTGACCAATAACGGTTGTACGGGCACAGCAAATGTGACTGTAAATGTCACCCCGCTGCCCGTAGCCGGAGCGACGGCCAACCCTGCTGCAATCTGCGCCGGTCAGACGACTTCCCTGACCGCAACCGGCGGGGGAACCTACTTGTGGAACAATAGCCAGATTGGCTCCTCCATTACCGTAGCGCCAACTTCTACAACGACCTACACCGTTTCGGTTACCAATAATGGCTGTACAGCATCGGCAAATGTAACGGTGATGGTAAATCCTTTGCCAACTCCTTCCGCCATGGCTACACCGGGCACCGTATGCGCCGGTGAGACTGCAAGTTTAACGGCAACGGGCGGCGGAACTTATGCCTGGAGCGATGGGCAAAGCGGTTCAGCTATTTCAGTAACGCCTTCCGGAACAACAACTTATACCGTAACTGTAACCAATAATGGCTGTATGGCAACGGCCAGTACCACCGTAACCGTTACCCCGCTGCCTTTGGCGACTGCCTTAGCCAACCCTGCTACGATCTGTGCCGGGCAAACGAGCACCCTGACCGCTTCCGGCGGTGGAACGTACCAATGGAGCAGCGGTCAGTCGGGGGCTTCCATTGTTGTGAGTCCTTCATCAACAACAATTTATACGGTAACTGTAACTAATAATGGTTGTTCTGAAACAGCAGAAACAACCGTTATAGTTAACCCTTTGCCAATGCCCATTGCGACGGCTTCTCCATCTGCGATTTGCATCGGTCAGTCAGCTGCCTTGTCGGCAACGGGCGGCGGCACGTATGTCTGGAGCGACGGGCAATCCGGTTCCCCGGTCACCGTAACCCCGGCCACCACGACGACTTATACCGTGACTGTTACCAATAATGGCTGTACCGGAACCGCTGAAGTGACGGTAACGGTAAATACTACAACTGCTGCAGCAACGGCTATCCCTGCGACGATATGCCCCGGGTTGACTTCGGTTTTAACTGCAACGGGTGGGGGCACCTATTTGTGGAGTACCGGCCAGTCTGGAGCGTCTATCAACGTGATGCCGACGGTGACGACAACTTATTTTGTGACGGTTACCAACAACGGTTGTACAGATATTGCGCAGGTAACGGTTAGCGTTGAAAACAACCTAAGCGCCACAGCCACGGCTAATCCAAATCTGATCTGCGCCGGTGAGTCGGCTACTTTGTTCGCAACCGGCGGCGGCACTTACGCCTGGAGCAGTGGCCAATCCGGCGCATCCGTCAATGTAACGCCTGCGTTGACAACGACTTACACCGTAACGGTGACCAATAACGGTTGTGCCGGAACTGCCAATGTGACGGTTTCTGTCAATCCGATACCTGTGCCAACGGCCACCGCTAATCCGGGATCCATTTGCCCGGGGCAAGGCGCTATTTTGACGGCAAGTGGCGGCGGAACCTACGCCTGGAGTAGCGGCCAATTAGGCTCCTCCGTTACGGTAATACCCCAGCAAACAACGACGTATACCGTGACGGTGACCAACAATGGTTGTTCCGCAACGACAGATGTCACGGTAACGGTCAATCCGGTACCGGCACCCGGGGTCAGTACCAATCCCGGCACCGTCTGTGTCGGTCAATCCACAACCCTTACTGCAACGGGTGCGGGCACTTATCTTTGGAGCACCGGACAGGCTGGCTCTTCTATTACCGTGACGCCTGCTTCAACTACGGTCTACACCGTGTCGGCCACCAACAATGGTTGCACCGGAACCGCTGAGGTGACTGTGATTGTCAATGCAACAACCGCTACTGCAAGTGCGGTACCGGCAACGATATGCCCGGGGCTAACTTCGGTATTAACCGCAACGGGCGGCGGCACTTATGCGTGGAGTACCGGCCAGTCCGGGGCGTCCATCAGCGTCACGCCTTCAACGGCAACGACTTATACGGTGATCGCAACCAACAATGGCTGCACGGGTATTGCCTCGGTAACGGTGAATGTTCAAAACAACCTGGTAGCAACTGCTTCGGCAAATCCGTATACTTTATGCGCCGGCCAGTCAACGACTTTGTCCGCAACGGGCGGCGGAACCTATAGCTGGAGCGATGGCCAGTCCGGTGCTTCCATCAGTGTGACCCCTTCTACAACCACCACTTATTCGGTAACGGCCACCAGCAGCGGATGCACCGGAACCGCCAGTGTTACGGTTGTCGTCAATCCTATCCCGGTTCCAGCGGCAAGCGCCACACCGGCCACCTTATGTGCAGGACAAACGACAACGCTGACGGCAACGGGCGGCGGCACTTATGCCTGGAGCAGCGGCCAGTCCGGGGCTTCTGTTGCTGTAATGCCCGGTTCAACAACAAGTTACACCGTTACTGTGACGAACAATGGGTGCTCGGCCACGGCAAACGTGGCTGTAACCGTTAATCCATTGCCAACGCCCGGTGCCAGCGCCAGCCCGGCAGTTTTATGCGCAGGTGAAACTACTACACTGACCGCTACCGGGGGAAGTGCTTACCTTTGGAGTACCGGTCAGTCCGGCGCTTCGATTGTTGTTTCCCCGGCAAGTACAACGACCTATGCCGTAACTGCTACCAACAATGGTTGTACAGGAACGGCTTCAGTAAATGTTTTTGTAAACCCTTTACCGGTTCCGGCTGCCGTAGCTTCACCGGGGGTGATCTGCTCCGGGCAATCGGCTACACTGACGGCCAGCGGCGGGAGTACTTATCTTTGGAATACCGGCCAGACCGATGCCAGCATTTCCGTTTCACCGCTGGATACCACAACGTATTCCGTTACGGCTACCAGCAATGGGTGTACCGCAACAACAGAAGTGACTTTGTTTGTAAATACGACTGCGGCTACAGCCACAGCCGACCTTACCACGGTTTGCCCCGGGCTTTCCACCAACATTACCGCTACTGGCGGGGGGCCTTATCTATGGAGCACTGGAGAGACGGATGCCGTGATTTCAGTTACGCCTCTGGCTGCTACGACCTATTCGGTAACAGTCACCAACAACGGCTGTACAGATATCGCCTTGGTAACCGTTTTGGTCAACAATGTTTTAATCCCCACCGTAGTAGCAACACCGGCTGTGGTTTGTCCGGGTCAGGCTACAACCCTGACTGCTTCGGGCGGAACTACCTACACCTGGAATACCGGCGCCACGGATCCTTCCATTTCCGTAGCGCCATTGGTGAATACGACCTATTCTGTCACAGTGACCAACAATGGATGTACCGGTTCAGGAAGTGTTACGGTAACCGTTGACGCCAACCTGAGTACAACGGCAAGTGCCAGCCCGGATACCTTATGCGCGGGGCAAGCTGCTATCCTGACGGCAACAGGCGGCGGCGCTTATTTGTGGAGTGGCGGACAAACGGGTGCATCCATTGCTGTTATGCCAGCGGGCACAACGACGTATTCCGTTACGGTCAGCAACAATGGCTGTACGGGTTCGTCGGAAGTGACAGTTGTCGTACGCCCGTTGCCTTCACCTATTGTTGCGGCGGTGCCTGATGCCTTATGTGTCGGTCAATCTACCACCCTGACCGCGACCGGCGGCGATACTTACCTTTGGGAAGATGGCCAGACCGGGGCTTCCATTACGGTGACGCCTTCTGCTGCCACTACTTATACCGTCATTGCAAACGACGATGGCTGTACCGAAACAGGAACGGTCACAGTCAATGTCCAGCCCGGGATTTTACCGACTGTTACGTCCAGCCCTGATTCGTTGTGCCCAGGAGCATCCACGACCCTGACCGCAACCGGCGGCGATACTTACCTTTGGAGCAATGGGCAATCCGGCTCATCGGTTGTGGTGACGCCGGCGGCAAGTACCACGTACACCGTAACGGTTACCGGCAGCGTTTGCGAAGGCACGGCCAATGTTACGGTCACGGTCAATCCATTGCCATCCCCGATTGCTACGGCCAATCCTGCCGTGTTGTGCATCGGAGAGTTCACCATCTTGACGGCAAGTGGCGGAAGCACTTATTTGTGGGGTGGGGGACAGACCGGCGCTTCCATTGTGGTAACGCCTTCTGCTACGACAACTTATACCGTAACGGCAACGGACAACAACGGCTGCCAGGCTTCAACCGCTGTAACCGTTACGGTCAACCCGCTGCCCGTTCCAACGGTGGCAGCGACGCCATCCCTGATCTGTGCCGGAGATACCACGGTGCTTACCGCCAGTGGCGGCACGAGCTACCTGTGGAGCACCGGAGATACTGGCGCACCGGTCAGCGTATCTCCTTTAAATACAACGCTTTATTCCGTTACGGTTACCAATTTGGGTTGTATCGCTTTCGCTTCAACGACCATCCTGGTGAACCCGCTACCGACTGCCCTCGCCAATCCGGATACGATCTGTGTGGGGGAATCCGCAGTACTGACCGCTTCCGGGGGCGACCTCTATCAATGGAGTACCGGCCAAACCGGGAGCATGATTACGGTTTCCCCATTAATCACCACAACTTACTCCGTTACGGTCGTTGAGGAAGGCTGCGTAGCCAACGTGCCCGTTACGATAACCGTTAATCCGTTGCCAACGCCTGTAGTTCTTGCCTCTCCGCCGGTGATTTGCCGGGGTGAAAGCAGTACTTTAAGTGTAACCGGAGGGACAAGTTTTGTCTGGAGCACCGGAGTAGGTGGGGCATCCCTCACCGTATCCCCGTTGGCTACTGCAACTTATGCTGTGACAGCAACCGAAAATGGTTGTGTCGGAACCACCCAAACGATGGTATTGGTGAGCCAGCCTCCTTTTGCAGTAGTTGCGCCAACTGCAACGGTTTGCAATGGCCCTGGAGGGCCGGCTACGCTGAATTTCAGTTCATTGGTTACCGGCGGCGACCAGGGCGGGATATGGACGGATGTGCAGAATTCCGGCGCTACCGGAACCTTCGCCAATCTTGACTTTACCGGGGTAACGCCGGGGAATTATTTGTTTAGATATTCCACCCAAAGCGCCTCTGCGCCTTGCGGAGAAGTGGTATACGAGGTCAATGTGGAAGTAGTTTTCTGCAACTGCCCTTCCGTGGCCACGATCGCCGGTGGGCCGCTTTGTAATGCAGGCGGCACGCTCGACCTTAGTACGCTGGTGCAAACGAATGAGCCGGGCACCTGGAGCCTTGTTGGGGTTCCGGCGGGCAACTTCCCTGCCGTGCTTACCAATGGAATTTTTAATGCCATGAATGCCGACGCCGGGGTTTATGGACTCCGGTTCACGTTGCTGGAAAGCCCGCCTTCCGGATGTCCCGCATTTTCTACGCAGTTGATCTCCGTGGAAGCGGCTGTTTCTGCCGGCGTTCCTGCACAAACGCCTCATATCTGTTTTGGTGAAAACGAACGATTCGATTTGTTTGAATTATTGGACGGAGAAAACGCGGGCGGGCAGTGGACGGAAACTTCGGCCATCCCTTCCAGCGGCGGCGCGTTTATAGCGGGAGCAGGAAGCTTTGATGCTGCTAACCAGCAAGCGGCCGTTTATCGTTTTAACTATTGGTTAGATTCAGGAGGCGTATGCCCTTCTGATGAAGCGAATGTGGCGGTAGAAATCGAGCCTTTGCCCATTGCACAGGCAGGAGCAGACAAAGCGCTGGATTGCGTACTGACCGAAGTTGCGCTCGATGGTTCCGGGTCATCTACCGGTACGAACATCGTTTATCTTTGGACAACCAATGGCGGGAATATCCTTTCCGGAGCGAATTCCTTATCACCATTGGTAGATGCCTCTGGGGTTTACCAACTTTTGGTAACGGATCAACCTTATGGCTGTACCGCTACCGATTTTACAACCATTGTTGCCAACAATATCCCACCAACAGCAGCTGCGATTGCCATCAAAGACCCGCTTTGCCACAACCAGACGAACGGTTCCGTTTTGGTGGCAGCTGTTACAGGCGGCAGTGCTCCTTATTTGTATTCGATTAACCAACAGCCTTTTACCATCAGTCCTGACTTTAATGGCCTGAGCGGAGGAACTTACACGATTGAAATCGAAGACGCCAATGGCTGCCGGTGGGAAACAGAAGTGGTGTTGGTTAATCCCGACGCTTTATCCGTCAATGCCGGATCAGACGTGACCATTTTTTATGGCGACAGTACCGTGTTAGAAGCTGTAGCGATTCCCCTTGGGGGAGATTACGCCTACTCGTGGACGCCGTTGGACAGCCAGATATGTGGCAATTGCGATCAAGTCGTCTCCAGCCCGGACTCGACTACGCTATACGAGGTTTTGGTGACCGATGCCAATGGTTGTCAGGACCGCGACGAAGTCAGGGTGACCGTCAGGATCCGGCGCGATGTGTACATCCCCAATGGCTTTTCACCCAACAACGACGGGGTAAACGACGTCATCATGGTTTATGCCGGAGAAGGGGTAGAAAAGGTACTGGAGTTCGATATTTACAGCCGCTGGGGGGAATCCGTATTTTACGCCGCCAATTTCCCGCCAAACGATCCGCAGTATGGGTGGAATGGCATTTTTAGAAATAGACTGGCAGTGCTCGATGTTTATGTATATTACGTCAGGATCCTGTACAAAGACGGCACAGAAAAGTTGTTTAAAGGAGATGTGCTGTTGATGCGGTGACGATGCACCCGCACCATCGGCCTTCCGTAGCCGACATGCCTCGAACGAAATTGCGATTAACTGGAATGCGCCGCTGGTTTATTTGGTAGTGGCGTTGGAGGCGATCATGGGGCGGTAGGATTGTTTTTGTGGGCTGCCCCCAGCGATTATCAGGGGAACCAGCCTGTTTGTTTGAAATAAAATTGAAAAAGACGACAGTTTGCGCATCTTTGCCTCGGCTAACAAGCTCATTCGGGGTGCTTGAGGTTTATAAATCCTTCAGGCTGAGATGATACCCTTTGCTCTGCGCAATGCAGGAGCAGGAACCTGTCCGGGTAATTCCGGAAAGGGAAATGAGAATAGCGCTGCCCAACCCCGGGCGTGGCGTATCGTTTTCATCTTTATTAATTTTTTCAACATGTTTAAATGGATTGTTGCAATGGCAGCCCTGTGCGTGCTGTCAGTTGCAGACCTTAGCGCGCAGGGCGTGCTTACGGGGCGTGTTGCTGATCGGGCAACGGGGTTGGCACTGCCGGGTGCCAATGTTGCGGTCAGCCGCATACGAATGGGCGCTTCAACCGATGCTGACGGGAACTTCAGAATCGTTGGATTAAGCGCCGGGACTTACCTGCTGGATGCCAGCTTTATTGGCTACAAAAGTAAGCAGGTAGCCGTGATCGTACCAGCCGATTTGAAACCACAGGGAATAGAAATCCTGTTAGAGGCTGAAGTGTTGAGGATTGAAGCCATAGAGGTGCGCGCACTCAGGGCAGGGGCCAAAACGCCGGTGACGTACACCAACCTGAGCAGCACCGAATTGAAAAAAAACAACCTCGGCCAGGATGTACCTTATCTGTTGCAGTGGACGCCTTCGGCGGTCGTGACTTCCGATGCCGGCACGGGAATCGGCTATACTGGCATCCGGATCAGGGGTTCCGACCCTTCGCGGATCAACGTTACCATCAATGGAATCCCCCTGAACGACGCAGAATCGCAGCAGGTTTATTGGGTAGACCTGCCTGACTTTGCCAGTTCCGTGAGCGAATTGCAAATCCAGCGGGGCGTGGGAACCTCCAGCAACGGAGCCGGCGCTTTCGGAGCAACCATCAACCTCAGCACTTCAAAGGTGGAAACAACGCCTTATGCGGAAGTTAATGCCACCGCCGGCAGTTTCAATACCCAAAAAGGCAGCGTCCGTTTTGGCTCGGGGTTGCTTCAGGACAAGTTTTCCATCGAAGGGCGTTATTCGCGCATTGCATCCGACGGCTTTATTGACCGGGCGAGCGCAGACTTAGAATCGTATTTCCTTTCCGGCGCATGGTTGGGTGCCAACAGCGTAACCAAGCTGAACATTTTTTCCGGCCATGAAATCACTTACCAGGCCTGGGATGGCGTTCCTGCCGACTTTATTGACGATCCAGACTTGCGAACTTATAATTCCGGCGGGACAGAAAAGGAAGGCGAACCTTATGAAAATCAGGTGGATAACTATCGGCAAACCCATACACAGTTGTTGCACGACCACCAACTCTCTCCCAATTGGAAACTGGCGCTGGCGCTACATTACACCAAAGGCGCGGGCTATTACGAGCAGTACAAAGCGGAGCAATCCTTTGAAAACTACGGCCTTAGCCCACTGGCGATTGGCGGCGATACCGTTGCGACAACCGATCTGGTGCGGCAACGCTGGTTAGACAACGATTTCTACGGAACCACTTATACCTTGAACTACCAGGACAACAGCGGCCAATTGAATGCAACTTTGGGCGGCGGGTTTCACATCTATGAAGGCCGGCATTTTGGGGAGGTCATTTGGGCGCGGTTTGCGTCAGATTCGGAAACCGGCCATCGGTATTATGACAATGATGCGCGGAAAACGGACGTCAATGTGTTTGGGAAAGTCGAAAAAACCTGGAATGGTGGCTGGAATACCTGGTTAGACTTACAGGTGCGCCGGGTTGGCTATTCCTTTTTGGGCATTAACAACCAATTGCAAAACGTGGATTTGAAAGACGAATTAATCTTTTTTAATCCCAAAGCCGGGCTGCTCTATCAGACAGGCTTGAACCAACAATACTACGCTTCTTTTGGCGTCGCCCACCGGGAACCCAATCGCAGCGATTACACCGAAAATCCGATCAGGCAGCGTCCGAAACGGGAACGCCTGCTGAATACCGAAATTGGCTGGCGTGCTTCCTGGAAAAAATCCGCGCTGAATGTGAATTTTTACCACATGCACTATGACGACCAATTGGCACTGAATGGAGAAATCAACGATGCTTCCGAATACAGGAGGATCAATATCGCCAAAAGTTACCGCGCCGGGCTTGAAATTTCAGGAGGCGGATCGCCATTCAATTGGTTGAATATCAATGGAAATTTGGCTTTAAGCCAAAATAAAATTAAGCAATTTACCGAATACGTTGACGTTTACGACGCCGATTTTAACTGGCTGGAACAGCGACCCGTTTTGCATGAAAACACAGACCTCGCTTTTTCGCCCGGTATTGTGGCAGGGGTGGAGCTGACTTTTTTCCCAGTGAAAAAGGACAGGCAACAGTTAGAAGTCGCATTGCTGAGCAAATACGTCGGGAAACAATATTTGGACAATACCTCAGATGAAGGAAATGTCTTAACCGCCTATTTTTTCAGCGATTTGCGCCTGCGATATGTACTCGCGCCGTCTTTTGCCAAAGGCGTAACGCTGACCCTGCTGGTTCCAAACGTCTGGAATGCCTTGTACGAAACCAATGGCTGGTCTTACCGCTATTTATACAACCAGACTGCTGTGGTTGACCGGGGGTATTACCCACAAGCCGGGCGGCATGTTTTGGTGGGAGCGAGCGTGGTGTTTTGATGAACCCGGTCGGGGCAAAAAATATGGGCATTATGTAGGGGCTGAAAATTTTAAGCCCCTACATAATGCCCATATTTTTTTTAAACCTCAGAAATAATTTGCAAAATTATACCGATTGGTTTATTTTTGCAATACTATTTAGAAATCGAACGAAAAGAGTAGGGGGGGTGCGCAGGTCTTATTGCAAACTATTAATCTTTAATTCGGTTCTTAAATATTTAAACAACTATTAATTTTGAGATCATCGTCCATGACCATGACAAAAGCAGAAAGGACTAAACAGTTTATTCTTGAAAAAGCGGCAGTGCTGTTTAATCAAAACGGCTATGCAGGCACTTCGATGGACGACATCATGAAAGCGACGGGTTTGTCGAAAGGCGCGCTGTATGGCAACTTTCGCAGCAAAGACGAAATCGCAGTTGCGGCATTTGAACGAGCAGTAGCCATCGTGTCTGCTGAAGTTCGCGAGCGCACCAGGGTCATCGAGCATGCTTTGGACAAGCTTAAAGCTGTTGTTTATTTTTATAAGGAGCGCATCCTGAACCCGCCGGTGGAGGGCGGCTGCCCCATTCAGAATACGTCGGTTGAAGCAGATGATGGGCACCCGGAACTCCGCGAAAAAGCGCAACAAGCCATGACGATGTGGACGAACCGCATTGTGATCACCCTGCAAAAAGGCATCGAGAAAGGAGAAGTCCGGCCCGATGCAGACAAGTCCGGCTTTGCCATCCGGTTTATTGGCACCCTGGAAGGCGGGATCATGATGGCTCGGCTTTACAAGGATGTTCACTATTTTGATGTCATGTCCCGGCAACTGATTGAGATGATAGATGGATTGAGACAACAGACTGTCGTGCAGGAGCCATAAAATCAACACATATAAAATCACCAAGCGATGAAAATGAATAAAAGAGTCGAATATTTACCTCCTTTGCCGGAGGGCAGCGGCGAAGTAATTTCAACGCAACAAACTTCGGCATTACTCCATTTGGTTCGGCTGGGATTTGGAACGGCAGGTCGTTTGTTTCCCGGCGCGGCGGCGCGGGTCGCTTACCAGCTTTTTTCTACACCAAGGGTTCGGGCGAAGCACAGCGTTTCGGACCATTTGCTGGAAAGTGCGCGATTGTTCGAGTTTTTGTACGGCCGTCAGGTGCTCAAAGGCTACGAATGGGGCAAAGGCGAACAGGTCGTTTTGCTGGTACACGGTTGGGAATCCCGGGGAACAGCCCTGCGCAGTTTTGTACCGGCTTTGGTGGGAAAAGGATACCGTGTGGTTGCTTTTGACGGGCCTGCGCATGGAAATTCGGATGGGAAACACACCAATATCATGCATTTTGCGGGCGCAGTCAGGGCGATCATCCGGCAAATCGGAAGCGTTCACGGCATCATTACGCATTCTTTTGGCGGGGCTTCCACTGTGTTTGCCCTCAGCAATACCCATCCGGCCATTGAAGTAGAAAAATTAGTGCTGATTGGTGTGCCCAACCGGATGACGCGGGTCTTGAACGAAGCGGCAGCTTCCATGAAATTGCCAACGCGGGTAAAAAAACGTTTTTGGGACTTGCTGGAACGCAAACTTGGCACGCCTTTGGATCAGGCCGACCTGAGCAAAGCAGCGGACAGGGTGAAAGTGAAAGACCTCCTCATCGTACATGACCGGTTTGATCCTGTTGTTGCCTTTCGTTCAGCAGAAGAAATCCACGAAGCATGGGAAGATTCCACACTTTTGATCTCGGAAGGATACGGACATTACCGCCTGATGAAAAACTCTGATCTCGTTCGTCGCGTCACTGAATTTATAGACGTCTGTGTGACAGTTCCGGTACCATAATACCGGATAGCGGATGCTTTTGCTTGCATGTTTGAAAATTTGTCTAATTTTGGTCGAAATGAACCAATCACTACAAACAAATAAGCAAAAAGCATGAGATCAGCTTTACTCCTGTTTTTTTTACTCACTATGGGAACACTGGGCATAGCGCAGCCCGCCAACGACGATTGTATCGGTCTGATAGACCTGGGCGTTGTTCCGGCTTGCACGCCTGCCATTTATACCAATGTGAGCGCCACAGCTTCTAATATCGGCTTTGGGAATAACCCTTCCTGCTTTAATGGCGGAACGACGCAGCGCGATGTCTGGTTTTCTTTTACCACGACGGATGACCTGACGGATATTACGATCACTTTGATTGGTGTGCTGAATGGCCCCAATGCAGATGCCATTCTCAATCCTCAAATCGCTTTGTATCGCGGAGATTGTGAGTTGGATGGCCTTGCAGAGTTGTCCTGTATTTCGGCTCCGGCAGGCGCTACGCAGATTCAATTGGATATCCTGGGCCTCACGCCCAATATTCCATACTACATCCGGGTGAATGACTATTCCGCTACCGCATCTCCCAATTCAGGAGACTTTACGCTTTGCGTGGACGAATACGTGCCAGCCATCAATATTGGTTCCTCGCCTGGAACAACGGCGTGTTTCGGCACGCTTTATGATTCGGGTGGCCCTGATAATGATTACGGGAATGGTGAAAATGCCACGTTTGTCATTTGTCCGAACGACTTTCATGCCTGTATAGAGTTGATGGTGGACAATTTTAGTTTGGAACCGAATTTTGATTTTATCAACGTGTATGCAGGCAGCGACATCAACGCACCTTTAATTACCAGCATCAATGGGACAGACAATGGCCAGGAGTTTCTCATTCAGGCCACGAGCCAGTGTGTGACGGTTCAGTTTACTTCAGATGGTAGCGCTGTAGACGAAGGTTTTGTCCTGACCTGGCAGTGTAGTCCGCTTGCCTGTTCTGGCAACAGCATTGACAACCCCGGGGTGATCAACAGCATTCCTTTTACCCAAAATGGGGCTTCTACCTGCAACGGTGCGGCTACATTTGCAGAAACACCCTGCAACAATGTGCCCTTTATCAATGGTCCGCAGTTTGTGTACGCATACAATTCTCCCGGGGATATCTGTGGAAGCATCGTTATTTCAGGCGCCGGCGGCGGCACGGGGGTTTTGGTGCTGAATGGCCTTCCGGATGATCCGAATACCGTCTGTATTGCGCAAAGCAACACTGGGAACATCCCCAGCGCCAATTTTGAAACTCCGGGAACCTATTATATTGTGGTTTCAAACCCCAGCGGGTGCACGGGTTTCAATATTTCAATTCAGGAAACGGTATGCCTTTTGCTCCCTTCCTTAGCCAATGCCTTGTGCAATCCGCTCAACGGTTGTGTGGAAGAAGGCGTGCCTTCGCTCTTTACCTTTGAAGACGGCTTCCAGGACATTGACGTTACGACGGCGATCAATGGCGGTTGCTGGCTGGGTTTGGGGGCAGAGCCTGATTTTTATTGGTTTACCATCGAAGCTCAGGCAGACGGGCCATTGGGCTTTATCATGGAAAGTCCTGACCCTTCTGATATTGACTTCAATGTGTGGGGGCCGTTCACGCCGGAGCAAGTGTGCGAAACGCCCGGACAGATCATCAATTTTATCTCGAACAACCAGCCGATTCGCAGTTCCTGGGCAGCCGGGGCCGATCCGAGTGGTTTGGCTGATATACATCCTATACTGGGCACACCCGTTACCGATTTTTATGATTGCGGGGCAACGCCCGGTGCCGGCGGAGATGATTTTGTGGCCACTATTCCCGCGCAGCAGGGTGAAGTGTATGTGATTTTGGTAAACGACTTTGGAGAAGGTATTTCCACATCGGGTATGCAAATTGACTGGTCGCCCTCTTCCGGTGCCGTATTATTCCCACCTACCCCGGAAGTTGCAGCAGGCGACACGGCAGTGTGTTCGGGTGAAACGGTTCAGATAGAGGTCATTAGTTCGGTGAACTCGATTCAATGGGTTGGGGCATCTGCTGCTTCGCTTTCCTGCAGCAACTGCTTCACGCCGGTGGCTTCTCCTACTCAAACAACAACTTATCAGGCGTTGATCGAGGCAGTCTGTTATACGGATACCATAAAAGTAACCGTTCAGGTTTTCGATGTAGACGCCGGTCCGGATCGTGTGGTTTGCCGGGGAGAAGAAATTACCTTGCAGGCTGGCGAATTTTATAACAATGCCGTTTACAACTGGACAGTGCCAGCGGGCTTACAATTCAGTTGCACCGATTGCCCAAATCCTGTCGTAACGGCGATTCAATCAGGGGTTTACCCGCTAACGATTAGTTTGGATGCAGCAGGTTGCGATTTACAGGATGTGATGACCCTGACTGTGCTAAACGCCGATGCTGCGCAATACAACATCAGCGACAATTTGCAGATTTGCGAAGGGGAGACCGTTAACCTCGGAGGGACTGCTGTGCCAGGAGTGACGTATAATTGGACATCGGCACCTACCGGCTTTACGTCTGTAAATCCAAACCCGGTGGTAACGCCATCCCAAACAACAACCTATTATCTAAGTGCATTAAACGCTACTTGCCCTGTTCCTTCAATGGACAGCGTTTTAGTGGAGGTTTTTGCACTTCCAGTCATTTCAGTTGTTTCGGATACCGCAGTTTGTCAGAGTTCTTCTATTGTATTGGGGAACACAACGCCTGAACCGGGCGTGACTTACCTGTGGACGGGGCCTTCTCTGATTGAAGACCCAACCGATCCAAATACCACCGCGTCTCCGGAATCTCCGGGAACCTACACCCTCACGGCCACCAGGGGCGGTTGTTCTGCGACCGAATCGCTCAATGTGACCATCACAGCAATTGCCATCAGTATTCAACAAACTGAGGACATCCGGATTTGTCAGGGGGAATCGGTGACACTGAGCGTGAATATTACTCCTGCCAATGCTTCAGTTGTCTGGACGCCGAATAACGGTAGTTTGAACACCAATATCGGCAATACGGTGATTGCTACGCCGGAGACTTTTACACGCTATATTGCCCGGGTCAACGTTCCGGGCTGTTTCAAGACGGATACCATCCGCATTGTGGTGGATTCTTTGCCCTCCAACCTTGCCATCATGCCTTCCGATACCACAATTTGTCAGGGTAACCCGGTGGTGTTGAAGACGCCAACCTACGAACCATCTGATTTTATGGGCATTTCTTTCCAGTGGACGCCCGATGCTTTTTCAGAAAGCTCGGATACGCTCTTGAATTTTGTCGTGACGCCGGACACCACCATTAACTACACCCGGATTACGAGGAACGGCGTTTGTGTGGATACGAGTATCGCGCATATCCAGGTCAATGAAATTCCCATTGCTACGGTCGTACCCACGGATACCGTTATCTGTGTTGGCCAGGCGGTACAGTTGACTGCGTCATTCAACAGAGCGGTTGATGAAATAAGCTGGGCGCCTACGGAAGGATTGAGTTGTACCGATTGTTTGAATCCGGTGGCCATGCCTTTGGGAACGACGGTTTATACGGTAACCGGCAAAATTATGGATTGCCCCGGCAGCGCCTCTGCAAGAATTGAAGTGTTGTCTTTGCCGGCGATTAACCTGAATGCCCAGCGGGTTATTTGCGAAGGCGATAATATACAATTGGCTTTTAACCCCGATCCGACAGCTACTTATTCCTGGACTTCTACCGACCCGGCATTTGTTCCTACCACTGATCCGACGCCGGTCGTTTCACCGGATGCCGATGCTACTTATACGGTTGTTGCGCAAAATGCAGGCTGCGGCACGACGGCGGAAATTTCGATTGTTGTCAATGAAATTCCGGTTGTAACGCTTGTTCCTTCGGATACCATTATTTGTGCCGGCCAGGCTGTTCAATTATCAGCTGCCTTCGCCGCACCGGTGGATGAAATATCGTGGACGCCGGCTGAAGGGTTGAGTTGCACCGATTGCCCGGCGCCGGTAGCTACACCGAGTGTAACGACGATATATTCGGTAATTGGCAACAACATGGGTTGCGCTGACGGCGCTACCGTCCAGGTTGAAGTTGTGGCTTTGCCAACGATTACCTTGAGTACCAATCGAACTATTTGTGAGGGTGATAATATACAGTTGGCGTCTGATCCCGATCTAACGGCGACTTATTCGTGGACTTCTACCGACCCGGCATTTGTTCCCACCTCGAATCCTACACCGATTGTTTCACCCGATGCAACGGCTACCTATACGGTTGTGGCTGAAAATGCAGGTTGTAGCGTCACTTCGGACATTACTATTGATGTCGTGCAGTTGGTGACCCTGCAAGTCAGCGCATCCACCGACCTGATCTGTTTGGGTAATCCGATAACCTTGACGGCAACGGTATCTCAAAGCAGCGCGGGGGAAACTTTTGAGTGGACAACAGCGAATGGCGGCAGTTTTTCCGGGGCTTCCGTAACGTTTATTCCTGGGCAAACCGACACTTATTTCCTGGAATACACCAGCGGGAATGAATGTCAGACTTTGTTCAATACGCTGAACGTGACGGTTTTGCCCAATATTTCCGTAAACATTGTGGTTACCGATTCGGGGGTCAACATCCTTGAGTTGCCACTTGGGCAGGAGGTAAACCTTACTGCGGTCATTGAAAATCAGTCTGCCAGTACACCGACCATTACCTGGAGCGGAGGAACTTATGTTTCTACAAATGGGGAACAGGCGGTGGTACAACCTACTGAAAATGGCACCCTCTACATTGTGGAGGTCACTACTCCGGAAGGTTGCATAGACCGGGATACCATTTTGTTCAATATTGTACCTCCGGTCATCAAAGTGCCGAAAGCATTTACGCCGAATGGCGACGACCGCAATAACGTGTTCCGGTTGTTGCATTCAGGATTGATCAAGGAGATTGTGGAATTCAAAATTTACAACCGATGGGGTCAGGTCGTTTATGAAGCCACCAACAACGAAGGTTGGGACGGTACCCAAAAAGGCAAACCTGCACCATCTGATGTGTACATTTACCGCATTGTCGTCAAGACTTTTGATGAGGTGGTGCATGAAAAAAAGGGTGACGTCACGCTATTGAGATAAGTTGTTGGTTGTTCGTTGTTTGTTGAGGTTCGGGTTGACTGTGAAAGAGTGTTCCAATACGCTTTTCGATTTCACGGACTTCAACAAACAACGATCCACTATTAACGATCCACATTTTTTTTACCAGAACCCATCAGAAATAGCGCCAACCAAATTAATTGTATTTTGTTTTCCTATCGGAATAGCGCTACTTTTGCGCCCACATCAAAACAGCGCTTAGCATGGCCACTGTGCGATTTACATTTGAGGATACCAACATCACGCCGGTTACAATAGAGCATGTTGAGGCCGGATACTCCATACTGGAAGTTACCGAAGACCACGATATTCACCTCAACCACAACTGCGGCGGCGTTTGCGCTTGTAGCACCTGCCACGTTTACATCCACAAAGGAGAAGATTTGCTTGAAGAAATATCCGAAAAGGAAGAAGACTTCATAGATCGGGCGATCAACCCCCGTTTGGAGTCGCGCTTGGGGTGTCAGTGTCTTATCCTGGAAGACGATGCCTACATTGAGGTTGAAATCCCGGATCAGTCACGCATCATCGGGCACGAGCATTGATTTTTTTTCAATTCACTTAATAACAGTACGCAATGGCGTTCGAAGCAATTGACAACTTGCCGATAGACTGGAAAGACCACGAAGATATAGCGATGAAACTTTATGAGCGGTTCGGAGATGATTTTGGCGAAAGCCAGATCTACCGGATCCGATTTACGGAACTCATCGAGTGGGTGATGGAAATTTCCAACTTTGAAGGAAAGCGGGAAGCCTGCAACGAAGGGCATCTGGAGCAGATTCAAGCCAAATGGGTTTATGAATGGCGCGATAACCAGGACTAATCCTCTATTTCACACCATAGCGCACTGCTCATGAACCAGTTAGAAAAATTTCGGGACATCCATACCTTTATTTTTGACGTAGATGGTGTGCTCACCAACAATGAAGTGCTGGTCACTGAAGACGGGCAGTTGTTGCGCACCATGAATGTTCGCGACGGCTATGCCATCAAACACGCCGTTGAAGCAGGATACCGGGTTTGCATCATCACCGGGGGGCGTTCGGAAGGCGTTCGTAAACGCTTAGAAATGCTGGGGGTTCAGGATATTTACGTGAATCGCCAGGAGAAACTTGAGGCCTACGAAGAATATATCCATGCCTACGATCTGGACGAAGGGGAAATCCTGTATATGGGAGACGATTTGCCGGATTACCCTGTGATGCGAAGAGTGGGTCTTCCTGTTTGCCCCAACGATGCTGCGCATGAATTGCTTGAAATTGCCCAGTATGTTTCGCCGTTTGCCGGAGGGGCAGGTTGCGCGCGGGATGTCATCCGCAAAGTAATGCTGCTGCACAGTAAGTGGCGGGATTAATTCAGCAGTTTTTTGCGAATAACAGCCATGAATCGAATTTTGACCTTAATCCGGTTGCCAAATCTGGGTGTCGTTGTACTGATGCAATGGCTACTTTACCACTATTTTATAGCAAAAGCATTTGTTGAGCACGAAATCCCCCTTACCCTGGGTTCTAACACGGCCACCCTGTTTATTGCCGTTACTGCGCTCATTACCGCCGGTGGCTATGTCATTAATGATTTATTGGATATCAAAGCAGACGAAATTAACCGACCGGAGCGCATCATTGCCGGACGTACCTTTTCTATTCCTGTAGTCAAATGGCTCTATTTCGTTTGTGTAGCTTCCGGCTATGTACTCGCCTTGTATATTTCCATGAAGTTGGGACAGCCGGGGCTGATCATCTATTATTTAATTTTTGTGGCCGGATTGTACCACTATTCCAGCAGGTTGAAACGACTGCCCCTGGTCGGAAATATATGGGTAGCAGCTTATTGTGCAGGAGCGATCGGTATGCTTTGGTTCGCCGAACGTCAGTCTTATGCGCAATTAGTGGAAACAGCCCCGCAAGCGGCCCTTGCACTTCGATCCATCCTGTTGTTTTTTATGGCGTTTGCTTTTTTATCTACCTTGCTCCGCGAGATCGTTAAAGATATGCAGGACGAACCCGGCGACCGAATATGCGGCTACCGAACGGCCCCGGTGGTCTGGGGCATGACATTTGCCCGGAGAGCGGCATTTGCAATAGCATTTTTGCTGGCAATTCTGATCGGTGTAGCGGCTGTTGGACTAAAAGCCAACTGGATGAATGATCTGGCTGCGGCCTGGCTGGGTCTTGTGTTCCTAATCCTTATTGTTATTTGCATCTTATTGGCAAAAGCTGCCACACCGGGCGCGTTTCGCCGGATCAGCCTGCTCATTAAAGCCATGATGCTGGGAGGCATTTTTTGGCTTTTATTTTTAGAACTCTAACCTATGGAATTCACCGGAAAAAAAATCATTTTAGCTTCAAAGTCGCCCCGGCGCAGTCAACTGCTGACCCATGCAGGCATTCCTTTTGAAGTCAAAGTGGAAGAAGTGGAAGAAACTTACCCGCCGGATATGCCGGTGGATGAAGTGGCACCTTTTCTGGCGCATAAAAAAGCAAACGCTGCCCTTAAATTTTTAGAGCCGAACAGCATTATCCTCGCTTCAGACAGCGTGGTCATTCTGGATGGTGTGATTTACGGTAAGCCGGAAGGGTATGAAGGCGCTTTTCAGATGTTGCGAACCTTGTCCGGGCGGGTTCACCGCGTGATTACCGGGGTTTGCCTGCTATCAGAGGAAAAAGTGCGCGTTTTTTCGGAAACGGCTTATGTACATGTTGATCCGCTCAGCGACGAAGAAATTGACTACTATATCCGTCATTACGAACCTTATGACAAGGCAGGCGCTTATGCCATCCAGGAATGGGTTGGCCTGTGTAAAATTTCGCGCATCGAAGGCACGTATTCTAATATTATGGGCTTACCGATGAATGCTGTGTGTCGGGAACTGGAGGCTTTTTAGTCTGGATACTAACCTACTAACGATAAAAAAGTAGTTAAATATGATCCCGAAGGTATTCTTTTTCTCCCTGATGTTTGAACGATAAAAACACATTAAAAATAGTCATGCGGGTGTCGGCGTTTTTTCATTTCGGATTGATTTTTTCTCCGGCAATAATAGACTTGTTGCGATGGGGTACTGTTTGCGCGAGTTGACCCAATTTGATTTTATGCCGCGTTAAAATTTTCGCCGAATCACCCGTATTCGACTGCAAATTTTAACGCGGCATAAAATAAAATTTGCAGTCATCTCGCACAAACGCCCCCATCGCAACAAGTCTAATAATAATTTTTTTTAAGCGACTAAATTCTGTCCAAATGATACAAAAAATGCCAAAGAATGCGGATTCCGCATCGAATCCAGATTTGCAGCTTTTTCCACGGCGATGCCCATCAATATCTTCTTAACCGGCGCTTCCATTTTTTTTCCACTAATGGTGTAGGGGATTTCCTCCACCGGAATAATCTCGTCCGGCACATGGCGTGGGGAATAAGCACTGCGCAGGGCGTCGGTGATTTTCTTTTTGAGGGCATCTGTTAGAGAAACGCCTTCCTCCAGGATGACAAAAAGTGGCATGTAATGTCTGCCGCCGCTGAGTTCAAGATTGACAACAAGACTATCGCGTACCTCACTAACCTGGTTGACGGCGCTGTAAATTTCGCTGGTGCCGATGCGCACACCGTGGCGGTTGAGCGTGGCGTCTGAACGGCCATAAATGATCAACGTGCCCCGATCCGTAATTTTTACCCAATCGCCGTGCCGCCAGATGCCTGGGTACATTTCGAAGTAACTGTCTAAGTATTTTTGCCGGGTGGGGTCGTTCCAGAAATAAATTGGCATGCAGGGCATGGGTTGGGTGACCACCATTTCGCCGACAGCTTCCAGCAACGGATTACCTTCTTCGTCCCAGGCTTCAATGGCGGCGCCCAAGGCCCGGCATTGGATTTCGCCGGCCCAAACCGGCAGGGTAGGGCAGCCCCCTACAAAAGCCGTGCACACATCGGTGCCGCCGCTCATCGAACATAGCCAAAGGTCTGGTTTGATGTGTTGATACACCCAATCGAAAGCCTCCGGAGGCAGGGGCGAACCGGTAGAGCCAATGGATCGCAACGCGCTCAGATCGAATGTTTTTCCCGGTTCAAGTTGTTGGTTCATGCACGAAACCAAAAACGGCGCACTGGTGCCGAAATGGTGGATGGGCGCTTGTTCGGCCAATTTCCAGAGCACCTTTAGGTCGGGGTAGGCTGGGCTGCCATCGTACAAAACCATGGTAGCGCCCGCCAACAGTGAGGCTTGCACGAAATTCCACATCATCCAGCCGGTGGTGGAAAACCAGAAGAAGTTTTCACCGGGGCGGACGTCGTTGTGGAACGTCAGGTATTTATAGTGCTCCAGCAACATGCCGCCGTGCCCGTGCGTAATGGCTTTGGGCAAACCGGTGGTGCCGGAAGAATACAAAACCCAGATGGGGTGGTCGAACGGCACCGCTTCAAATTCGAGGCCGATGATCAATTCTGCCGTCGCTTCCTCCCACAAAATTGCATTCGGCAGGACTGATGCTTCCGCCTGGCTGTTGAGATAAGGGATCAGTACTACTTTTTTTAGCGAAGGCAATTGTGTACACAACTCCTTTACCACCTGAATTTTATCGTGCGGTTTGCCGTTGTAAGAATAGCCGTCCACGGCAAATAAGAGTTTGGGTTCAATTTGCAGAAAACGGTCTACCACGCTGCTGACGCCAAAATCCGGCGAACAACTGGACCACACGGCACCGATGGAGCAAGTGGCCAAAAAAGCTACCGTTGCTTCCGGAATATTGGGCAAAAAAGCCGCAACCCGGTCGCCTTTGTCAATGCCCTGTTGCCGCATCCACGCGCTCAACGCGGCCACCTCTTGCCGGAGCGAAGCCCAGCTAATCGTGGTGAGTGGCGTATTTTCCGAAGCAAACCGGATGGCCGGGCGCTCGTCGGAGTAGTTTCTGAAAATGTGCTCAGCGTAGTTTAGCGTGGCACCTTCAAACCATTTCGTGTCCGGCATGGGCGCGTCCGACATCACCTGTCGGTAAGGCGTGTGGTGGAGGATGTCAAAATACTGCCAAAGGCTTTCCCAAAAATTGGCCGGGTGAGCCACCGACCACTGCCAGAGTTCGGAGTAGGCTGTGAAATGCAAGTTGTGCCGGCTTTCCAGCCAGGTTTGATAATGGACAATATTGGCAGAAGCGCTTGTTGTTTCGCTGGGTTGCCACAGCGGCGCAGGTGTTGGAGATGGCGACATAAACGGGTATGGTTTGAGGGGGGTAAAATAGGGGAAAAGAACATACAAACAAAGGCCATTTCGGAAAATCCGAAATGGCCTTTGTTTAGTATGTCTAATGCGAGAAAAAAATCCTCCTTACCAGCTAATATCATCTTCACTTTTGGGTGAAGCGTCTTCTTCGCCGTCAGGTTTTTTCGGCTCGTCTTCGGTCTCGTCTTTTGCGTCTTCGATGATCAACCGGGGGCGCATGGGCCGGTCGCTTTGGCCGCCGCGATCTCCACGGTCGCTATCACCTCTGTCACGGTCGCGATAACGGGGGGCATCGCCATCTTCGTGTTTGAAATCCTCTTCGTCGCGATGGTCGAATTCTTCGTAGTTGTAGTCCGGCATCAACTCGGTTTTCACATGGTTGATGGCTTCTTCAAGGCTACTCAGAAAACGGTTGAAGTCTTCCTTGTACAGGAAAATTTTGTGTCGCTCGTACTCCTCGCTGTTGAACTTCTTGGTGCTTTCAGTGAGTGTAATGTAGAAGTCTTCTCCTTTCGTTTTCCGCACATCAAAAAAATAGGTTCTTCTCTTGCCCGCGCGTACTTTTTTGGAATAAACGCTTTCAAACTTCTTAAATCTCTCGTTCTCCACGTCGTTTAAAATTTGGTGAAACAAACAGCTTTGCGATCATCACACTACAAATGTAGAAAGTTCACCTTGTAAAACAAAAAAGAATATCCGTTTACGCCACAGGTTTTGATTCCTCTATGCTTTGTTTTTCATAAAGCTCGTAATAATACCCCTTGTTGGCGAGTAGTTCCTCATGGGTGCCGGCTTCGGAAATTTTTCCGTGATCCAGCACAATGATTTTATCGAACTGCAACAGTGCGTAGATGCGGTGCGTAATGACAATGGTAGTTTTGTCGCCTAAGGCCTCCGTGAAGTAGCTCAGGATACGCTTTTCCGTATTGGTGTCCACTGCAGAAAGACAGTCGTCGAAAACTACAATATCCGGTTTTTTAACGAGCGCGCGTGCGATGGAAATGCGCTGTTTTTGGCCCCCGGAAAGGGTGACGCCGCGTTCGCCGACCACCGTGTCAAAGCCTTCCGAAAGGCCCATAATTTCGTCGTAAACGGCGGCATGCCGTGCAAAATCTTCAATTTCGGCGCGGGTCGCAGCCGGGTTTCCAAAAGCGATGTTGCCCGCCACGCTGTCCGAAAAGAGGAAAACATCCTGCGGCACGTAGCCAATGCGACGCCTCAGGTTGTCCAAATCGTGTTGCCGCACATCCCGCCCGTCTATGCGAATGGCACCGGAACTAACGTCGTACATGCGCGTCAGCAAGTCGGCAATGGTTGTTTTACCTGCGCCTGTTCTGCCGATAATGGCCATTTTTTGGCCGGGGTTCAGTTCAAAGTTGATGCCGTTGATCGCTGAGATGCCGGTGTCGGGATAGACAAAATGCACGTTGTCAAATTCAATATGGCCTTCCAAAGGCGACGGGTCGGTTACGGTGTTGACAATCTCTGGTTCCGTGTCCAAAAACTCGTTGATGCGCCTTTGCGATGCCGCTGCCTGTTGCGTAATGGACGCAATCCAGCCAATAGCCGTAACGGGCCAGGTGAGCATGTTGACGTAAATAACAAATTCAGCAATATTGCCGGGGGTGATCACGCCTTTCACCACTTGCAGGCCCCCAACGTAAACCGTAATGATCGTGCTGGCACCAATCATCAGCAGCATCATAGGGTAGAAAAACGCATTGATTTTGGCCATCGCCATCGAAGTCTGTTTGTACACTTCGCTTTCTTTTGCAAAATGGCGTGCCGTAGGTTCCTCCTGGACATACGATTTTACGACCCGGATCCCAGAATAAATTTCCTGGGAAATGCTATTGAGCGCAGCTAATTGCTTTTGGATGCGTTCGCTGCGTTTGCTTGTATTGATGCTGATGTAATAGATCGAAATGGACAAAAAGGGCAGGGGAGCAAGGCAGTACAGCGTAAGCTCCAGGTTAACCTGCACCATCGCATAAACGGCCAGCACAAAAAGGGAAATCAGGTTGATGCCGTACAAAACTGCCGGCCCCAGGTACATCCGTATTTTGGATACGTCCTCGGTGATGCGGGCCATGAGGTCGCCGGTGTTGTTCCGCTTGTAGAAGGAAAGGCTCAGTTTTTCGTATTTTCCGAAAATTTCCTTCCGAATGTCGTATTCGATGAGCCTCGACATCACGATGATCGTCTGGCGCATGAAGTACATAAAAATGCCCATTAATACAGCGAGCACCAGCACGAGCAAGCCAAACATCAATAGTTTGCTGCCTAAGCTTTTGTAAATTTCGGGTTGCAGTTCGTAACCGCTGAACAGCTTGTAGAAGCTGATGTTGTCCACCACCATGTCCAACGCCTCCCGCACAATTTGCGGTTGCAGCACCCGGAAATAGTTGGAAACCATAACAAAAACGATGCCCAATAAGAGGCGCCAGCGGTATTTGTAAAAGTACTTATTCAGATAGGATAATTCCTTCACGTAGGTTTTAGATTGTTGTCCCAAAATTAACCTGCTTCTTGGGAATTAGTTGCGTCCAGCGGAAAATTGGCCGATTTTTTTAAAACTTAACTACACATTAACAGCCCTGCAGCAATAATGCACCCACCATTATACTTTTTTAACACGTCTTACAGTTATAAATTCGCATAATATTACCAATGAGAGCCGACACCTTGCCAATGACGGAAAAAACGTCATACTACGCTGAAAATCAAGCTAATTATTGCTTTCCTATTCGCTCATTCCGAGTGATCGGCATGACTAAAAATAAACTTATGAGCAAATTCCCCATTTTGGGTTTATTGGTGCTTTCCCTTTGCATCTGGGTAGGCCCTCAACAGGCAAAATCACAAACAACTATGTCTCAACGCTATGAAGCGGAATGGAAGGTGATAGACTCCCTTGAGGGGCAGGGATTGCCCCAAAGCGCGCTGGCTAAAGTAGAAGAATTGTACAGCCGCCTCAAAAAAGAGAACGAGCCTGGCCAGTTGGTGAAAGCGGTCATCTACCGCGAAAAATTCAAAAGCCAACTTGAAGAAAAGGGGCAGGTAAAAGCCATCCAGCGGCTGGAAGCGGAGGTTGAACAATCCGATTTTCCGGTTAAACAAGTGTTGTACTCCATGCTTGGCGAGTTGTACAGCCAGTATTTAACGGAGAACTACTGGATGATTGCACAACGCACCCAAACGGCTGGGTTCGACAATAACGACCTCGAAACCTGGAGTGCGACCCAGTTTATGGAAACGGCCTCCAAATATTATTACCTGTCGCTGCAAGACGAACGCCTTGCCGGAATTTCCATCAAAACCTTCAACGCCGTTATGACGGAAGGGAATTTGGACGAAGCGCTCCGGCCCACCTTGTATGACTTCCTGGCGCACCGGGTCATTGATCATTTCAGCAACGACCGTTCTTACCTGCCAGCGCCGTCCTATAAATTTTACATCAACCAGCCCGAAGTATTTGGCGACGCTTCGGTGTTTATTACTTTGAAATTCGAGACAAAAGACCAGGATAGCTACCAGCTAAAAACCCTGTTGCTGTTGCAGGATTTGATTCGTCGCCATTTGGCCGACGCAGACCCCGCCGCGTTGATAGATGTAGATTTGAAACGCCTCCAATTTTTACTCGAAAAATCTGCCGTTCCCGACAAAGAGTCGCTTTACCTCGCTGCACTTAACCGGATGAAGGTGAGGTATTCAGCTTCGCCGGCTTATACGGAAATTTTGCACGCTATGGCTTCATGGTACCTGCAACAACCGTATGAAACCGGCCAGGAGGCGAATCGCGACAACCTGAAAACGGCAAAAGAACTTTGCGAAGAAGCCATTCGCCGTTTCCCCGACGCTTATGGCGCAAAACATTGTAAAGTGTTGTTGGCCAATATTCTGGAAAGAGACTTTAGCCTTCATGTTGAATTGGTCAATTTGCCGGACCAGCCTTCTTTGATGAAGGTCAATTACCGGAACGTTGGCAAGTTGTATTTCAAAGTGGTTCGTCTGGAAGAATCAGACATTGAAGCCGCCCACACCCGCAATGGTTACAGCGAAGAAGCACCCGCTTTCACGAAAAGAAAAGCCATTGCTTCCTGGTCGCTCGTCCTTCCGGGAACCGATGATTACCGCGAGCATACGACGGAAACCATCATTTCAAAGTTGCCTTTTGGCTACTATGCGGTTTTGGCTGCGGAAGACGAAAAGTTTGAGAAAGGCAAAAAAGCGGCTGTTTATGCGTTGTTTCAGGTTTCCAACATTGCGGGCATTCGCAGGAATGACCAAAACGGGAGCCTGCTGATTTTGGTAACGGATCGGATGCTGGGCGCACCATTAGAGGGCGTCATGGCTGAGTTTTATAGCTATGATTACGAGCGTCGTGGCAGAACGGGCGCCTGGAAAAAAATAGATACGGCTTATAGCGATAAAGACGGCCGCATTGTGCCGAGCCAACGCAACAAGGAGTTTATGGTGAAGCTGAGCAAAGGGAAGGACATCTTATGGGTCAACGACCGCTTCTCCGATTACACCTACCCACCGTATTCACAGTCGAGCGTATTGACCCATTTTTTCCTCGATCGCTCGATTTACCGGCCTGGCCAGACCATTTATTTCAAAGCCATTTTACTGCAAAAAGACAAAGACGGCATTCCATCCATCTGGGCCAACCAGAAAGTGATTGTTAGTTTTTTCGATGCTAACCAACAGGAAGTTGCGAAATTGGAATTGACGAGCAACCAATACGGCAGTGTAAACGGCAATTTCATTGCGCCGCGAACCGGTCTAATGGGAGCTATGAGCATCCAGTCGAGCCTGAATGGCTATGCGGGATTGCGCGTGGAAGAATACAAACGCCCCAAATTTGAAGTGAAAATTGACCCGGTGGAAGGCGCGCCAAAATTGGGCGATAAAATAACGGTCAAAGGCGCCGCCCAGACCTACGCCGGCAGTAATGTTGACGGTGCCCAGGTGCGTTACCGCGTAGTGCGCGAAGTGCGCTACCCCTGGTGGCCCTGGTGGAAAGGCCGCAGCATTTATCCGCCCAGATACGGCGAAACAATGGAAATTGCCAACGGTGAAACAACCACGGACGCTAACGGCAAATTTACAGTCGAATTTACGGCTTTACCTGACCCGTCAACGGATAAAAAAGACCGCCCGAGTTTCCATTACACGGTCTATGCCGATGTGATTGACATCAACGGAGAAACCCACAGTGCCGAACGTTCGGTGGAGTTAGGCTACCTGAGCCTGACCGCGGGCATTCAAATTCCGGAAGCGTTTGACCGCACGCAAGCGCCGCCTCTGGTGTTGGTTACCAATAATTTAGACGGACAGAAGGTAGCTGTGAAAGGAAAAATTACGATCCAGCGCTTAGACAGTCCGGCTCAATACTACCGGAGCCGCTATTGGGAAAAG
Source organism: Chitinophagales bacterium (assembly GCA_038323375.1). Classification (GTDB taxonomy): domain Bacteria; phylum Bacteroidota; class Bacteroidia; order Chitinophagales; family Saprospiraceae; genus JABWAJ01. Next base: position 41,155 of record JBBQGV010000037.1, read on the forward strand.
CCTGATCAGTACACCCTCACCGAAGCCTTGTTTAAAAGCAGTTTTCCCAATATTGCCTATAAAAAAGAAGACGAAAAGGAAAGCTGGGCCGTAAAAGAGCAAGTTTATGCCGGCGACCTCGACACCGGTGTTTCAGACTCTGTGCGTGTGGACATGAGCGCCTGGGCAATCGGGTATTATGTCGCCACGGTTTTTGTTACGGATCCTTCCGGACAGCCCGTGGAATCCAAAGTTTACTACGAGTTATTTGATCGCAAAGCTAAGCAGGTGTCCCCGGATGTGTTGTTCCGGCACGAGACAGGCAAACCGCAATACGAACCCGGCGAAGAAGCGCAACTGAACCTGATCAGCGGTTTAGCCACCCCGCTTAATGTGCGACTGGAAATTCAAAACGGGAAAGGCGAGGTGATTGCGCGCTGGGTGAAGTTGGCAAAGTGGAAAGAAGAATTGCAGGCCATTACTGAGCAGGATCGCGGTAACTTGCCTTATTTAGCGACGTTCATTTACCAGAATCGCTTCTATACCTACTCCGGCGTCATTTCGGTGCCCTGGAGCAATAAAGACCTAACCATTAGCTACCAGACGTTTCGCGACAAACTGCGCCCCGGCCAGGAGGAAGAATGGCAACTGAAAATCAGCGGGCCTAAAAAAGAAAGTATTGCGGCAGAAATGGTTGCAGCGATGTACGATGCGTCCTTAGATGCTTTAGCTCCCCACAGTTGGTCGGCCTCGTTTTATCCCTACAACTACAACCGGGTTTATTGGTACGGCAACGATTTCCGGGCTGGCGATTCTTACAGCCTGCCTTGGAACCGAACCCGTAATGAAGACACAGACACCCCAATACGCACCTACCGCCAGCTTAATTGGTTTGGTTGGATAGGCGGGGGGTACTACCGGGGCAATCCCCGCATGTACAAAAATTCAGCGGGAGCGATGGACGCCCGTGAGATGGACCAATCAATGAAAATGATAACCATGGCAGCGCCGGAAGGCCAGCCAGGGGCGCCACCTCCGCCACCTCCGGGAGAGGCAGACGACGCTATAATGGACGCTGAAGTAACAAGCAAAAAAGAAAACGTTCCGCCACCGCCACCGCCATCGGTTCGCACCAACCTGAAAGAAACCGTCTTTTTCTTCCCGCAGTTGAATACCGACGCAGAAGGCAATATCCTAGTCAAATTCACTATGAACGAAGCGCTGACCCGCTGGAAATTCATGGCATTTGCCCATACCAAATCCCTGCAATTTGGCTTGAGCAGCAAAGAAATTGTGACGCAGAAAGAATTGATGGTGCTGCCGAATGCGCCGCGTTTTGTGCGCGAGGGCGACCAGATCGAGTGGACGGCTAAAGTGACCAATCTTACTGATAAGCCCCTGAAAGGCAAAGCGCGCCTGCTGCTGTTCGACGCAGTTTCGATGCAGCCGGTGGATCAGTTGCTGGGCAATCAGAACAATACGGTTGATTTTTCAACGGAAGCCGGACAATCGGCGCGCTTGGCCTGGAACCTGAAAATTCCAACCGGTAAAGTTATGGCACTGACCCACCGCATCGTGGCAGAAGCGGGCGATTTTGCCGACGGCGAAGAAAGTGCCATCCCGGTGCTGACCAACCGTATGCTGGTGACGGAAACCTTGCCGTTGCCGGTACGTGGCGGGCAGAGCAAAACCTTTACGTTGAAAAATCTGAGTAACGCAGGCGATTCCAAAACGTTGCAACACCATCAGTTGTTCCTGGAATTCACTTCGAACCCTGCCTGGTATGCGGTGAAAGCCCTGCCTTACCTCATGGAGTATCCGTATGAATGTACCGAGCAGATTTTCAATCGGTTTTATGCAAATTCCTTAGCGAGCGCCGCAGCCAACCGCCATCCTAAAATCAAAAATGTTTTTGACGCCTGGAAAAACACGGATGCGCTCGAAAGCAACCTGACAAAAAATCAGGATTTGAAAAGCGCCTTGCTGGAAGAAACGCCGTGGGTGCTGGAGGCGCAAAGCGAAGCGCAGCAAAGGCAGCATATCGGTTTGTTGTTCGACCTCAACCGCATGGCCGATGAAAAAACGCGCGCGTTGGCTCAATTGGCGGAACGGCAAGCCGGAAACGGCGGTTTTGCCTGGTTTGCAGGTGGCCGCGAAAGCTGGTACATCACGCAGTACATCGTTGAAGGACTGGGGCATTTAGGCAAATTAGGCGTGGGCAATGGCTTGAAAAGTGCACAGGCGAAAGAGATTTCGGAAAAAGCAATCCGGTTTATAGACTTAGAGTTGCTGGAAGAATACCGGGAACTTGAAAAAAATGTCCGCGCCGAGCGCACAAAATTTGAAGACGACCACCTGAATGGCATGATCATTCACTACCTCTACGCCCGATCCTTCTTCAAAGAGCAAACGTTTGCGGATGTTGAATTGGCCAAAATCCATGAATATTATCTGGGTCAGGCTGAAAAATTCTGGACCGGAAAAGGTTTGTACGAACAAGGTTTACTGGCTTTAGCCCTGCGCCGCTATGATAAAAAAGAGACAGCCCTGCGCATCATGCGTTCGCTGAAAGAACGCGCGTTGAAAAACGACGAAATGGGCATGTACTGGAACTACCCCCGCGGGTATTTCTGGAACCAGCTTCCGATTGAAACGCATGCTTTGCTCATAGAAGCTTTTGCAGAAGTTGCAGAGGATGAAGCCATGGTGGAAGAACTCAAAATTTGGTTGCTCAAAAACAAGCAGACCAACCACTGGAAAACGACGAAAGCGACTGCCGCTGCGGTTTACGTCCTGTTAGCCAATGGAGCCAACTGGCTCACGGAAGACACGCCGGTGAAGGTCAGTTTCCCCAATGTGAAAAAGAAAAAAGCTTATACCGATGCCATTGCGGCAGCACAGCAAACCGCAGAAGCTGGCACTGGCTACTTCCGCACCAACTGGGACGGCGATGCAGTCAGCAAGGATTGGGCAAAAGTAAAAGTGGAGAATCCGAATAAAACGGTTGCTTGGGGCGGCTTGTATTGGCAGTATTTTGAAAACTTGGACAAAATCAAGACGTTTGAAGAAACGCCGCTGCAATTGAAGAAACAGCTTTTCCGGGAAGAAGCCTCCGACACAGGTCCGGTACTCCGGCCTATTGGCGACAAAACGGAATTGCACCCGGGAGATAAAGTCGTGGTTCGTTTGGAACTGCGGGTAGACCGCGACATGGAATACGTCCACATGAAGGACATGCGCGCCAGCAGTTTCGAGCCGTTGAATGTGCTGAGCAGCTATAAATGGCAAGGCGGATTGGGCTATTATGAAAGCACCCGCGACGCCGCAACCAATTTCTTTTTCGACCAATTGTATAAAGGAACTTACGTCTTTGAATACGCGGTTCGAGCCACGCATAAAGGCAATTTTTCGAATGGCATTACCAGCATTCAGTGTATGTATGCGCCGGAATTTAGCAGCCATTCGGAAGGGATTCGGGTGGAGGTGGATTAGTCCCGTTGAACGCCCGTTCAGCGTTTTTGGTCGTCCTACGGAATTGAAACCGTAGGACGACTTCCCACTTACGCATCCATTTGCCCCAGATGCTCGTCCGCTTTTGCACTGCTCCTGCCTCGCCTGTACTTTTAGTCGGATTCGATCATATTTTCATCAATTAATGCGATTTTCACATGGCTTACAAAAGTCTGTTGCTTTCGCTGGCGCTTACCGTTTGTGTAGGCTATGCGTTTACTTTTGGGTGACCAATCCGGATTCTTTTCTCAAAAAACGGCCCAACTGAACCGCGATTCCGATCCTTGCCGGTATTTTTGTTTTATACCTGCTCGCGGCTTATCCTGTCCTATAAAATAAAAACCCCGAAAGGGGTGATAGGATTATAGAAAAAAGGCACGAAATGTTCGGTCAAAACCCCGAAGGGGTGTCATAATTTCACCCCTTCGGGGTTTAACCCCCAATTGTCATCGTTTCTATAATTATGTCTTCCCTTCGGGAATTTTATGGGACAGGATAAGTCGCGTGTCCTATTTTGCGGGCTTCACCCGCATTAAACACTTTGATTCATCCGCCGAATCGGAGTTCGGCGGTACAGCGCTACCGCACCACACTCACTTTCCCGCTCCCTGCCGGCTGCCCTTCCAAAAACACCCGGTAAAAATACATGCCCGGCGGCAGTTGCGGCACCGCTATTTCATACTGCGCTACGCCAGCCTGCAAAGACTGCCGCAGCGCAAGCCGCCCGTCGGCATGGAACAACTGCCACTCGCCGGGTGCAGGGGTTGTCAGCTTGATGGTGAACTGCCCGGAAGCGGGGTTGGGGAAGACTTTTATAGCAGGTTCCGGCGCGGGTAGTGGTTCTTCCGTACGCACGATGAGCGAGCAGGGCGGCGCAGGTGTTTCGCCGGGGATGAGGGAGCCGAGGCGGTAGTTGGGGAAGTGGGGGAGGGCTTGCCCGTAGTTAAAAGGTAATTGAATAGCATGTTGTTCTACGTTGCAAGCCAACCCCGGCTCGTCTGGATTGTGGAGGACATGCAGGACATCTACTGTAGCGAATGTGTTGACATAAAGTTTACAATCTGGAGCCAACTGCACCTGCGAAAAGCGGGTTGGAAAAGGAGCGAGAAATCCATCATATTCTGCCACCACTATCTGTGAATCTTCAATACCTGGCGCATGAAGGTCGTACTGAAAAACATGGTTATCGGT
>JBBQGV010000038.1:0-43192 GCA_038323375.1 Chitinophagales bacterium
AGCGTAGCCAAAGCTACGTGACCGACGAAGGCAATTGCGCCGACTGAAAGCAATTGCGGGAAGTCCGGTGGGAAACGCAAGTTCGGCGTAGCCAAAAGCCACCGCCCAAATCGGGAAGTTATTATTTCGGCGTTCCTAAGCGTTTTGTTTTCAAGAGGCTGTGTAAAAAGGCAGCCTCCTGAAATTCTTTTTTCTCATCAAGACCGGGTAATGAAATGTTCTAAGCTCTCAATGCGGAAAGCCTGCTCGTTGATGAAAGCCGAAACGATGTCCCCGATGCTCAATACGCCGATGACATGGTCGCCTTCTTTTACCGGTAAGTGTCGGAACCGCTTTTCAGACATCAGCTTCAGACAATCCTCTATGGTATGCTGGCGGGAAACAAAAAACGGGTTGCTGGACATGACCTCCGAAATAGGGGTGCTTTTAGCTTTCCGACCCTTAATAATGCCCTTTCTGGCGTAATCACGTTCTGAAAACACACCTACCAATACTTCACCTTCCATGACCAGCACAGCGCCAGTATTGCAGGTCTCCATCACCTCCAGCGCTTCGATTACCATTTGATCCGGGCGCACGGCGTAGACTTTATTGATTTTTTTATGGGAAAGCAGTTGATTTACAGTAAGCATAATTGAAACGTGGTTTTAAGTTAGGACTTCGATTGTAATTGCCTAAAAATATTGTTTATGTTTTGAATTATACAAAATTTTGATCTTGTTTTTTGTTTAAATCAGAAATAGTCTCCTTTTTCTAGTACCCGCTGCATCAACCAGTCTTTTTCAGCCAGCAGTTCTGTTTCCAGAATTTCCTGCCGCAATTGTTGCCGGGCCTCCACTTTGCCGGGCGGTAACATGATGAGTTTGTGCACAAAACGAATGGTATTGAGGTAGGCCGTTTGTTGTTGCTCGCCGATTTGGCGTTTGCGCCGCAGGTAGGTATGCAGGCTCCGATTCGGTTGATTTGGGCGAAATTGGACAAATTACCTGCCAACAACCCTGTATGACCTATCTCGGTATTGACTATTGCGCGCCCGGATTGTACCAGGTTCAGACGACTCCGTGTGAAATCCACCGCTTTACCATCGGGGAAGACCTGACTATACCGACTGTAACCCTGCCATCGGTAACACTATGCGAAGGAGAATGCTACACGTTTTATGGGCAGGAATACTGCGTTTCAGCACTTATTATTCAGGAAGATAACTGCACCAATTTTGTTCAGGAAATCATCGTGAATCCGCCAACGATTGCTCAGGCAGGCTTGATTGGGAATATGTCCTGTGGGGCAACCTGCATTGATTATCTGGGGAGTACTTATTGCGACCCCGGTCAGTATGTGGATACGGGCGCCTGCGTGTTGACGTATTTTGAAATCGGCTTTGTCCGCGATACGCAGCAACTCGGGCAGATCGGCACAATCAGTTGTCTGCAACCCTGCGTTTCCTTTTTGCAGGATTTGTATTGTACCCCGGGGAATTACACCGTTGAAGATTTCTGCACGGTCTTCCGGTTCAGCGTCGGCGGAAATCAAGCTGCACCGGGATACAACAATCCCACGCTGCATTGTTTGCCGGACAACCATCAATACACGGTCAGTTTTACGATCACCGGCACGCCGCCCTACAAAGTGAACGGGGAAAATATTTCCGGGTCGCATTTCATCTCATCCCCGTATGCCAACGGCGCTCCGTACGCCTTTGTCATTGAGCAGGTCAACAACGGCTGCCAAACGGTCGTCAATGGTGCGCACGACTGTTCTTCTATGTGCGGCGGCGACCCGGGGGCTATGTTCCCTCAAGGATTGGACGTTTGTATCGGATCAACAGCCCATGCATTGCCTGCAACCCCGCCGCAACCCGCGCCGAGCCAGGTGGTGCGCTATCTCCTGCATACCCTGCCAGGGACGACGCCCGGAACCATCCTTGCTGAAAAAACAGACGGTATTTTCAACTTTGATCCGGCCACGATGGTCGCGGAAGCAACGTATTACCCTTCTTGCGGGGTTGGTACGCTTGCCGCCAACGGGGCATTAGATTTTAACAACCTGTGTACCCGGATAGCACCCGGACAGCCGGTCGGTTTCTATACACCGCCCCGGTTTGTCGAAATCCTGGCAGTAAATCCGACCTGCTACGGCACCGAAGATGGCACACTGAACGTGCTGCTTGCCGACGGGAACCCGCCCCTGACCTACACGCTCAACGGCGGCTCGTTCGGCAGCAATACGCTTTTCGGAGGATTGACGGCCGGTGCCTACGACCTTGCCCTGCGCGACGTTTATGGCTGCCAGGCCAATACCTCGCTAATCCTGACAGAACCGGATTCCGTTTGGCTGAGCCTGGGGTCGGATCGGGAAGGTAATCGCAGGGAAACGGTTTTACTTCAACCGCAAACGAACATGGCCGACCCTGTTTTTGCTTGGTTCAACAACCAAAACGCTGCTACGCACCAGAGTCCCGACTGGTTGGTGCAGCCAGCCTTGACAACGTTGTACCACTGTGTAGCGCAGGATGCAAACGGCTGTGCCGCCAACGCCAGTGTGTTGCTCACCATAAAATCGAGCAGCGTTTATTACCCCAACGTGCTGTCGCGGAGCAGCCAGGAGCCAGCCAACCGGAATTTTACACTGTTTGCCAGGGAGGGTTATATTCAGCAAATCAATAGCCTAAAGATATTTAACCGGTGGGGCGGGCTGGTTTTTCAGCGCAATTTTTTCTCTCCGAACCTGCCCGAATTGGGATGGAACGGTGCTGTTGGTGTCCAGTCGGTCAATTCCGGCGTCTTCGTTTTTGTGGCAGAAGTGTTGTTGTTTGACGGAACGGTAGAGGTGATTAAGGGGGATGTAACGGGGTTGTAGGCGCAGAAAACTTTCTGCCCCTACAACCCAGTTATATCTTTAACGTCTGCCGGATATATCTCGAATATTTCCGTCGGTAGACCTTATAAATGCGTTTGAGGTGTTGGTAGCTGTATTGTGAAGAATGGTGCAGGTCGTCGGTCGGGGTGTGAAGAAAGCCCTGTTGTTTCATCCAGTCGTCGTTGTAGACTTTGCCGAGGTAGCGGCTGCCGTGGTCGGGCATGAGGACGACGACAAGGTCTTCGGGGGTCAGGTGTTTACGGAGTTTAAACACGCCTTCCAAGGCTGCGCCGCTGGAATAGCCGAGCATCAGGCCTTCTTTGAGCGCCATCTGGCGGGCGCGGGCGGCGCTGTTGCGGTCGGTGACTTTTACAAAATCGTCAATTAGTTCGAAGGCCACGTTTTCGGGGATGATGGTTTTGCCGAGGCCCTCCACTTTCCAGGGGTAAATTTCCGATTGATCCAGCAAGCCGGTTTCCCAGTATTTTTTCAGCACCGAGCCATACGCGTCAATGCCGATGACGTGGATGTCCGGGTTTTGCTCCTTCAGGAAGCGCGCAGTGCCCGACAAGCTGCCGCCGGTGCCCACACAGCAAATGAAATGCGTGATTTTTCCTTCTGTTTCGCGCCAGATTTCCGGACCGGTGGTGTAATAATGCGCGTTGGAATTGTCGAGGTTGAAATTTTGACCGAGGTAGTAAGAATTTGGAATGTCCTGCGCTAACTGTTCTGCCCTGGAATAGTAGGAGCGGGGGTCATCTGCGGTAGCGTCTGCCGGGCAAACCACCACTTCGGCACCCATTGAGCGGAGCAGCGACAGCTTTTCCTGGGAGGCTTTGCTGGTCACCGTCAGCACGCATTTGTAGCCCTTCATGCTGCAAATCATGGCTAAGCTAAAGCCGGTATTGCCCGAGGTGGCTTCGATGATCGTATCGCCTGGATGAAGCTTTCCTTCTTTTTCTGCCTGATCAACCATGTAAAGTGCAATTCGGTCTTTTGCAGAATGACCGGGGTTGTAGGCTTCGATTTTTCCGAGGATGGTGCCGGGAATATCCTTACATACTCGGTCAAGCCGGATCAGTGGCGTGTTGCCAATAGTTGCCAGTACGCTTTCGTAGATCATAGTTGTTTCCTTGTTTGCCTGATTAAGAACCGACTGACTTAGGAAGTTTTCGGGTACAATAATACCCGGGCTGCTTGCCGGGCAAAGTTTTCCGGATGCAAATTATACACATCATTCTGGTTTCCCTTTGTATGAAGGCTATTTTTCGACAGAAGGTTGAATGGATGTCGAAAATAGATACAAAATTCTTATCTTCAATTTTACTGCCCCCCCTTTACGCAGTCATAAGACTATAAAAATAAAAACCCAGGCAACCCTTTGCCGGCTATTTACACCATCTTATCAAAATGCAGTATTTAACGTGTCGGAACAAGAACTGGTCGAACAATGTCTGAACGGGAAACGAAGCGCGTGGCAGGAGCTGTACGAACGGTACAAAACGCCCCTGTTCCGCTTATGCCTGCGCTATGCTGCCAGCCGTCAGGAAGCGGAAGACTGGTTGCAGGACGCATTCGTTCAGGCTTTTGCCGACCTCCCCCAATATCGGGGCGGCGGCCCTTTGGGTGCCTGGTTGCGGAAAGTTGCGCTGAACACGGCGCTGCAAAACCTGCGCAAAAAGAAAGCATTTTTTACAGACACGGATATTGCAACTTTTTCAGATACCCGGGAAGCGGAAGACGTTCATATTCTTGCAGACATTGATGCGCAACGGCTCATCGCACTGATGCAAAAATTGCCGGATGGCTACCGGACGGTTTTTAACCTGTATGTCATCGAAGGGTATACGCACGAAGAAATTGCCGGGTTGCTGGGCATACAATCCGGCACCTCGAAATCACAGCTGTCTAAAGCGAAAGCGATGATGCGAAACCTGCTTACGTCCTCAGCCCTCCAGCCCCCGAAGGGTGAGCTGGCGACGTATTCAACGAGAGCAGCCAATAACCAATGAGAAGGTTGAAGAAAAAAGGTTAAAGTGTAAAGGTTAAAGGATAAAGTTTAAAACGCTCAACGAACAACTTCTGCCATGGATGCATTTCGACAAGATGAATTTTGGGAAAACCGCCTGGGGCAAACCATCCGGGATGCCGAGTCGGATCCGGAGGCGCAAGCCTGGGATACGCCTTCGGAGTCCGTTTGGGAAGGGGTTTCCGGTGCGCTGGAAGAAAAACGGCGGCGATTGCCCCTGCTGTTGTGGTGGGGAAGCCTGGCGGCAGTCGTGTTGTTGACGTTGGGTGGACTCTTGCTGGTGCTGGAAAATAAAGCGCCCGTACCGCATCCGCAGGCCGAAAAAGGAGAAGTAAAAATCCCGGGCAAAGGGTCTGTCAGTGGCCAGACTGAAACCGAATCCACGATTTACCCGCCAGCACCTGCAAATTCGGAAACCCAATTACAACGCCGTCTTTTCCCCCGACACGCATTAGTACAATTTGAAAAATTGATTGATAACCAATCTAATACGAATATTGATCAAAGTATTGCTTCACCTAATTCATTGCAAACACTCCGAAATTCGGCCAATGACCCCACCGCACTTGCTTCGACTCAACAGGGCAAAAAGGCTATGGAAAACGAACCAATATCCACAAACTTTGAACCCGTAACGCCAATAGCCATGCTCGAAACGGCAATTGTTTCCCGCATACCGGAATCAATGCAGTTTTTAGCCATTCCCGTGAAACCTGTGGGTGCCAAAATTCAATGGTGGGCAGGCGTGCGCGGTGGCCCGGTTTATGCAGCCAATGCAGTGCGAACCAACCAGCCGGGTGCCCTGCTTTTTCGGCAACAGGAAACTTCGCAGTGGTCGTCGGAACGAGGGCTGAACTTGAAAATGGTGCTGCCTTCGGGCTGGTACGCACAAGCAGGCCTGAGCCGGTACGACATTCGCCAGAGCGCTTCCCAGGTTTTTCGGCTGCGTTTTGAACGAGCGCGGGAGCAGCAATTGCCTTCCGGAGAATGGGAAAGCACGTTTGCGCTCAGCGTGCCGTCCTCTTACGGGGATTCAGAAGCAGAAATAGACTTGCGGCGCGACGACAGCAATGTGTTACAGGAAGGCCAGGTGCTGGTGGTAGAAACAGAAACCACCCAGTCGCTACAATACCTGAGTTACAGCATCGGGAGCGGATTTCTGAAATCTTCCGGACGCTGGATGTACGGCGCTGGCGCTGGTATTGCCCTGAATGTATTGCAAGAACGGGAATTTACCCTGACCGCACGATCGCGGCAAGCAGGTATCCGGCTGCCCGTAACCAGGATTCGCCGTTCTTTCAGTGAGGCAAGCAACAACACGACCGATTTGCAGGTGAGCGCGACGCTGGGTTACCGGATATCGCCACGCTGGATGGTAGGTCTCGAACCAACCCTGCGCCACAGCCTTAGTCCGGTTGTCCGGCATAGCGGGTTTGCCACAACGACCACTTCTGCTGGTCTTCAATTGAGTGTACACTATCTCTTATAACAATTTCATCACCAATCTTAAAATCAAGCTATTATGAAAAAGTTGTTTTGGATGCTGGCGATCGCGTTGCCGCTTGGCGCAATGATGATTTCCTGTGAAAAAGAATCCCTGCTGACAGACGAAGCGCTCATCGAAGAAATTGCTTTCTCTTCCAGCCGAACCAGCATTGATCCGGCGGCGCTGCCTTCAGAAATAACGGAACAATTGACGGGAGCGAATTTCGATACGTATGTGGAAACGGCTTTTTACCTGCGGGATCGCGGTTATGAAGTCAACTTGGGCAATGGCGAAAATCTGTTTTTTAATACCGAAAGCCAGCTCTTAGAGTTCCGCAGCACGGTGCGCCCAAATGGTCCTTTTGGCCCGAACGGCCCGCATGGCCTCTGCCACCGCCCCGGATTCGGACGCCCGGTGCGCATTGACGCCCTGCTTCCTGCCATCACTGATTACGTTGCGGCAAACTACCCGGATGGCGAAATTCTGCGCGCCATGACCCGCGGCGGCAATTTCTTCGTTCTCGTCAGTGGCCGCATTGTGCTGAGCTTTGACAGCGAAGGCAATTTCCTTGGGGAGCATTCTCCGTTTATCCACTGCGCCCGTCCTTGCCGCGAAGTGGTTGCTGCTGATGAATTGCCGGATGCCATTACCACATACATTTCCACCAATTTCCCGGATGCCACTTTCCGGTATGGCTGCGACCGCGATGGCCGCATTCATGTGTTGCTGCTTACTGCGGATGGTCGTGTGCTGCTGGTGTTCAGCGAAGATGGCACGTTGCTTTTTCAAAGAGGATAAGGTCTGCTTTAAACCCGGACACGCCCCTAAGTGAACCGACACAAATAGAACTGGTTATTTTTTGAGTAAACTAAAAAGTCAAGCCACCCGGAAGCTTAGAGCTTGTTTTGGAAATCCCGAACAAGCGCTTACTCCCGGATGGCTTTTTTATTGCCGGAAAGAGAAAGATCGGGAAAACCCGGCGCTATCTTTGTACTTTTGAGAATATCGTTCATCTTTGCGTAGAACGTATCGCCGAACGCTGTTCTGCGTGTTCATTGATTGCGCCGAACAGCGTTTGGCGGTACAATAAAAACCAATCACAACTTTATGGCCAACGTCATCAATCACAGCCTACTGACAGAATTTGATTCCAGCTTGTTTAAAGCGGGTAAACATTTCCGCCTTTATGAAAAACTCGGCAGCCATATTTTGGAAGTAGACGGGCAATGGGGAACCCTTTTTGCTGTTTGGGCGCCCAACGCCAAAGCGGTGTCTGTGGTCGGTAATTTTAATAACTGGGATCGAAAAGCACATCCATTGACTTCCCGCTGGGACAGTTCCGGGATTTGGGAAGGATTTATTCCCGGCGTTGGCAAAGGCGATTTGTACAAATACCATATCCTGGCACCCGATGGCCGCCATTTGCAAAAAGGCGACCCTTTTGCGCGTTTTTGGGAAATACCGCCCAATACGGCTTCTATTATTTGGGACGAAGACTATACCTGGCAAGATACCGACTGGATGAAAAAACGCGGCGCTCATACGGGTTTGGATGCGCCGTATTCTGTTTACGAAGTACACGCCGGCTCCTGGAAAAAAAATCACGGCGGCTCGCGTTCCCTCAGCTACCGCGAAATGGCCGACGAAATGGTCGCTTATGTAAAAGATACCGGGTTCACCCACATCGAATTCCTGCCGGTGATGGAACATCCGTACTTTCCTTCCTGGGGTTATCAGGTGACGGGGTATTTTGCGCCAAGCAGCCGTTACGGCTCGCCGCAGGATTTTATGTATCTGGTGGATAAGTTTCACCAGGCGGGCGTCGGGGTGCTGCTGGATTGGGTGCCTTCGCATTTCCCGACTGACGCGCACGGGCTTGCCGATTTTGACGGCACGCACCTGTACGACCACGCCGACCCGCGCAAGGGGTTTCACCCGGACTGGAAAAGCTGTATTTTCAATTACGATCGCCACGAAGTTCGCAGCTTTCTGATTTCCAATGCCTTGTTTTGGTTGGATCGCTACCATGCCGACGGCCTCCGGGTGGATGCAGTGGCTTCGATGCTCTACCTCGATTATAGCCGCAAGGAAGGCGAGTGGATTCCTAATATCCACGGGGGCAACGAAAATTTGGAGGCAACGAGCTTCCTGCGCGAATTCAACGAAACGGTTTATCGGGAATACCCGGATACGATTACCATTGCCGAAGAATCAACGGCCTGGACGGGGGTCTCCCGTCCGGTCTATAGCGGCGGATTGGGCTTCGGCCAAAAATGGATGATGGGCTGGATGCACGACACCCTGAACTATTTCAAAAACGACCCGATTCACCGCCGGTTCCACCACAATGCCATTACGTTCAGCTTGGTCTATGCCTTTACTGAAAACTTCATGTTGCCATTGTCGCACGACGAGGTGGTGCATGGAAAAGGTTCGCTGATCCAGCGGATGCCGGGCGATGAATGGCAGCGCTTCGCAAACCTGAGGCTGCTGTTTGGCTATATGTTCATGCATCCCGGTTCCAAACTGCTCTTTATGGGCGGCGAATTTGGCCAAACCAGCGAATGGAATATTGAACGCGGCTTAGAATGGTGGTTGCTTCAATTTGAACACCACAAGGGCATGCATGCCTGGATTAAAACGCTCAACCATTTTTATAAAGCGACCAAAGCCCTGCACGAGCGGCAATTTTCACCGGATGGTTTTGAATGGATCAACCACGGCGACCACCAAACGAGCGTGCTTTCTTTTCTCAGAAAAGGCAAAGACACGGAAAACCCGGTGGCTGTGATTTGCAATTTCACTCCGATGGTGCGCAAAGACTATAAACTTGGGGTGCCTTTTGGCGGCGGCTGGAAAGAAGTGCTGAACAGTGACAGTCGCGACTTCGGCGGCAGCGGGCAGCATTTTAATGAAAAGCTGAAAGCCACGGAGGAAAACTACGACGGCAAACCGTTTGTGCTAAGCCTGAATCTGCCTGCATTGGCAGTGATTGTGTTGGAACGCATTTCGCCAGGGAGCAAAAAAGCTGCTCCGAAAGCTGCTGCTGCAAAACCGGCACCGAAAGCAGCCATCAAGACGGATGCAGCGCCGAAGCGAAGCAAGGCTAAGGCTGGTTAGCTGACGTAAAAATTGGTTACTGCAATTTTCCGGCGTTCTTTTCAATCTTGCGCCAGGATGATTCGTCATTCATTGGAATGTATCGCCGTTCTTCGGTGAGGTAGTGCCAGTGCGGGCTTTTAGGTTTTCCAGAAGCGCAGCAACAAACCTTCTATCAGCAGGAAAATTAATACCAGAATCAGGCACAAGCGCCAGAGCACCAAGCCCTGGCTGCGCTCTTCAATGCTGGCGGTCAGCAGCGCGGCTTCATTGATGTCTATCACATTGACCTTGCCAGTGGAAAGGGTTTCCAGTTCATCGGTATTGTAATAGGCAAGGTCTGATTCTTTACGGTCAAAATTGAAGGCATAGCGGTGTAATACGGTATCCTGATTCAGGAAAAGGTCAAAAACGCCGGCGTCCTGCACCTGGCCGTTGATGCCCAATTGAACTTTTGTACCAGCGGTTCGCTGTTCCGGAATGAACTCGCCCTTAGTGCCTTTCAGTTTATAGACCAATTCTGCGCTTACGCCGAAATGGTTGGCACTCAGCACTTCGTCGCGACCAATGGTATAGGCAATGCGCTCCTCTGCGCCACCGGAAATGGCCATTTTGTAAACCATAGGGATAAACACTTCGCCGTTTTGCATCAAATTGCTGTACGCTTCGTCTAAAGGCGCGGCGCAAACGTAAAGCCGGCCCTGGTTGCTGCGGTATTTGGACAGAAAAGGCGTCCCGTCGCGATACGTGACCAGTTGTTCTTCGTTCCGGTTGGTAAACGCGCTGAATTTAAAATTGCCTTTGGTGGTCGGCAGACGCAGGTTGGTGCTTTTGTTTTCAAAGACGTCCCTGAAAATAAATTCATCCGTATTCACGGTTCCCACGATGCGTTCCTGTGCTTCGAAAGGAAGCAACTCATTGGCCGGAAAGGCCTGCAAAAAGGATTTATAGCTATTCAAATCGCTGTTTCGACCCGGAAAAACGAGGAGATTGCCTCCGTTTTTGACATAATTGGCCAGCTCGAACGCCAGGCCGGAAGAAACCACATTCAGGTTATTGAGCACAATCAGTTGGTATTTGCTGAATTGCGAATAATCTAAGCTGCGGCTTGTGGCGTTGGTCATTTTGAAATAGCCGGTTCCCGAAAAAGCTGCTTGGAGGTATCGGTTGGGTTGTGCTTCGTTGATGGCTAAAGCCAGGATGTTTTCTGGCACGAAAAAAGCGAAAAAATATTGATCGTCGAACTGAACAGGGTAGTCGGTGACGCTGAGCTCGGCTTCGTGCCAGCCGGTGCGCAACACGGTGATGCTCACCGTATCTGTGACAGAAGACCGGGCAGGAATATTCAGGGTGCCAACCGGTTTGTTTTGCCCTTCGTAGCGAATGGCCAACCGGATGTTTTCGACGGATTCGTTTGTCCAATTGTGTACTTTCACCAGCAGGCGGTTGGTTTGCCCCACCAATTGCACCGGTGCTTCAAACCAGGCGGTATCAATGCTCACGTTGCGTTCCTGAACGGCTTGAAGCGGCACTAAGTTGACACTCAACGTTGTATCGGTGTATTGTTTGAAGTCGGAAACGTTTTTCTGGAAATCGGAAATGAGGTAAGCCGCCCGGTTTTCGGTCGTGGCGGTTTGCAGGGTTTGTTGCTGTCGGAGGATAACTTTGCTCATTTCCTTTACAGCGGGCGTTGGCTTGATCTCGTCAATGAGAAGCAGCGCTTCTTCTTTGCCGATAAGGCGTTGGTGGCGCCCTTCAAAATCGTTGGTCAGGATTTGGAACTGATCTTCAACGGCATACGCACGCACGATTTCGCGGGCGCGCTCCTTGGCTTTTTCCTGCAAGGGCACGTCCTGACTCAAGGCATTCATACTGAATGAATTGTCCACAAAAATGCTCACTGCTTTGGCACCAGCTTTGACTTCCTCATCGCGCGGAATGAACGGTTGCGCAAATGCGAAGACTAAAAACGCCAGTGCCAGCAAACGCATGGCCAGCACCAGCAGGTTGCGCAGTTTGGATCGGGCGCTTTTTTCTTCTTTCACTTCTTTTAGAAAGCGCACATTGGTGAAGTAGACCTTCTTGAAGCGTCGGAAATAAAACAAATGGATGATGATGGGTATCGCCAGAGCTGCCAAGGCAAACAGGAACGTCGGGTAGAGGAATTGCATAAATCAAGTA
This sequence comes from Chitinophagales bacterium, assembly GCA_038323375.1. GTDB lineage: Bacteria > Bacteroidota > Bacteroidia > Chitinophagales > Saprospiraceae > JABWAJ01. Next base: position 11,655 of record JBBQGV010000038.1, read on the forward strand.
TCTTCTTTAAATCACCTTCTATAAACGCCATTTTGCAAAAGAAGATGCACTAAATGTTAAATTAAGGACACAAAAGTAGAAAAAGGGAAGTGACTTAAAGGACAATTACTCTTTTTTGTGCGATCCCATCTCCCGTCCAAATTTCCAGTATATACACCCCGGAAGGCAAGTCGCCCACATACAATTCCACCGTCGTATCAGGTACTGCCTGCTGCAGTGCCACCCTGCCCTGGCTATCGAATAGCCACAAAGTCGCATTTTGCAAAGCACTTTCCTGTGGCAGCGTTACGACGAGGGTTTTCGATGCGGGATTAGGGAATACCCTGATATTGAGCATTTTGTCGACTTCTCCTGCGGCGTTCGGATTGCCGGAAAGGCTGAACCGGTTGAAGAAATCCCAAATTTCCTGACTGGCGTTGATGTCGCGGTTGGTGTTGCCAAAGCCTGAATTGGTGCTGCCCGGCCAAGTATGCCCACCGTCAATCACTTTTAGCAACACGACTTCGCTTTGTTGGGCGCAAGGCTGGTAAATGCTGCGTTCTACCCGGGAGCCTTCGTTGATGACATCGGGCAGGAGGGTGGTTTCCGGAATCGCCGGGCAGGCGTTTTGTCCGGCCCAGTATTCCATGACAGCAGGGATAGATTTAATGCCCGTCGCACCATTGTAATTGACGATCAGGTCGGAGGTGCCGTGAATTTCCATAATGGGCACCGGTCGTTCGGGATTGCAATCGTTGAAAGTCTGCGTGGTCATACTGCCGGTCACCGATGCAATGGCGGCAATCCGGTGGCTCAGCTCGCAGGCTAAGCGGTAGCTCATAAAGCCGCCATTCGACATGCCACAGGCGTAGACACGGTCTAAGTTAATGGGGTATTTGATATTCAGGGTATCAATCAGTGCATTCAGAAAGCCGATGTCGTTGGTGCCTGATGAACTGAAGCCGACATTCCACGACAGGTTAATTCCATTGGGATAAACGGCAATAAACCCCCCGGCATCTGCAATTGCATTAAATCCCGTATAGTTCATGATGCCCTGCGCAGTTTGCGTGAAACCGTGCAAAACCAGCACAACGGGTGCCGGACTGCCTTGTGGCAACGTAGCAGGAACGTAGGTGAGGTAGTTGCGCTCAACGCCTTCGAACATAAAACTGTTGCTTAACTGGGCATGTAGCGCATGGCCCAATAGAAAGGTGCAGCAGCATAGCACGGTGAGTTGTTTCATGATTTCGAGTTGTATGGAACAGGAACTTTCATCAACCAATAGCAGGGGTAGGAAAAATTTCGTGAAAGGTAAGCAAAATCTGGCGATCTGCGAAGCGATATACCGTTGTTTCTGAGTTATCTAAAATTATTGAAAATCTGTTTGCAAGTTGCAAAAAATCGCCACATTTGCACCCTGCCAGTCTTGGGGGCAATTTTTTAAGTTACTGCTTTTTACAGCTTTAAACCTTGAAACGAGTTGTCAGAATTATAGACGCGATTCGATTTGCGTTATCTTTTATAGGCATTGCATTAGTCGTTTTTGACGACGGGTGGCATAGTGATGCCAGTGCGGCAGGCAATCTCTGGCTGCTATATGGCTTGCTTTTTTTGTTCATCTCCCTCACCATCGGCGCATCCCTGTTCTTTCGGTTTCGTTGCAGCCAACGATTGCGCAAAGGCGATTTTACGATGGCGCTCGCTTTCCTTTTTCTTGGCATCAAGGTCATTTCAGAAGGGCAGAATACGGTATTCCTGAGTGCAATCAGCACCATTTTTTCATTGATTTTTTTTCTGATTGAAATCTCCCGGCTCTCATTTTCCATGCAAAAACAGTCTTTTCGTCCGGCCAAGCTATTTGTTTTGAGTTTTATGTTGCTGATTATTGTCGGAACGATGTTGCTGATGCTGCCCGGCGCTACTGTATCGGGAATTTCTTTTGTAGATGCTTTATTTACAGCAACTTCGGCGGTAACGGTGACCGGGCTTGCCGTACTCGACACCGGTAAAATTTTTACCCTTTTTGGGCAATCGGTTATCCTGTTTCTGGTACAGGCGGGTGGTTTGGGGGTGATGACGTTCACCAGTTTTTTTGGCTTTTTCTTTAAAGGCAGATCCTCTATCCAGGAACAAATGCGCATCCAGGATATTACCAATGTCAACCTCGGAAGCGCACGCAATTTCATCATCCAAGTCGTGCTCTTTACCTTAATCGTAGAGGGGATCGGCGCTTTGCTCATTTTCCTGTCTATGCCGGTTAGTGCCCTGCATTCCATGTTTGATCGAGTATTTTTTTCGGTTTTTCACTCAATATCCGCGTTTTGCAACGCAGGATTTTCCACCTTAAGCAACGGGCTTTACGAAATGCCATTCCGCTACAATTATTCCATACAGATGGTGGTGGCCTTGTTGCTCGTGACGGGCGGCTTAGGTTACGGAATTATCTTCAATGGATTCAACTACCTGTATTACAATCTAAAACGGTTTTTGGGGCATCTAATTTTTAAAAAAAATTACGAACGAAGAATCTGGCTGCTCAATTTGAACAGCATCATTGTCCTGAGAACTACGGCGATCCTCATTATTGTCGGCATGATTGGTTTTTTTGTGTTTGAATACAACGATGCCTTAGCCGAACACACGACCTGGTATGGCAAATTCGTCACGACTTTTTTTGGAAGCGTGACGCCGCGCACCGCCGGTTTCAATACGGTAAACATGGCGGCGCTCACTGTGCCAACCCTGATGATTTACCTCCTCCTGATGTGGATTGGCGCATCTCCGGGCTCTACGGGCGGCGGCATCAAAACCACTACATTTGCTATTGCTACGCTGAATATTTTCTCTATTGCAAGAAACAAAGACCGGCTGGAAATTAGGAACCGTGAAATTTCAAATTTATCGGTGCGGCGGGCGTTTGCGACGATAAGCCTCTCACTCATCGCAGTTGGCTTTTCCGTTTTTTTTGTCAGCTTTTTTGAACAGGATAAAGATTTGATGAGTATTGCTTTTGAGTGCTTTTCTGCATTTAGCACGGTGGGGTTAAGCACCGGAATTACCCCGGTGCTTGGCGTTGAAAGTAAGTATGTATTGGTCGTTACCATGTTTGCCGGAAGAGTAAGCACCTTAACGATTCTAATTGCCATACTCAGACAAGTCAGTAGCCTTCCTTACCGGTATCCGAAAGAGGATATCCTTATAAATTAAACAATAGACAATGGATATTAGACAATAGATATTAGATTTTGAGGGATGTTGTTCGATGCGTTTGTGATTCGAAAGCCTGATCTGTTCCATATCTAAAGTCTAAAGTCTAAAATCTAAAATCTAAAATCTAAACAAAAGACATGAAAGCCATCATATTCGGACTGGGCAATTTTGGAAGATCCCTTGCCATCAAACTCACCAACCTGAGGCACGAAGTCATCGGCGTTGACAGCCAGATAGACACGGTAGAAGATTTGAAAGACCACCTGACCATCGCAATTTGTCTGGACTCTACGGATGAACGGGCGGTGAGAAGCCTGCCTTTGCGCGATGTAGACGTTGCCATCGTTGCCATTGGCGAAAATGAGGGTGCCTCCATTCTCACCACGGCGCTGCTCAAAAAACTGAAAACCAAGCACATCATCGGCAGAGCCATTTCGCCTTTACATCAAACCGTGCTGGAGAGCATGGGCGTGTCGGAAATCGTACACCCCGAGGAAGATTCCGCCGAACGGTTGGCGATGAAGCTCAACCTGCATAAAATGATTGACTCCTTCGATTTGCCCGGCGATTATTCTATTATAGAAATAACGGTTCCGGATCATTTTGTCGGAAAATCCATTGCAGAAGTCCAACCCCGGCAACATTATCAGGTGAACATCATCACCGTCATCCGGAATATATCCAAGGTGAATATGATCGGAACCAAACACGAAGTGAGCGAAGTGATTGGCGTCCCTGAAGCGAACATGGTATTTCAGGACAAAGACATCCTGGTAATTTTTGGTGCCAACGACGACATCCAGAAATTAGTAGAAGATTAGCGGCGAGATATACCGGATGCGCTTTTTCATCGTTTATAGCAATTGATTATTTTTTTACAATAAAAATTAAGCATTTAAAGAATGAGAACTTTAACGATTGTTCTATCTATGGCAGGCATGACGCTTTGTGGAAGCCTGGCTGCGCAGGAATTGAATAACAAGTTGGATTCTGTTAGTTATAGTCTTGGGGTTCTGGTTGCCCAAAATCTGAAGCAACAGGGGCTTGAAGGGGTCAATACCACTTTGGTTGCAAAAGGGTTGGAGGACGCTTTGAAAAACAGTACCACTAAGGTTGATCCTGCCGGCGCCAACAAGCTTTTACAAGAGTACATGATGAAAGAACAAGCCAAAAAAGGCGAAAAAGCAATGGCAGAAGGCAAGCTGTTTTTGGAAGGAAATGCAAAACGACCAGGCGTAACGACTTTGCCCAGCGGCCTTCAATACGAAATCATAAAAGCCGGAACCGGCCCTAAACCGACCCAAACCGATAAGGTGACCGTTCATTACCACGGCACGCTACTCGATGGCAGCATATTTGACAGTTCGGTTAACCGTAACCAGCCCGCAACTTTTGGCGTTACGCAGGTAATTGCCGGCTGGACGGAAGCGCTGCAACTGATGCCCAAAGGTTCGAAGTGGAAACTTTTCATCCCTTCCAACCTTGCTTATGGCGAACGCGGCGGACCTGGCGGAAAAATCGGTCCTCATACCACCCTGATCTTTGAAGTGGAATTGTTGGAAATTACCCAGTAGTGTCTCTTTATAGCCCGATAGCTGCGTTATGCGAAGGCCCAAAATTGGTCATTTACGCGAGTAAACTTCCACTTTTGGGCCTTCACATGTCTTGCGCTCGAACGCTAAAGAACAAACACCGACTAAATGGATAGACACTAATCAAGCAACATGAGTTTACAATAAAAAAGCCCCTGCGTTTTGCTACGCAGGGGCTTTTTTATGTATTAGACAGACACTAATTCACTTTTATAAAACGCTTCGTCAGCACAGTAGCGCCGTCCTGAACGTTCAGCATATAAACGCCTGCGCTCAGGTTCAACTCTGCCAGATTCAGCATCATCAGATTAGAACCTTCGCCAATGCGTTCAGTGAAGAGCTTTCTGCCATTCATATCCATAATGTGGAGCAGCGCGCCCGCCTGAAGGTTCGCTGGAATGATCACTTCCAGTTCGTTCACCACGGGGTTTGGACGGATCGCGAGTTCAATGCCGTTGTTGCTGTCGAACAGGTTAGCGGTTTCCGGGAATGCCAAACCATTTTCCTGTGCCGATAACTGTTCGTTCGTTTGAACCGGGCCGTCGTTGATCGGGCGCGATAAGGAGTTCGAGTTTAGGAACTGCACGTTGCAGAAATTAGCCGTTGTAGTAGCGCCATCCACATTGCTTTCCGTAATCAAACCGACGAGCATGCAGTCTGCCATTGGAATTTGAGACTGGAACAGCAATTGCCAGGATGTACCATTGGTAGAAATATAGCCTCTGAATACATCGCCTGTGCGGGTAACGCGCAGCCAGTTGCGGTTGAGGCGCGGTTTTGACTGGAATTGCATGGTGCCGCCGGTAACGCTGCGGGTAAACCAGTGTGCGTTTTGGCTGTTTTGAACCAACAGGGATACCTGCTTCGAATTGTTTGAAGCCGTTTCGCGGAAATTCAATCCGGCAAAGCCGAATCCGTTAATGCCGCACATCCGGGTAATGATTTCGCCATCGCCGCAGAGTTCCTGGAAAGCCAGCGTGTGTTCATCTACACCTGAAGACAAATCTTCATAGCAATTGGAGGAAAGCGTAAACTGGCCTCCGGAGTGGCTGACCGTGCCTGTAGGACAGCCAACATTGAACGGATTCCAGCCGACTGGCAGCCCGGGGCGACAGCTGGTCAGGTGGTAGCCCAAGCCCCAGAACGTATTCAACGGGTAGGATTCCCATTCAGCGGCTGGATTAAAGGCGTTGCTGCCATTGTTGTCGCCTTTCTGGAGGAAGCTAAAGCGGCGCATGGTTTGATCAATGGTTGAAACGCCGGAGCCATTCCAGTCGGTGCCCGGGTCTACGCCGATCTGGCCAATGACGTCCAGTAAGCCGCCAGTGTTGCGTAGCGCAACCGCATCGTCGCCATTGAACCAGCCTGCACCATTGAGCTGGTCGGCCTGGGCTGTAAAGTCGGGCGTTGCGCCTGAATTGCAGACGACAAAAACATCGCCGGGTTGGAGGATACCCGCCAGGTTGATGGTCAATCCAACGCCACTTGAGCCATTAAAATACATTTGTATTTGATAACCGCCCGCAGCCAGATCTATGGCCGAAGCAGAGGGATTGTATATTTCGAGGCACTTGTTGTTTCCGCTGCCTTCGATGTATTCGGAGAAGAAAGGCAGGGCACAGTTGGGAATGACCGAACAGGATGCCGGCGCTGTACCTGCATCCAGGTTGGTTCGCGTGCAGGCGGGATCGTCAGAGAATGTAGCCGTAACTGAAATGGCGGTTCCATCCGAAGCAAATTGCAAGCCTGAGAAAACTTGCGAAGAAGCTCCGATCAGCCCAACCCCTAATCCGGTGGTGCCCAAAATGACATCGCCGCTGATGTTAAGGGTGCCCGTTGCAGGTTTGCTGGTATAGTTTACGATCACGCTCGCTGTGAAATAGTCGTCGGAGGCGTTCAGTGGCGTTCCATTGTCGTTGCAAGCGGAAATACTGCCGACCGTAACGCTGGAGATAGAGCAAGGCGTTGCCGGCACACAAGTACTGGTGTGTGAACCAAAGCCACTGTAGTCTGTGTCACTGAAGTTATCCCACTCTGTTCCCAGGGTGGTAAAAGCGTTGGTACCTGTGCCGCTGGGACTGGTTGTAATGCCAGCCTGAACAGTTGATTTGCGGCGGAGAACCTGATCCAGGGTGGATACAGTGCCAGAAATCCAAGCCGTACCGGGGTCATCTCCGATTCTGCCGAAAATATCTACAAACGTATTTACTGCCCCTTTCACCAGCGCCAGGGCATCGTCGCCGTTGTGCGTCAGGCTACCCGACGTTTGATTGGCAATTGCGAGCAGGCTTGCTCCGGCGCCAGAGTTACACAACACGTATGTGCTATAAGCAGCAACCGTGCCGGTTAAGGCAATTGTCGAATTTGGCGTGCTGGCACCATTGGCAAAAACTTGCACTTTGTATGGGCCCCCGGTAGCAGAGAGGTCAACTAAATTTGCAGTCGGATTGTAAATTTCCACACATTTGTTGTTGCCTGTGCTTCCCTCTACGTATTCGGAAAAGAACAGGTCTGTACAACCGCTTTGGGCAGCCATGGTGCCAAAAGAGATTACGGTCAGAAACAGCAAGAGAAAAAATGCTCTCATAAATTTAGAGTTTTATAGCGTTTAGTATAAAAGAATCAAGGATTGCACAAACAGCTGAGACACTAAACACGCATAAAAGGCGCGTAGGCGGACAGGAAGGGGGGAATGTTTGCTTTGTGTGTTCGGTATGCGATAGCGATTCAAAAACAAATCAGGGCAACCTGATGAATTGGTGAAAGGAGGCTCTACAAAGGTACGGCGTTGTTGCCAAAATGTTGCAGTTTCCCGGAATAAATGACAGAACTTAATATTCGTTTAACCGGTTCTTTACGGGATGTTTGCCCGTTGACTGTTTTTATTGCCCAGTACTTTTGCCGTCTACCTGTTACCCTCTATATTTGGCCGTTTATAACTGATGCCCATGCCTGATTACAAGATTACACTGAAAGTACGCCTGATCCTTTACTACAAAGGACAGATCCTGCTTTTGAAGCAAACCAACCCTAACGGGGGGAATTACACCTTAGTTGGAGGGACTATTGAAAAGGGAGAATCAGCGCGCCAATGCCTGATTCGGGAGAGCTTCGAGGAGGCGGGCATCTTGCTGAAAGAGAAAGACTTGCAATTGGTGCACGTGCTTCAGAAGGTAACTGTGCGGGAACAACGGATGGTATTCTATTTCAAAGCTTACCGCTGGGAAGGAGAATTGAAAGCCCGCGAAACCCACAAATTTAGGGAAGCCGAATGGTTCGATCTCGACGCCTTGCCGAAAAATCTGACGGGTACGGTGCGGCAGGTCTTGAATGAATATAGGAAAGGCAATTTGTATTCGGAACTGCCGAAGAAGAAGCCGGAGGTTTAGACGGTAGAGAGTATAGGGTAGAAGGTACGTTTTGGGATCAAATGACGTATTGTCTTTTCTACCCTCTACTTTCTACCTTCTACCCTCTACTTTCTACCCTCTACTTTCTACTCCTGATTGCTTACCAACTTCGCAGTCGCTGCTTTTTTGGTAGTGCCAATAGAAGAAGCACTGGAAGATTTGCTTTTGTCGCAGCAGGAAGCCGAAGCGGCTTTTGCGCCTGCACAACAACCTGCGCCGCCGGCAGAACTTACTTTCGTAGCTTTAGCGTCGCCACTGCAACCAGCTTTCGACTTGGTGCAAGCTGCTTTTTCGCTCGGCGATACGTTGATGAACTTACCGCTTTTGCTGCAATATTCCACTTCCATGAAAGTTGCTTTGCCGTTTTCGGCAGACACATTTTTTTTCATATAGCTCACTTTGCCGGTTTGAGGGCAAGTGCGCGTTTCGATGGACGCATCCAAAGAAGCCAACTTCGCAGCAGCAGCAGCACAGTGGGCACCTGGAGTTTCAATGCTTGCATCAGTCGAGGCCGACTTTGAACCAGAGCATTGTGCATTAGCAGCAAAGCCTACTGCTCCTGAGAATGCGAGCAACAAGAATAATTTTTTCATTGATCAGATTTTTATACAGTGAAGAAATAACCGTTCAGGGCGCAAGTTAGAAAACTCTGTGCTCTGATCGTGTTATAGAAAAATTAACGTTTTCTTAAAATGTGGCTAAATGTCCGCGCCATAACTACGCAGGGTGCCCAAAACGGAGCCAGCCAGCCATCTTTATGATAGCGAATTTTATGAATCATTTGATTATCATGTATTTGTACTAAAATTCCCGGGTTAGAAAATGTGACAAAAAATGCGTTTTTTTGCAGCGTTTTGACGAAGGGGGCAACTCCGGGCAAACAAATAAAACCGAAATTATACATTCCATGAAGATAGGACTGATCCGGGAAGGAAAGATTCCGCCCGATGCACGCATACTGCTCACGCCAGCCCAATGTGCCCGGGTTATTGCTTCGCAAGCAATTCAGATTGTTGTCGAACCTTCTGCACACCGTTGCTACACCGATGAAGAATACCAACGCGCCGGTATTGCGCTAAGTAAGGATTTTTCGGACTGCGACCTGCTAATGGGGGTCAAAGAAGTGCCGGTCAGCCAGTTGATTCCCGGAAAAACGTACTGCTTTTTTTCGCATACGATCAAAAAGCAGCCGCACAACCAGAAATTGTTGCAGGCAGTGCTGGAAAAACAGATCCGAATGTTGGACTACGAAGTGATGACGAATGATAAGGGCGAACGCCTCATCGCTTTTGGCCGTTTTGCAGGCAAAGTTGGCGCGCACAATGCCCTGTATGCGTATGGTTGTCGCACCGGCGCTTTTGCGCTCAAGCGCATGAAAGATTGCCATGACTACGCCGAAGCGATGGCCATTTACCGGCATATTCACTGGCCGGCCATCAAAATTGTGCTTACCGGCGGCGGCAGGGTAGGGATGGGAGCTGCAAAGGTGCTCCGCGACATGGGCATTCGTGAAGTCAGCGCTTCCGATTTCCTGCAACAGCAATACCAGGAAGCCGTTTTTACGCAACTCCACGCCTGCGATTACATCGCCCGGAATGACGGCAAGGCTTTTGACAAAGCCGATTTTTATGCCCATCCGGAAATCCATCACAGTTCTTTTGATCCCTATTTTCAAACCGCAGACATCTTCATCAACGGCATTTTTTGGGATGACCAGTCGCCTGCTTTTTTTAGCATAGAAGACATGCGCCGGCCCGACTTCCGCATCCGGGTAATCGCCGATGTCACGTGCGATATTGCCCCGCTTTCGTCGGTGCCCTCCACCATTCGGGCGTCAACCATCGCCGACCCGATCTACGGATTCGACCCCTTCACCAATCAGGAAACCGCGCCGTACCAACCCTACGGGATTGACGTGATGGCGATAGACAACCTGCCGAATGAGATGCCGCGGGATGCTTCGGCTGCCTTTGGCGAACAATTCATTGAACACATTTTGCCCGAATTATTAAAACCTCAAAGTGCGATCATCGAACGGGCGACTATTGCTGAAAATGGCTGTCTGACCAAGCACTTTGAATACTTGGAAGACTATGTAGCGTCTGTCTTTATAGCCCGATAGCTGCGTTATGCGAAGGCTCAAAATTGGTCATTTACGCGAGGAAACTCCGATTTTTGGGCCTTCACATGCCTTGCTTTCGAACTCTAAAGAACAGACATCCGACTAAATGAACAGACTCTATGTAGTGTCGTCTGACTTTATAGTCCGATAGCTGCGCTGCGCTCGATACCAAAATATGGATAGGCGTGATATAGGCGTTATTGCTTAAACAACACTTTAACATGATAAAATTTGCGCGCATACCCACACAACCCAACGCTGATGTTGCCCTGCTTGCCCTGCGCCTGATCTTCGGATTTTGCATGGCATATCTTTACGGTTATTCAAAACTAAACAAGCTTTTGGGCGACGAACCGATCGAGTTTATGAATTTTATGGGACTGAGGGATACGGTGTCGCTGGCATTGGTCGTTTTTGCAGAGTTTCTTTGCTCCATCTTGCTCTTTTTTGGCCTTTTTGCCCGTTTGGCAACAATTCCGCTGATGTTTACAATGCTGGTAGCCGTTTTTTACGCGCATTGGAGCGATCCGTTCAGCGACAAAGAGCACGGACTATTGTATTTGGGGGCGTATCTTGTCATTTTTTTAATGGGATCGGGGCGTCATTCTGTAGATGCTTGGTGGAGCAGGAAAAAAACGAAGCCTTGATTTTATTCAAATTATTGAATATCAATTTTATGCAACGCAGTTATCTTTTTTTCCTATTAATCGCAGTACTGGCAACAGCTGGTTGTAAGCCAAAAAAAATGGAACCGGGATCCCGTCCCTATACCGTCCTGGAAGGCCAGACAATGGGCACCTATTATGGGATGAACTACGAGGATAGTTTGGGGCGAAATTTCCAAACAGCCATAGACAGCCTGCTCGAAGAGATCAACCTTGGTGTTTCTACCTACATTGAATCATCGCTCATTTCAAGGTTCAATCAGGCAACGGCTACCTTTACTATTGAGGACACCACAAGCGGGCCTGGCCGCCATTTTCTCGTAAACTATCACGCAGCTAAAACGGTTTTCAAACAATCGGCAGGCGCTTTTGATCCTACTGTAATGCCTTTGGTCAACTATTGGGGGTTCGGCTACACGCCCAAGCGCAAGATGATGGCGGTAGATACGGCTTCGGTAGATTCTTTGCTGCGCTTTGTGGGTTTTGACAAAGTGACGTTGAGCGGAAATGTTTTAAAAAAATCCCTGCCGGGTGTACAACTCGATTTTGGCGGCTGTGCAAAAGGGTACGGCGTGGATGCCATGTGCCGGTTACTGGAAAGCAAAGGGATCTCGAATTATTTGGTCAATATCGGTGGCGAAGTGCAGGCTAAAGGCGTCAATGCAAAAGGCGAGGTTTGGAATGTAGGCATCAACAAACCGGAAGAAGATGCTGCCCTGGAATCGCTACAAGCCGCGCTTCCGCTGAAAAATAGGGCTGTATCCACTTCTGGCAATTACCGGAATTATTACGAATCAGGCGGTATAAAGTATAGCCATACCATCAACCCCCGCACCGGTTTTCCGGAGCGGACGTCCTTGCTTAGCGCTTCTGTGTTTGCAGAAAACTCGATCACGGCAGATGCTTGGGGGACTGCCTTCATGGTCATGGGGCGCGAAAAAGCCATGAGCCTGGTTCAGAACCTGAACGGATTAGATCTTTATCTAATCTATGGGAAAGAAGACGGAGGAATGGGGGTTTCGTTTTCCGATAATTTGAAAGAAGCGTTTTAATCATTTGAAGATGAACGCTTCAAATCTTCAAATCTTCAAATCAACAACATGCGCATTATTGGCTACATCGAACATCCCGTTATGAAAATTACGGTGTTTAGAATGGACAACCGCTTATCGGTGAAGTTCGAAACTGGCATGCACGAACAGACCTATAAGTTCAGGGTGGAAGACGCGGTGCAAAACCTGGAAGATGTTCACCGGATTGTGGATGAAACGTTTCAGGATGCAGTGCTGCAATTGTTCAAAACCATGCGTATGAACAGTATGCAGGCACTGTCGCGCAACCTGCCACGGGCAGCAGAAGACGAGTTTGACAAGATTATTTGACAGAAACGAGGTAAGGTTTCACACAACGATCACAACGAAGAGTGTATAGCAACGTTGTGTTCGTTGTGCGAAACCGGAATATCCTACTTTACGCAATATTCATCCCATCATAAACATCCATTACCGCGCGCACATGCCCGGCTGAAGTGTTCATGAGTCCCATTTCTTCGGCGTTCAGTTTCAGTTCCAGTATTTGTGAAATGCCGGATAGACCCAATTTTACCGGGACGCCGAGGAACAGGTTATGGAGGCCGTACTGGCCGTTGATCAGAGCGCAGCAAGGGAAAATGCGATTTTCATCGCGCAGAATGGCTTCTACCATCTGGGCAGCAGCTGCTCCGGGTGCGTACCAGGCTGAAGTACCCATCAGTTTCACCAATTCGCCGCCGCCGTTTTTTGTTCTTTCCACAATGGCATCCAAAGTTGCGGTGTCAATCAATTCCGTAACCGGAATGCCGGCAACGGTCGTGTAGCGGGGAAGGGGCACCATCGTGTCGCCATGGCCGCCCAACAGCATTGCCTGAATGTCTTTAGGCGACACCTGAAGCGCTTCTGCCAAAAATGCGCGGTAGCGGGCTGTGTCCAAAATGCCAGCCATGCCAAAAACACGCGAAGCATCAAGCCCGGAGCTTTTGTAAGCGGCATAAGTCATCACGTCAAGTGGATTGGACACCACGATGATGATTGGATTTTTGGAATGCGCCATAATGGATTTTGTCACCGAAGAGACGATTTTCGCATTGGTCGAAATCAAATCGTCGCGTGTCATGCCGGGCTTGCGCGGTACGCCTGCTGTGATGACTACAATATCGGAATCAGCCGTATCTTTGTAATCGTCTGTTCCGCGCAGGTAGGTGCTGTAATTATCAATAGGGGCCTGTTGCCAGGTGTCAAGCGCTTTGCCGCGTGCCACATCGCCCACGATGTCGAGCAGGACGACTTCTTTTACCAAATCTTTGTGTGCCAGTACATTGGCGCAAGTGGCGCCTACATTGCCCGCGCCAATTACGGTTACTTTACTCATGATGGATTGATCTTATTGGTTGCAAAGAATATTTTTTCGCTTTTGAAGCCGGTTGGACTAAAAGCGCCGCAAAAGTAGCCATTTTTCTTTACCTTTTGTTGGGATGCAGACCAAAGAAGCAGGAATATGTGAAACCAGCCAAGCAACTATTTTTATAACTTTGCCGTCGGTTTGTTGTATACACATGAACCTTTTCTTAAATTGGGCATTACTTTATTTCAAAAATAAATATTTCATTATGAAGTGTAGGATAACTCCGCTTGTTTTGATTCTGTCAGCAGCTTGCTTAACGCTGACTGCTCAAACATCCGCGCACCGCTCCTGTGGGACGCATGGAGAAATGGCAGCTCCGATGGTAGAACGCCTGCTGCAAAACATCGAATCTTTGCGTAATAATCCTGTCCGTCCGCGCAATATTGAATACGTACCCATCAAGTTTCATTTGGTGGCTAAAACGGATGGCGCGGGAAGGGTAACGGAAGGCAGGGTACTTGATCAGCTTTGCGCCCTGAACGTGGATTACCTGCCTATGAATATTCAATTTTACCTCAAAAATGGAACGTTCAATTATATCAACAACACCGCGGTATACAGTACTCATACTGCTACCATCAATACGATTATGACATTTGCGCGCGACAACACCGCAGTGAATGTCTTTATCGTAGACGATGCCACTCCGGCAGGTGGAGGCGTAGGTGGCGTTACGCTGGGCTACTACACTCCGAACAAAGACTGGATTGTGATGCGCCGTGACGAAACAAACGCCTCTACGACTACACTACCGCATGAAATGGGGCATTTTTTCAGCTTACCCCATCCATTTAATGGTTGGGATTCCGGAGCGTATGACCCGGCCGTACACGGAGTGCCGGCACCGGCGATGTCTCCCGGGGGTATTCCCACAGAAAAAGCTGATGGCAGCAACTGTGCAATTGCCGGTGATTTTATTTGTGATACGCCGGCTGATTACCGGTTTGAAGGCAACTGGAATTGCAATTACACGGGTGGTGCCATGGATCCTATGGGGATGCTTGTAAACCCTGATGAACGGTTGTTCATGTGCTATATGGTCGGTTGTCAGCGGAATGAATATATATTTTCACCGACACAGCAGGAGTTGATTATTGAAGACTTGAACAGCAACGCTCGGAATTATGTCACTCCGGGTTATGTGCCTTATCAGGTAGAAATTACGGAGACGCCGGAGCTCATTGCGCCCATTAATGCAGTTGTGACGCCCGGGTACAATATTGTGAACTTAGAATGGTCCGGCGTCAGCGGCGCAACGCGCTATTTGCTTGAAATTGACGCGTTTCCAAATTTTTCCTCCACAACGGCGCGCTATGTGGTGTTTGGAACAAACAAAATTCTAACAAATCTGGCGGTCAATAAAACGTACTTCTGGCGCATAAGACCTTTTGCTGAATACCATACCTGCTCCCCTTTCACGGCCAATGGCCAGTTCAAAACAGGTACGGGCACGATTACGTCCACAGGTGAAACAAAGCTGGTTGAAAACTGGAGCGTTAACCCCAATCCGGTTTCTGCCGGACAAGACATCAGTGTCAGCATCAACAGCAATGAACGCTTTGACGGGGTCATTACTGTGCTGAACACCGTGGGCCAGGTAGTGTATCGCACCGAAAACCTCGAACTGACCCAGGGTGAACATGACTTCCGGATTCCATCTTCGTTCCTGACGCGCGGCGTTTACCTCGTAGCGCTTGAAACCAGCGATGTGGTGTTGACCAAGCGTGTAGTGGTTGGTAATTAGTGTCTGTCTTTATAGTCCGATAGCTGCGTTATGCCCGGCCCAAAAAGCGTCATTTACGCGAGTAAACTCCGATTTTTGGGTCTTCGCCTGCCTTGCTCTCGAACTCTAAAGAGCAGACACGGACTAAATGGACAGACACCAGACAAAATGCGGTGTCATTTCAAATTTTACATTCCAAAAACGCCCGATAAACGCTGATTTATTGGGCGTTTTTGTACTTATTCATCATCTACTCTGAACATGAAAAAAACTTACTTTTTAGCCTTATTTTGCTTGCTGTCATTTTCAACGCTGTGTGCTCAACAACCTCATCACTGCGCAACTCCTGCGGAAAAATCTGAATGGCTCATCCGCTTCCAGCAGAACAGACAAGCATATCCGCGTACCTTCGATACCATTTATGTGCCCATGACCATCCATTTGTTGGGTGATGACTCTGGTTCGGGCCATTTTCCAATGCGTAAAGTATTAGACGCTGTTTGCGAGCTTAACGAGGACTTTGCCCCAACAGGCATTCGGTTTTTTATCGAAGGAGAAATCAATTACATCAACGATTCGCATTTTTGGGATCATGGGAGCTTTGGCCCCGGTTTTGACATGATGGAAACACACAATGTGGATAATACCATCAACTGTTATTTTGTAACGAATCCTGCGGGCGCTTGCGGGTATAGCATCTACGGGCTTGGCGTTGCGCTGGGACATAACTGTATGAACTCCGGCGATAATACCTGGGCGCACGAAATGGGGCATGCTTTTTCGCTTCCCCATACTTTTTACGGTTGGGAAGGAATCAATCCGCCCTATGCCCAACCTGCGCCTGAAGAAGTAGACGGCGTTTTGGTGGAGCGTGTCAACGGCCTTGACTGCGAAATTGCCGGTGATGGCTTTTGTGATACGCCGGCGGACTACCTCAGCAATCGTTGGAATTGCAACATCGAAGGTCTGAGCAATGCCCAACAGCGGGATCCGGACAGTATCCTGTTTCGCTCGGATGCCTCCTTTTATATGTCTTATTCATTGGATGTATGCGCCGGCCGGTTCTCAGAGGAACAGACTGCGGCCATGCGAGCCAACTTAGTTGAAGAACGCGTCAATTTCCTGTACGATCAAACACCGGTCTACCCGGTTCCGGATTCCATTGGTTTAGTCAGTCCTGCAACCGGCGAAACCATCCTGACGGCAACGGAAGCGCTGTTGTCCTGGGAGCCGACCCCCAACGCCACGCATTATTTCATCCAGGTTTCTGCATTGCCATCTTTCGGCAGCGTGATTTTTGGCGGCGTAGTTGAGGGAGAGGAATTGCTGTTAACGAACCTGCAACCCGGGAAAAAATACTTCTGGCGCATGCGCCCGTTCAATAAAGTATTTGCCTGCACGACCTTCGGATCCAATATGAATTTCACGACGGGAACGGTCACGGGTACTTCGGAACCTCAATTTTTACTTTCACAAATGCTGGTATTTCCGAATCCGGCAAACACCGGAAGTAAAATCAAGGTAGCTTTCGAAGCAGAAGAGGCCGATGTTTTGAATGCACGGGTCGTCAATATGTTCGGCATCACCGTATGGGAAACGACGATTCAGTCGAAAATTGGCATCAACCGCTTTGAAATTGAGGCCTTATCCCATTCGGGTTTCTACGCGTTGGTGGTTGAAGGCAGCAATGCCGGGAAAAATGGCCAGATCATACGGCCATTGATTTTGATGGATTAATCTTGTCTCATTGATAAATACCTGGCGATATGAAGCTCCGTATTCATTTTCTTTTCGTTGCTATGCTCTTTTCGTTTGGGGGACTGTTCGCTCAAACAAGTGATGCAGATACCAACCCCTGCGGTACCGTTTCGAGCCGATCAGCCTGGCTCAAGCGCTACCAATTGCAGCCTGAGTTGTATGAAAAGAATATGGATACGGTGCTTTATGTGCCGCTGACGATCCACTTGTTGGGCACAGATGCAGGCTTAGGCTTTTTTCCTTTAAACAATTTGCTGAGCGCACTTTGTACCCTTAACGAGGATTTTGAACAGGTCAATATTCAGTTTTTCATTGAAGGGGAGATCAATTACCTCGCCAATTCGGCCTGGGACACCCACGACAGTGTGCCGCAGGGCGCGTTGATGATGTTTGCCAACAACGTGCCGAATACACTCAATTGCTACATCCTGACAGATCCCGCCGGCAATTGTGGCTACAATTTGCCCTACGCCGGCATCGCATTGAAAAAAAGTTGTACCGGCCCAAACGATCATACCTGGGCGCACGAAGTGGGGCACGCCTTTTCGCTGCCGCACCCTTTTCTCGGCTGGGAAGGCGGGGTAAGCTACGATGGCAGCGTGCCGCATAATTTCAACAACCCGGCACCGACTCATGTCACCTATAATTATACGTATTTCCAGGATACGCATCCTTGCAGGCTGGTTTGTACTTGCTGAAGGCGAGGGGCGATCAGGGACAGTGGGCGGAAAAAGTGGTCATTCATTAACCCCAGGCTGGTATTGCTTCTTCTTCTTTCACTGTTGTGGTCAACCTGCCCGGGTATACCCGAAGCGCTTCTTCCAGACAATTCATGGCCGCTTCCAGGTCGTGAACATTGAGCACGTAGGCAATGCGCACCTCGTCTTTGCCAAGCCCGGGCGTGGCATAAAATCCTGCGCCGGGCGACAACATCACCGTAGCGCCCCGGTATTCAAAATCTGACAACAGCCACTGACAAAAATCGTCAGCATCGGCGATCGGGAAGCGGGCAAAGCAATAAAATGCGCCACCCGGAAGGTAGCTCGTCACGCCCGGAATCTGTTGCAGGCGATTGTACACCACCATCCGCCGCCGATCGTATTCTGCTTTGACTTCGTGCAGGTATGCTTCACCAATATCAATGGCTGCTTCTGCCACAATTTGTCCCAGCGTGGGCGGGCTGAGGCGGAGTTTGGCATACAGCGAAACCGCATCCAATACGGCTCGGTTTCGGGTGACAACCGCGCCTACCCGTGCGCCGCAGGCACTGTAGCGTTTGGAAACCGAGTCAATGACGATGACGTTTTCTTCAGCGCCTTCCAGGTTGAGGGCAGAGAAAAAAGGCTGCCCATCGTAGCAAAATTCCCGATATACTTCGTCTACAATCAGGTACAAATCGTAGGCTTTTGCCAATAGCGCCAGCCCTTCCAGCACTTCCCGACCATAAAAAGTGCCGGTCGGATTGTTGGGGTTGGTGATGAAAATGGCTTTGGTTCGTGGCGTAAGGCAGCGCTCAAATGCGGCCGCGTCGGGCAGTGCGAAGCCGGTTTCGATGTCGCAGGTAATGGCACACACATTGACGTCGGCGATGTGTGCAAAACCATTGTAATTGGCGTAGAAGGGCTCCGGTGCAAGAATTTCTTCTCCCTGGTTTAAACAGGACAACAGCACCAGTTGAATGGCTTCCGACGCGCCGGTGGTAACGATCACCTCCTCATAATGCAAGGCAACGTCAAAACGGGCGTAGTATTCGCAGAGCTTTTTGCGATAGGAAAGAAAACCCTCCGCCGGGCTGTATTCCAGAATTTTGAGATTAGCCGCTTGTACCTGCTGCAAAGCTTCGGGCGGCGTCAGAATATCCGGTTGGCCGATGTTGAGGTGATAAACACGTTTGCCGGCAGCCTTAGCCTCTTCAGCCAATGGTGCCAGTTTGCGGAACGGAGAAAGCGGCACCTGTTGGCCCCTCTTCGAAATCGAAGGCATGTTATTGATGCTTTGTTGCGGGCGCAAAGATAGGCCGCCGCACAATAGGTTAAGCGAAAAAGTACAGCATTTTTCTGAATAGAGTCGGTTCATTGGGTCGGGGTCTGAACTTTAAAGAAGAACAAGGTTAACAGACTTAATAATAAATTAACGCCAGTATAGGCAGAATGGCAAGCGGATGGGTTAATTTTGCGCAACTGCACATGCTCTTTATGGATTTAATCAAAATTCTCATCGTTGACGACGAGCCGGATATTCTGGAATTCCTCCAATATAATCTTCGTA
This sequence comes from Chitinophagales bacterium, assembly GCA_038323375.1. Taxonomy (GTDB): domain Bacteria; phylum Bacteroidota; class Bacteroidia; order Chitinophagales; family Saprospiraceae; genus JABWAJ01. The sequence goes on from JBBQGV010000038.1 coordinate 30,824, forward strand.
AAGAAGGATATATCGTCATTACTGCCTCGGATGGAGAAGAAGGTATTCGGCTTGCCGAACGCGAAAAACCGCACCTGATCATCCTCGACATCATGATGCCGAAAATGGACGGGGTGGAAGTTTGTCGGCAACTCCGAACCAAACCGCAGTTTGACAAAACTGTGATCGCCTTCCTCACGGCGCGGGAAGAAGACTATTCTCAGATTGCCGCGCTCGAAGTAGGCGGCGACGACTACATTACGAAACCCATCCGCCCACGGGTGTTGCTCAGCCGAATTAAAGCCCTGTTGCGCCGAAATGACCGGATTGACGTCCAGGAAGATCAGGCCGGAATCATCAAAATGGGCGACCTGATCATCAATGCAGAAAATGTGACCGTTCAAAAAGGCGAACGGATTATAGAGTTGGCCAAAAAGGAATTTGAATTACTTACTTTGCTGGTTTCCAAGCCAGGAAAGGTGTTTTCCAGAGAAGAAATATTCAACAAGGTTTGGGGAACCGATGTTATTGTTGGCAATCGCACCATTGACGTTCACATTAGAAAACTGCGGGAAAAAATTGGAGAAGATTACATCAAGACGATTAAAGGTATTGGCTATAAATTTGAGTTTTAGAGGCCGGTTAGCTTTTATGATGAAAAACCCAACGCCGCAGCAGGTGGCGTTGCTTACAGCGCTGCTCATCGCAGGCGCAGGAGCTGCATTGTTTCTTTTTGCCCTGATCATTAGCGTCTGGTTCGATGATTTACTCCTTTGTCTGCTCTTTTCGGTTGCTTTGTTTGGCGTAGCCTATTTCATCAGCATGTACTACCTAAAAGAGTACCTATACCGGAAAATCAAGGTCATTTACAAAACCATCCACCAGCAAAAGCTCTCTCCGGGCGAGCGCCCGATGGAGATTGATATGAAAAGCCATATTGTGGACGAAGTGGAACGCGAAGTGGAGCTATGGGCCATTGACCAGCTAAATGAAAACAATAAGCAAAAGTCCTGGGCTGAATACCGCCGCAAATTTGTCGGTGATATTTCCCACGAACTCAAAACACCCATTTTTAACATCCAAGGCTATTTGCATACCCTGCTCGAAGGCGGCATTTACGATGAGGAAGTGAATATGACTTTTCTAAAAAAAGCCGTAAAAAATGTAGAGCGCCTGCACACCATTGTCGAAGACCTGAGCACCATTTCCCGGCTTGAATCCGGAGAGCTGATCTTAGATATGCAGGTTTTTGATATCCATCAGTTGACCGAAGAGGTTTTTGATGACCTGGAAATTAAGGCTGCCGTGAAAAGCATCAGGCTCGACTTCAAAGAGGGCGCTTCACCCGGCTATAAAGTCCGGGCAGACCGGGAGAGCATTCGCCAAATTCTGATGAACCTCCTGCACAATTCCATCAAATATGGCAACCCCAGTGGAAAAACGAAAGTCGGTTTTTACGATATGGACAAAAATGTCTTGATAGAAGTGGCCGACAACGGCATCGGCATTCCTGCCAAACACCTCAACCATGTATTCGACCGCTTCTACCGCGTAGACAAAAGCCGCTCCCGCGCACAGGGGGGATCCGGCCTGGGTCTTGCCATCGTGAAACACATCATCGAAGCGCACAAGCAAACCATTAATGTGCGCAGTACGCCAAATGTGGGATCTACGTTTGGGTTTACTTTGGAAAAAGCGTAAGTTTTTTTCAGTTGGCAGTTTTTCAGTGGGCAGTTGCAGTTTATACCCCTCCCCACTAAAAAAACTGCCAACTGTTTCTATTCTTTCTTCAACACCACTGCATCAATTTCCCTCGCTTTCACTGCATTATTGAATTCCGGAAGCTGCTCCGCTACAATTTTTTGGAAAATGGCCAATTGGATGTCAATCTTCATGGTTAATTCTTCCTTCACCTGAATGGCTTGCCGCGTTGGCGGGTAATCGCCATAACCCACAGAAGAGCCCACATGCGCCAGTTTGTTGTTCAAACGGATGGGGTAATTGAGTGGATCCTGCCCGCTTCGGTTTTTGGTTTGGTACAATTCATTTTCTACTAAGGTCAGCACAGAGTCAATGTCCGTTGCCTGAGCAACCAGCGGCTTCATCGAATCATCCCCTTTAACTTTGGTTTTGAACTGGTTGAGTTGTTCCCGGATGCTGCGGATGTCCATGATGGCCTGGTGTGTTTCCGAAACTTTATCGCGCACAGCGATCAAAAAATCAAATTGCTGCTGCAACTCAGCCTGTGTGGATTCGGAACGCGGATCTTTCAGGATTTCAAAAGTCTGCTCCTGCGATGCTTTACCAACCATTAGTTTCACCGTATAATTACCGGGTGCTACCCGTGGCCCCATTACGCCGCCTGCCCAAAGGATCATACCCTCAAATTTTTTGGCGTCGGGATACCGCATGTTCCAGACAAAAAGGTTGCCGCCCTTTTTCAATTCTGGCAGTTTGTCGGCGTCTTCTTTTGCTTTGGTGGAAAACTCGCGGATCAGCTTGCCATCAGCTTGGTAATACATCAGTTTTACCTCAACAGAATCAAGGGGTTTTTCCTTCAGGTAAAAATGCGTCATCACACCGCCGGGGTGGTTCAAACCCTCTTTTTTAATGGCATTTTTGTTTTGAAATCCGCCAATGCGGTAGCTCGGCATGGGTTTGTACAGGTGAAATCCGGATTTTGCAAGGTCGTCCGACAGTTGATGCAATACCGTCAGGTCGTCAATAAGCCAAAGGCTGCGACCCTGCGTGGCGGCAATCAGGTTGTCATTTTTAACAGCGAGATCAGTAATGGGCACGATGGGCAGGTTGAGTTGGAACGGTTGCCAGTTATCGCCGTCGTCAAAAGAAATATACATACCGGTTTCCGTACCGCAATAGAGCAAGCCTTTGCGCTTCGGATCTGCCCGTACCACGCGGGTAAAATGGGAAGCATCAATGCCTTTGGTAATTAGCGTCCAAGTTTTCCCATAGTCTTTGGTGCGATAAATATAGGGCTTATAATCGCCCAACTTGTAACGCGTTCCCACCACATAAGCGCCGCCTTTGGTGAAGGGGTCGCAGTCAATGCTATTGAACATCATCCACTCGGGCATGCCTTTGGGCGTCACATTTTCCCAGGCTTTGCCATCTAATCCGCCACCGGTTTTGGAAACATGGATCAGCCCGTCATCGGAACCAGTCCAAAGCAGGTCTGGTTCATAGGGAGATTCGGTCGCTGCAAAAATGGTGCAGTAGTATTCCACACTCGTATTGTCTTTGGTGATCGGACCGCCGGAAGACCCCAGTTTGGTGGGGGCGTTGCGCGTCAGATCGGGGCTGGCCAATTCCCAGGAGCGCCCGTCATCAAAGCTCGCATGCACGTGATTGGAGGTCGTGTAGAGCTTTTTCGGATTGTTTGGGGAAAAAAAGATGGGAAAATTCCACTGAAAGCGGTATTTCATGCCTTCTGCGCCGTGGCCCATCGGATTGTCGGGCCAGACATTTACGTCTTGCACCTGATTAGTCCGATGGTTTAGCCGGGTCAGGAAGCCATCGTAACTGCCACCATAAACGATGTCATTATCCAATGGATCAACTGCGATATGGCCGCTTTCGCCGCCGGCGGTTTCTTCCCAGTCGTCTTCTCCAATCGAACCGCTATTGGTCCGGTGCAGCACGCGCAGGGTAGAATTGTCCTGTTGAGCCACGTAAATGCGGTAGGGGAAGTGATTGTCTGTGGCGATCCGGTAAAACTGCGCCGTTGGTTGATTGTGGTACGTACTCCAGTTTTCGCCGCCATCGTAACTCACTTGAGCCCCGCCATCGTCGGCAATGATCATCCGTTTTGGATCTTCCGGGGCAATCCACATATCGTGGTGGTCGCTGTGCGGGGAATCATACGATTTGAAAGTCCGGCCCCCGTCCGTAGATTTGAAATAGTCTACGTTCAGCACATAAACCGCTTCCGCATCCTGAGGATCGGCATAAATGCTCGTGTAGTACCAGGCTCGTTGCCGCATATTGCGGTCGCTGTTGAGTTTCGCCCAGGTTTTTCCACCGTCGTCGGAGCGCAGCACCCCGCCTTCCTCTGCTTCTACGATGGCCCATACCCGCTCCGAATTAGCCGGCGATACCGCAATTCCTATGATGCCTAATGGCGATTTGGGCATGCCTTTGTTGGTGGAAAGATTGATCCAGGTATCGCCACCATCCGTGCTTTTCCAGATGGCAGAGCCTTCTCCGCCGCTCTCTAAGCTATAGGGAGTTCTCCGGATCCGCCAGGTAGAAGCGTAGAGGATGCGCGGGTTGTTTGGGTCAAAAGTCAGATCCATTGCCCCGGCATCCGCATTGGCAAAAAGGATGCGTTCCCAGGTTTTACCGCCGTCTTTGCTGCGGTAAACCCCGCGTTCATCGGTGGGTTGGTACAAGTCGCCCAGCACTGCCGCATAGACCAAATCCGAATTTTTTGGATGGATGCGGATCCGCGGAATGTGCCGGGAGTTTTCTAAGCCGGCTTTTTTCCACGTCTTGCCGGCGTCTTCCGATTTCCATACCCCATAGCCGTAAGAAACGTTGCCCCGGACGGTTTTTTCACCACCCCCGGCATAGATGACGTTGTTGTCGTATTCACTGACGGCCACCGCTCCGATGGAGCCGCCGAAATAGCCGTCGCTGATGTTGGCCCAGGTTTCGCCGCCGTCGGTAGTGCGCCAGATACCCCCTCCGGTACTGCCAAAGTAAAAGAGTTTGTCTTTGCCCGGAACGCCGGTAACCGCTCCTGAGCGCCCGCCCCGGTAAGGCCCGATGGTGCGCCATTGAAGGGCGTTGTACAGGTTTTCCTCATAACTGATTGCAGGAGCATTTGCCTGCGATTTGGTTTTGTTTTTTTGTCCGAAAGCGGAGTGAGGGTAAGCGGCGATTAGTGCGACCATAAAAAGGCATGGCCAAAGCGAAAGGGAGGTTTTTTTCATATCAGATTGTGTTTGTATTTTCAAGTTGACAGAAGCATTGCTGCGCTATTATGCTCAAAGGATGAAAACCAAAAGGTTTCCATTCCGCTAAAATAGAAAATGTTATATCTTTCCGTACTGAAACTACAGGATTTATGACCGATTTTTCCAACAAAACAGTTTTGATTACGGGTGGATCACGCGGCATTGGCCGTGCGACAGCCTTAGCATTTGCGGAAAGTGGCGCCCGGGTGGCCATTAATTTTAGGGCCAATAGTGCTGCTGCTCAGGCAGTTTGCGAACTATTTGCGCTAAGCAAGGCTAAGCTTCAGTTGCCTGACCAATCAATTGCCGGATCACCTCTTTTTGGCTCGGGCTTACCGCAACGTTCAACACCCGGTTAGAGGTGTGCTCAGGTGCGCTTTGGCCGGTGTACAACTGCTCGCCAAGGATACCGAAAATGAATACAGACGCTTGTAACCCTTCCGGGATATTCAGGGCCGTGAACCCGTTCATTCCGGGGTATAACCTTACAATAGCAGGAATGTCCCGAAAAATCAGAAAAGCATCCAAATGCCGGAAAATTCCCTGGTCTTCACCAATTCGCACGCTCATCATCACCCTGCGCGATTTGCTATGGTAAGGCTTTTGGCAAGACCACCAGCCACAGCGGTCAACCTGAAACTGGTACTGCGTGTCGCCCGAATGTTCAAACAACAGACTGGAGGCAAAATGCCAGTCGAATACGGGTTGACCTGATATAGACCGGATCGCGGAGGCGCCCCCTGAAAAAAGGCGCATGCGCTGCGGTTTGCGAAAAAAGGCAGTGGAGGACAACCGGATCTGAATGGGAAGCGCCACCTCGAGTGGGTGACCCGACTGGAAGGCTTGGATCTGAAATTGTGCAGCGGCTTCCAATAAATTGCCATTAGCGGAAGTCGGGCGACCGAATAGCAGGATGTCGGCCAAGGTATAAAGCTCTTTCAGAACGATTTCCACCGTTCCGAAAATCCGTCTTTTACGGTCGCGGTTCATAAAAGCACAAGCCGGAATGCTCAACTGCATGCCGCCTGTAGTCAACAAGCGTTGGGGCATCGTGCTGTCAATTACAAAATGTTGCGTACGGAAGTCCTCCCGATACAGGAATTCGCCCGGCATCCGGTAAGGAATACTTACCTGTGGCTGCCGGGGCGCCGAATGTTGTTGTGCAATCATGAACGTGTGCGTTTTCTCTGTAAAAGAATGGACGCATTCAGGAAGGATATTCGCAAACACAGAAAATCTAATGGTGCGAAATAGACATACGGGCGCTGATTTGTCCTACTACAAGAGTGGAAGGAATTTCAGCGCGAAGTATTTGTGTGTAGCCTGAAGCGTCAAGAGTTAACGCCTCTCAAAGACAATAATCCCAAGTAAGTAAAAAATAGAGCATGATGGAGGGTGGAAATTGTGTAGAATCTTGTGGACAAATATAAACATATTTTTGAAAAGAAAGGAGATATTAGAGCAAAGATTTTAGACCGGGCTTTTTTCTTTTCCGCCATCTATTGTCTAATATCTAAAATCTAATATCTAAAATCTCGACATGAAGCCTTTGGCAGAGCGGATGCGCCCGCAAACACTAAGCGAATACACCGGACAGCGGCATTTGGTAGGGGAGGGGGCTGTGTTACAACGAGCCATTGCTTCGGGGGTGATCCCGTCTGTCATTTTATGGGGGCCGCCGGGGGTTGGGAAAACAACGCTGGCCCGTATCATTGCGAACGAATTGAAACGGCCGATCCATACTTTAAGCGCGGTACATTCCGGGGTAAAAGACGTGCGCGACGCCATTGAAAAAGCCCGCAGTCAGCGATTTTTTAACAGCCAGAACCCGTTGCTGTTCATTGATGAAATCCACCGCTTCAGCAAGTCGCAGCAAGACTCGCTGCTGGGTGCGGTGGAGGAAGGCGTGATTACCCTCATTGGCGCAACAACGGAAAACCCTTCCTTTGAAGTCATTCCGGCTTTGTTGTCGCGCTGCCAGGTCTATGTCCTGAAATCTTTGGAGAAAGAGGACTTGATCTATTTGATTAATCAAGCTTTGCAACACGATGAATATCTGAAAGATAAGTCAATTCGGATAGAAACTTACGACGCCCTGCTCCACCTCTCCGGCGGCGATGCGCGCAAGCTCTACAACATCCTCGAACTGGCTGCCGGGGAAGCCACAGGCGGCCAGGAAGTGGTCATCAACGACGACTATATCACGGCATTGGTGCAACAGCACATTGCCCTTTACGACAAAGGTGGCGAAGTGCATTACGATGTGGCTTCGGCTTTCATCAAATCCATCCGGGGCAGTGACCCCAACGCGGCAGTATATTGGTTAGCCCGCATGATCGAAGGCGGGGAAGATGTGAAATTCATCGCCCGCCGCATGATGATCGCCGCTTCGGAAGACATTGGCTTAGCCAACCCCAATGGCCTGCTGATGGCGACGACTGCGTTTCAGGCAGTTCAGGCGGTTGGTTTGCCGGAAGCCCGCATCATCCTCTCGCAAGCAGCTATTTATTTAGCCACTTCGCCCAAAAGCAATTCTGCCTATATGGCCATCAATAACGCGCAGGAGCTTGTTCGCAAAAGCGGCAACCTGCCCATTCCACTCCACTTGCGCAACGCGCCAACCAGCCTGATGAAGCAATTGGGCTACGGCAAAGGCTACCGCTATGCCCACGATTTTCCGGGCAATTTTGTGGTACAGGAATTCCTGCCCGATGAGGTTTCCGGAACCAAGCTATTCGAGCCACAACAAAATCCGGCGGAAGAGAAAATCAAGCAAAAGCTGAAGCAGGATTGGAAGGATAAGTATGGGTATTGAGCTTGTATGTTTGCCTGTGTATTGTACCGCTGAACTCTGATTCAGCGGCACCATGATTTTTGGGGTTTTGTTGTTCTTTTTTTCTGGTTTTAAAATACGCTAAATGCTGATTTTTAGATTTTTGCATTTTAAAAAATGAAAAAGATGCTGTAATCTCCTATGTCGTTGCTAAGAAAGATAGTAATGCTGTTATACTAAAAAAGCCTTTTTCTTTGCAAAAGGCGCTCTGAAAATTTTCATGTTTTAATAGATGGAGTATGCCTAAAAATTAGATTTTTTTAGTAACTTCATAAATTAATTCAACATGAAAAATTTGTTTCCGATGCTCCGATGCTCCGATGCTCCGATGCTCCGATGATTTCTTCGCTAAAAAAGCCGGGCATGCTTCTGTTATTTTCTTTGATGAGCTTGTCTATTGCAACAGCTCAGGAACCTGAACCAGGAAGTACTAGTACAACAGATAGTGTTATTTATGAAAGCCCGATTCGAATTGAGCTATTGGGTAGCGCAATGCTAAGGTTTCAAACGGATGCTGCCGCTTATCTTAAATGGGGAAAAGTGAACGGTGCTACACAATATTCCGTGTACTATAAAACGGTATCTGCATCTTCGTGGAGTAGCTTTCAGGTTTCTTCTACGGAGGCAGTTCTGGAAAATCTTGCACTTGACACAGAGTATACCTGGAGGGTTACTGTGAGCGCGGATGAAGACGCTTATGTTTCAGATTCAGAACTGTTGTCAACATTTCCACAAACTGAGCCCATTAAGTTGTCAGACTTCTTTTACAATAAATTATCCCGTTGGTTTTCGGGGGGCGAACCGACTGTTGGTTTGCTCGATTATATAGCGACTTCCGATATACATCACTATGAGAAGCTGGCATTTTTACAAGCATTTGCATTGGACAATGCTCCGCTTGTTAAATCTATGAGCAATTCGCCAATCATTTCTTCCTGGCTTCCTCCAACCCAGCCAGGACAAAACCCGGATATTTTGCATTTTAACGGAGAGTGTAAGTGTAAGGTGATTACAGGTCGTCTTAATGTAGCTACGCCTGTTGAGAGAAGGATACAAGAAACTGGTGAGATTTTGCCAAAAGTAAGACAGTTCGTCGAACGTGGCTCCGGCGACAAAACTTTTGTTGATCGCTTCGAGAGTGGGCCAGCCAAATTTATCACTTTACGCCAAAATGAAAATAGCGGTGGAATGGGATACAGGTTGAGTAATTTGCAGGGAAGTCTGGAAGATGGTTCTGTGACCACCCAATCGGCTCGGCTCAGATTTTTTCTGGGATGCGCAAACAGTGGTGGTACTGACGCAACAACAAGTAATTTACCAGAACGGTGCCAGTGTGAAAGACCATTGTATGTTCATTATGAATATACCACACGGTTACATGTAAAGACAGAAAAGAAAAATTGCTGGTTTTCGAAAGGGGCGGCAGCAGCGGCAGAAGACCTGGCCTTTGTGCTGGCGTTTAATGACAGAACCGGTGAAATGACGGCTTTGGATGCCGGTCATGCGATGCTTGGAAGGCAATGCAGTACTACTTGGAATCCTGATTTCTGGATACAACTGTTGAATGTGGTCAGTCCGGTTGCTCAGTTTTTGGTTGGTACACTCGATACTTCATCGAGTAATATTCCTACCACTACTCAAATTGAGGAATTTATTCAGGAACTGCAAACCCTTATTGGCACACCGTTCAGCAACCGGGCTGGCAACTGCGAGACAGTGCAGGAAGACAGAGTCTTGGTATCGGGGGCAAATACGCTTACCTTAAGCCCGAACAACCCAATTACGGTCGGTTTGTTTTCCGCTTATCTGGTAGAAACACGAGGATTTGGCTGCTACAGATCTGAAGCAGGAGTTGCCAGTGATTATTTCCTGACAGGGGTTGTAGAAAGTCAATTAACTGAAGACCCGGAATGTTGTACAGATAAATTTGCTACATACTTGCTGGGATCTTTATCTGCTCCGCCAGAAGCGGATGTACAGGTTGATGCGGTTAATAGCATGGACAACAGACTGGATCATGCTGGATTTGAATTAGGCGCATATGGTTCATGGTATGATTTTGAGACCAGTATCCATACAGGTATTGTAGGTTTGAAAAAAAGGCAATTTTCCCGCATGCGAGGCCCCTCCTGCGAGATCAGAGATGAAGGGGATGGTGGTTTTCAGGATGACCCGGTTTATGGGATGGCTAATTCAACAAATGCAGTATCTGAAATAGCCTTGTACCCAACGATCACAGGAAGTTTCGTCAATATAAATATTCCTGTGCAGGTGCCGCAGCACATTCGCATTCGTTTTATGGGCATACAGGGAAAAATAGTAACAGAAGCTTACGATGGCCTGCTCGATAAAGGAATCCATACGCTTTCTTTTTCGGTAGGTCATCTGCCTTCAGGCACTTACATTGCATTTATTGAGTCAGCTAACAATACGGACAGGGTCAAATTTATTGTACACTAATTTTTGAAATGACCTGGGCTGAACAGACTGACTCAGCCCGGGTCATTTTTTCTATTCAAAAAACACATTACCATGAAAAATAGCTTATTGTGCGCTTTTGCTATGTTGTTCGTCGTCGCCCTATCAGCTCCCGGCTGCAAAAAACTGATCGTCTGCGACTGTGAAACCTGGGAAAACTGCCTTGCCGGAGATTGCATGGTGAAAGAAAATGTCTATTTTCTGGGAGAAACGGGAATAGAATTAGAAGGCGAAAATTTTTATGTTGGGATCATGCAAGGTGAGGTTTGTCCGGACACGATTGTTGTGGATTTGATAGAAGAATACTATATGAAATTGTATGTGAAAGAACTCAGGGATGGTGGCCGCTATGAAGCAACAAACATTGCGCCTGTTGGTATAAGAAGGTCTGACACGTTTGCGATTGACAACAGGTCTTATGGTGCTTTATGCCAAGGTCAATTATGTCCTGATTGGTTCGTCGTTAGTTTGGGATACCGGGTGTTTCCGGACAGTATTAATATGACATTGTCCTTAATCGCCGAATTTGGGATACCGGAAGTTAAACTGAATTACGTGACTTTGCATAAAAAATAATTCGTGACCAAACCTCAACTTCACTATGAAAAATCTCATCTTTCTGGTATTTAGGGGCATATTGTTTTTTATGCCTGTGTCGAATTTTTTTGCACAGGCAATCCCACACTGTGGCAATTCTCCTGAGTGGGAGGCAGAATTGTCAGATCCTGTTCAGCAAGCACGCAGACAGGTAATGGAGGCTGCCATTGCGGAGGCCATGCAGCGGGACGATGCCATTACGTCGCGTTCGCCCATCGTGATTCCTGTGGTGGTGCATGTTGTTTGGAGGGATCCCGAAGAAAACATAGACGATGCCCGGATTTGGTCGCAAATCGAACGGTTGAATTTAGACTTCAATGCTGAAAACGAGGATATAGATCAGGTTCCGGATGAATTCAAACCCTTTGTGGGCAACCCCGGCATTCGTTTTTGTCTCGCAGCGGAGGATCCGGCTGGCAATCCCACCAATGGCATTGTGCGGGTTCAGACAACAGAACGGGGGATTGCCATGAAGCGGGATAATTTATTTTACTCCGACCGGGGCGGCAGCAATGCTTGGGATCCAACGCGATACCTAAATATATGGACAGGAGACGATTTTACACCCAACGGTATTTCGGTAACAGGTTATGCCTATTCTCCCTGGACTGAAACGCCGGAAAGATCAGGTATTGTTATATCCTTAGATTTCTTTGGGATAAATGATTCAAGGCTCGGCATGGGGCGGCTTGCGGTACACGAGGTGGGGCATTATCTGGGGCTTCGTCATATCTGGGGTGACAACAGCCCGCCTACCTGCAATGATGACGATGGCATTTCAGATACGCCGAATCAATTTTTTTACAACTTCAACTGCCCAAGTTACCCCCAGCATTCCTGTGATGGAACCTCAAACATGTTTATGAATTACATGGATTATGTGTATGACCGGTGTATGATGATGTTTACTAAAGAACAAACACAACTGATGAATGCCGTATTGGCTTTGTATCGCCCGGGGTTGTTGAATACGACCATTCCGTGTGTTCAAAAACCAGAGCGGGTGTTTGCAGATGCTTTTACCGTGTATCCAAATCCGGCTCGCAGGGCAATTTACCTCAATTTTGCGGAGCAAGTTGCCGAACCGGGCGAAATTCTGCTCTACAACATCAATGGGCGCGTGGTCTTTAGGGAGTTTTTTATTCTTCGGAACGGCATGGAGGTTATGCTGCATGACCTGATTCCAGGGATGTATTTTTTGCGCATTGGCGAAAGCATGAGGAAGTTAATTGTACATCCATAGTTGTAAGGAGTCATTCATTCAATTGGGTTTGTATGGATAGATTCGTATATTTCGCGTTTTAAGGAGTTATTCAATAACAGTATGCTCGACGCCCTTAAACGCGAATTAAAAGAACTCATCGGCGACAACCGCCACGAAGAGGTGTTTCGCCGGTTGACGGAAGAGGTCTTGCTGGTGAACAGCGATTTGTACAACGACGCCATTTTGCTGGAAAGCAAACACCGCGAATCGGTTCGGGCCGGCAACCTCAGCCTGATCGCTTT